>JBCNNW010000119.1:0-10824 GCA_039594205.1 Pseudescherichia sp. | reverse complement strand
GACTATATGATGTGGATTGGCGGCGCGGAGATGTGGGGCGAGGTCTATCTCTTCTCAATGTGTATTCTCGAGGAGATGCAGTGGAAGCGCACTAAGTCCGTCACCTCGGCCGAGTTTTTCCACGGTACGCTGGAGCTGCTGGAAAAAGAGGTTCCGCTGTTTCTGGTAAAAGGAGAGGGGAAATGTCGGGCGCTGGATGAGCGGGTTGAGAGTTTTGCAGCGAAGATCACAGACCATTTGGTGGTGATTGATCCGCGGGACTATGCCCTTAATGGGATTGATGATGCGTTTCGCGGCATCCTGGCCCCCTGCGTAGCGTCAACGCTGCTGGTGGATCGACTGGCGGCCCATTTTGAGCACTATACCGGCCACAGTCTCGATATTCGCCGCTACTACCGGCAGTTCGAGTATTAATAGAACGAACGCCCGGCGGCAAATGCATGCCGGGCGTTTTGTTACGTCTTAAACCCGGGTACCCCACAGATCGTATTCGTCGGCGTTTTCAACCTTCACGCGGACAACGTCGCCCGGCTTAACGTTGGTTTCGCCGTTGAGGTAGACCGCGCCGTCAATCTCTGGTGCATCGGCCATGCTGCGGCCAATCGCGCCCTCTTCATCGACTTCATCGATAATCACCAGGATCTCACGGCCTACTTTCTCCTGCAGACGCTCGGCAGAGATCTGCTGCTGCAGCTGCATAAAGCGGTTCCAGCGCTCTTCTTTTATCTCTTCCGGCACCTGATCCGGTAATTCGTTGGCGGTCGCGCCTTCTACCGGGCTGTATTTGAAGCAGCCCACGCGATCCAGACGCGCTTCAACAAGGAAGTCGAGCAGCATCTGGAAATCTTCCTCGGTTTCACCGGGGAAGCCGACAATAAAGGTGGAGCGCAGGGTCAGCTCAGGGCAGACTTCACGCCACTGCTTGATGCGGGCCAGCTGGCGATCCACCGAGCCTGGGCGCTTCATCAGCTTGAGGATGCGCGGGCTGGCGTGCTGCAGCGGGATATCCAGATAAGGCAGGATCTTGCCTTCGGCCATCAGCGGGATGACGTCGTCAACGTGCGGATAGGGGTAGACGTAGTGCAGACGCACCCAGACGCCAAGCTTTGACAGCTCTTCGCACAGGCTAACCATGCTGGTTTTCACCGGCGAGCCGTTGTAGAAACCGGTGCGGTGCTTAACGTCGACGCCGTAGGCGGAGGTGTCCTGCGAGATCACCAGCAGCTCTTTAACGCCCGCATCGACCAGACGTTTAGCCTCGGCCAGTACGTCGCCAATCGGACGGCTGTCGAGATCGCCACGCATCGACGGAATGATGCAGAAGGTGCAGCGGTGGTTGCAGCCTTCGGAGATTTTAAGATAGGCGTAGTGGCGCGGGGTCAGCTTAACACCCTGTTCCGGCACCAGGCTCAGGAACGGGTTGTGCTTTGGTTTTGGCACGTAGTGGTGTACGTGCTCCAGTACCTGCTCGTAGCTGTGCGGACCGGTGATCTCCAGCACTTTCGGGTGCACTTCGCGGATCTGATCCACTTTTGCTCCCAGGCAGCCGGTGACAATTACCTTACCATTCTCATTCAGGGCTTCGCCAATCGCCTCCAGCGACTCCTGCACGGCGCTATCGATGAATCCGCAGGTGTTAACGATCACCATATCGGCATCGTCGTAACGCGGCACCACATCGTAACCCTCGGTGCGCAATTCGGTCAGAATGCGTTCGGAATCCACCAGGTTTTTCGGGCAGCCCAGGGAGACAAAGCCAATACGCGGTTGTTGTATGCTCATACGCTCACAAAGTAAACAGAAGAAAAAACCGGGCGATTTTACACGGGTTTGCGGCGACTCTCTACTGCTAACTCAATCGGTTAAATTTTGTGAAGGTTGCCACACTGTAAAAATTGTTAAAGCTGAGGTAAATATTGACCCAACGCATAATTTTGAACAAAAAATGCGCATATGCTTAATATGCGATTAGGCCGACAAGGGAGGATCACGTATGACCGTTGACAGACTGAAACGAAGCCTGTTGAGAAAACTTGCTAACGCCAGCATCGATCTTGCGGCGTATGTTCAGCTCAGAAAGGCGAAGGGTTACATGTCAGTCAGCGAAAGCAACTATCTGCGTGACAGCTTTTTTGAACTATCAACACAAATACGCGGCCTGGAGCGGCATGTTTCTGCCGTGCCGGATGCCAGAGAACGTGAAGTGCTGTGCCGGGCAGAGGGGGCGCTCTCCTCTGCGGGTATATGTCTGATGAGTGGGCACCATGACTGCCCGAACTATATTGCTGTGAACGTAGAGACGCTTGACCGCTGTCTCAAAACCCTCAACGTATGTATTCAGAGCCTCAACGAGCATCACACGCTGGTTGTGGAAGTCTGAAACCCGGGGGAGGCGACTCCCCCTTATTTTGCTGGTGAAAGATACCTCTCTTAAAAACAGGCGCGGTCTTCCCTGTCAGCGAATGGGCGGCAGTGGGGTATTTCCAAGCCAACATATATGATTTAACATATGTGTATTCTGCGAGAGAGCGCGATCGATGCTTCAGCCTGTTCAGCTTTTCAAAATATTGTCGGATGAGACACGCCTTGCAATTGTCATGCTCCTACGGGAGTGTGGCGAGCTTTGCGTCTGCGATCTCTGTGCGGTTACCGCGCAGTCCCAGCCTAAAATCTCGCGGCATATGGCGATCCTTCGCGAGGCGGAGCTGGTTCTTGACCGGCGTGAAGGCAAATGGATCCACTACCGACTGTCGCCCCATATGCCGGCGTGGGCGGCGGAGACGATCGCCACCTCCTGGCACTGTCTGCGGGAGGATGTGCGTCACCGGCTAGCAAAATCGACCTGCACCGCCTGCTGACACCATCAATAACATATACCTGACCATATATAATGGAGTCTGAAATGCTTTTGGCAGGGAGTCTTTTTTTACTGACGCTGGTGTTGGTCATCTGGCAGCCCAGGGGCCTCAGTATCGGCTGGAGCGCAAGCATTGGGGCCGCGCTGGCGCTGGTGACCGGGGTCATTCACATTGATGATATCCCTGTTGTCTGGAACATCGTCTGGAACGCGACGGCGGCATTTATTGCGGTAATCGTTATCAGCCTGCTGCTGGATAAGTCCGGTTTCTTTGAATGGGCGGCCCTGCATGTTGCCCGCTGGGGTAACGGGCGCGGTCGGCTGCTGTTTAGCTGGATTGTTCTTCTGGGTGCTACCGTCGCCGCGCTGTTTGCCAACGATGGCGCAGCGCTGATCCTGACGCCGATTGTGATTGCGATGCTGCTCGCATTAGGGTTCAGCAAAGAGACCACGCTGGCCTTCGTGATGGCTGCGGGGTTTATTGCGGATACCGCCAGTCTGCCGCTGATTGTCTCTAACCTGGTCAATATTGTCTCGGCGGATTTCTTCGGTCTGGGCTTCACCCGGTACGCCTCTGTCATGATCCCCGTGGACCTGGCTGCCATTGCGGCCACGCTGGTTATGCTGCATCTCTTTTTCAGTAAAGATATTCCGGCGACCTATGACGTTTCACTCCTGAAGGCACCCGCCAGTGCGATAAAGGATCCGGCGACATTCAGGACAGGCTGGATTGTGCTGGTGCTTCTTCTGATCGGTTTCTTTGTTCTGGAGCCTCTGGGGATACCCGTCAGCGCGATAGCGGCAGCCGGCGCGGCAGTGCTGTTTGTGGTGGCGAAAAGAGGGCATGCGACCGACACAGGAAAAGTATTACGCGGTGCGCCCTGGCAGATCGTAATTTTCTCGCTGGGTATGTACCTGGTGGTCTATGGCCTGCGCAATGCGGGGCTCACCGCTACACTTTCCGGGATGCTCAGCCAGATGGCAGACAGGGGCTTATGGACAGCCACGCTTGGTACCGGCTTCCTGACGGCGCTCCTCTCTTCGGTGATGAACAATATGCCGACGGTGCTGATTGGTGCCCTGTCGATTGAGGGGAGCGCAGCGACCGGCATCGTCAAAGAGGCAATGATTTACGCTAACGTCATTGGCTGCGATTTAGGCCCGAAAATTACCCCGATTGGCAGCCTGGCGACCCTGCTGTGGCTGCATGTGCTGGCGCAGAAAAATATGACCATCGCCTGGGGGTATTACTTCCGCACCGGCATTATGATGACTCTGCCCGTACTCTTCGTCACGCTGGCCGCGCTGGCGTGGCGGCTCTCTGTCACTATGTAATGAGATACTGATATGAGCAATATTACCATTTATCACAACCCGGCCTGCGGTACCTCACGTAACACGCTTGAGATGATCCGTAACAGCGGTACTGAACCGACTATTATTTACTACCTTGATACGCCACCGACCCGCGATAAGCTTATTAGCCTTATTTCAGAGATGGGAATAACGGTACGTGCTTTATTGCGTAAGAACGTTGAGCCTTATGAGCAGCTTGGCCTTGATGAAGAGGCATTTTCTGATGAGCAGTTGATCGGTTTTATGCTTCAGTATCCGATTCTGATTAATCGGCCGATAGTAGTAACGCCGCTTGGCACACGTCTTTGTCGCCCCTCAGAAAAGGTGCTGGATATTCTGCCTGAAGGTCAGAAAGGCGCTTTTACCAAAGAGGATGGTGAAAAGGTCATTAACGAAAAGGGGACGCGGGTTAAATAATCTACCTACTTCACATTGTCCGGCGACTAAAGGTATATTCAACTAAGTAAACATTCACGGGGTGTAATTTATTAAGAACCGACATGTATCTTAATCCCGTCTTAAGACTATTCTACTAACCTGAGCGCTACGTTAGCCCATCCCGGGCTTTTGCGGAGCGTATTTTTATGCCATATAAATTCACAGAATCCTCTTCTCTGAGTAAAGTTCCTGCGGTAACCATGGCGTTTTGGTTAACCAAGATTGCAGCAACCACGCTGGGTGAAACCGGTGGCGATGCGGTGACCATGTCAATGGATCTGGGCTACCTTACCGGTACGTTGATTTTTGCCGTTATCTTTTTTATTGCTGTTACGGTGCAAATTAAACGCGACAGCTTTAATAAGTGGATCTTTTGGTTTACCGTCATTGCCACTACTACCGTGGGTACTACGCTGGCGGACTTTGCCGATCGCTCATTGGGAATTGGTTACCTCGGCGGAACAGTGCTGCTGAGTACGTTACTGATACTCTCTCTTCTTATATGGCGTGTATGCTGCGGCACTATCGCCGTGAGCTCCGTAAACAACGTACGAACAGAAAGTTTTTACTGGGTCACCATTATGTTTTCACAGACGCTGGGAACTGCATTAGGTGACTGGACCGCAGATAGCGAAGGGCTGGGCTATGGCGGCGGTATTCTACTGTTTGTTGGGGCACTGGCTATTATCTGGGCCGCCAGCCGCTTTACCTCACTTTCACGCACTGCGCTCTTCTGGGCTGCCTTTGTTTTGACCCGTCCTTTGGGCGCGGTCGTAGGCGATTTTATGGATAAACCGCTGGCGGAGGGTGGGCTGGCGCTTAGCCGCTACAGTGCCTCACTGGCGCTGGTGCTTATTATCATTGGGTTTATCTGGTTGATACCGCAGCGTCCGGCAATGAAAACTGCGGCAACGAATTAATCAACAATCGCTCGCCCTTAACGGGGCAGAGTAAATACCCTCAAAGGGAAGCGGAGAGCGGTCTGCTTCCTGAGGTTGTTCATCTGCTTACGCGTCAGGCAGATAATTTAAAGCTTTTGTAAAACCCGATGCATGCGGCGTCGTGCTGGCTAACCTTTATGCCAGAGACCCTAAAAGGAGTGCCCCATGCGTCGTAACGTCCTGATTTCAATTCCCGCGCTGTTTCTCTCCGCTTCGATTTTTGCCGCGCCTGCGGCGGTAAAGGTCGAGGTGCTGCAAACTAAACTCGATCACCCCTGGTCGCTGGCCTTCCTGCCCGATAACAGAGGCATGCTTATTACGCTGCGGGATGGCCAGCTGCACCACTGGCAGGCGGGAAGCGGGCTGTCCGATCCGCTCTCTGGCGTACCGAAGGTGTGGGCTAACGGGCAGGGTGGCCTTTTTGACGTTGTGCTGGCCCCGGACTTCGCTCAGTCGCGGCGGGTGTGGCTGAGCTACGCCGAAGCGGGTAGTGATGGCAAGGCTGGAACGGCGGTGGGCTACGGACGCTTAAGCGACGATCTCAAACGTATTGAAGAGTTCAGGGTGGTCTTTCGCCAGACGCCTAAGCTCTCTACCGGCAACCACTTCGGCGGGAGGCTGGTCTTTGACGGCAAGGGCTACCTCTACATTGCTCTGGGGGAGAACAATCAGCGCCCTACCGCCCAGGAGCTTGATAAATTGCAGGGCAAGCTGGTACGCCTGACGGATGAGGGAGCTGTACCCGATGATAACCCCTTTGCTAACGACGCCAACGCCCGCAAGGAGATCTGGTCTTATGGCATCCGTAACCCGCAGGGGATGGCGATGAATCCGTGGACCGACGCGCTGTGGCTGAACGAGCACGGCCCGCGCGGCGGTGACGAGATCAACATCCCGCAGAGAGGTAAAAACTACGGCTGGCCGCTGGCGACATGGGGTATTAACTACAGCGGGATGAAGATCCCCGAGGCGAAGGGGGAGATCGTGGCCGGCACCGAGCAGCCTGCTTTCTACTGGAAAAACTCCCCGGCGGTCAGCGGCATGGCGTTCTATAACGCATCGACCTTCCCGCAGTGGCAACATAAGTTGTTTATCGGCGCGCTGAAGGACAAAGACGTGATTGTCATGAGCGTAAACGGGGACAAAGTGACCGAGGACGGGCGGATCCTCGGCGATCGTAACCAGCGTATTCGCGACGTTCGGGTTGGCCCCGACGGCTATCTCTATGTACTCACCGACGAGTCCGACGGCGAGCTGTTAAAGGTAAGTCCAGCCGGAGCGCAGTAACGACGGATATCAGGTCACCGGGATCATCACGACTTTGCGGAAGGCAGGACGCTCGCTGAGGGCGTCATACCAGCGCTGGATATGCGGACGTGGCGTCCACGTCACGCCCACGTGCCACAGGTTATAGACGAAAGGCGCAACGGCGATATCGCCGAGGCCAAACTCCTCGCCGGAGAGCCAGGGTGAGGTCGCCAGGGCGTTATCCAGAATCTCAAACAGCGGCTCGCAGGCGGCAATGCCTGCCTCAATCACTGCCGGATCGCGTTTTTCCACCGGTGTGCGCACCAGGTTCATCAATAGCACCCGGTGAGCCGGGGAGAGCGTGCCATTGGCCCAGTCCATCCACTTCTCTGCTTGCGCACGGGCGGCGGGTGACTCAATCCACAGTCGTCCCAGGCCGTACTGCGCCGCCAGGAAGCGCACGATGGTGTTCGACTCCCACAGCACGCTGTTAGTCTCATCGTCGCGGAATAGCGGTACCAGCCCGTTGGGGTTCAGCGCCAGATACTCCGGGCTGTGATTCAGGCCGTGCTCAAGGCCAGCCAGAATTTGCGTATACGGCAGCTCCAGCTCTTCTAGCATCCATAAGACTTTTTTTACGTTGGTCGAGTTGTTTCTGCCCCACAGCGTGATCATAAAAACTCCTTCTTTCCGTCAGCAACCGGGCGCTGTCATCAGCACCACATGGCTGACATAGTGGGATAAAGTTAACATTCAGGCAACGACAAACAAAAAAATCACGCTCACAGCAGCATGGGGATGTGATATTGCGTAAACTTTAAAAAACTTTACCAGCAGGCGGTTTTCTTCACCGCCTTTGTGCGTTACTACTCACCGTTTAGCGCGTAGCGGTGAGCTAACGCGGTTTTTAGAATGGATACTCGGGTGGCCTTTATGACGCATTTCTCTCTCTCCCTCCGCGGCCTGGCTACGGCTTCGGCGCTAGTGGTTCTTTTTTCTCCCTCTCTTTTTGCTGCCGAGCAGGTTGCAGCCCCGGCAGCTCCTGCGGTTGATGCCCGGGCGTGGATCCTGATGGATTACGCCAGCGGCAAAGTGCTGGCGGAGGGTAACGCCGATGAGAAGCTGGATCCGGCCAGTTTGACCAAGCTGATGACCAGCTACGTCACCGGCCAGGCGTTGAAGGCGGGAAAAATTCACCTCACTGATATGGTCACCGTGGGTAAAGACGCGTGGGCAACCGGCAACCCGGCCCTGCGCGGCTCGTCGCTGATGTTCCTTAAGCCTGGCGATCAGGTCTCGGTGGCGGACCTCAATAAAGGGGTGATTATTCAGTCGGGGAACGATGCCAGCATCGCCATTGCCGACTACGTAGCGGGCAGCCAGGACGCCTTTGTCGGCCTGATGAACAACTACGCCCAGCGGCTGGGGCTGACCAATACGACCTTTAAGACGGTCCATGGTCTCGATGCGCCGGGGCAGTTCAGCACCGCCCGCGATATGGCTCTGCTCGGCAAGGCGCTGATCCACGACGTGCCGGAAGAGTACGCTATTCATAAAGAGAAAGAGTTTACCTTCAACAAGATCCGCCAGCCGAACCGCAACCGCCTGCTGTGGAGCACCAATCTTAACGTCGACGGAATGAAGACTGGCACCACCGAGGGGGCGGGCTACAACCTGGTGGCCTCGGCCACGCAGGGTGATATGCGCCTGATCTCGGTGGTGCTCGGGAGTAAAACCGACCGCATCCGCTTTAACGAGTCAGAGAAGTTGCTGACATGGGGCTTCCGCTTCTTCGAAACCGTCACCCCAATCAAGCCTGATGCCACCTTTGCCACCACCCGCGTCTGGTTTGGCGACAGCAGCGAGGCGAAGCTGGGTGCAGGTGAGGCCGGTTCGATCACTATTCCCAAAGGGCAGCTGAAAAACCTGAAGGCGACCTGGAAATTAAACGACCCGCAGCTCACCGCGCCGCTGAAAAAAGGCCAGGTGGTGGGGGCTATCGATTTCCAGCTTAACGGTAAATCTATTGAGCAGCGTCCGCTGATCGTCATGGAGCCGGTAGAAGAGGGCGGCTTCTTGAGCCGCATGTGGGATTTCGTGCTGATGAAATTCCACGGCTGGTTCGGCAGCTGGTTCTCGTAGGCCAGCCGCCTGCCCTAGTAGAGCAGGGCAATATGCTGGGTCTTTGCCAGCGCGCTGAGGCTATCGTCAGGGCGGACGTCGCTGGCGATAGCATCAAACTGGCTCAGGTCGCCCATGCAGGCCGGGCGCACTTTGCCAAACTTACTGTGATCGACCACCAGCACATGGTACTGCGCCCGGCTCATCGCCCAGTGCTTTACCGGTAGCTCCTCAAGGTTAAAGCAGGTCGCGCCCATCTCCGGGTGCACTCCCGCCGCCGAGTAGAAGGCAAGATCCGGACAGAGATTGTTTAACGTCTCTTTAAAATTGAGCGGGTTGAAGATGCCGTTGCTGGCGTGGAACTCGCCGCCGCAGAGAATGGTCCGGCAGAGCGGCTTCTCCTGCAGTGCGAGAAAGGTATTCAGGGCGTAGCAGACGGCGGTAAAGGGTAGCTCGTCGCTGATGGCGTCAATAATCCACGGCGTGGTGGTGCCGCAGTCGAAGAACACCATCTGGTGCGCCTGCACCAGCGTCGCCGCATGGCGGGCAGCAAGGCGCTTCTCCTCCACCAGCCGCGTTTTCTGATCGCTCAGCAGGTAGTGGCTGGCGGTGCGCGGCTCCAGCACCAGATAGCCTCCCAGCAGCACTACCGGTGTGCTTTTGGCGCTGAGATCGCGACGAATGGTCATTTCAGACACGCCGAGCAGGGTAGCAGCTTCTTTCAAATGCAGCTTGTCGCTCCGCTTCAGCGCCTGTAACAGCAGGCCGATCCTTTCGTCACGTTTCGTTTCCATAAATCCCCTGGCACAATATCCCTGGCACATTAGTCAAACCCTGCCTGGAGCAGGGTGTGCAATATTACCTGCCCGGCCAGGCTAAGTCATCCACGCACCCAACCTTTGCGAATAGGCAGGGCAAAACAGCGGCGGTAGATGAAGTGCAAGGCTCTGAGCACGGCCCTCCCGCAAACCTGCCACAGCATCTGCGCTGCCAGGCAGCCGCTGAGAGCTATCAGCAATCCGCCCAGCATATCCAGCGGCCAGTGGATGCCCAGGTAGACACGCGACCAGGCGATGCTCAGCGCAATCGCCAGCAGCGCACAGCCAGACCACAGCCGATGCCAGAACAGAAACGCCAGCGCAAAGGTGAACGCCACCGTGCCGTGATCGCTGGGGTAGGAGTAGTTCGCCGCATGATGTAAAAAATTATAGCCTGCGTGCTGAGCAAAAGGCCTGTCGTGGGGAAAAATATGACCTGTCAACCAGGAGAGGCACATGCTCACCACCAGCGCCATTGCGGTTTTGATCACTAGCTGGCGCTGGCCGCTCACCCGATCGTGCGGGCCCCAAAGCCACAGCGCCACTACCAGCAGCGGCAGCAGAGTGATGAGATCTCTGGCGATATATATTGCCAGAACGATCAGCCAGGAGGGCGAGTCGGGGGTAGCGTTGAGCCAGTAAAAAAGCGTGTGGTTGAGATTTTCCAGCATGGGGTGTCGTCACTCCTGTTGACCATAAAATAAGGCGTCCATTGTGCAGCGCGTACCTTAAACGAACCTTAAGCTATTAAAGCGTATTAAACGTGCGCTGCCACAGAGAATTCACTACCGCCAGCGCGACGATTTCACTACACTCTGCGCGATCTTAAGGATAAAGAGGCTACATGCAAAATCGTTCATCTTCCAGAGGCCGTTTAGGCCGCCAGGCACTGATGTTTCCCCTGTGCCTGGTGCTCTACGAGTTCTCAACCTATATCGGCAACGACATGATCCAGCCGGGGATGCTGGCCGTGGTTGCTCAGTACCATGCCGGCATCGAGTGGGTACCCACCTCCATGACCGCCTATCTGGCCGGAGGCATGTTT
>JBCNNW010000118.1:0-10850 GCA_039594205.1 Pseudescherichia sp. | reverse complement strand
GTGGGTACCCACCTCCATGACCGCCTATCTGGCCGGAGGCATGTTTTTACAGTGGCTGCTCGGACCGTTGTCGGACCGCATTGGCCGCCGTCCGGTAATGCTTACCGGCGTAGTGTGGTTTATTGTCACCTGCCTGGCGACGCTGCTGGCGCAGAACATTGAGCAGTTTACCCTCCTGCGCTTCTTGCAGGGCGTGAGCCTCTGCTTTATCGGCGCGGTGGGCTATGCCGCCATTCAGGAGTCGTTTGAGGAGGCGGTGTGTATCAAGATCACCGCCCTGATGGCGAACGTGGCGCTGATTGCGCCCCTGCTTGGCCCGCTGGTGGGGGCGGCATGGGTAAACGTCGCGCCGTGGGAGGGGATGTTTGTTCTCTTTGCCCTGCTGGCGGCCATCGCCTTCTTTGGCCTGCAGCGAGCGATGCCGGAGACCGCTACCCGTCTGGGGGAGAAGCTCTCCCTGAAGGAGCTGGGGCGGGACTATAAAGCGGTGCTGAAAAATGGCCGTTTCGTCGCCGGGGCGCTGGCAACGGGCTTTGTCAGCCTGCCGCTGCTGGCGTGGATTGCCCAGTCGCCGATCATCATCATCAGCGGTGAAGGGATGAGCAGCTATGAGTATGGCCTGCTGCAGGTGCCGATTTTCGGCGCGCTGATTGCGGGTAACCTGGTGCTGGCCAGGCTGACCTCGCGGCGCAGCGTGCGGTCGCTGATTATCATGGGCGGCTGGCCGATTGTCGCCGGACTGCTGCTGGCGGCCGTGGCGACGATGGTTGAATCCCATGCTTACCTGTGGATGACCGCTGGCCTGAGCCTCTACGCGTTCGGGATCGGCCTCGCCAACGCCGGGCTGGTGCGCCTGACGCTGTTTGCCAGCGATATCAGCAAAGGAACGGTATCCGCTGCCATGGGCATGCTGCAGATGGCGATATTTACCGTCGGCATTGAGCTGAGCAAGCACGCTTACCTGAGCGGTGGCGAAGGGCTGTTTAGCCTCTTCAACCTGGTAAACGGCCTGCTCTGGCTGGGATTGATGGTGATCTTCCTTAAGGACCGGTCGGTGGGGCGCTCTCTGAACGGTTAGTGCAATCCTGGCCCGGTTTCGCAACTGCCCGGGCCACTATCACTGCCAGCACCATCAGGGCCAGCACCACCATCATGGCGCTGCGCAGGCCGTAGTGCTCGCCCAGGAAGCCCAGCAGCGGCGGTCCCACCAGAAACGCCAGGTATCCTGTTGTCGCCACCACGCTTACGCGGGTTGCGGCGTCCGGCCCGGTATCGCTGGCGGCAGAGATGGTCAGCGGGAAGCCAAGGGACGCCCCCAGCCCCCACAGCAGCACGGAGACGCCAGCTACCCACGCGCTATCGACGAAGATGATCAGTGCGATCCCCAGCCCGCCCATAATCGCGCTGGCCCGCACCACCGTGACGCGGCTATAGCGATCGATAAACCAGCCCCCGGTGAAACGTCCGAGGGTCATCCCGAGGGTGAAGCCGGTGTAGATCAGCGACCCGGAGGTCGGGGTAAAGCCATGACCGTCCACCATCAGCAGCGGCAGCCAGTCGTTGGCAGAGCCTTCGGCAAAGGCCATCGCCAGCACCACCACACCAATCAGCAGCAGCTGGATATCGCGATAGAAGGGACGACCTTTCTGCTTTTTCTGCGTGTCGCTGGCGTCGTTGCGTCCGGTGCCGTCGGGGATAGCGGTAATGGCGATCAGGATAGGCACGATAGCCACCAGCCCGGCCAGCAGAACGTGCAGCGTGGCGGTTACGCCCCAGGCGGTGAGCATCATACCGATACCCGCGCCCACCAGCGTGCCAAGGCTATAGAAGCCGTGCATCATCGGCAGCACGGTTTTGTTGATCTTCTGCTCTACCACCGCGCCTTCAATATTAATCGCCACTTCGGCTGCACCCAGGCTGCTGCCGAACAGCGCCAGCCCGATGGCAAACAGCAGCGGCGAGGCAAACCACAGGGCGAGGCTCAGCGCCATCATGCCGCAGACCGACAGCGCCATGCAGGCGCGAATCACGTTGCGGGTGCCGAAGCGTTTGACCAGCCACGCGGAGGAGAGAACGCCGCTCATCGAGCCGATAGAGAGACCAAACAGCACCGCCCCCATCTCCGCAGTGGAGACCGACAGGATGTCGCGAATGGCTGGCGTGCGTGTAGCCCAGGAGGCCATCAGCAGCCCAGGGATAAAGAAGAAGGTAAATAGAGCCCAGAGACGGTGGTTAAGGGCAGATCGAGAGGAGGAGGTCATAGCGTCTTATCTATAGTTATGGTTTTGGCGTCGGTTAACAGTAGCAAGATTTGGTGAGGATTGCAGGTGGGAAAGGTGGTGAGGGCAGCACGTAGGCCCGGCAAACGTCAGTGCCGCCGGGTGAACTAGCAAGTTTTATCGAGCTTGTGTGCAATGAGCATAATTAAAACATACGCAGCAATCCCGCCAGCCAGCGCGATGAGAGGGCCTATTATTCGCATTATGCCCTGATTAAGGAAACCAGTATAAAACATACCAAAAATGGTAGTTGTCAGGATAAGCGTGCCGAAGGCTTCTGAGGTAAAAGTAATGGCTAGTTTTACTATTTTCGATAGCACGTAATAGTTCCTCTGCATCTACCTGGAAGTTTACATAAAATTCCGCCTGGAGCACAATCCGTCACCATTTTGGTGCGTAACGCCTAAGCGGGCAACAGTAGCAAGGGTTGGCGAGGATTTCAGGAAGAAAAAAGAGTAAGCCAGTGCGGTGCAGTTCACATCATCAGCACAAAAATTAAAAAGCATTTTCCAACCGTGGAGATATCTTGTACTGTATGTACAGACAGTGTGTGTTTGACCAGGCATTGTTCTACAATAGAGCTATAAACATAAGAACTTACAGCCATGCCGCAGGCTGCGCTGACACAGCGAGGAGGTTATATGATTACGCTTTTTGAAAAAATCGCTACCGCTCCCGGTCGCTGGATGCAGCGCGTTATCTCCCATGATATTGAGCAGTCCAACAATAGCAAGATTACGACGGATGCTAACGGCAACGCTGTTCTTAACATGAACAATCAACAAGTTCGTGACTCAATGCAGGCCCGCATGAAGGAGCTGGCGGCTAAACGTTAAGGATTAACGATGGGACCATTAATCATAATGGTTGTTCTCGTATGTGGGTTTTGGTATACGGAAAACCACTATCAATCCCGTATACGTCATGCCAGAACAAACGGTTGGACCTCTTACTTCTATGTTGCCATGCACGGCTGTAAGTTTGTTATCCAGGGTTTCATTGCCGTTTTTACTCTCTATCTTTTCCTTCGTCTATCCAGTCTATTTATCTCTTTGCCGCACCTAATTTGGCCCGGCTATGGCATAAAGGATATTCACTCATGGCTAACAGAAGACAAGGTCATGAACTATCCCATGCTGTTTGTCGTTTCAATGGGTATGGCATGTGTGTTGGCATATATTGCAGGGCATAACGCCAAAAAATCCCTGGAAGATGAAGAGATAAGAGATGCAGCCTATCGGGAAATGGCCGCAATGGATGGAGTTGAATCCTTATTAGTACAGGCGATTGATGAAGATATGCTGATCTTTGTAACGCTCAAATCACGTAAGGTCTATATCGGCTACGTTGCCGCCCCGCGAATCGAACATAGCCATACTCAGCACTTAGCCATTATTCCCTATATCAGCGGCTATCGTGATAAAGACACGCTTCGTTATCATGAGCAGCACCGTTACTATGAGTTGTATTTGAGCAAAGGGATTACCGCTGATTCCGAAGGTTTAAACTTGCAGCACTTCAGGCATGTGATTCCTATGGATCAGGTGGAGGCTATTTCGTTATTTGATACCAGCACCTATTTACTATTTGATGAGTGCTCGGTGGTGGAAGAGAAGGTAGTGGCCTAACAGTCATAGTCTGAAGGTTTATCCCACCCCCCAAAAAACAAAAAACCCATCAACCTTGAACCAAAGATGGCGGGGTTGATGGGCTCCACAAAATGGGGACATCAAAGAAAAGCAGTGGCACTAGTTATGACTGGCACTTCTATAAAAAGTTCGCGTGATGCCAGAAAATTTTTACGCAACCGCCTATCTTCAGAGTTATCCGAGGCCGGGCCAGATGATGATGATCAGCGTCCCGGCCAGAGTTAGCAGCACGTTGGCGATGGCGTAGGTGCCCGCGTAGCCGAGCGCGGGGATGTTGCTTCGCGCAGTGTCGCTGATAATCTCCATTGCCGGAGCGCAGGTGCGTGCTCCCATCATCGCGCCAAATAGCATGGCTCGGTTCATGCGCAGCACGTAAGCGCCAAACAGGAAGCAGATCACTACCGGCACCAGGCTCACCAGCAGCCCGGCCACCAGCATCTGGCCACCCACCGCGCCCAGACCGTGGCCGATGCCGCTCCCGGCGCTCAGGCCAACGCCCGCCATAAAGACCATCAGGCCAAACTCCTTCACCATGTTCAGCGCCCCCTGTGGGATGTAGCCGAAGGTGGGGTGGTTGGCACGCAAGAAGCCGAGCATGATCCCGGCAAACAGCAGACCTGCCGCGTTACCGATGCCGAAGCTAAACGAGCTGAACTGGAAGGTGATCATGCCGATCATCAGGCCGACGATAAAGAAGGCGCAGAAGGCCAGCAGGTCGGTCACCTGGCTGTGAATCGAGATAAAGCCGATGCGGTCGGCGATGGTTTTCACCCGTCGCGCGTCGCCGCTGACCTGCAACACGTCGCCTTTGTTGAGCACGATGCTGTCGTCGATCGGCATCTCGATCTGGCTGCGGATCACCCGATTTAAAAAGCAGCCGTGGTCGGTGAGCTTGAGCTGGGCGAGGCGGCGACCCACCACGTTGTGGTTCTTCACTACGATCTCTTCGGTGACGATACGCATGTCGAGCAGGTCACGGTCAAACACCTCTTTGCCGTTACGGAAGCTGGGATCGAGGCGGGCATGGGCGTCAGGGTAGCCCACCAGCGAGATCTCATCTCCCATCTGCAGAACCGCATCGCCGTCCGGGGTCGCCAGGATGCCGTTGCGACGAATACGCTCGATATAGCAGCCGGTTTGACGATAAATGCCCAGCTCGCGCAGGTTTTTACCGTCGGCCCAGGCCACCAGCTCCGGCCCCACGCGATAAGCGCGGATCACCGGCAGGTAGACCTTGCGGTTAGCATCGTTGTCGAGACCGCGCTCGCGGGCAATCTGCTGGGCGCTGGTCTGCAGATCCTGATGCTGCAGCTTCGGCATATAGCGCGCGCCAAAGATCAGGCTAACCAGACCAATAAGATAGGTCAGGGCGTAGCCGAGACTGAGATGATCCAGCGCAGTGGTGAGCTGGCCGCTGGGCATGCCCAGATGACGCAGCGTATCCCCCGCACCCACCAGCACCGGGGTAGAGGTCATCGAGCCTGCCAGCATCCCGGCGGTGAGGCCGATATCCCAGCCAAACAGTTTGCCCAGCCCCAGCGCAATCAGCAGCGCACTGCCGACCATGACCAGGGCCAGCATCAGGTAATTTTTGCCGTCGCGAAAGAAAATTGAAAAAAAGTTGGGACCGGCTTCTACGCCAACGCAAAAAATAAACAGCATAAAGCCCAGGTTCAGGGCATCGGTGTTAATGGCGAAATGCTGCTGGCCTAATAATAGCGAAACCACTAAAACGCCAATGGAATTACCAAGTTGTACTGAACCTAACCGTAATTTTCCCAGGCACAGGCCCAGCGCCAGCACCACAAATAATAACAGTATGTAATTCCCATTTAACAAATCTGCGACGTTTATATTCACGGAGGCTAACTTCTTGTTTACTAGTAAGCTGTTGAAAGAAATGGTGATTTACGCTAATGTTTTCTCTATCTCAGCGGGCCTGAAGGTCACGCTGCAGCAAAACAAAACAATAACCGCAAAACAGATCAGGCCGTTAGTTTAATCGTATTGATAAACAACGGCTAGCTAAGAATCGTGCATTCGCGTGGGTGCTTTTTGGGCAAGGATTGCCACACTGCTTTATCAAACCGGACGTTCCTTTGGGGCGAAGAAATGTTCGATAGAGACGATGTCAGGAGGATTATTTGAGGTCTAAACGTGGTTGGGCGGGCGCTTTTTGCTGCTTCCTGCTTTTTATTGTGGTCTACCTGTCACATATATTGAATGTCAGAGGGGCATTTCAGCCAGCTGGTCATCCTGAACTGGGGCTGCTCTTTTTTATCATTCCTGGCGCGGTAGCCAGCTTTGTCTCAACAAAGCGTCGCGTGGTGCTGCCGGTAGTCGGGGCGATGCTGGGCGCAACGGTCTGCTTTGTGGTGATGCTGCTCTTTATGACGCCAATACGTTCGGTCTGGCAGGAGATGGCGTGGCTATTCAGCGCGGTGTTCTGGTGTGCGCTGGGCGCACTCTGCTATCTGTTTATTCGTAGCCTGCTGGTGAGGCGGGGGCGCAACTAACGCCCCCAGGCGTGCTCACTGCTCGGCAAAGAGGCCCAGATGCGCTTTGGCATAGGCTTCAAAGTCGGTGCAGCCACCGATGTGCTTCTGATCGAGGAAGATCTGCGGCACGGTTTCAACCGGTTTGCCTACGGTCTTTTCCAGATCGGCTTTGGTGATCCCTTCCGCATGAATATCGACATAGCGATAGCTAAAGTCGTCACGCTCGGTGCTCAGTTTATCTGCAAGTTCTTTTGCGCGTACGCAGTACGGACAGCCGGGGCGTCCGAAGATAACAGCGAACATACTCTCTCCTTAACGTTAAGCCAGACAGCGAATAAGGGTATGATGCCGATTACCTCAGGTAATAGAAAGAAGGTTTTGCCTGTCGTTTCAATGCCAACAGGCTATGTTTCGCCAAATCAGGGCGAGGCGATAAATCCCGTTCATCCTGCGTCTCGCTGCGTGTATGATAGCGGGGCAGCTGTGACACTGCCATTGTAGAGAGGTGCAGGGTGAAAATTGCCATTTTGTCCCGGGATGGAACGCTCTATTCATGTAAACGCCTGCGTGACGCGGCGGTGCAGCGGGGCCATACTATCGAGATCCTCGATCCGCTCTCCTGCTATATGAACATCAGCCCGGCGGCCTCGTCGATTCACTACCAGGGCCGCCAGCTCCCTTACTTTGATGCCGTGATCCCGCGCATTGGCTCCGCAATCACCTTCTACGGTACGGCGGCGCTGCGCCAGTTTGAGCTGCTCGGCAGCTACCCCCTCAATGAGTCCGTCGCCATTACTCGTGCCAGAGATAAACTGCGCTCGCTGCAGCTGCTGGCGCGTCAGGGAATCGATCTGCCGGTCACCGGCATTGCCCACTCCCCGGATGACACCAGCGATCTTATCGACATGGTCGGCGGCGCGCCGCTGGTGGTCAAGCTGGTAGAGGGCACCCAGGGCATCGGCGTGGTGCTGGCAGAGACGCGCCAGGCGGCAGAGAGCGTGATTGACGCCTTTCGCGGCCTGAACGCCCACATCCTGGTGCAGGAGTATATTAAAGAGGCGAAGGGGTGCGATATTCGCTGTCTCGTTGTGGGAGATGAGGTGGTGGCCGCCATTGAGCGGCGGGCGAAAGAGGGCGATTTCCGCTCCAACCTGCACCGTGGCGGCGTGGCGACGGTGGCCAACATTACCCTGCGCGAGCGGGAGATGGCCCTGCTGGCGGCGCGCACCCTCGGGCTGGACGTGGCCGGAGTCGATATTCTGCGTGCCGATCGCGGGCCGCTGGTGATGGAGGTCAACGCCTCGCCGGGCCTTGAGGGCATTGAGAAGACAACCGGGGTCGACATCGCCGGGAAGATGATTGCCTGGATCGAGCAGCAGGCTACCCCCGGCTTTTGTCTGAAAACGGGTGGCTAGGCGCTTTTCCGGCAGTATAAATGGTATACAGGGCGTTTTTTGCGTAAGCTATGCCCGCAAATTTTTTTACAGAGGTCACCCCCTATTATGGATTCACTCGTCGTACCCAGTCTGGACACCTTGCGTCATTGGCTTGACGAGCTGGGCATCAGTTTTTATGAGTGTGACACCTGCCAGGCGCTACACCTGCCGCATATGCAAAACTTTGACGGCATCTACGACGCCAAGATCGATCTGGTTGACGACATTGTTCTCTTCTCCGCGATGGCAGAGGTCAAGCCCTCGGCGCTGCTGGCGCTGGCGGCCGATCTCTCTGCAATTAACGCCAGCTCGCTGACGATAAAAGCCTTCCTCGACATTCAGGATGATAATCTGCCGAAGCTGGTGGTGTGCCAGTCGCTGTTCGCCGCCCCTGGGGTGAATCTGACGCAGTTTGGCTGGTTTATGCGCCACAGCGAAGAGCAGGTCTCCATGGTAATCCTCGAAGCCTGCGCGCAGCAGCTGCTATTTAATGCTGAGGAAGATGAGGCGGTTGCCGGTGAAACGGTGCGCAATTTTCTCCACTAAACCTTTATGACATAAGCGCAGTCGCTGCCATAGCGGCTGCACTCCTCCCCGTTTTTATTCTGCTTTTCCTGCCTCCCGGCAGTTTTATTCACCGCCATGATGGCGCTATCGGGCTATCGTATAGACAAAGAGTGAATAAAAAATTGATAAAACCCGGTTTTTAACCTGACCTATAGCCTCTAACCCTGGCTACAGTTATTCTTGCGCTGCTTTAAAAAGCTTGCAGCGTCTGCCGGGTGGCGTCTCATACCCGAAGCTGTGCAGAGTGATAAAGTATGCACGATTCTTGCATATCTTTAATGCGTATATTTAGTTCGTATATTCACGAGCTTTCCAGAAGGAATGAGATATGACCACCCTGAGTAAAAAATGGTTGTCCGGTCTGGTAGCGGGTGCGCTGATGGCGGTCTCCGCCGGCACGCTGGCCGCCGAGCAAAAGACGCTGCACGTATATAACTGGTCTGATTATATTGCCCCGGACACGGTGGCGAACTTTGAGAAAGAGACCGGTATCAAGGTTGTGTACGACGTGTTCGACTCCAACGAGGTGCTGGAAGGCAAGCTGATGGCGGGCAGCACCGGTTTCGATCTGGTGGTGCCTTCAGCCAGCTTCCTGGAGCGTCAGCTGACCGCGGGCGTGTTCCAGCCGCTGGATAAGAGCAAGCTGCCAAACTGGAAGAACATGGATCCGGAAGTGCTCAAGCTGGTGGCGAAGCACGATCCTGAGAACAAATACGCGATGCCGTACCTGTGGGCAACCACCGGTATCGGCTATAACGTCGATAAGGTCAAAGCCGTGCTGGGCGACGTGCCTGTTGACAGCTGGGATGTAGTGCTGAAGCCAGAAAACCTTGAAAAGCTGAAGAGCTGCGGCGTCTCCTTCCTCGATGCGCCGGAGGAGATTTTCGCTACCGTGCTGAACTATCTGGGCAAAGATCCTAACAGCAGCAAGGCGGACGACTACACCGGCCCGGCGACCGATCTGTTGCTGAAGCTGCGGCCAAATATCCGCTACTTCCACTCCTCCCAGTACATTAACGATCTGGCCAACGGTGACATCTGCGTAGCCATTGGCTGGGCAGGGGATGTCTGGCAGGCGGCGAACCGGGCGAAAGAGGCGAAAAACGGCGTTAACGTCTCCTATATCATTCCAAAAGAGGGGGCACTGGCCTTCTTTGACGTCTTCGCCATGCCGAAAGATGCCAAAAACAAAGAGGAAGCCTATCAGTTCCTCAACTACCTGATGCGTCCGGACGTTATTGCCCATATCAGCGACCATGTCTTCTATGCAAACGGCAATAAGGCCTCCGTGCCGCTGATCAGCGCTGAAGTTCGCGAGAACCCGGCCATCTTCCCGCCGGCGGATGTCTTCGCCAAGCTCTTCACCCTGAAGGTGCAGGAGCCGAAAATTGACCGCGTAAGAACCCGCGCGTGGACCAAAGTGAAGAGCGGTAAATAAGACCCTGGCCGGTGGCGTTCGCGCCACCGGTCATCAGGCACCGTTTTAGTGCATTTGCACCTGTATATCTGTATGCCGGAGAGCATCCCGTGAATGACGCAACCCCCCGCCCACAGGCGAAACCTCGTAAGGCGCTGACGCCGCTGCTGGAAATACGCAACCTGACCAAATCGTTTGATGGTCAACACGCCGTGGATGACGTCAACCTGACCATCTACAAGGGTGAGATTTTTGCCCTGCTGGGTGCGTCCGGCTGCGGTAAATCGACCCTGCTGCGTATGCTGGCGGGCTTCGAACAGCCCACCACCGGGCAGATTATGCTGGACGGCGTCGATCTGGCCCACGTTCCCCCCTATCTTCGCCCCATCAATATGATGTTCCAGTCCTATGCGCTCTTCCCGCACATGACCGTAGAGCAGAACATCGCCTTCGGCCTGAAGCAGGACAAGCTGCCGAAGGCGGAGATTGCCAGTCGGGTGGCGGAGATGCTGGGCCTCGTGCATATGAGCGAGTTTGCTAAACGCAAGCCGCACCAGCTCTCTGGCGGTCAGCGTCAGCGCGTGGCGCTGGCCCGCAGCCTGGCGAAGCGGCCGAAGCTGCTGCTGCTCGACGAGCCGATGGGTGCGCTGGACAAGAAGCTGCGCGACCGGATGCAGCTGGAGGTGGTCGATATTCTTGAGCGGGTAGGGGTAACCTGCGTGATGGTGACCCACGATCAGGAAGAGGCGATGACTATGGCCGGGCGTATCGCGATCATGAACCGCGGTAAGTTTGTGCAGATCGGCGAACCGGAGGAGATTTACGAGCATCCGACTACCCGCTACAGCGCGGAGTTTATCGGCTCGGTGAACGTCTTCGAAGGCGTGCTGAAGGATCGCCAGGAGGATGGTCTGGTGATTGAGTCACCGGGGCTGATGCACCCGCTGAAGGTCGATCCGGACGCGTCGGTGGTGGACAACGTGCCGGTCTACGTGGCCCTGCGC
>JBCNNW010000117.1:0-10669 GCA_039594205.1 Pseudescherichia sp. | reverse complement strand
ATCGTAAGAGTGGTCGTCAACTGAACCGCAACAGCAGCCATCGCCAGGCTATGTTCCGCAACATGGCAGGTTCACTGGTTCGTCATGAGATCATCAAGACGACCCTGCCTAAAGCGAAAGAGCTGCGCCGCGTAGTTGAGCCGCTGATTACTCTTGCCAAGACTGATAGCGTAGCTAATCGTCGTCTGGCATTCGCCCGTACTCGTGATAACGAGATCGTGGCAAAACTGTTTAACGAGCTGGGCCCGCGTTTCGCGAGCCGTGCTGGTGGTTACACTCGCATTCTGAAGTGTGGCTTCCGTGCAGGCGACAACGCGCCGATGGCATACATCGAGCTGGTTGATCGTTCAGAATCGCAAGCAGAAGCTGCTGCAGAGTAATCTGTAGCAACATAAAAAGACCCGCTTCGGCGGGTTTTTTTATTTCACTCACTCCCCTTTCTCCCCTGCTACACTAGCCCTGTCTCTCAGTTCATTCCCCGGAGCCGACTATGTGGTTACTCGATCAGTGGGCAGAACGTCATATTCGCGATGCCCAGCAACAAGGTGAATTTGATAATTTGCCTGGCAGCGGTGAACCGCTCCGTCTCGACGATGATTCCCAGGTTCCCGCCGAATTACGGGCCGGTTATCGACTGCTGAAGAATGCCGGTTGTTTACCTCCCGAGCTGGCCCAACGCAAAGAGGCCCTGGCGCTGGCCGATTTGATAAAAACGGTGCAGCAAGACGATCCTGATTATCAGATGCTTAGCCGCCGGCTGGCTCTGCTGGAGCTGAAGCTGCGTCAGGCTGGTTTTAGCACCGAGTTTCTGAACGGCGAGTACGCCGATAGCCTAAGAAAAAAGATTGGCGAGGAGTAACTATGTACCGAATCGGAGAGCTGGCAAAGCTTGCAGAGGTCACACCCGATACCGTTCGCTATTATGAAAAGCAGCAGATGATGGATCACGAGGTGCGAACCCAGGGCGGTTTTCGCCTCTATACCGAAGGGGACCTCCAGCGACTAAAGTTTATCCGCCACGCGCGACAGCTGGGGTTTACCCTGGAGTCGATCCGCGAGCTGCTGTCGATCCGCATCGATCCTGAGCATCACACCTGCCAGGAGTCAAAAAGTATCGTTCAGTCCCGCCTGAGTGAAGTTGAAGCCAGGATTGAGGAGTTACAGATCATGCGCCGCTCTCTGCAACGGCTCAACGACACCTGTTGCGGCACGGCACATAGCAGTGTTTACTGCTCAATTCTGGAAGCGCTGGAGCAGGGTGGAGTAAACGGTGAGAGTCGAAAGGGATGTTAAAGGCCAGCGTTAAAAGCGTAACTCACCTTTGCCGCTGGCTTTTGATTAAGGACGGCTGTTTTGCTCTTTGAGCAGATCCCGAATTTCTGTAAGCAGCACTTCCTCTTTAGAGGGAGCCGGGGGGGCTTTAGGCTCTTCTTTCTTCTTCTGATGAAGGCGGTTGATCAGCTTAATCGCCATAAAGATCGCAAATGCCACGATCAAAAAGTCGAAAATATTCTGGATAAACACGCCGTAGTGCATCACAACGGGCGGAAGATCGCCCTGTGCCGGACGTAGCGTCCAGGCAAACTGTTTAAAGTCGACGCCGCCAATCAGCAGGCCAAGGGGAGGCATAATGATATCGGCTACCAGAGATGAGACAATTTTACCGAACGCCGCACCAATGATGACCCCGACGGCCAGGTCGATAACGTTGCCGCGCATCGCGAAAGCGCGAAACTCTTTTAACAAACTCATTTGATTCTCCTTATGCCAAAGACCCACTAAGTTTAACAAAGGTCTCTTTAATTTCCATTTCCTGGGCTATTACAGGAAGAAGGGGCTGGGTTGGAACAGCCGTTCTACATCGGTAATAAATTTTTTATCCGTCAGGAACATAATAACGTGATCGCCCTGCTCAATCCGTAAATTATCGTTAGCAATCATAACGTCGTTACCGCGTACGACCGCTCCGATGATCGTTCCCGGCGGCAGTTTGATCTCGTCGATAACCCGGCCCACCACGCGGGAGGTGCTCTCATCACCGTGCGCCACGGCCTCGATGGCTTCGGCAACGCCCCGGCGCAGCGAGGAGACACCCACAATATCTGCCTTCCGCACGTGGCTAAGCAACGCAGAGATGGTTGCCTCCTGTGGGGAGATAGCGATATCAATGACGCTGCCCTGCACGAGGTCAACGTAGGCCCGGCGCTGGATCAGCACCATCACTTTTTTCGCCCCCATACGCTTGGCCAGCATGGCGGACATAATGTTGGCTTCATCGTCGTTGGTAACGGCAATGAAAAGATCCACCTGATCGATATGCTCTTCTGCCAGCAGCTCCTGATCCGACGCATCGCCGTAGAAGACGATCGTATTTTGCAGCTTCTCGGCCAGCTCTGCCGCCCGGCGTTGATCGCGCTCGATCAGCTTAACGCTGTAGTCCTTCTCCAGCTGGCTCGCCAGACCTGCGCCTATGTTACCGCCGCCTACCAGCATGATCCGCTTATAGGGTTTTTCCAGACGCTGGAGTTCGCTCATGACGGCACGAATATGCTGTGATGCGGCGATGAAAAACACCTCATCGCCAGCTTCAACGATGGTCGATCCCTGCGGGCGGATCGGCCGGTCGTGACGGAATATGGCAGCAACCCGGGTGTCGATATGCGGCATATGCTCGCGCATAATGGAAAGGGCGTTACCCACCAGCGGACCGCCGTAGTAGGCCTTCACCACCGCGAGGCTTACTTTACCTTCGGCAAAGTTAACGACCTGCAGTGCGCCAGGATATTCAATCAGACGATAGATGCTGTCGATCACCAGCTGCTCGGGGGCAATCAGATGATCGATAGGTACGGCATCGGTATTGAACAGTTTGTCCGCATCCCGCACGTAGTCAGGCGCACGAATACGCGCGATGCGGTTGGGCGTATTAAACAGCGAGTAGGCGACCTGGCAGGCGACCATATTGGTCTCATCGGAGCTGGTTACGGCTACCAGCATATCCGCATCATCCGCGCCTGCTTCACGTAAAACGCGGGGATGCGAGCCATGCCCTTGAACGACGCGCAGGTCAAATTTATCCTGCAACATATGCAGACGATCGCCATTAATATCAACAACGGTAATGTCGTTGTTTTCACCGACCAGGTTTTCGGCCAGCGTGCCGCCAACCTGTCCTGCACCCAGAATGATTATCTTCATCAGCTGCGACTCGTCATCTCAATCACTGTTTGATTAGCTTAGCGTAATAGAAGCCGTCACCCTCTTCCGCACCCGGAAGATTTTGCCGCCCCGGCTGCGCTGGGGTACCTGTACCGTTCAGCTGCGCATCCGGCGTTCGCTTGAGGAACTCAGCAATTTGCAGGCTGTTCTCCTCCGGCAGGACGGAACAGGTGGCATACACCAGAGTACCGCCCGGTTTCAGATGTGGCCAGATGGCGTCGAGAATAGCGGACTGCAGCTGGACCAGCTCCGGGATGTCACGATCGCGGCGCAGCCACTTGATGTCCGGATGACGTCGGATCACGCCGGTCGCCGAGCAGGGGGCATCAAGCAGAATACGATCGAACTGCTGGTCACCGCACCACTGGCCAGGGAATCGGCCGTCGCCCTGCTTAACCTGCGCCTTCATCCCCAGACGCTTCAGATTATCGTAAACGCGGGAGAGGCGCTGCGCGTCGACGTCAACTGCCAGCACGCTGGCTTCAGGCGCCACCTCCAGAATATGAGTTGTTTTACCGCCGGGCGCTGCGCAGAGATCGAGGATCTGCTCACCGTTCTGTGGCTCCAGGAAATGCATACAGCCCTGGGCCGAGGCGTCCTGTACGGTCACCCAGCCCTGATCGAAGCCGGGCAGAGCCTGCACCGGGGCAGGGGAGGCCAGACGAACCGCATCGGGATAGTCGCGATGGGCAAAACCCTGCTGGCCAGAGGCCTCCAGCAATGCCAGCCAGGCATCGCGGGAGTAATGGTTGCGGTTCACACGTAGCCACATCGGCGGGCGCTGATTATTGGCCTCAACGATACTCTCCCACTGCTGCGGATAGGCTTTTTGCAGGCGCTTAAGCAGCCAGTCAGGATGCAAAAAACGGCTTTCGCTGGTGGCAAACTCTGCCAGCAGCGGCTCCTGCTGACGCTGGAACTGGCGCAGCACGCCGTTAATCAGGCCTTTTAGCTGCGGACGCTTAATCGCTACTGCACCCTCTACCGTTTCCGCTAAGGCAGCGTGCGGCGGAACACGGGTATAGAGCAGCTGATAAAACCCAACCATGATCAGATAGTGAAGGGTGCGCTGCTTGCCGGTCATCGGCCGGGACATCAGCTTATTGATGAGCCACTCCATCTGGGAGAGTGTGCGCAGCACGCCAAAGCACAGCTCCTGGAGCAGGGCTTTATCTTTATCCGAGACCTTCTGTTGCAGAGCAGGGAGGACGTTACTAAGCGACTGACCCTGCTCAACAACCTGTTCGATGGCCTGCGCTGCCATGCTGCGTAAATTGATTGTTTTTTTCATAACCGCAAAAATAAAAATGCCCGGCAACACCGGGCGTTAAAGGTAGGGGCCGTCAGGCCAGACGGTGACCGGGAATAAACCATTCGCGACGGGAGTTCAGGAGATCCTGCGCGCTCATCGCTTTTTTACCTGCCGGCTGCAGCGACTCCAGATTCAGAATGCCGTCGGCGGTCGCAACCTGAATACCCTGTTTATTAGCATCAACAATCGTGCCTGGCTCAGCGCCAGTCTGCTGGTTAATTACCGACGCCTTCCAGACTTTCACCGGCTGCTCGTCGATCTCCAGCCAGCTCATAGGCCATGGATTAAAGGCCCGGATGCAGCGCTCAAGCTGCGCCGCAGAGAGTGACCAGTCGATGCGCGCTTCCTCTTTGCTGAGCTTTTCAGCATGGGTTACGAGCGCCTCATCCTGCACCTGCGGCTGGGCGGTGCCCTCTGCCAGTTGGGCCAGGGTTTCGATTAAGCCCTGCGGGCCAAGATCGGCGAGCTTATCGTAGAGCGAGGCGCTGGTATCGTCTGCGGTAATCGGGCAGGAGAGCTTGTAGAGCATATCGCCAGTGTCCAGCCCCACGTCCATCTGCATGATGGTAACGCCCGTTTCGGCATCGCCCGCCCACAGCGAACGCTGAATAGGCGCAGCGCCACGCCAGCGCGGCAGCAGAGAGCCGTGTACATTGATGCAGCCGAGACGCGGCATATCGAGCACCGCTTTCGGCAGGATGAGACCATAGGCAACGACAACCATTACGTCAGCGTTGAGCTCGGCAACCAGCTGCTGGTTCTCCTGCGGGCGTAAAGAGACTGGCTGAAAGACAGGTAGACCTTTCGCTTCAGCCAGCACCTTCACCGGACCCGGCATCAGTTTTTTACCCCGCCCGGCGGGCCTGTCTGGCTGAGTAAATACCCCAACCACCTGGTGCCCGGATGACAACAGCGCGTCAAGATGACGCGCTGCAAAGTCAGGCGTACCGGCGAAAATAATACGTAGTGAATCCGACACGTTGATCCTTTTGGCTTCGGTTATGCACGCCCGTTCAGGCGGTCCAGTTTTTCCACTTTCTGGCGAATGCGCTGACGCTTCATCGGCGACAGGTAGTCGATAAACAGTTTGCCGACCAGATGATCCATTTCATGCTGAATGCAGATGGCCAGCAGGCCGTCGGCTTCCAGCTCAAAAGATTTACCTTCGCGATCGAGGGCGCGGATTTTCACTTTTTCCGCCCGCGGGATCAGCGCGCGCTGCTCGGGGATCGACAGACAACCCTCTTCGATACCGGTTTCGCCGCTCTTTTCCAGCAGCTCAGGGTTAATGAGTACCAGCTGCTCGTCGCGATTCTCAGAAACGTCAATAACAATAATTCGCTGGTGGATGTCCACCTGGGTGGCGGCAAGGCCAATCCCCTCTTCGGCGTACATCGTTTCAAACATATCATCCACGATGCGCTGAATTTCTGCATTTACTTCTTTTACCGGCGTAGCGACTTTGCGAAGACGCTCGTCCGGAATATGTAACACGTGCAAAACTGACATAATTACCCAGGAGTTGTGTTCAGGAGTTGAAAAGATCGTTACCCCTATTCTAGACAAAACCCCCTCCGATTGACAGCATCTGTAACCAATCGCAAAGATTGCAACCGCCGCGTGTGGCAAGGGACAAGGATGACTTTGACAGAGATTTGGCTACGCCTGATCCACCTCGGTGAACTCTATGGTGAAAGGATGCTGGAGGCCGCACAATGCTTAGCCGCGTATCCCCATCCCGATGCAAAAGCGCTCGCGCTCGCCGGGCTGACGGCAAAACAGATCGCGCGCTTTTATGCGGTTTCTCCCCGCGAGATCGACAGTGCGCTTGAGTGGCTGGCCCAGCCAGGGCATCGCCTGCTGTTAGCGAGCGATGCGGATTACCCGCCAGCGCTGCGTGCCATTGCTGATTTCCCCGGTGCGCTGTTTGTGAAAGGAGATGTGAGCCTGCTCAATAGCCCGCAGCTGGCCGTTGTCGGCAGCCGGGCAAACTCCTGGTATGGTGAGCGCTGGGGACGCCATTTCTGCGAATGGCTCGCCGCAAAAGGTATCACTGTCACCAGCGGTCTGGCGTTGGGTATTGACGGCATTGCCCATCGCGGTGCGCTTCGCGGTGGTGGCAAAAGCCTGGCGGTGCTGGGAAACGGCCTGCTGCACATCTATCCTCGTCGACATGTCGCCCTGGCGGCGCAGCTTATCGACACCGGTGGCGCGCTGGTGTCAGAGTTTCCGCTGGCCGCGCCGCCCTGGCCGGGTAACTTTCCCCGACGTAACCGCATTATTAGTGGTCTTAGTCAGGGCGTGCTGGTGGTTGAGGCTGCCCTGCGCAGCGGCTCCTTGGTCACCGCACGCTGCGCAATGGATCAGGGAAGGGACGTTTTCACGCTGCCCGGCGCGCTAGGCAGCCCCGGTAGCGAGGGCCCACACTGGTTAATCCAGCAGGGGGCAACGCTGGTAACAGCCCCGGATGAAATCCTCGAAATTCTACAACAGGGTTTACGCTGGCTACAAAATGCACGCGAAAAACCTATTTATTCGTCAGAACACCAAACGGCGGCATTGCCATTTCCCGAGCTCCTGGCTAACGTAGGATATGAGGTAACACCTGTTGACGTCGTCGCTGAACGTGCCGGCCAACCTGTGCCAGTGATTGTGGCCCAGCTACTCGAACTGGAGTTAGCAGGATGGATCGCAGCTGTACCCGGCGGCTATGTCCGATTAAGGAGGGCAAGCCATGTTCGACGTACTAATGTATTTGTTTGAGACTTATATCCACAATGAAGCAGAACTGCGTGTGGATCAGGACAAACTGGAACGGGACCTCACTGATGCCGGTTTTGACCGTGAGGACATCTACAACGCGCTACTGTGGCTGGAAAAGCTCGCTGACTATCAGGAAGGCCTTGCCGAACCGATGCAGCTTGCTTCAGACCCTCTCTCTCTGCGTATCTATACTGCAGAAGAGTGTGAACGGCTGGATGCCAGCTGCCGGGGTTTCCTGTTATTCCTCGAGCAGATTCAGGTGCTAAACCTCGAAACACGAGAAATGGTGATTGAGCGCGTGCTGGCGCTGGATACAGCAGAGTTCGAGCTGGACGATCTCAAATGGGTCATTCTGATGGTGCTCTTCAATATCCCTGGGTGTGAAAATGCCTATCAGCAGATGGAAGAATTACTCTTTGAAGTGAATGAAGGTATGCTGCACTAACTATCGTCGCAGCATCAAGAGTTGTTATGGCCAAATCAGCACTGTTTTCGGTGTCTAATCAAGAGCCCTGCCCGCAGTGCGGGGCTCCCCTTGTTATTCGGACCGGGAAACGCGGGCCGTTCCTGGGTTGTTCCCACTATCCTGAATGTGACTATGTTCGCTCCCTGAAAAGCCAGGCCGATGGGCATATCGTCAAAGTTCTGGAGGGGCAGCAGTGCCCGCTTTGCCAGTCGGTGCTGGTGCTTCGCCAGGGGCGCTTCGGCATGTTTATTGGCTGTAGCCAGTATCCTGAATGTGCACATACAGAGACAATCGATAAACCCGACGATACCGCCATTACCTGTCCGCAGTGCAATCAGGGTACCCTGGTCCAGCGACGTTCGCGCTATGGCAAAACCTTCCACTCCTGCGATCGCTATCCGGAGTGTCAGTTTGTTATCAATTTTAAACCGGTGGCGGGAGAGTGCCCGACGTGTCACTACCCGCTGCTAATAGAGAAGAAAACCGCGCAGGGCGTTAAATGTTTCTGTGCCAGTAAACAATGTGGAAAGCCAGTTACGGCGGAAAATAACAGTGAATAATTACCTGCCATCAGACGCCATCGTCAATGCGGTCGCGGCACTGAATAGAGAAGAAGTCATCGCCTATCCCACCGAGGCCGTTTTCGGCGTCGGTTGCGACCCCGACAGCGAAACGGCGGTTAATCGCCTGCTGGCGTTAAAACAGCGGCCGGTAGAGAAGGGGCTGATCCTTATCGCGGCCAGCTTTGCCCAGCTGCGGCCCTACGTTGATGAGCAAGCGTTGAATGATGCCCAGCGAGAGGCGGTATTTGCCTGCTGGCCCGGCCCGGTGACCTTTGTCTTCCCGGCGAAAGCGACCACGCCGCGCTGGCTGACCGGACGCTTTGACTCTCTGGCCGTTCGGGTTACCAATCATCCGCTGGTGGTGGCGCTGTGTGAGGCATACGGCAAGCCGCTGGTTTCAACCAGCGCCAATCTGACCGGGCAACCGCCGTGCAGGACAACCGAAGAGGTGCGCGCGCAATTTGGCGAGGCGTTTCCAGTTGTAGAAGGTGAAACCGGCGGTCGTGAAAACCCGTCTGAAATACGTGACGCATTGACCGGCGAGCGCTTTCGCCAGGGGTGAACGATGGAAACCTACGCCGTTTTTGGCAATCCCATTGCGCACAGCAAATCGCCGTTTATTCATCAGCAGTTTGCGCAGCAGTTACAGATAGCTCACCCTTATGGGCGCGTTCTGGCCCCCGTTGATGATTTTATTGCGACGCTGAACGCTTTTTTCGCTGCGGGCGGAAAGGGGGCAAACGTCACCGTTCCCTTTAAAGAGGAGGCTTTCGCCCGGGCGGATGCGCTGACAGAGCGCGCGGCGCTTGCCGGTGCGGTTAATACCCTCAAGCGCCTTGAGGATGGCCGTCTGCTGGGAGATAACACCGACGGCATCGGTTTGCTTAGCGATCTGCAGCGGCTGGGCTTTATTAAGCCAGGCTTTCGCATTTTGCTGATTGGCGCGGGCGGGGCCTCACGAGGGGTGCTGCTGCCGCTGCTCTCCCTCGACTGCGCGGTGACCATAACCAACCGGACTTTCTCACGCGCCGAAGAGCTGGCAACGCTGTTCGCCCATACCGGCAGCGTTAGCGCCGTGGCGATGAAGGATCTGGCCGGGCACGAATTCGATCTCATTATTAACGCCACCTCCAGCGGTATTAGCGGTGAGACGCCGCTTATTCCAAAATCCCTGATTACTAGCCATATCCACTGCTATGACATGTTCTATCAGAAAGGAGAGACGCCGTTTCTGCGCTGGTGTGCAGAGCATGGCGCAAAACAGCGTGCGGATGGGCTGGGCATGCTGGTGGGGCAGGCTGCCCATGCGGTGCTGCTCTGGCATGGTGTGCTGCCGGAAACCGCACCGGTGATTGAACAGCTTAAGCAGGAGCTGGCCAAATGAATCAGGCGATTCAATTTCCCGATCGGGAAGCGTGGCGTGACGATCTGCTGGCCGTCTGCTTTCCGGCGTTGGTCAGCGGTATGCAGCTTAACTGCGCAATCACAGGCGAAACGTTAGCAAAGCGGTTTGGCGGCGAGACGCCAGCCCAGTGGCTGGCGCTTTTTCAGGAGCATCGCTGGGATCTGGAAGAGGAAGCTGAACAGCTACTCCAACAACAGCTGGAAGACGATCAGGGCTGGGTATGGCTCTCCTGAGCCTGATCCAGATAGTCGTCTTTCCATTTCACATAGTTATTGGCAGAGTACTTCAGCCCCTCGATTTCCGCCTCCGTCAGGGGGCGGATCTGTTTAACAGGACTGCCTAAGTAGAGAAAGCCGCTCGCCAGCCGCTTATTCTGTGGAACAAGGCTGCCAGCGCCAATCATTACGTTATCCTCTACGATTACACCATCAAGCAAAATGGATCCCATTCCGACCAGTACTCTATTACCTATGGTGCAGCCGTGCAGCATAACCTTGTGCCCCACCGTCACCTCTTCACCAATAATGAGCGGATTACCTTCCGGGTTCCAGGATGACTTATGGGTGACGTGCAGGACGCTGCCATCCTGAATATTGCTACGAGCGCCAATCTGTACGTAATTAACGTCACCGCGGATCGCAACCAGCGGCCAGATACCCACGTCATCGGCTACTCTGACATCGCCGATCACCACGCTGGTGGTATCAACCATCACTCGTTGGCCAATTTTAGGGTAGAGATCTTTATAAGAACGCAGAACAGCAGTCATAGTTACCTCGTCAAAACAGAAGTGATAAGGATGACTTTGGTAGCTTTAGAGGACCGGTGCAAGCCTTTTAGCTGCCAAAATTTAAGCAGATCGCACAGGATCGCAGCAGAAAGAGTGAAAAAACGGCGGTTAGTAAAAAAGATCTAAAAAAGGGTTGTGCAAAAAAATGGGA
>JBCNNW010000116.1:0-11576 GCA_039594205.1 Pseudescherichia sp. | reverse complement strand
GGATAGTTACAGATGATGGTGTCGTACTTGCCGCTCTTGATGGCGGCGACCAATTTTTCAGTTAATTCTGCAGAGCTCATCTCTGGCTGCAGATCGTAGGTCGCCACTTTCGGGGAGTTGATCAGGATGCGATCTTCACCGCTGAACGGCTCTTCCACGCCGCCGTTGAAGAAGAAGGTAACGTGCGCGTACTTTTCCGTTTCGGAAATGCGCAGCTGAGTTTTGTCGTTCTTCGCCATCCACTCGCCAAAGGTATTGGCCAGCGAGGCGGGCGGGTAGGCGCAGGATGCGGTGATGTCAGCAGCGTATTGCGTCAGCATCACGAACTCGCCCAGCTTGATGGTTTTTTTCCGCGCGAAGCCGTCAAAATCGGCGCTGACGAAGGCGCGGGTAATCTCACGGGCGCGGTCGGCACGGAAGTTCATGAAAATCAGCGCGTCGCCATCCTGCATGGCCGAGTCGGCCTGGCCTGCGGCACGGATCGTCGTCGCCTTCACGAATTCGTCGTTCTCGTCGCGCGCATAGGCGGCCTCAAGACCCGCCACGGCGGTGTCGGCCTGGTATTCACCCTTCGCCTGGGTCATCAGGTCATAGGCCTGCTCAACGCGATCCCAGCGGTTGTCGCGGTCCATGGCGTAGTAGCGGCCAATAATCGTCGCGACGCGGCCTGTGCCCAACTCGGCAAACTTCTCTTCAAAACGTTTCAGCGAGGATCCTGCGCTACGCGGCGGCGTATCGCGTCCGTCGAGAAACGCATGCAGGTAGATCTTCTCCGCACCGCGTGCCGCCGCCAGCTCTACCATTGCCAGAATGTGATCTTCATGACTGTGCACACCACCTGCCGAGAGCAGGCCCATAATGTGCACGGCTTTACCTTGTGCGACGGCGTTATCTACCGCGCGCGCCAGCGCCGGGTTGCTGAAGAAGGTGCGCTCTTTGATCTCTACGTCCAGACGGGTGAGATCCTGATAAACAATGCGGCCCGCGCCCAGGTTGACGTGACCCACTTCAGAGTTGCCCATCTGGCGGTCCGGCAGGCCCACTTCGAGGCCGGAAGCGTCAACCAGCGTGTGTGGACGTTTTGCCCACAGCGCATCCATGACCGGCGTTTTGGCATTAAAAATAGCGTTATCCTGCTGATCTTCGCGGTAGCCGTAGCCATCCAGAATCACCAGTACCATAGGTTTTTTAGTAACCGACATTGCGACAACCCTCAAGCTCATAAGACAAAAAATTTGCCTGATTTTACTACGACTGAATCGATTAAATAGCCGCAGAAGATCAAAGAAAAGGGTGGTGAAAGGCGTGGTTTGGGCCGCTTTTCGCGCTTTTTTCCGTGACAGTACGCAGAAAATGCATTCCTTATTGCTCGCTGGCTGTATTTGCCACACTGCACAGGTATACTCCTTTCCTGGTTTTTTTATTCACTGAGTCGGGAGCTGTTACCCCCCATGCAAGAAATTATGCAATTTGTTAGCCGTCACCCCATCCTCTGTATCGCGTGGGTGGTATTACTGGGGGCGGTGCTGTTCACCACCTTCAAAGGCCTTACCTCGAAAGTAAAAGTGATCACCCGTGGTGAAGCGACGCGTCTGATTAACAAAGAAGAGGCCGTGGTTGTCGATCTGCGTCAGCGTGATGATTTCCGCAAAGGGCATATCGCCGGCGCGGTGAATTTGCTGCCAGCCGAAATTAAAGCCAATAATGTAGGTGAGCTTGATAAACACAAAAGCAAACCCATTATTGTTGTAGATGGTTCTGGCATGCAGGCGCAGGAGCCTGCCAGCGCGCTGGTCAACGCGGGCTTCACACAGGTCTATGTGCTGAAGGACGGCGTGGCAGGCTGGAGCGGCGAAAACCTACCGCTGGTTCGCGGTAAATAATCTGGAGAAGCGTTATGGCCAACATTGAAATCTATACCAAAGCAACCTGCCCGTTCTGCCACCGTGCAAAGGCGTTGCTGGACAGCAAAGGCGTGACCTACGCGGAGCTGCCGATTGACGGCGATGCCGTGAAGCGCGAAGAGATGATTCAACGTAGTGGCCGTACGACCGTGCCGCAGATTTTTATTGATGCACAGCACATTGGCGGCTGTGACGACTTGTATGCGCTGGATGCGCGTGGTGGACTCGATCCCCTGTTGCGCTAAGGCGTTTGAGTATATTACTAAGGGTTTTTCTCATGTCAGAACAAAATAACACCGAAATGTCTTTTCAGATCCAGCGTATCTACACCAAGGATGTCTCTTTTGAAGCGCCGAATGCGCCTCATGTATTCCAGAAAGACTGGCAGCCAGAAGTAAAACTGGATCTGGATACCGCATCCAGCCAGCTGGCTGATGACGTATACGAAGTGGTCTTGCGCGTGACCGTGACCGCAAGCCTGGGCGAAGAGACCGCGTTCCTCTGCGAAGTGCAGCAGGCTGGTATCTTCTCCGTTGGTGGTATCGAAGGCAACCAGATGGCGCACTGCCTGGGCGCGTACTGCCCGAACATTCTGTTCCCGTACGCCCGCGAATGCATCACTAGCCTGGTTTCTCGCGGTACCTTCCCGCAGCTGAACCTTGCGCCGGTCAACTTTGATGCGCTGTTCATGAACTATTTGCAGCAGCAGGCTGGTGAAGGTACTGAAGAACATCAGGATGCCTGATGAGTACACCTAATGCTCATATGACTGTGATCGGTGCCGGCTCTTACGGCACCGCTCTTGCTATTACGCTGGCAAGAAACGGCCACCAGGTAGTTCTCTGGGGGCACGATCCAAAACATATCGCGACCCTGCAGCACGATCGCTGCAATGCCGCGTTCCTTCCCGATGTGCCTTTTCCCGACACGCTGCACCCTGAGAGCGATCTAGCGACCGCTGTACAGGCCAGCCGCAATATTCTGGTGGTAGTACCAAGCCACGTGTTTGGCGACGTGCTGCGGCAGATCAAGCCGCTGATGCGTGACGATGCGCGTGTCGTCTGGGCAACCAAAGGTCTGGAAGCCGAGACGGGTCGCCTGCTACAGGACGTGGCGCGTGAGGCGCTGGGCGACACCATTCCGCTGGCGGTGATCTCCGGGCCAACCTTCGCCAAAGAGCTGGCGGCGGGCCTGCCGACGGCCATTGCGCTGGCCTCGACGGACAGCGTCTTTGCTGACGATCTCCAGCAGCTGCTGCACTGCGGCAAAAGCTTCCGCGTCTACAGCAACCCGGACTTTATCGGCGTCCAGCTGGGCGGGGCGGTGAAAAACGTCATCGCCATTGGAGCAGGGATGTCGGACGGCATCGGCTTCGGTGCCAACGCCCGTACCGCGCTCATTACCCGTGGGCTGGCAGAGATGTCACGCCTCGGCGCTGCGCTGGGTGCTTCTCCCGAAACCTTTATGGGGATGGCAGGGTTAGGCGATCTGGTGCTGACCTGTACCGATAACCAATCCCGCAACCGTCGCTTCGGCATGATGCTCGGCCAGGGTATGGACGTGCAGCAGGCCCAGACGCAGATCGGCCAGGTGGTAGAAGGCTACCGCAATACGAAAGAGGTCCGCGAGTTGGCACACCGCTTTGGTGTCGAAATGCCGATTACCGAGGAGATATTTCAGGTATTGTATTGCGGTAAAAATGCGCGCGAGGCAGCATTGACCCTGTTAGGGCGCACGCGCAAGGACGAGCGTAGCAGTCAGTAAAGTCAAATCATCTAAATGGACACGGCCAACGCAGATTGGCCGGTCTCTTTTATTACGTCTGGAGTATGCAATGCCGTGTGAAGAGCTGGATCTGGTCTGGAATAATATTAAAGCCGAAGCCCGGGCGCTGGCGGACTGTGAGCCCATGCTGGCCAGTTTCTATCACGCGACGTTACTCAAGCATGAAAATCTCGGCAGCGCGCTGAGCTATATGCTGGCCAACAAGCTGGCATCGCCCATCATGCCCGCCATCGCTATCCGCGAAGTGGTCGAAGAGGCCTACGCCGCCGATCCCGAAATGATCGCCTCTGCTGCGTGCGATATTCAGGCGGTGCGTACCCGTGACCCGGCGGTAGATAAGTACTCTACGCCGCTGCTCTACCTGAAAGGTTTCCATGCATTGCAGGCCTACCGCATCGGGCACTGGCTATGGGCAGAGGGCCGTCGCGCGCTGGCTATCTTCCTGCAAAACCAGGTCTCGGTGTCGTTCCAGGTCGATATTCATCCGGCGGCGCGGATTGGCCGCGGCATCATGCTCGACCATGCCACCGGTATTGTGGTGGGTGAAACAGCGGTGATTGAAAACGACGTCTCGATTCTGCAATCCGTCACCCTCGGCGGGACCGGCAAAACCAGCGGCGATCGCCATCCGAAAATCCGTGAAGGGGTGATGATTGGCGCGGGGGCAAAAATCCTCGGCAATATCGAAGTCGGACGCGGCGCGAAGATTGGCGCAGGTTCAGTGGTGTTGCAGCCCGTACCGCCCCATACTACTGCCGCAGGGGTTCCGGCACGCATTGTCGGTAAGCCTGAGTCGGACAAGCCCGCAATGGATATGGACCAGCACTTCGCTGCCCATCATGGGTTCGAGTACGGCGACGGAATATAATCCGCACGCATGACGTAGGCCGGGTAAGCGTAGCGCCACCCGGCGAAACCTCAACTCCGTAGCACCGCCCCTGCGTATCCCAGCTGACGCCACGCCTCATACACCACCACCGATACTGCGTTAGACAGGTTCATGCTGCGGCTATCCGGCATCATTGGGATGCGGATCTTCTGCTCTGGCGGCAGCGCATCGAGGATCGTCGCGGGCAGGCCGCGCGTCTCGGGACCAAACATCAGATAGTCGCCCTCCTGATAGCTCACCGCGCTGTGCGCAGGCGTGCCCTTGGTGGTGAGCGCAAACAGACGCTGCGGATTTTCCGCTGCCATAAACGCCGCGTAGTCAGCGTGACGCTGCACGGCGGTGAACTCATGGTAATCCAGTCCCGCCCGGCGCAGGCGCTTATCGTCCCAGGTAAAGCCCATCGGTTCGATAATATGCAGGCGGAAGCCGGTATTGGCGCAAAGACGAATGATATTCCCGGTATTCGGCGGGATCTCCGGTTCAAATAAGACGATGTTCAGCATGGTGCCCCCTCAATAACGCGGGGCAGCATAGCAGAATTACGCCTGAATTACGCCGCGTCGCCGGTCTTCACCGGTTCAAATACCGACTCGTGCTCAACGTTCTGCACCAGCAGGTCGCGGGTGATCTCCTTAATGGATTTCGCCCCGGTCAGGGTCATCGCCACGCGCATCTCTTTCTCGATCAGATTGAGCAGGTTGGCGACGCCCGCCTGGCCGTGGGTTGCCAGCGCGTAGAGGTAGGCCCGGCCCAATAGTACGCTGTCCGCCCCGAGGGCAATCATCCGCACCACGTCGAGGCCGTTACGGATCCCGCTGTCGGCCAGAATGGTAATGTCGCCCTTCACCGCATCGGCAATCGCCGGCAGCGCCCGGGCGGAGGAGAGCACCCCATCCAGCTGACGGCCGCCGTGGTTTGACACCACAATGCCGTCCGCACCAAAGCGCACCGCGTCGCGGGCATCTTCGGCATCAAGGATCCCCTTGATCACCATCGGGCCGTCCCAGAATTCGCGGATCCACTCCAGGTCTTTCCACGAGATAGAGGGATCGAAGTTGTTTGCCAGCCAGCCGATGTAATCTTCAAGCCCGGTCGGCTTGCCGAGATAGGTAGAGATGTTGCCGAGATCGTGCGGACGACCGTGCAGGCCCACATCCCAGGCCCAGCGGGGATGGGTCACCGACTGCCAGTAGCGGCGCATGGCGGCGTTAGCCCCGCTCATGCCGGAGTGCGCATCCCGGTAGCGCGCCCCTGGCGTCGGCATATCTACGGTAAACACCAGCGTCGAGCAGCCCGCCGCTTTTGCCCGCTCCAGGGCGTTGCGCATAAAGCCGCGATCGCGCAGAACGTAAAGCTGGAACCACATCGGGCGCTTCAGGGTAGGGGCTACCTCTTCGATCGGGCAGACCGAGACGGTGGAGAGGGTAAACGGAATGCCCTTCGCATCGGCAGCGGCGGCGGCCTGCACCTCGCCCCGGCGGGCGTACATGCCGCACAGTCCTACCGGCGCCAGCGCTACCGGCATGGAGAGCTTTTCATTAAACAGCGTGGTCTCCAGGCTCAGATCGGCCATGTTCTTCAATACGCGCTGGCGCAGGGCCACCTGGGCGAGATCCTCTACGTTGCGGCGCAGGGTGTACTCCGCGTACGCGCCACCGTCGATGTAGTGGAACAGGAAAGGGGGCAGGATGCGCTGAGCCGCTGCGCGGTAATCACTGGCTGCAGAAATAATCATGCGTTGTTCTCCCTGGTAGGATCGGGATCGCCCGGCAGGCGGGTGATGCGTGCCTGGCGGGCCTGATCTTCATCGAATTGTTTAATGGTGGTGTGGACAAAGCCCAGATGCGCCATCATCGCTTTGCGTGCGGCCTCGGCGTCGCCGGCCAGGATAGCGTCGAGCACCGCCTGGTGCTGTTCGGTAAGCCGGGCAAACACCGGCGGAACCTGATACATGCGCTGGCGGCTCTGCTTAACCGACGACTGCAGCAGATCGAAAAAGCCGCGCATGGTCTGTAGCAGCACCACGTTATGTGAGGCTTCGGCGATGGCCAGATGAAAACGCACGTCGGCCTGCGAGGCGATGTCCGGATCTTTGCTCTGGGTCGCTTCGTAGCAAACACGCAGTTTCTCTTTATCGGCATCGGTGGCGCGCATCGCCGCGTGCCAGGCAGTGCTGGCCTCGATGGCGTGGCGGGCCTCAAGGATATCGAAGCTGTAGTCGGGGTCGTGCTCCAGCAGGGTTTTCAGCGGCTGGACGATATTTTGCTCAGACCAGTCGTCATGCTGCCAGCGGATAAAGGTGCCGCCGCCGCGACGGCTCAACAGCACCCCTTCATTCACCAGCGTAGCCAGCGCTTCCCGCAGCGAGTTGCGTGACACGCCAAGCTGCGCGGCCAGCTGGCGCTCGGCGGGCAGCTTCATGCCCGCCTCCAGCTGCTGCTCTTTTATCAGCGCCCGCACGCGAGAGGCGATCTCAGCGGAGAGGCGTTTAGGCATTACGATCACGGGATCATCCAGGTTAAGACGTAGGCCTGAAGGGTGGTAATAATCCCCACCATACAGGTGAAAATCAGGCTGTGTTTCACGGTAAAGCGGAACAGATCCGACTCTTTACCCACCAGCCCCACCGCCGCACAGGCAATAGCGATAGACTGCGGAGAGATCATTTTCCCGGTAACGCCGCCGGTGGTGTTAGCCGCAACCAGCAGCACATCCGAGACGCCAATCTGCTGTGCGGCCGTTGCCTGCAGGGCGGCGAACAGGGCGTTCGACGAGGTATCGGAGCCGGTAAGAAACACTCCCAGCCAGCCGAGGAACGGCGAGAAGAAGGTAAAGGCGTGTCCGGTATGGGCTAACGCCAGCGCCAGCGTCGAGGAGAGACCGGAGTAGTTGGAGATAAAGGCGAAGGCCAGCACCATACCGATAGAGTAGATGGGCAGGGCCAGCTCCTTTAGCGTGAGGGCGAAGGTCTGCACCGCCGCCGCGGGCTTCATCCGCAGCCAGACAATCGAGAGCAGGGCAGCTAACAGGATCGCCGTACCGGTGGCCGAGAACCAGTCAAACTTATAGACCGCCGCATAGGGCGTTGCCGCGTTAACCACCGGCGGCATGCGGGCCACCAGCTTATCCAGGTACGGAACCGAAATGTTGATCACCATGTCGTACAGCGCCCCGCCCGGAGCAAACAGCGCTTTGAACGGCGGCACGCTCCATAGCGTTACCGTGGCGGTAAGGAACAGGAACGGTGACCACGCCTTGATAATCTGGCCTGCGCTGTAGCGGGTGCGGGCCAGGGTCTCATCGACCTGAGAGGCACCCATATCGCCGAAGCGGAAGATGCGTACCGGCTGCCAGCGTTTCAGGAACAGCGTCAGGCAGACCAGCGACACCAGCGAGGAGATGATATCCGGCAGCTCGGGACCAATAAAGTTAGAGCTAAGATACTGGGCGATGGCGAAGGAGCCGCCCGCCACCATCACCGCCGGCCAGGTCTCTTTAATGCCGCGCCAGCCGTCCATAATCGCCATGATCCAGAACAGCACGATAATGGTTAAGAACGGCAGCTGACGACCCACCATCTGACCGATCTCGAAGCTGTCCAGGCCGGTTACCTGCCCGGCCACCAGAATCGGAATGCCCATCGCGCCAAAGGCCACCGGCGCAGTATTAACGATCAGGCACAGCCCGGCTGCATACAGCGGATTAAAGCCCAGCCCCACCAGCAGCGCGGCGGTGATTGCCACCGGCGCGCCAAACCCTGCTGCCCCTTCAAGAAACGCGCCGAAGGAGAAGCCAACGATCAGCATCTGCAGGCGTTGGTCCGGGGTAATGGAGAGAATGGACGAGCGGATGATATCGAACTGCCCGGTCTTGACCGAGATTTTGTAGACGAATACCGCGGCAATAATGATCCACGCAATCGGCCACAGGCCGTAGAAGAAGCCGTACACCACCGACGCCATGGCGCGATCGACCGGCATCTTGTAGAAAAAGAGCGCTACCAGCAGGGCGATGGCGACAGTGTATGTCGCGGCAAGGTAGCCTTTCAGCTTGAGCTTTATCAGCGCGAAGAAGAAGAACAGGATCGGCAGGGAGGCGATCAGGCTCGACAGCCAGATATTGCCAGCCGGATCGTAGTTTTGTTGCCACAGGCTCATTGCATCTCTCCTGGGGACCCTTCTGGCCGATCGGCGGTGAGTCTGTGCTCATCTCTGCGTCACAGTCAGTGTAAAAGTGGTCCAGCCAATAGGGTTGTGTAGGGTTTATGACAACAAATGGTTAACCAGATGTTATGTTTCGGCAATGAGTTTGTAAGTGCAAATCGCGGAAGTGTGAAGCGTCGGACGGTTGGTTTGCGGATTGGTAGGGCCAATTTGGGGGGAGAGAATGCAGCCGGGCAAGCGCAGCGCCACCCGGCAATTAATCAGAACTCGGTCTTCGCGAAGCCGGTCATCTCTTTCAGGCCCATCTCACGGCCCAGGGCGGTCATCGGGTGAACCACCACGATGCCGCGCACGCTCTTCTTCAGCTTGCCCATATCGGCCTGCTCTTTTTTAGTAATCGCCCGGCGGAAAGGCAGATCCATCAGCTTCTGCGCCTCTTTACTCAGCTTCTGGCCGTGCACTTCGCGCAGGCGCGTAATCTCCGCTTCCAGCGTCTCTTTCTCTTTTTCCAGCTCGGCGTACTTCTCGGCAGATTCAACCAGCGACAGGGCAGCCTGCTGGTGGCGGATAGCATCAAGGCGATCGCTCAGGCGTTTAATTTCGTTCTTTTCGATTTCTTTCATAACGGATAACTCTAAAAACAGGGGAATTACTGCAAAGGATACACTAATGTGCGCAACGTTACTTCTGAAAGGCTTTTTTCAGGCTGATGCGAGAGATCAGCCCGGTCAGAGAGAGCACCATGGTTGAGCGCACCACCTGCTGGTAACGCTGTCGCTGCATGGCGTAGAGATCGGCGTCGCTGGTATCAAACTGGGGCACGGGGGGCAGGGCAGAGACGCAGTGCAGCTCGCCAAAGGGGCCGAGGATCTCGTCATCGGTAAACCCGTACTCGTTGCCGTCGTGGTTCAGCTCTTCACGCAGGGCCATCAGCAGCTCCGCGTCCTCATATTCGTGACGACTAATCACGCCGAGGCCGTAGATCAGCTTTAAACGCACAGAGAGATCGCCCAGCGGGCCATCGCCCTCCAGCAGCGGCTCCACGGCGTATTTCACCGCATAGTCGTCTTTGCGGAACACCTGAAGTACCAGAATATTCACCGCTTCGGTGAGTAGCTCAACGGCGGCGATGAGGAAACTTCGGACGGTTTTGCCAGCATTCAGACGCTCAAGCACACGGTTTTCAAAGGCCTGGGTTTCTTCCATTATTGCCTGCATATCCGACAATCTTATATTCGGGCGCGGAGGATCGCTCCGCGCCGGGTAGGGCATCATGCCTGAGCGTTATAAACGTTAACCGCTTCGGCGACAACGTCGCTTGCGCTCTCCAGACCGGAGATCTGCGCCAGCGCAGCCTGCGGGCCTTTCTCGTCAATCAGCGCCGCCAGCTCAAGGGCCTGCGGATCCTGCTCGCTGCGGTAGTGCATGGCTGCGGCGATCCCTTTGACCAGGTTCTCGTGCGGCAGGCCATACTCCAGGGTGCCAAGCAGCGGCTTAATCAGACGGTCGCCCGCGCTCAGCTTGCGCAGGGGCTGACGGCCCACGCGCTCAACGTCATCCTTCAGGTAGGGGTTTTCAAAACGACCAAGGATTTTCTGGATGTAGGCTGCGTGCTTATCAGCATCAAAACCGTAGCGTTTGATCAGCACCGCGCCGCTCTCCTCCATCGCCCCTTTCACCACCGCGCGGATCGTCTCATCGAGGATCGCGTCACGGATGGTCTGATGACCCGCCAACTTTCCGAGGTACGCGGTTATAGCATGGCCGGTGTTCAGGGTGAAGAGCTTACGCTCGACAAACGCCATTAAATTATCGGTAGGCTCCATGCCCGGAATATTCGGCAGTGCGCCTTTGAACTGGGTCTTGTCAACGATCCACTCGCTAAAGGTTTCAACGGTCACCTCCAGCGGATCGTTAGTAGCAGAGGCCGACGGCGGAACAATACGGTCTACGGCTGAGTCTACGAAGCCAACATGCGCTTCAACCCAGGCTTTATCCTCATCTGCCAGCGCATTGAGAACATGACCTTTCAACTGGGTCGTACCGCGCACCATGTTCTCACAGGCGATAATGTTCAGCGGGCTCTCTACGCCCTGCGCTTTACGCTTCGTCAGCCCTTTGGCAATCGCGGGTGCGATGCGCTCCAGCACAACCGGACCTACTGCCGTGGTGACCAGGTCCACGTCGGCAATCAGATCGACCACCTCATCGCCAATGCTGCTCACCGCGTTGACGCCGGAGACGGTATCAACCTGCTCGTTTTCACCCACCACATGAACCTGATAGCTATGACGGGCATTCAGGGCGTCGAGCACCGTCTGATTCACATCGGCGAACGTCAGCGTAATTCCAGCGTCCGCCAGCAGTTTGCCGATGAAGCCACGTCCGATATTACCTGCGCCAAAATGTAATGCTTTCATAGTATTAACCTTCATTAATGTTTTTACCCGAGAGGGCTGGGGTGAGGCTCTGACCTCACCCAAACCCTCTCCGCAAAGGGAGAGGGGAGGAGGGCTTACTTGTTCAGCAGCGCCAGCACTTCTTCAACGCTATCGGTATGCGCCAGGCGCTCGATAATAGACTCATCGTCCAGGGCGTTGGTCAGGCTGGTAATCACCTGAATGTGCTCATTATTACGTGCGGCGATACCGATGACCAGACGGGCAATGTCATCTTCTTCTTCGCCGAAGCGCACGCCCTGCGGATACTGGCAGAACACGACGCCGGTTTTCAGCACGCGATCTTTCGCTTCAACCGTACCGTGCGGAACCGCGATGGACTCACCCAGGTAGGTTGGGGTCAGCTTTTCGCGCTCCAGCATGGCGTCGATATACT
>JBCNNW010000115.1:0-11796 GCA_039594205.1 Pseudescherichia sp. | reverse complement strand
TCTACCCGGTGGCGCTGCGCTTACCGGGGCTACACGTTCCGGGCACCCTGTGGATGCAACTGCGTAGGCCGGGTCAGGCGAAGCCGCCACCCGGCGCTGTACTCCGCTGCATGAGTGATCCCCCGGTGGCGCTGCGCTTACCGGGGCTACACGACCGGAGCACCCTGTGGATACAGCAGCGTAGGCCGGGTCAGGCGAAGCCGCCACCCGGCGTTGTACTCCGCTGCATGAGCGAGCTCCCCGGTGGCGCTGCGCTTACCGGGGCTACACGTTCCGGGCACCCTGTGGATGCAACTGCGTAGGCCGGGTCAGGCGAAGCCGCCACCCGGCGTTGTACTCCGCTGCATGAGCGTTCTCCCCGGTGGCGCTGCGCTTACCGGGGCTACACGACCGGAGCACCCTGTGGATGCAGCAGCGTAGGCCGGGTCAGGCGAAGCCGCCACCCGGCGCTGTACTTCGCTGCATGAGCGTTCTCTCCGGTGGCGCTGCGCTTACCGGGGCTACACGATCGAGCCACGTCTCTTTCCCAATATCATATCGGCGGCAGACGGCGTTTCACCGGCGAGCTTTTGACAATCGCGGTGTTGCTCTGGGCATACTCCGCCAGCCCGTCCAGCAGCACATCAAGCTGCTCTATTGAGCGCACCACCAGACGCATCACGAAACAATCCTCCCCCGTCACCTTATCGCACTCAATACACTCCGGTATGGCCTGAATCATTTTATCCACCCTGTGAAGCATACCCGGCATGGGCCGTACCCTGACCAGCGCCTGTAGCGTATAGCCCAACGCCGCCAGATTCACGTGCGCGCCATACCCCTGAATCACCCCCCGCTCTTCCAGACGCTTTACTCTCTCCGCGGTGCTGGGGGAGGTCAACCCAACCCGGGCGCTTAACACCTTCAACGATATACGTGCATCTTCAGCCAGACAGTTGACAATCTGGCGATCTATCTCATCAATAAGGTAATCCATAGACTTCACCTAATTTTAAAAAGCTATACAGGTCAATCACCTTATAAAAGATATATCAAAGCGTTTATAGATTTCTGATAATAAGGTATCAAAAAGAGGAGGTCGATATGCACGATATTCAAAAAGGCGTCTGTCAGATGAGCCTGGCGATGCTAATTTCTGGCTCTGTCGGTGCCTTTGTTTTACTTTCCGGCCTGCCGGTAACGGACGTTGTCTTCTGGCGTTGTGTTATCGGTGCTGTTGCGCTCTTTATATTTATTCGCTTCAGCAAGGAGCCTTTCAGCCGTTTAACCCGCGTCACCCTGACCCTCGCCATCCTCGGCGGCGTGGCGCTGGTCATTAACTGGCTGCTGCTGTTCGCCGCCTACGAGCGCGTCTCTATTGGACTGGCAACCGTGGTCTACAACACACAGCCCTTTATGCTGGTGCTGATGGGCATGCTCTCTGGTGAGCGGGTTACACTGGTGAAATGGAGTTGGTTGGCTCTCGCTTTTGTCGGCGTCGTGGTCCTGCTCTCCAGCGAGCTAACCCAAAGTCATGGCAGCAGCTGGCTGATAGGAATCACCCTGGCACTGGGCGCAGCGTTCTTCTATGCTCTTACCGCGATTATCACGCGTAAGCTGCGCCCTATCCCACCGCAGCATATTGCCTTTATTCAGGTGCTCACGGGCGTGGTGATGCTGTTGCCGCTGGCGCAGATGCCGGCTCTTTCCCGAGAGTTTCCCTGGGGGATCCTGTTGACCCTCGGCATCGTCCATACCGGCGTCATGTACCAGCTGCTCTATAGCGCAATTCAGAAACTGCCTACTCCGATTATTGGATCGCTGTCGTTTATCTATCCGGTGGTGGCTATTGTGGTGGATAACCTGATCTTTGGCCATACGCTTAGCGTCATCCAGCTGGCTGGCGGGACGCTGATCCTTCTTGCGGCGGCGGGAAACAATCTTGGCTGGGGCGAAAAAAAACCTCGCCGCAGCGAGGTTGGAATTAAACAGGAAACTCGTTAGCGCCGGGCGCGTACCACCTGGTATTTGCGCGTCATATACTCTACTGGCGCGCTCCAGATGTGCACCAGCCGCGAGAACGGGAAGAGCAGGAACAGCGTCATCCCCAGCACCAGGTGCACGCGGAAGATGAACGCCACGCCGTCAAGGTTTGCCGATGCCCCACCGTGGAAGGTCACGATCGACTGCGCCCAGCCCACCAGCTTCATCATCTCGCTTCCGTCCATATGCTGAGCCGAGAATGGGATCGTCAGCAGGCCCAGCGTGCACTGCACCATCAGCAGAGTCAGGATCAGAATATCTGCCGTGGTGGTAGTGGCGCGCACACGCGGGCTGAACAGGCGGCGCTTAAGCAGCAGCAGGCCGCCCACCAGCGTCATGATACCGAATACACCCCCGGCGATCATGGCCAGCTTCTGTTTAACGTCAATCGGCAGAAAGGATTCATACATCCAGTGCGGCGTGAGCATCCCCACCAGGTGACCGGCAAAGATGCCGATAATCCCGACGTGGAACAGGTTTGAGGCCAGGTTCATCCCTTTGCGATCCAGCATCTGGCTGGAGCCTGCCCGCCACGTATACTGCCCGTAGTCATAGCGCAGCCAGCTGCCGACGAGAAACACCGTGCCGGCAATATAGGGATAGATGTCATAGAAGAACATATTAAGGAACTGCATTATTGCTGTCCTCCGGTTGTGATATTCAAATATTGCGGGGCCACCGCCCCGGCGAAGCGACGCTGATGGGACGCGATCTCGGACTCCCCGCACCCCTGGTCGGCAAAGAACTTCACCTGCTCCTCTTCCCAGACGGCGTCAAGCGCCTGCGGAGTATCATCCCGGGCTTCACCGGCAATTTTCTCGCCCACTTTCTGCCGATCGACGTCGGTTTTGGCCAGCCGCAGCAGCAGCTCAAAGAGGCTGGCATAGCGGCTTTCTCGCTGTTGCAGACGGGCGTTAAGCAGGGCCAGAATCGGCGCGATATCCTCCAGACCCTCCAGCGCATCGTTCACCGGCAGCTGGGCCAGATACTCCAGATAGAGCGGGAGATGATCCGGCAGCTCACGGCGGTCGATAACCAGACCCTGGCGCTCATACTGCGCCAGCAGATCCACCATCGCCTGACCGCGATCGCGGGATTCACCATGCACATGCTCAAACAGCAGCAGCGAGGTCGCGCGGCCGCGATCGAAAAGTTCGCTGTAGGCCGCCTGGGCATCAAGCAGATCCTGACTCATCAGATCACGAATGAAGATGACCAGCTGATGAGCATCCTTAAGCGACAGGTGCTCGCTCTCTGCCAAAGCATCAAACAGCTCCTGCTGATGCTGCCACAGGGCAGCATCCGGATACTCCAGCAGGCGGGAAATCACGACGAGTTCAATCATGGGCGCGGCTCCGTTTTTTTGGTCACATCAACGGCATCAATCCGGCGGCTGTTAAACAGGTTGAATTTGGTGTCGCTGCCGTGGCAGCCATCACCGAAGCTAAAGCCGCAGCCGTTACGTTCCGGGAATGCATCCCGGGCCAGCTCGCGGTGGCTGGTCGGAATAACGAAGCGATCTTCGTAGTTGGCAATCGCCAGGTAACGATACATCTCCTGCGCCTGGGCTTCGCTTAAGCCCACCTCTTCCAGAGCGCGAATATCATTAATGTTATCCACGGTCTCGGCACGCTTGTAGTGACGCATCGCCAGCATGCGTTTCAGCGCCAGCTGCACCGGCTGGGTATCTCCCGCTGTGAGCAGGTTAGCGAGATACTGTACCGGGATGCGCAGGCTCTCGACGTCCGGCAGGATGCCGTTGCTCCCCAGCTCGCCCGCGTCGGCCGCCGACTGGATCGGTGACAGAGGCGGCACGTACCAGACCATCGGCAGAGTGCGATACTCCGGGTGCAGCGGCAGGGCCAGCTTCCAGTCCATCGCCAGTTTCCACACCGGGGATTTCTGCGCGGCATCAATCACGCTCTGTGGTACGCCGTCCTTCAGCGCCTGCTCGATAACCGCCGGATCGTTCGGGTCGAGGAAGACGTCCAGCTGACGCTGGTAGAGATCTTTCTCGCTCTCCGTTGCCGCCGCGTTTTCAATGGCGTCCGCGTCATAGAGCAGTACGCCCAGGTAGCGGATGCGCCCCACGCAGGTCTCGGAGCAGACGGTAGGCATTCCCGCCTCAATACGCGGGTAACAGAAGATGCACTTCTCGGACTTGCCGCTCTTCCAGTTGAAGTAGATCTTTTTGTAGGGGCAGCCGGTGACGCACATCCGCCAGCCGCGGCACTTGTCCTGATCGATCAGTACAATGCCGTCCTCTTCTCGCTTGTAGATCGCGCCGCTCGGGCAGGTTGCGACGCAGGCCGGGTTCAGGCAGTGCTCGCACAGGCGCGGCAGATACATCATGAAGGTGTTTTCAAACTGCCCGTACATCGCCTTCTGCATATTTTCGAAGTTCTGATCCTGGCTGCGCTTCTCAAATTCGCCGCCGAGGATCTCTTCCCAGTTCGGACCGCTAACGATCTTATCCATCCGCTGACCGCTGATTTTCGACCGCGGACGGGCGATGGGCTGATGCTTGCCCTCCGGTGCGGTGTGCAGATGCTGATAGTCGTAGTCGAACGGCTCGTAATAGTCATCGATGCCCGGCAGATGCGGGTTGGCGAAGATTTTACCCAGCAGCGTGGCACGGTTACCCATCCGCGGCTGCAGCTTGCCGTTCACTTTGCGGATCCAGCCGCCCTTCCACTTCTCCTGATTCTCCCAGTCGTCCGGGAAACCTACGCCAGGCTTGCTCTCAACGTTGTTGAACCAGGCGTACTCCATCCCTTCCCGGCTGGTCCAGACGTTTTTACAGGTGACCGAGCAGGTATGACAGCCGATGCACTTGTCAAGGTTCAGCACCATGCCTACCTGTGAACGAATTTTCATTTTGCGCTCTCCTGTACCTGGTCGTTGTTTTCGCCATCTAACCAGTTAATGTTCTTCATCTTACGGACCACCACAAACTCATCGCGGTTGGAACCTACCGTGCCGTAGTAGTTAAAGCCGTACGCCAGCTGGGCGTAGCCGCCAATCATATGGGTCGGTTTCGGGCTGATACGGGTGACCGAGTTGTGGATCCCGCCGCGCTGGCCGGTGATCTCCGAGCCAGGAATGTTCACAATACGCTCCTGGGCGTGGTACATCATGGTCATCCCAGCCGGCACGCGCTGGCTCACTACCGCCCTGGCGGTGAGCGCGCCGTTGCTGTTGAAGGCTTCGATCCAGTCGTTATCCTCAATGCCCAGCTCTTTGGCATCTACCTCGCTCATCCAGACGATTGGGCCGCCGCGTGACAGGGTCAGCATCAGCAGGTTGTCGCTGTAGGTCGAGTGGATCCCCCATTTCTGGTGTGGGGTGATGAAGTTCAGCGCTTTCTCTGGATTGCCGTTGGACTTCTCGCCCATCACCGCTTTCACCGAACGGGTGTCAATCGGCGGACGATAGACCAGCAGGCTCTCGCCAAAGTCGCGCATCCACGGGTGATCCTGATAGAGCTGCTGGCGGCCAGAGAGCGTGCGCCACGGGATCAGCTCATGCACGTTGGTATAGCCGGCGTTGTAGGAGACATGCTCATCTTCAAGGCCGGACCAGGTCGGGCTGGAGATGATTTTGCGCGGCTGGGCCTGAATATCCCGGAAGCGGATCTTCTCCTCTTCTTTATTGGTCGCCAGATGGGTGTGGTCGCGGCCGGTAAACTCGCTTAGCGCCGCCCAGGCTTTAACCGCCACGTGACCGTTGGTCTCCGGGGCGAGGGTCAGGATCATCTCCGCTGCATCGATGGCGGTATTGAGCATCGGCTGGCCTTTCGCCGGGCCTTCCGCCTTGGTGTAGTTCAGCTTACGCAGCAGATCCATCTCGCTTTCGGTGTTCCACGCGATGCCCTTGCCGCCGTTGCCCACTTTATCCAGCAGCGGACCGATGGAGGTAAAGCGCTCAAAAGTCGCCGGGTAGTCGCGCTCAACCGGAATGATATGCGGTGCGGTTTTGCCGGGGATCAGGTCACACTCGCCCTTTTTCCAGTCCTTAACGTCCAGCGGCTGCGCCAGCTCGGCGGCGGAGTCGTGCTGGATAGGCAGAGTCACCACGTCAGTTTCCACGCCGAGGTGGCCAACGCACACCTCGGAGAACTTCTGCGCGATACCTTTATAGATCTCCCAGTCGCTTTTCGACTCCCAGGCCGGATCGACGGCGGCAGAGAGCGGATGAATAAACGGATGCATATCCGAGGTATTCATGTCGTCTTTCTCATACCAGGTCGCCGTCGGCAGGACGATATCGGAGTAGAGGCAGGTGCTCGACAGACGGAAGTCGAGGGTGACCACCAGATCCAGCTTGCCGTCGAGACCGTTATCATGCCACTCGACCTCTTCCGGCTTCACGCCGCCCTGCTCGCCCAGATCTTTACCCTGAATGCCGTTCTCAGTACCCAGCAGGTACTTCAGCATATACTCATGGCCTTTCCCGGAGGAGCCAAGCAGGTTAGAGCGCCAGATAAAGAGGTTGCGCGGATGGTTTTTGCCATTCTCCGGCTGCTCGGCCGCAAAGCGGATAGTGCCCTCCTTCAGCGCCTTAACGGTGTAATCCACCGCCGACATACCCGCTTTTTCAGCTTCCGCAGCGATGCGCAGCGGGTTGGTGCCCAGCTGCGGCGCGGAAGGCAGCCAGCCCATACGCTCGGCGCGGACGTTAAAGTCGAGCAGATGGCCGCTGTAGCGGGACTTATCCGCCAGCGGCGAGAGCAGCTCCTGTGCGGTCAGGGTTTCATAGCGCCACTGGCCGGAGTGGTTATAGAAGAAGGAGGTGCCGTTCATATGGCGAGGCGGACGCTGCCAGTCGAGGGCAAACGCCAGCGGCTGCCAGCCGGTCTGCGGACGCAGTTTCTCCTGGCCCACGTAGTGCGCCCAGCCGCCGCCGCTCTGACCGACGCAGCCGCAGAACACCAGCATGTTGATCAGGCCCCGGTAGTTCATGTCCATGTGGAACCAGTGGTTCAGACCCGCACCCACGATGATCATCGAACGGCCATGGGTCTTATCGGCGTTATCAGCAAACTCACGCGCGGTACGGATAATGTGCGCCCGCGGTACGCCGGTGATTTTTTCTGCCCACGCCGGGGTATACGCTTTCACTTCGTCATAGCTGGCGGCGGCGTTGACATCGCCCAGACCCCGGTCAAGACCGTAGTTGGCCATGGTCAGATCGTAAACGGTAGTGACCAGCGCGGTGCTGCCATCCGCCAGCTGCAGGCGTTTTACCGGCAGCTTGTGCAGCAAAATATTTTGCAGCTCTACGCGATTGAAGTGTTCTGATCCTTCGTTACCAAAGTATGGGAAGCCCACCTCGGCGATATCATCGTGACCGCCGAGCAGGCTCAGACGCAGTTCGGCATCTGCCCCGCTGGTACCGTCGCGCTGCTCAAGGTTCCACTTTCCTTTTTCGCCCCAGCGGAAACCGATAGAGCCGTTAGGTGCAATCAGCTCGCCACCGTCGTTGCAGGCTACGGTTTTCCACTCAGGGTTGTTCTCCTGGCCGAGGGCGTCCACCAGATCGGCGGCGCGCAGCATGCGGCCTGCCGCATAGTAGCCGTCGCGCTCTTCGAGCATCACCAGCATCGGCATATCGGTGTAGCGGCGCACGTAGTCGGTAAAGTACTGGCTCGGCTTGTCGAGATGGAACTCACGCAGCATGACGTGACCCATCGCCATCGCCATCGCGGCGTCGGTGCCCTGCTTCGGCGCCAGCCACAGGTCGCACAGCTTGGCGATCTCGGCATAGTCCGGGGTAACGGCAACAGTTTTAGTGCCTTTATAGCGGACTTCGGTAAAGAAGTGGGCATCCGGGGTACGGGTCTGCGGAACGTTAGATCCCCAGGCGATAATGTAGCTGGAGTTGTACCAGTCGGCGGATTCTGGCACGTCGGTCTGCTCACCCCAGGTTTGCGGGGAGGCTGGCGGCAGGTCGCAGTACCAGTCGTAGAAGCTCAGGCAGGTGCCGCCGATCAGTGACAGGTAGCGCGCGCCGGAGGCATAGGAGACCATCGACATCGCCGGGATCGGCGAGAAGCCCGCCACCCTGTCCGGGCCGTAGGTTTTCACGGTGTAAACGTTAGAGGCAGCGATCAGCTCGTTGACCTCTTGCCACGAGGAGCGAACAAAGCCGCCGCGACCGCGTGCCTGTTTAAAGCTCTTCGCCTTGTCGGCGTCTTCAATAATAGAAGCCCATGCCGCAACCGGATCGCTGTGCTGAACTTTCGCTTCACGCCACATTTTCATCAGGCGTTTGCGCATCAGAGGGTACTTCAGACGGTTTGCGCTGTAGAGATACCAGGAGTAGCTGGCCCCACGCGGACAGCCGCGCGGCTCATGGTTAGGCATATCTGGACGGGTACGTGGGTAGTCGGTCTGCTGGGTCTCCCAGGTAACCAGCCCGTTTTTGACGTAGATCTTCCAGCTGCAGGAGCCGGTGCAGTTTACGCCATGGGTAGAGCGCACAATTTTGTCGTGCGACCAGCGGCTGCGGTATCCATCCTCCCAGTCCCGGTTTGTTTCATGGATCTGGCCATGCCCATCGGCAAAGGTTTCGCCCTTCTGTTTGAAGTAGCGAAACCGGTCCAGGAATTTACTCATCGGGTTTCTCCTGTGTGGAGCCTGCTGGCTCTCTGAAAAAGCGACATTGCTGCGAATGCGGCGACGTTAACGCGCTGAAAGGACGTGAGAATTGATGGCGATCAAGGCAGACAGGCATAGCAAAAACGCTGCATTTTTCATCTACCTCCAAAGTAGCAGAAGGAAGAGTTTTATATCCTACTGATTTATATCTCTTTTAACTGATTTCCTGCTTTTCCTGCAGTGACATTGTGGCGGTGGGGGTATTTAGGGGTAGATCCGCTGCCCGGCCGCCACGGCTCATTACCAACAGCAGCGGGTGCGTTCTTCCCTTAAAGAATGTTGTAACTAACTATGAGAGTAAAAAAGCGCGGCATTGCACCGCGCAAGGATAATCAACAGTGCTTTATTTTGTTTTAGCTTTACGTCCGTACACCGCCCAGGTGATAAACACGCAGGCAATGTAGAACACGAGGAAGACTTTCATTGCCCCGGCCGGGGAGCCGGTCAGCGCCAGTGAGGTGCCGAAAGCCTTGGGAATAAAGAAGCCGCCAATCGCGCCGATGGCCGAGATAAACCCGAGCGCCGCCGCCGTATCAGTCGCCGCCTCCCGCAGCGCCTGCGCCTCGCTGCCGCCCTGCGCTTTTACCCGCTCCATAGTCATCTTACGGAAGATAACTGAGATCATCTGGAAGCTGGAACCGCTGCCCAGTCCGGCAGTCAGAAACAGCATCAGGAAGATGGCGAAGAAGGCGCTAAAGTTCCCTTCGCTTCCTGCCGATGGCAGGGTGAGGAACAGCAGTGCGCTAAAGATCGCCATCGCGACAAAGTTCACCAGCGTGACGCGAACGCCCCCCAGCCGGTCGGAGATCGCCCCGCCTGCCGACCGGGCCAGCGCCCCCACCAGCGGACCGAAGAAGGCAAAGTGCAGCACGTTTACTTCGGGAAACTGAGTTTTGGACAGCATCGCAAAGCCTGCAGAAAAACCAATAAACGAGCCAAAAGTGGCCAGATAGAGGAAGCCGAGGATCCACAGATGCGCCCGCTTAAGCACCGGCAGCTGCGAACGCAGCGAGGCCTTAGAGGTCGCCAGCTCATTCATGCCAAACCAGGCCGCGAGGGTAAAGACAATCAGGAACGGCACCCAGATCCAGGCGGCGTTCTCCAGATAGAGCATCGAGCCATCTTCCTGCTGGACGCCGGTCGCGCCGAAAAAGGAGAACAGCGAAAAGGCAATCGCCATCGGAGCCAGCAGCTGCATCACGCTGACCCCGAGGTTACCCAGCCCGCCGTTGATCCCCAGCGCGCTGCCCTGCTTCTGTTTGGGAAAGAAGAAGCTGATGTTAGCCATGCTGGAGGCGAAGTTGGCCCCGGCAAAGCCGCAGAGCAGAGAGATGATAATGAAGGTGCTGAACGGCGTGCTGGTATCCTGGACGGCAAAGCCCAGCCAGACGCAGGGAACAATCATGATCCCGGTACTGAACGCGGTCCAACGGCGGCCGCCAAAGATGGGTACCATAAATGAGTACGGCACCCGCAGCAGCGCCCCGGAAACCGAGGGCAGCGCGGTCAGCATAAAGAGCTGATCGGTCGTAAAATTAAAACCTACCTTGTTAAGATTAACCGCCACGGCGCTAAATAGCATCCAGACGCAAAACGCCAGCAGCAAACAGGGCACGGAGATCCACAGATTGCGGCTCGCCACGGCCTGGCCACGCTGCTGCCAGAAAGCAGGATCCTCCGGTCGCCAGTCGGTAATGACGGCTCCAGTGGTCCTTTCAGGTATGGAAGAGTGACTCATAGACACCTCTGATTAGGGATTTAACCCCTGCCACCATAGGGTTTACGTCAGCGCTTAAGTTGATATAAATCAAAGGAAAAGGCGACATTTCAGCCGCGCTAAAACCGCCCTACCCCTAAATGAGCAGCTCAAACCGACAGAAAAGCTGTGGTTTTTCACACCGGTGACGCGTTTGCTGGCAGTCGCTCTCCAGCCCGCGCCTGGCTCGACAATAAAGGAGTAACTCTTTTGGGGTATGGGTATACTCCAGGGTATAGCCGAAAATAGCCCCACTCCCGGTACGTTGCCGGGCCAGGAGTCTTGCCGTTTATGCTGAAACGCCTCTTTTCACCCTTAACGCTGGTTAATCAGCTGGCGCTGATCGTTCTGCTCTCTACCGCCATTGGCGTAACCGGGATGGCTATCTCTGGCTGGCTGGTGCAGGGCGTACAGGGCAGCGCCCATGCTATTAACAAGGCTGGCTCGCTGCGTATGCAGAGCTATCGCCTGCTGGCCGCTATGCCGCTTACGGAAACCGACCAGCCGCTGATCGACGAGATGACCCGCACGGCCTTCAGTCCGGAGCTGACCCAGGCCGCGCAGCGTGATGGCCAGCTGCCTCAGCTGCAGGCGCTACAGCGCTACTGGCAACGTAACCTTATCCCGGCAATGGTGCAGGCTCCGGATGCAGCGGCGGTATCAGGCGAGATTGCCACCTTTGTCGACCGCATCGATCGTCTGGTGAGCAGCTTTGATCGCCGTACCGAGCAGCGGATCGATCGCGTTCTGCTCCTCCAGCGTGGTATGGGTTTATTTATGGCCCTGCTGCTGATCTTTACCGTGATCTGGCTGCGGGCGCGTCTCCTCCAGCCCTGGCGGCAGCTGCTGCGCATGGCTCAGGCCGTAAGCCATCGCGATTTTAGCCAACGGGCGCATATCAGCGGGCGTAACGAGATGGCCAGGCTCGGCATGGCGCTCAACAACATGTCCAGCGAGCTGGCCCAAAGCTATGCGGTGCTGGAGCAGCGGGTTAAAGAGAAGACCGCCGGGCTGGAGCAAAAGAATGAGATCCTCTCTTTCCTCTGGCAGGCCAACCGCCGTCTGCATATGCAGGTTCCGCTCTGTGAACGCCTCTCACCGGTGCTTAACGGACTGCAAAACCTCACGCTTTTGCACGATATCGAACTGCGCGTCTACGATGTGGAAGATGAGGAGAATCGTCAGGAGTTTACCTGCCAGCCGGATATGACCTGCGATGATATCGGCTGCCATCTCTGCCCGCGCGGCATCCTGCCTACGGCCAGCGGCGGCACAACCCTGAAGTGGCGGCTGGCGGATAACCATATGCAGTACGGCCTGCTGCTGGCGACCCTGCCAGCCGGGCGGCACCTGAGCCAC
>JBCNNW010000114.1:0-11947 GCA_039594205.1 Pseudescherichia sp. | reverse complement strand
GTATGCCCAGAACCTGCGGATGCAGGGCCAGTACCTGGATCGGGACAAATTTGTCAGGAACAAATTTGAATGCGTGTAGCGCAACCCCGGAGGGGCGAGCCACAGGGATGTAGCGAGTAAACCGGTCTTCACTATAATCTGTTCCGGTACTACGACCCGGACTGTGGCAGGCTCACGCAGCAGGACCCGATAGGGCTGGCGGGAGGGCTGAACCTTTACCAGTATGCGCCGAACCCGCTGGGGTGGGTGGATCCGTGGGGGTTGAGCAGATGTAACCAATTTGACAGAAATAGAGTATTAAAAAATATTGAGGCTAGTAAGCGCGCCAGGCAATCATCCAACATTTCTGCTTTAAACGAGTGGCCACCGAACAGAGGGTTCTATGGCGTATCGAGTAAATATACACTACTCCCCGGTGAGAAAATTGATCGGTATGGTCACGAGTATGGGACGTTTGTATCGCCAGAAGGAGTTCCTTATAGAGCCAGGGCATTAAAGCCTGGCACAGACAAACAACCATATACTGTATATGAAGTTAAGAGGAAAATAACTGTAGATGCTGGCGAGGTCGCTCCATGGTTTGGCTACGAGGGGCGCGGGATTCAGTATGAATTGCCTGATAAGGTTATTGCTCTGATAAAAAATGGCTCATTAGCGAGGCTTTAATAATCATGAAGAAGTATGATCTAAAAAAAATTCTTGAGGAAGAAGGTGTATCAAAATCATTATACTGCTTAGATGGTGGGCTACCCAATGAAAAACTATGCTTGGATTATGAAGGAAGTAAATGGTTGGTTTATTATTCTGAGAGGGGGTGCCGTACTGGTCTGGAGTCTTTTATGAATGAAGATGATGCGTGTTGCTATATGTATAAGCTGATAAAAACAATAGTTACTGGGGTGGTTAAATAGTTTTAAAATTAGGGTGTTATTTATGTAAGATACAAAGTTTTGATACTTAAATGATGATGGCAGTTTAGATAAGTGGGTTCCTGGACTTCTAGAAACTAAAAAAGCTCCAGTAACGTATTTTGGATTCGAAAAGTTTGAAACGGGTAAAGGTGCTCGTGATGCTTTTCAGATTAAAGGACCTGATAAAGTTGACCCGACTTTACCTGCGGATGTTTCTTGGAGTGATGCAAGAATTAGAGGAACATTTGATACATTGCAACTTTATGAAAATGGCACGCCTCAAGTAAGGTATCCAAGAATGTTCGCGGATAAAATTGGTGCGCCTTTAGAACAATTTACAAGTGCTTATCCTCAGTATGGCAGAGGAGGCGTAGAACAAATGTATGCTGAAAAACGTGTGATTAGTTTCGACAAAGTTGATATTCTTCCGGAGAAATAAATGGATTACCATTCGTATAACGAAGTACTTGATTATCTCGAGTTTTTTTTAACACCAGAGTGGAGTCTAAATTGTATTTAGAGGAGTTAATAACTTTGATTGAAGACTCTCGTTCTGAAAAAACAGTGACAATAAGAGCTATTTATGAGACATACATGCAATATGTGAAAGAAAATAGAGGTAATATTAAAGTCATCCCTGGAGAAAAAGAGATGTGGACAAATTTACTAGGTCACTGGCAATAAAATATTATTTTTAGGCAGTCTGCATTGTAAGAGTTACTAACAATGTAACGTGATGTCAAAAATTGACGAGTATAACGCGCAGGACGACCGTACTGGCGTAAAACGGCTCGGCTGCTGCAGGAGATCCGGGATGCGGTGCCGCTGACCTACGTCTACAGCGCCCCGCACAGCCACGAGCCACTGGCCCGTATTGACGGCGTGAATACCCCGGACATCTTCTGGTTTCATAACCAGCCTAACGGCACGCCGGAGCGCCTGACGGATGCGGAAGGCCGGGTGTGCCAGAAGACACAGAACAGTGCATGGGGCAAGCTGCTGCACGAGCGGGACGCACAGCTGCCATATGCCCAGAACCTGCGGATGCAGGGCCAGTACCTGGATCGGGAGACATTTGTCAGGAACAAATTTGAATCCTTATTAAGCGCGGCACCAGCAGCTGGTGCGCCGTATCGTGCCGTCACGTTCGCGTATGATGCCACGGGCAACCGGGTGCAGGAGATCGACACGGACGGTCATACAGCAGCGCAGCCCGGCGACAACGATGCCTTACCCAATCCACCTGCGCGCTTCCCGCGTCACGTTATCCATCTCATCCAGCAGCTCCAGAAACTCCGGCTCCAGATCCTCTGCGGGCATACCGCTGCGCAGATGGTGCTCGATCAGATGGCATAGCTCCTTGAGGCGCGGTACGCCGCTATAGCCGCAACTGCCGTGCAGCTTGTGGATGGCCTCGACTAAATCTTCAGGTGCTTCTCCCACCAGCTGCTCCTCAACCTTATTGCGGATCTCCGGCAGGAAGGCGATCAGCATCTGTAGCATCTCCTGCGCCAGATCGGGCTTATTTGCCGCCTGGCGCAGGGCCAGCTGCCAGTCCAGCGAGACGTCAGCGTTCACCGGCGTCTCCATCGGCTCCGACTCCGGCTCCGGTGGCGTGAGCCACTGGCTGACTCCAGGGCCAGGAAGATAGCGCAGCAGCAGGCTGCGGAGCTTATCCTCCTCAATCGGCTTCGCCAGATAGCCGCTCATCCCTGCACTCATCAGCTTCTCTTTTTGCCCGGCCATGGCGTGGGCCGTTACCGCGATCACCGGCGTCTGCTGCTGGTGCGGCAGCTGGCGGATAATTTCGCAGGCGCGAATGCCGTCGATATCGGGCATCTGAATGTCCATCAGGATCAGATCAAACTGCATCTGCTTCGCGCGATCGATAGCGTTATGCCCGCTGTCGCACAGCTCGACGTACTGCACCTGATCGTCGAGCAGCGCGCCAATAAGCTTCAGGTTGGCCGGGTTATCATCTACTGCCATCACGCTCATCGGCAGCTTACTGTCGTCGTTCAGCGCCTGCTCACGCGGACGGTTAAAGCGGCAGTACTCGGTCAGCGCAGGCAGCAAGCGCGTGCTGGTAAGCGGTTTTAACAGACAGGCGGCGGCACCCTCCTGCTTAAGCTGCTCGGCGTTGATCTGCACGTGACACGGCAGCGCCAGCAGCAGGAAATCGGTCATGGCGGCGGCCTTCGCCAGCCGCTCATGCTGCATAGTGAGCGGCTCGCGCAGCGTCACCGGTACGGCCAGCAGCAGAATATCGTAGCGATCCTCCGGCAGCGCGGAGAAGGTCGGGCTGTAGATCACCTCCAGCGGCGTGCCCTGGAGCAGATCCAGCGTGCTTTGCGCAGCCGCGGCGTTCGGCTCAATGTAGGCCAGACGCTTGCCAGCGAGACAGTCGGTAGGCAGCCCCTCGCTGCTGACGTTGGGGTTAAGATCGAGATTGATATGGAACCAGAAGGTTGAGCCGCGGCCGGGCTGGCTGTGGAAAGAGATATCGCCCCCCATCTCGGTCACCAGCTTCTGAGTGATCACCAGCCCCAGCCCGGTCCCGCCGTGCCGCCGGGAGATGCTGGCATCCGCCTGGCGAAACGCCTGGAAGAGACGGGACTGGTCGCGCTCTGGAATGCCGATTCCGGTATCGCGGATCTGCATCTCAATCTGCACCTTGTTGTTGCTCAGGGCGCGCCTCTCGACCAGCACGTCGATGTTGCCGTTCTCGGTAAATTTAATGGCGTTGCCGACCAGGTTTGTAATGACCTGCTGCAGGCGCAGCGGATCGCCAATCACGTTATCCGGCACGTCGTTTTTGACGTTGAGCGTCAGCTCCAGCCCTTTGTCGTGAGCCGAATGGGCGAGCAGAGTAACCACCTCGTCCAGGGCGTTACGCAGCGGGAAGGGAATGCTCTCCAGAATTAGCTTTCCTGCTTCCAGCTTGGAGAAGTCCAGCACGTCGTTAATGATGGCGAGCAGGTTGTTAGCCGAGCGCTCGATAGTGTGCAGATGATCGCGCTGGGTAGGCGTCAGTTCAGATTTCAGAGTCAGGCGAGTGAAGCCAATCACGCCGTTGAGCGGAGTACGCAGCTCGTGGGACATATTAGCCAAAAACTCTGACTTGATGCGTGCCGCCTCCTGGGCGCGCTTCTTCGCCAGGTCCAGCTCGACGTTCTGGATCTCCATCTGCTCAAGGGTTTCACGCAGGTCAGACGTCGACTGGTCGATGTTGTGCTGCATCTCCTCATGGTAGGCCGCCAGCGACATCGCCATTGAGTTAATGCCGTTCTTCAGCATATCCAGCTCGCCCAGCATAAAGCCCTCTACGCGGCTGTCGAGCTGGCCCCGGCGGATGCGGTCTACCGTATTCACCATATTGCGAATAGGCCCGGTGACTTCGCGCATTAAACGCCAGCCGAAGATAAAGGCGATCCCGGTGCAGAAGAGCATCATCAGGGTGGCGATAAAGATCTCTTTATACTGCTGTAAACGCACGGAACGGAGATCCAGCTCCAGCGCGACGTAGCCCAGTGTGTTATTAGCCGCTTTGACATTCGGTATCGCAGGTTCGTCGGGCGAATAGCCCTCAGAGACGATGGGCGTGCGCAGGATCAGCAGATCGCCCTGCCGTGTGACGCTCAGGGCCTGAGGGAAGGTTGCACCATCCGGCAGCATTAACGCTTTGGGATCGCGTTGGGAGTTAGAGGTGACAAAAAGCCGGTTATTCTCATCGTAAACGGAGATCGCCCGCACGATGTCGGAGTGACGACGGTGGAGAACGCTAATCAGTTGCCCGAGGGCATCCCGGTTTTGCAGGTTCATGCCATATTCGCTTGCCACCGCCAGCGGCTCAATAATGCTCGCTCCCGCGTCCTCAAGCTGCTGCTGTAAGTCATTGTAGCGATGGACAACAAAGAAAATACTGAGCAGTAAACCGATCAGGACGGTTGGCGCTAAGATCAAAATCATCATTCGCGCCCGCAGGCTGTAGTTGGTCATGGAGTTCCGTTATGGGACAATTAGAGTCATTATGTTTGATTGAGAAAAATCCCGGCAATGGCGCAATTCTACTCTGCAAAACGGCGCGTGACGACGCGTGAGATCATAACCGTAACAGTAAACGACCTCGATCCCTTTGGCCAGGGGGTCGCACGCCACAATGGCAAAGCGCTTTTCGTGCCCGGACTGCTGCCCGCCGAGCGTGGTGACGTGACGATAACGGAAGATAAGCGCCAGTTCGCCCGTGGGGCGGTAAAGCGCCGGCTGAACGACAGCCCGGAACGCGAAACGCCGCCGTGCCCGCACTTTGGCGTCTGCGGCGGCTGTCAGCAGCAACATGCCAGCGTGGCGCTGCAGCAGCGCAGTAAAAGCAGCGCCCTGGCGCGTCTGATGAAACACGAGGTGGACGATATCATCGCCGCCGAGCCGTGGGGCTATCGGCGGCGGGCGCGGCTGAGCCTAAATTATCAGCCGAAGACGCAAACGCTGGCGATGGGGTTTCGCAAAGCCAGCGCCAGCGACATCGTCAACGTGATGCGCTGCCCTGTGCTGGCGCCCCAGCTTGAGGCATTAATTCCTTCCCTGCGTGCATGCTTACAGCGTCTGGAGACGATACGCCACCTTGGTCACGTTGAGCTGGTGCTGGCCGACAACGGCCCGCTGATGGTGCTGCGCCATACGGCTCCTCTCACGCATGCCGATCGCGAAAAACTGGAACGCTTTTCGCATTCTCAGGGCGTTGCGCTGTTTCTTGCCCCGGAAAGCGCCATACTGGAGCAGGTATCCGGCGAGTTGCCCTGGTATACGTCTGACGGGCTACGCCTGACCTTTAGCCCGCGTGATTTCATTCAGGTTAATGATAAAGTGAATCAGCAGATGGTAGACCGGGCGCTGGCCTGGCTGGACATTCAGCCGGACGATCGGGTGCTGGATCTCTTCTGCGGCATGGGTAACTTTACTCTGCCGCTGGCAAAACGCGCCGCCAGCGTAGTCGGCGTGGAAGGGGTAGCCGCGCTTGTCGAGAAGGCAAAAGAGAATGCGCAGCACAATGGCTTGCAGAATGTGACTTTCTTTCATGAAAATCTGGAAGATGACGTCACAAAACAGCCCTGGGCACAGCACGGTTTTAACAAAGTGCTGCTCGATCCGGCCCGCGCCGGTGCGGCTGGTGTGATGCAGCATGTACTAAAACTATCCCCAAAAAAGGTGGTCTACGTGTCATGCAACCCCGCGACGCTTGCCCGTGACAGCGAAGCATTATTAAATGCGGGCTACACTATGTCGCACCTCGCGATGCTGGATATGTTCCCGCACACCGGGCATCTGGAATCGATGGTGTTGTTTGAGCAAGAGTGATTAATTCTGGCTTGCCGAATTCGGCAGGCTTCGTCCCTGAAAGGAGAGGACAATGGTTGCGGTAAGAAGTGCACATCTTAATCGAGCGGGTGAATTCGATTCGAAAAAATGGATCGCAAGTCTGGGCATCTCCAGTCAGCCCTCGTGTGAGCGCTTAGCCGAAACCTGGGCATATTGCCTGCAACACACCCAGGGCCACCCTGACGCCGAGCTGCTGCTGTGGCGCGGCGTCGAGATGGTCGAAATCCTCTCCATGCTCAGTATGGACATCGATACGCTGCAGGCCGCGCTGCTCTTCCCGCTGGCGGATGCCGAAGTGGTGAGCGAAGCGGTGCTGCGTGAAAGCGTGAGTAAGTCCGTTGTGGCATTGATCTACGGCGTGCGCGATATGGCCGCTATCCGCCAGCTTAAGGCCACGCATACCGATGCCGTCTCCTCTGAACAGGTTGATAACGTCCGCCGCATGCTGCTGGCCATGGTGGATGATTTCCGCTGTGTGGTCATCAAGCTCGCCGAGCGCGTCGCCCATCTGCGCGAGGTGAAGGACGCCCCGGAAGATGAGCGCGTGCTGGCGGCCAAAGAGTGCACCAATATTTACGCCCCGCTGGCGAACCGGCTGGGTATCGGCCAGCTGAAGTGGGAGCTGGAAGACTACTGCTTCCGCTATCTGCACCCGGCGGAGTACAAGCGGATCGCCAAACTGCTGCACGAGCGGCGAATCGATCGTGAACGCTACATTGATGAATTTGTCGGCCACCTGCGTGCTGAGATGAAGCGCGAGGGGGTGAAGGCCGAAGTCTATGGTCGACCGAAGCACATCTACAGCATCTGGCGAAAAATGCAGAAAAAGCATCTTGCCTTTGACGAGCTGTTTGACGTGCGGGCGGTGCGGATCGTCGCCGAACGCCTGCAGGACTGCTACGCCGCGCTGGGGATTGTCCATACCCACCATCGCCATCTGCCGGATGAGTTCGACGACTATGTGGCAAACCCGAAGCCGAACGGCTATCAGTCTATCCACACCGTGGTGCTGGGACCGGGGGGCAAAACCGTTGAGATCCAGATCCGCACCAAACAGATGCATGAGGATGCCGAGCTGGGCGTTGCCGCACACTGGAAATATAAAGAGGGGACAACGTCGGCTGCAAGCGCCCACCACAGCCACGAGGACCGCATTGCCTGGCTGCGCAAGCTGATTGCCTGGCAGGAGGAGATGGCTGACTCCGGCGAAATGCTCGACGAGGTGCGCAGCCAGGTCTTCGACGATCGCGTCTACGTCTTTACCCCGAAAGGCGACGTGGTGGATCTGCCCGCCGGATCGACGCCGCTTGATTTTGCCTACCATATCCACAGCGACGTCGGTCACCGCTGCATCGGGGCCAAGATCGGCGGGCGTATTGTGCCCTTTACCTACCAGCTGCAGATGGGCGATCAGATTGAGATCATCACCCAGAAGCAGCCTAACCCGAGCCGTGACTGGCTGAATCCGAACCTTGGCTATGTGACCACCAGCCGCGGACGCTCGAAGATCCACGCCTGGTTCCGCAAGCAGGATCGCGACAAGAATATCCTTGCAGGCCGTCAGATCCTCGACGATGAGCTGGCGCATTTAGGCATCAGCCTGAAAGAGGCGGAGAAGCACCTGCTGCCGCGCTACAACTTCAATGAAATGGAGGAGCTGCTGGCGGCCATCGGCGGAGGCGACATCCGCCTCAACCAGATGGTGAACTTCCTGCAGTCGCACTTTAACAAGCCCAGTGCCGAGGAGCAGGATGCCGCCGCGCTGAAGCAGCTGCAGCAGAAGAGCTACGCACCGCAGGGGCGCAACAGCAAAGACGATGGCCGGGTGGTAGTGGAGGGCGTTGGTAACCTGATGCACCACATTGCCCGCTGCTGCCAGCCGATTCCAGGGGATGAGATCGTTGGCTTTATCACCCAGGGGCGCGGGATCTCCATTCATCGCGCCGACTGCGACCAGCTGACCGAGCTGCAATCCCACGCGCCGGAGCGTATCGTCGATGCGGTATGGGGCGAGAGCTACTCGGCTGGCTACGCGCTGGTGGTGCGTGTCACCGCCAACGATCGCAGCGGCCTGCTGCGCGATATCACCACCATTCTCGCCAACGAGAAGGTGAACGTCCTGGGGGTGGCCAGCCGGAGCGACACCCGGCAGCAGCTTGCCACTATCGATATGAATATCGAGATCTATAATCTGCAGGTGCTGGGACGCGTGCTCGGTAAGCTTAATCAGGTTCCGGACGTGATTGACGCCCGTCGGCTGCACGGCGGTTAACCGCATACTCTGCTTTTTCCCCGGCGGCGCGTAGCCTGCCGGGGCTACGCTTTTAAGTAGGTCGGGTAAGGCGAAGCCGCCACCCGACACTTTTCAGGACAACATTATGAACCAAATCAATCGCCTGCTGGCCATTATGCAACGCCTGCGCGATCCGGAAACCGGCTGCCCGTGGGATAAAGAGCAGACCTTCGCTACCATCGCTCCCTATACGCTGGAAGAGACCTACGAGGTGCTCGACGCCATCGCCCGCAACGATCTTGACGATCTGCGCGGCGAGCTGGGGGATCTGCTGTTCCAGGTGGTGTTCTACGCCCAGATGGCACAGGAGCAGGGGCATTTCGACTTCAACGACATCTGCGCAGCCATCAGCGATAAGCTGGAGCGCCGTCATCCGCATATCTTTGCCGACGCGACCGCCAGCAACAGCAGCGACGTGCTGGCGCGCTGGGAAGAGATCAAAACCAGCGAGCGGGCGGAAAAAGCCCTGCACTCGGCGCTGGACGATATTCCCCATGCTTTTCCGGCACTGATGCGCGCCCATAAAATCCAGAAACGCTGTTCGGCGGTCGGTTTTGACTGGGACTCTCTCGGCCCGGTGCTTGATAAGGTGCACGAAGAGATCGACGAGGTGATGCACGAGGCAAAACAGGCGGTCGTGGATCAGGCCAAACTGGAGGAGGAGGTGGGCGATCTGCTGTTCGCCACCGTTAATCTTTCCCGTCATTTAGGGGTAAAAGCCGAAACCGCGCTGCAAAAAGCAAACCTCAAGTTTGAGCGCCGCTTCCGGGAAGTTGAGCGAATTGTCGCCGCCCGCGGCCTGACGATGACCGGCGTCGATCTCGACACTATGGAAGAAGTCTGGCAGGAGGTAAAGCGCCAGGAAACTGATCTCTAACGAATTTTGTGAATCAAGCGCGGAAAGTGTAATTTTCTAAATAACAAGCGCTTGATTTACGTCAAAAACATTTGCCGCAAACGAGCTATTTTCTCTCACCCCATGGTTCGCTGAAGATGAGAAGAGGAGGGATAATGAAAGTTTGTGGCGACTGCCCAGTTCCGGTATACTACTTTCCCGTCCTGGTTATTCCATCGTCTTTTAAACCTAACTTCTCAGGTTCAGCATGACAACGAACTATATTTTTGTGACCGGCGGGGTTGTATCCTCTCTGGGTAAAGGCATTGCAGCCGCCTCCCTCGCAGCCATTCTTGAAGCCCGTGGCCTTAACGTGACCATGATGAAACTGGATCCGTATATCAACGTCGATCCGGGTACCATGAGTCCAATCCAGCACGGGGAAGTGTTCGTTACGGAAGACGGCGCTGAAACCGACTTGGATCTGGGCCACTACGAGCGTTTCATTCGTACTAAGATGACACGCCGCAACAACTTCACTACAGGTCGTATCTACTCTGACGTACTGCGCAAAGAGCGCCGTGGCGACTACCTGGGCGCAACCGTTCAGGTTATTCCACACATCACCAACGCCATTAAAGAGCGCATTATTGCCGGTGGCGAAGGCCACGACGTGGTGCTGGTTGAGATCGGCGGTACCGTGGGTGATATCGAATCCCTGCCGTTCCTTGAAGCGATCCGCCAGCTGGCGGTAGATATTGGCCGTGAGCATGCGCTGTTTATGCACCTCACCCTGGTGCCGTACATGGCGGCAGCGGGCGAAGTGAAAACCAAGCCGACCCAGCACTCTGTTAAAGAACTGCTCTCTATCGGTATTCAGCCAGATATTCTGGTTTGCCGTTCCGATCGTGCCGTTCCAGCCAACGAGCGTGCAAAAATTGCATTGTTCTGTAACGTGCCGGAAAAGGCCGTTATTTCAATGAAAGACGTCGATTCGATTTATAAAATTCCGGGCCTGTTGAAATCACAGGGGCTGGACGATTATATTTGTAAACGATTCAGCTTGAACTGTCCGGAAGCTAACCTGAGCGAATGGGAACAGGTTATCTACGAAGAGGCGAATCCGTCAGGTGAAGTTACCATCGGTATGGTCGGCAAGTACATTGAGCTGCCGGATGCCTACAAGTCGGTGATTGAAGCACTGAAGCATGGCGGCCTGAAAAACCGTGTTACCGTCAACATCAAATTGATCGATTCGCAAGATGTTGAAACACGTGGTGTAGAAATCTTGAAGGATTTGGATGCTATCCTGATCCCTGGTGGTTTCGGCTACCGTGGCGTAGAAGGCAAGATCGCCACCGCGCGCTATGCGCGTGAACACAATATTCCATATCTGGGCATCTGCCTGGGTATGCAGGTTGCGCTGATCGAGTTTGCGCGCAACGTGGCGGGGATGGACAACGCTAACTCAACGGAATTTGTGCCAGACTGTAAGTTCCCGGTTGTGGCTCTCATTACCGAATGGCGTGACGAAGAGGGCAACGTCGAAGTGCGCTCTGAGAAGAGCGATCTGGGCGGCACAATGCGCCTTGGCGCGCAGCAGTGCCAGCTTGATGACGATAGCCTGGTGCGTCAGATGTACGGTTCACCGACGATCGTTGAACGTCATCGTCACCGCTATGAAGTTAACAACATGCTGTTGAAACAAATTGAAGCTGCGGGTCTGCGTGTTGCAGGCCGTTCCGGCGATGATCAGTTGGTCGAGATCATCGAGGTGCCAAACCATCCGTGGTTTGTTGCCTGTCAGTTCCACCCGGAATTTACTTCAACGCCGCGCGATGGGCATCCGCTGTTCTCAGGCTTTGTGAAAGCCGCCAGCGACTACCAGAAGCGTCAGGCGAAGTAAGAGTTAGAGCGTCGATGCACCCCCAGGGGTGCATCGATTGTCTGGAGTTTTAATTAACTTGTACTGAGGAAATCCTAATGTCCAAAATCGTTAAAGTCATCGGTCGTGAAATCATCGACTCCCGTGGTAACCCGACTGTTGAAGCCGAAGTACACCTGGAAGGTGGTTTCGTCGGTATGGCTGCTGCCCCGTCAGGTGCTTCTACTGGTTCCCGCGAAGCGCTGGAACTGCGCGATGGCGACAAATCCCGTTTCCTGGGTAAAGGCGTGACTAAAGCTGTTGGCGCCGTAAATGGCCCGATTGCTCAGGCTATCCTTGGCAAAGATGCCAAAGACCAGGCTAACATCGACAAGATCATGATCGACCTGGACGGTACTGAGAACAAATCTAACTTCGGTGCGAACGCCATTCTGGCCGTTTCCCTGGCGAATGCTAAAGCTGCCGCTGCCTCTAAAGGCCTGCCGCTGTACGCACACATCGCTGAACTGAACGGTACCCCGGGCAAATACTCTATGCCGGTTCCGATGATGAACATCATCAACGGCGGCGAGCACGCTGACAACAACGTAGACATTCAGGAATTTATGATTCAGCCGGTTGGCGCGAAAACCCTGAAAGAAGCAGTA
>JBCNNW010000113.1:0-11491 GCA_039594205.1 Pseudescherichia sp. | reverse complement strand
ACATAAAACAAAAAAGCTCGCTTCGGCGGGCTTTTTTGTTTTTGTACTGTCATAAAATTGGCGTGCCGGGCTGACCCGGCAGCCACGTTACAGGCCTAGCGCATACTTCAGCGCCTGCGTTTTCAGTACCCCGGCGCGTTGGGCGGCCATCAGCCCCATATTGCGCAGAACGCGCAGCGGACCAAGGTTATTGCTAAAACCGGCATAGAAGAGATCCATGCCGCTCTGCATAATGTAGTTGTCCGCCATGCGCCGCGTCTGGTAGCGCTTCAGCACGCGCTGGCTGGCCCACTCCTCGCCCTGGCCTCGGGCACTGATTAACACCTCCAGCAGGGCATCAACGTCGCGATAGCCAAGGTTAACCCCCTGCCCTGCCAGCGGGTGGATCGTGTGGGCGGCATCACCCACCAGCGCCAGCCCCGGCTTCACATACTGTAGAGCATGGCGGCGGGTCAGCGGGAAGGCACCGGCAGCAACCGGCGTGACCTTACCCAGCCGCGCCGGGAAGAACTTCTCAACCTCTCGCTGCAGCTGCGGCATCGTCAGGGTACGAAGCTGACGGATGCGCGCCGGCGTGTCATACCACACCAGCGACGCCCAACGATCGAACAGCGGCAGGAAAGCGTGCGGCCCGTGCGGGGTAAACTGCTGCCAGGTACTGTCACCCGGATCGTTTTCACACTCCACGGTGATCAGCATACAGGACTGCTGATACTGCCAGGCGTGAACGCCAATTCCTGCCCACTGCCGCACCGGCGAATTCGCGCCGTCTGCACCAATCACCAGCTTTGCCAGCAGCGTCTCATCATTGTCAAACACCAGCTCATGCTGATGACCATGAGTGTGCATCGCCTTGAGCATCGCAGGTGCCCGCAACGTCACCTGCGGATGGGCCTCCAGCGCCTCCCACAGCGCGCGCTGCAGCACGTTATTCTCAACCATATAGCCGAGGTGCGGCAGCTTAAGATCGCTGGCGTCAAAGACCACGTGGGCGTTCTCCCACTCCCAGGTCTCCAGCCTGCGCCAGGGGTGGCAGCGCATCGCCAGCACGCTGTCCCAGACGCCCAGCCCGCGCAGCAGTGCCACAGATGCGGAGCTTATCGCAGAAATGCGTACGTCCGGCGCTATACTGGCGTCAAACGCGGGGGGCGCGGCCTGCTCGATCACCGTAACCGCAAAACCATGCTGCGCCAGGCCAAGGGCCAGTGCGCCGCCGACCATCCCGCCGCCAACTACGGCTACTTCAGTTGGTTGATTTACCATGGTCAATTGTCCTTATTTGTAATTCCCTTAAGTTTACAGGATTTTCGATTTTATGGGGTCGGGAGATGAACTATGGTCAGCGCCCGACCAAAGCATTACAATACGCGGCCTGAAATCCTCGCGTTTAATAGAGCAAGTCGATGACCAAAAAACTCCATATTAAAACCTGGGGCTGTCAGATGAACGAGTACGATTCATCGAAGATGGCCGATCTGCTGGATGCTACTCACGGCTATCAGTTGACGGAGGTGGCGGAAGAGGCGGATTTACTGCTGCTTAACACCTGCTCTATCCGCGAGAAGGCTCAGGAGAAAGTGTTCCATCTGCTCGGGCGCTGGAAGCTCCTGAAAGAGAAGAATCCGGATCTGATTATTGGCGTCGGCGGCTGCGTGGCCTCCCAGGAGGGCGATCTGATTCGCCAGCGCGCCCGCTGCGTCGATATCGTGTTTGGGCCGCAGACCCTGCACCGCCTGCCGGAGATGATCAACTCCGTGCGCGGCAACCGCAGCCCGATCGTCGATATCAGCTTCCCGGAGATCGAGAAGTTTGACCGCCTGCCGGAGCCGCGCGCCGATGGCCCGACCGCCTTCGTCTCCATCATGGAAGGCTGCAATAAATACTGCACCTACTGCGTGGTGCCCTACACCCGTGGTGAAGAGGTCAGCCGTCCCTGCGACGACATCCTGTTTGAGATTGCCCAGCTGGCGGCGCAGGGCGTGCGTGAGGTTAACCTGCTGGGCCAGAACGTGAACGCCTGGCGTGGTGAAAACTACGACGGCACCACCGGCTCCTTCGCCGAGCTGCTGCGCCTGGTAGCCGCCATCGACGGTATCGACCGCATCCGCTTTACCACCAGCCACCCGATTGAGTTTACCGACGATATCATTGAGGTCTACCGCGATACGCCGGAGCTGGTGAGCTTCCTGCACCTGCCGGTACAGAGCGGGGCGGATCGCGTCCTGAATCTGATGGGCCGAACCCATACCGCGCTGGAGTATAAGGCTATTATCCGTAAGCTGCGCGCGGCGCGTCCGGATATCCAGATCAGCTCCGACTTTATCGTCGGCTTCCCGGGGGAGACCACCCAGGACTTTGAGCAGACCATGAAGCTGATTGCCGAGGTGAACTTTGACGTAAGCTTCAGCTTTATCTTCTCTGCCCGTCCGGGTACGCCAGCCGCCGACATGGTCGATGATGTGCCGGAAGCGGATAAGAAGCAGCGTCTTTACATTCTGCAGGAGCGTATTAACCAGCAGGCGATGGCCTGGAGCCGCAAAATGATCGGCACCACCCAGCGTATCCTGGTGGAAGGCACCTCCCGCAAGAGCATTATGGAGCTGTCGGGCCGTACCGAGAACAACCGCGTGGTTAACTTTGAGGGTACGCCGGAGATGATCGGCAAGTTCGTGGACGTTGAGATCACCGATGTCTATACTAATTCATTGCGCGGTAACGTTGTGCGCACCGAAGCGGAGATGGGCCTGCGCGTAACCGAAACGCCGGAATCGGTCATTGCCCGCACCCGTAAAGAGAACGAACTGGGCGTCGGTCTCTATCAGCCCTAATCCCCCCGGCCTGCCCCTCCGGCAGGCCTTGTTTTTTCCGCCCATCACCCCCATATCACTACTCCATCCGGCCAGTCAGGTAAAAGAGGAATCGATTGAATACTGAAACCCGTGAAATCACCCTTGAACCAGCTGACAATGCCCGTCTGCTGAGTTTATGCGGCCCGTTTGACGACAACATCAAACAGCTTGAACGTCGACTGGGCATCGAAATTAACCGCCGCGATAGCCACTTTAAACTCACCGGACGCACAATTAGCGTAAACGCCGCCGCAGATATTTTGCGCAGCCTCTATGTTGATACCGCCCCGATGCGTGGCCAGACCCAGGATATTGAACCCGAGCAGATCCATCTCGCCATTAAAGAGGCGCGGGTGCTGGAGCAGAGCGCCGAGAGCGTGCCGGAGTATGGCAAAGCGGTCAATATCAAAACCAAGCGCGGCGTGATCAAACCGCGGACGCCAAACCAGGCGCAATATATTGCCAATATTCTCGATCATGACATCACCTTCGGCGTGGGACCGGCAGGGACAGGGAAAACCTACCTCGCCGTGGCCGCCGCGGTGGATGCGCTGGAGCGTCAGGATGTTCGCCGTATTCTGCTGACCCGTCCGGCGGTAGAGGCCGGGGAGAAGCTCGGCTTCCTGCCAGGGGATCTGAGTCAGAAGGTTGACCCCTATCTGCGTCCGCTGTATGACGCGCTGTTTGAGATGCTGGGCTTTGAGAAAGTCGAGAAGCTGATGGAGCGTAACGTAATTGAAGTTGCGCCGCTAGCCTACATGCGTGGCCGTACGCTGAACGATGCCTTTATCATTCTCGATGAGAGCCAGAATACTACTATCGAACAGATGAAAATGTTCCTGACGCGTATTGGCTTTAACTCGAAAGCGGTGATCACCGGGGATATTACCCAGGTCGACCTGCCGCGCAGCACCAAATCCGGCCTGCGCCACGCCATTGAAGTGCTGGCAGAGGTCGATGAGATTAGCTTTAACTTCTTCCACAGCGAAGACGTGGTGCGCCATCCGGTGGTTGCCCGTATCGTTACCGCCTATGAGGCGTGGGAAGAGACAGAGCAGAAACGTAAAGCCGAGCTGGCCGCCGAGCGTAAGCGCGAAGCCCAGCACCAGGAGCATGAGCAGAAATGAGTTCGGTAATCCTCGATTTACAGCTGGCGTGTGATGACGCGAGCGGCCTGCCAGACGAAGCACAGTTTCAGGGCTGGCTGAACGCGGTGATCCCGCAGTTTCAGGAGGAGTCCGAAGTGACGATCCGCCTCGTGGACGAGGCGGAGAGCCACGAGCTTAACCTGACCTGGCGCGGCAAGGACAAGCCCACCAACGTGCTCTCCTTCCCGTTTGAGGCACCGCCGGGCATCGAGCTGCCGCTGCTCGGCGACATGATCATCTGCCGCCAGGTGGTAGAGCAGGAGGCGAAAGAGCAGGGAAAACCGCTGGAGGCGCACTGGGCGCACATGGTGGTGCATGGCAGCCTGCACCTGCTGGGCTACGATCATATTGAAGATGACGAAGCCGAAGAGATGGAGAGCCTCGAAACAGAGATAATGCTTGCTCTGGGCTATGAGGATCCGTACATTGCCGAGAAGGAGTAGCCTGGCTACTCCTGAGCCGTCTGGCGCTGAGTTTGCGCGCCGGACAACACACTTATTAACATGAGAACCCATACGACGCCATGAGCGACGACAATTCACACAGTAGCGACCCACTTAACAGCAGCAAAAAGGGATTTTTCTCCCTCTTACTGAGCCAGCTCTTTCACGGCGAACCGAAAAACCGTGACGAACTCCTGGCGCTGATCCGTGACTCCGGGCAGAACGAGCTTATCGACGAAGATACGCGCGACATGCTTGAAGGGGTGATGGATATTGCCGACCAGCGCGTTCGCGACATCATGATCCCCCGCTCGCAGATGATCACCCTGAAACGTAACCAGACGCTGGATGAGTGTCTCGATGTGATTATCGAGTCTGCCCACTCCCGCTTCCCGGTGATCAGCGAAGATAAAGATCACATCGAAGGGATTTTGATGGCCAAGGATCTGCTGCCCTTTATGCGCAGCGATGCCGAAGCCTTCAGCATGGAGAAAGTGCTACGTCCGGCGGTTGTCGTTCCGGAGAGCAAACGGGTTGACCGGATGCTGAAAGAGTTCCGCTCACAGCGCTACCATATGGCTATCGTTATTGATGAGTTTGGCGGCGTCTCGGGCCTCGTGACCATCGAAGATATTCTTGAGCTGATCGTCGGCGAAATTGAAGATGAGTACGACGAAGAGGAAGATATCGATTTCCGTCAGCTGAGCCGTCACACCTGGACAGTGCGCGCCCTCGCCTCTATTGAAGATTTCAATGACTCCTTTGGTACCCACTTCAGCGATGAAGAGGTAGACACCATCGGCGGGCTGGTGATGCAGGCCTTTGGCCATCTGCCAGCGCGGGGCGAATCCATCGACATCGATGGTTACCAGTTTAAGGTCGCCATGGCCGACAGCCGTCGTATTATTCAGGTTCACGTAAAAATGCCAGAAGACGCAGCGCAGCCTAAACTGGACGAGTAATCCACCTGGACGAGTAATGTAAATGGTATTTGCCTCACTGTTTGAGCGTCAGCGCATGCGTTTGCTGCTGGCGCTAATATCAGGAGCCAGCGGAACGCTGGCTTTTTCTCCTTATGACTTCTGGCCCGCCGCGCTTATCTCCCTTATCGGCCTGCAAGGGCTAACGCTTAACCGTCGCCCGCTACAGGCGGCGGCGATTGGCTATGCATGGGGGTTCGGTCTCTTTGGTACCGGGATTAACTGGGTCTACGTCAGCATCGCCCAGTTTGGCGGCATGCCGGGGCCGGTGAACGTCTTTCTCGTGGTACTGCTGGCAGCCTATCTGTCGCTCTATACCGGTCTGTTCGCCGGGATCCTCTCTCGCCTGTGGCCGCGTACCAGCGTCATCCGCGTAGCCATCGCTGCGCCGGTGGTCTGGCAACTCACCGAGTTCCTGCGCGGCTGGGTATTAACGGGCTTCCCGTGGCTGCAGTTTGGCTACAGCCAGATTGACGGCCCGCTAAAGGGGCTGGCCCCGGTGATGGGCGTCGAGGCGATCAACTTCCTGCTGATGGTGGTCGGTGGCCTGCTGGTACTGGCGGCGGCTCACCGCAGCTGGCGCACCCTGGCGGTGGCGGTAGTGCTCTTTGCCCTCCCCTTCCCGCTGCGCTACATCCAGTGGTTTACGCCGGTAACGGAGCGCACCACCCAGGTCTCCCTGGTGCAGGGTAATATTCCGCAGTCCCTGAAGTGGGATGAGGGGCAGCTGGAGAATACGCTTAATATCTATCTCAACGCTACCGAGCGGGAGATGGGCAAGTCGCAGCTGATTATCTGGCCGGAGTCAGCGATTCCGGATCTGGAGATCAACCAGCAGCGCTTCTTAAGCACGATGGACGATCTGCTGCGGGCCAAGGACACGACGCTGATTACCGGCATCGTCGATGCGCGCCTGAACAAGCAGAACCGCTACGACACCTATAACACCATCATTACGCTCGGCAAAGAGAGCGCGTATAGCTACAACTCCACGAATCGCTACAACAAAAACCATCTGGTGCCGTTTGGCGAATTCGTGCCGCTGGAGTCTATTCTGCGACCGCTGGCGCCGTTCTTCGATCTGCCGATGTCCTCGTTCAGCCGTGGTCCCTACGTGCAGCCGCAGCTCTCAGCCCATGGTTTCCAGCTGACCCCGGCCATCTGCTATGAGATCATCCTCGGCGAGCAGGTGCGGGACAACTTCCGGCCAAACACTGACTTCCTGCTGACCATCTCTAACGATGCCTGGTTTGGTAAGTCCATCGGTCCGTGGCAGCACTTCCAGATGGCGCGGATGCGTTCTCTGGAGCTGGCGCGGCCGCTGCTGCGCAGCACCAACAACGGCATCACCGCCGTGATTGGCCCGCAGGGTGAAATCCAGGCCATGCTGCCGCAGTTTACCCGCCAGGTCCTGACCACTAAGGTTACGCCGACCACCGGCCTGACGCCGTATGCCCGTATGGGCAATTGGCCAGTGTGGATCCTCACCGCGCTGTTCGGCTTTGGCGCAGTGGTGATGAGCCTGCGTCAGCGTCGCGTTAAATAATCCTTTCTCACTGCCCGGCGGCACTCTGCTTGCCGGGCCACCCCTTCATCATCACCTCTGCATATTCCAATCTGGCACAGCAATTGCTTATTAATATCAGGCAGCTGCGAATTGTTGCCGATGCGCTATTACGGCGCACCAGCCGTGAACATTCAAAGCACTAAAAAGGTGCAAGCGATGTTTTCTGCCTCGAAATGGTGCGGTGCGCTTCGCAAAACGAAACAATAAAGCAGCAAAATGTTTACACCAAGCCACACTAAATGTTAACAAACACGCATAACACTGCATGCTTGTGCTGCAGGATATAACAACACAAACACACACACTGGGTATCAATGCGTCTCTGGCGCTGATGATGAAGGAGTTGGATATGCAATTACGTAAACTGACCGCGGCAATGCTGTTAGTGGGAATGAGCGCCGGTCTGGCCCATGCCGAAGATGCAGCAGCACCGGCAGCCGGAAGCACGCTCGATAAAATTGCCAAAAACGGCGTGATCGTAGTCGGCCACCGTGAGTCTTCCGTCCCGTTCTCTTACTATGACAACCAGCAGAAAGTTGTCGGCTACTCACAAGACTACTCCAACGCAATCGTTGAAGCGGTGAAAAAACAGCTCAACAAACCCGATCTGCAGGTCAAGCTGATCCCGATCACCTCCCAGAACCGTATTCCGCTGCTGCAGAACGGCACCTTTGATTTTGAGTGTGGCTCCACTACTAACAACCTTGAACGTCAGAAGCAGGCCGCTTTCTCTAATACTATTTTCGTGGTCGGCACCCGTCTGCTGGCGAAAAAAGGCGGTGACATTAAAGATTTCCCGGATCTGAAAGGCAAAGCGGTGGTGGTGACCTCCGGTACCACCTCTGAGGTGCTGCTGCACAAGCTCAACGACGAGCAGAAGATGGATATGCGCATTATCAGCGCGAAAGATCACGGCGACTCCTTCCGTACCCTGGAGAGCGGCCGCGCGGTGGCCTTTATGATGGATGATGCCCTGCTGGCTGGCGAGCGCGCAAAAGCGAAGAAGCCGGACAACTGGGAGATCGTCGGCAAGCCGCAGTCTGAAGAGGCCTATGGCTGCATGCTGCGTAAAGATGACCCGCAGTTCAAAAAGCTGATGGATGACACTATCGCCCAGGCGCAAACTTCCGGCGAAGCGGCGAAGTGGTTTGATAAGTGGTTCAAGAACCCTATTCCGCCGAAAAACCTGAACATGAACTTCGAACTCTCTAACGAGATGCAGACCCTGTTCAAAACGCCAAACGACAAAGCACTTAACTAACTAGAAACACAGGGCGACTATCGCCCTCTCGATTGACGGGAAGCACGGACAGACTAGACGCTGGAGGGTCGTTCCCCCATCCGGCGCGACGCTTACGCATAAAAAGATGCGTAAAGCTTCTCACCAATCTTCGAGGGTAGCGCTGCTACCCTTTTTTTTCTGAGGTACACGTATGTCAATAGACTGGAACTGGGGTATTTTTCTGCAACAGGCCCCGTTCGGCAACACCACCTATTTAGGCTGGCTGTGGAGCGGTTTTCAGGTCACGGTCGCGCTATCCATTACCGCCTGGATCATCGCATTTCTTGTCGGCTCGCTGTTCGGTATTCTCCGCACCGTGCCCAATCGTTTTCTCTCCGGGATCGGTACCCTCTACGTTGAGCTGTTCCGTAACGTCCCACTGATCGTGCAGTTCTTCACCTGGTACCTGGTGGTGCCTGAACTGCTGCCGGAAGATCTCGGTATGTGGTTCAAAGCCGAGCTGGATCCCAATATTCAATTCTTCCTTTCATCGATGATCTGCCTGGGGCTGTTTACCGCCGCGCGCGTCTGTGAGCAGGTGCGGGCGGCTATTCAGTCGCTGCCGCGCGGGCAAAAGAACGCCGGGCTGGCAATGGGGCTGACGCTGCCGCAGACCTACCGCTACGTGCTGCTGCCTAACGCCTACCGCGTGATCGTGCCGCCGATGACCTCTGAGATGATGAACCTGGTGAAAAACTCCGCCATCGCCTCGACCATCGGGCTGGTGGATATGGCCGCGCAGGCGGGCAAGCTGCTGGACTACTCCGCCCATGCCTGGGAATCCTTTTCTGCGATCACCCTCGCCTACGTGCTGATTAACGCCTTCATTATGCTGGTAATGAATCTGGTGGAACGTAAAGTTCGCCTGCCGGGCAATATGGGGAGCAAATAACGATGTATGAATTTGACTGGAGTTCCATTCTTCCGGCAATGCCCTACCTGCTGGACGGGCTGGTTATCACGCTGAAAATTACTATTACCGCGGTGCTGGTCGGCATCGTCTGGGGTACCGTTCTGGCCGTACTGCGCCTGTCGAGCTTTAAGCCGCTCGCCTGGTTTGCCACCGCCTACGTCAACGTGTTCCGCTCTATTCCGCTGGTAATGGTGCTGCTGTGGTTCTATCTGATTGTACCGGGGCTGCTGCAAAACGTGCTCGGGCTGTCGCCGACCACCGATATCCGCCTGATCTCAGCGATGGTGGCTTTCTCGATGTTTGAAGCGGCCTACTACTCGGAAATCATCCGCGCCGGTATTCAGAGTATCTCACGCGGACAGTCCAGCGCGGCGCTGGCGCTCGGCATGACCCACTGGCAGTCGATGAAGCTTATCATCCTGCCGCAGGCCTTCCGGGCGATGGTACCGCTGCTGCTTACCCAGGGGATCGTCCTGTTCCAGGATACTTCGCTGGTGTACGTACTCAGCCTGGCAGACTTCTTCCGTACCGCGTCCACTATCGGTGAGCGTGATGGTACTCAGGTGGAGATGATCCTCTTTGCCGGCGTGGTCTATTTTGCAATTAGTCTCAGTGCTTCACTGTTGGTCAGCTATCTGAAGAAAAGGACAGTTTAATGATTTCCCTGAAAAACGTTTCAAAATGGTATGGTCACTTTCAGGTGCTAACCGACTGCTCCACGGAAGTGAAAAAAGGTGAAGTGGTGGTGGTTTGCGGGCCGTCCGGCTCCGGTAAGTCAACGCTGATTAAAACCGTCAACGGTCTGGAGCCGGTACAGCAGGGGGAGATCCTGGTAAACGGCACCAGGGTCACCGATAAGAAGACCAATCTTGCCGAGCTACGCTCCCACGTCGGGATGGTGTTTCAGCACTTTGAACTCTTCCCGCACCTGTCGATTATCGAAAACCTGACCCTCGCCCAGGTGAAGGTCCTGAAGCGCAATAAGGCTGCGGCACGCGAGAAAGGCCTCAAGCTGCTGGAGCGCGTCGGACTTTCTGCCCATGCCGATAAGTTCCCGGCTCAGCTCTCCGGCGGCCAGCAGCAGCGCGTGGCCATTGCTCGTGCCCTGTGTATGGATCCGGTGGCGATGCTGTTTGACGAACCTACTTCTGCCCTTGACCCCGAGATGATCAACGAGGTGCTGGACGTCATGGTGGAGCTGGCGCAGGAGGGGATGACCATGATGGTGGTGACCCATGAGATGGGCTTTGCGCGCAAGGTTGCGACCCGGGTGATCTTTATGGACGAGGGCAAGATCGTCGAGGACTCCGCCAAGGAGGATTTCTTTGCCAACCCGAAATCCGAGCGGGCGAAAGATTTCCTCGCCAAGATCCTGCACTAAGTAAACGCCCGGTGGCGCTACGCTTACCGGGCCTACATCCCGCACCTGGCCCACCGGACGTTACCATCTGCATTACGGCTCAAACGGCCGACGCTGGAACTGGTCGTGGCCACACTTCGGACAGAGCGGCAGCGCATCCGGGGTGTAGACCGCCAGGTGATAGTGGCACTTCTCACAGACCAGATTCCCCAGCCCCACCACCTCGCCGCTGTGGTAGACGCCATGATGGTTCAGATCCTGAAACACCTCGCGCCACTCCAGCTGGGTTTTATCGGTGATGTCCGCCAGCTCCTGCCACAGACTCTCTTTAATCACCCGCATAAAGACGCTGTCGGTGACCTCCCCCTGGCTTTCGTTATAGCTGCGGGCAAACTCTTCGAGATCGCGACGCAGCGCGCGCGTCAGCTCTTCGACCTCGGTTGGCGTTAACTCGCCCGTCTGGGTGACGCGCAGCCGCGCCTGCTCGACCAGCGCATCGATATCCCGATCGCCACTGCGCAAACGCTCGGTGAGCGTCGCAACCTGTTCACGATAATATTGAGCAACCTTGTTCATCCTTTCGCCTCCGGGCTGGGTAACGTCTTCTAATAATAGACCTTATTTTCCCACCGCTTTGCTACCCCTGACACAGCCTGTGTAAATTCGTGCAATGATACCCGCCTGCCCTTTTCACCGCCGTCAACGCGAAAGGCTGTTTTGAGACTGGCGTTTGGGCTATGCTATGCGGATCTTACACACCACATCTTAATGCTACGCTTGTAGCTGTATTGAAAACAGGACCACTGGCTGCCATGCAAGAGCAATACCGCCCGGAAGAGATAGAATCCAAAGTCCAGCTTCACTGGGAAGAGAAGCGCACATTTGAAGTCACTGAAGATGAGAGCAAAGAGAAGTATTACTGCCTCTCTATGCTTCCTGTTTTTATTTC
>JBCNNW010000112.1:0-11893 GCA_039594205.1 Pseudescherichia sp. | reverse complement strand
GCTTCAATGCGCCCTAACCAGTCGCTATGAATAAACAGGCACTTCTGCTGTTCGCTGAAGCGAGTGTGCTGCTGGTGCCAGGTATTGTCCAGTGCTTCAAGCTGCTGGGTAATCTCCTCCGGCACATTCTCCTGAGAGGTGCCGGGCAGCGCCAGACGGGAGGCCTGCAGGCTAACATCGCGCACGATCAGGTGCAGGGTGGCGTCCACCTCCAGATTAAGCACCTGGGCAAAGCCAATCCCGTTGAGCTTGCCGCGGATCTCTCCGCCTTTCATTAACCACTGCTCCAGCGGGGCGCGTTCGAGAGTAATGTGTACGACCTGCATATCGTGCAGCTTGAGCGGCTGCTGCAGCAACAGGGTCAGCGTATCGTCGCTGATATCGGGGGGCAGCTCATAGTGCGGACGGCGACTAAACATGCCGCTCTGGCGCTGCACTTTAAGGGCGGTTTTATCGCTCTGCTGCTGCTGAAGCTGGATACGCCGCTGGGCAATGGCGCCCAGCTGGACCAGCATGGCCTGCTGCTGCCAGGCGTGCCCGGTCATCAATATATCGACCTGCTGAGCGAGCAGCTCCCGGCTCTGGGCGTCATGCCACAGACAATCTTTTAGCAGGATCAGATCGATAGGTGATACCGCATCGCGCCCGCAGAAAAAGGCGCTGGCCTGCAGCAGGCGGATGGCTTTTTTCCAGCGGCGATCGGAGACGTAGGGGGCGCTGGGCAGGTTATCCAGCTGCTGGCGCAGCATATAGATCAGCTCGAAGACCGCGTCGGGGAGAGTGATGTGGCCTATCTCCTGCTGCCACTGCTGATACTCCTCGTCCGTCACCTGCAGCGAGGCCGGAACCGGGTTGTCGTTCTCATCCTGCTGGCTGACCAGCATTGAACGGAAGTTTCCCTTATCCTGTACCTTATCCAGCCAGAGGCGGATCAGCATACGATCGTAGAGCGCCTCCAGGCTGCTGTCGGCTTCCGGTAGCTCGTTAGAGGCTGCCACCAGCAGGCGCATCGGGATCTTCTCTTCGCTCGCTCCGTTGCGGAACCGGCGTTCGTTAATGGCGGTCAGCAGGGTGTTCAGGATAGCGGGGCCGGCTTTCCAGATTTCGTCCAGAAAGACAATTTCTGCTTCCGGAAGATAGCCTGCGGTCAGGCGCTCATAGCGCCCTTCATCTTTCAGCGCCTGAATAGAGAGCGGGCCAAAAACCTCTTCCGGCGTGGAAAAACGGGTCATCAGGTATTCAAAGGCGCGAGCGTGCTGAAAGGCGTATTTTAGCCGGCGGGCAATAAGGCTTTTAGCAATACCGGGCGGGCCAAGAAGAAATACGCTCTCACCGCTTAACGCGGCCAGCAGGCACAGGCGAATGGCGTGGCTACGCTCATACAGGCCTTTTTCCAGCGCGCTGCTGAGACGGGAAATTCTTTCTGCTAATAAATGTGAGTGAGCCATAATTGTTCTGCATCCTTTCGCCGCTGTATCGGTGGACAAAAGTGAGTATACGTTTCAACAAGGGCTTGTAATAGACGGAATAATGCCATCGTATTCTTTGCGCCAGAATAACCGGGTCGCATTTAGGGCTTCGATTTATTGAAGAATCATGCATACTGTGCGCTTTTGTGGGCCAAGGGACTCAGCGCACACTTGTCATCCATACAAAAGATTAGTCTATGAGCACTGATAATAAGCAATCATTGTCTGCGGTTACCCTCGCAGCCATTGGGGTTGTCTACGGTGATATCGGAACCAGCCCGCTTTATACTCTTCGTGAATGTCTGTCCGGTCAGTTTGGTTTTGGCGTTGAACGCGACGCGGTGTTTGGCTTTCTGTCACTCATCTTCTGGCTGCTGATTTTTGTTGTCTCTATTAAGTATCTGACCTTTGTGATGCGGGCCGATAACGCCGGTGAGGGGGGGATTTTAACCCTGATGTCGCTGGCGGGGCGCAATACCTCGGCGCGAATGACGTCGGTGCTGGTGATCATGGGGTTGATTGGCGGCAGCTTCTTCTATGGCGAGGTGGTGATCACGCCTGCCATTTCGGTGATGTCGGCGATCGAGGGGCTGGAGATCATTGCCCCCTCGCTGGATAGCTGGGTGGTACCGCTGGCAATCGTAGTGCTGACGCTGCTGTTTATGATCCAGAAGCACGGTACCGGGCTGGTAGGTAAGCTATTTGCGCCAATTATGCTGGCATGGTTTATCATCCTGGCGGTGCTGGGCCTGCGCGGTATCATCGCTAACCCTGAGGTGTTGCAGGCGCTGAACCCGATGTGGGCGGTGCACTTCTTCCTCGAATATAAAACCGTGTCGTTTGTGGCGCTGGGGGCGGTGGTGCTGTCGATCACCGGCGTCGAGGCGCTGTATGCCGACATGGGGCACTTCGGCAAGCTGCCTATCCGTCTGGCGTGGTTTAGTCTGGTGCTGCCTTCGCTGGCGCTGAACTATTTCGGCCAGGGTGCACTGCTGTTGAAAAACCCGGAGGCGATCAAGAACCCGTTCTTCCTGCTGGCTCCGGATTGGGCGCTGATCCCCATGCTGCTTCTCGCCACCCTGGCAACGGTTATCGCCTCCCAGGCGGTGATCTCTGGCGTCTTCTCGCTTACCCGGCAGGCGGTGCGTCTGGGCTATCTGTCGCCGATGCGCATCATTCACACCTCGGAGATGGAGTCAGGCCAGATCTATATCCCCTTTGTGAACTGGCTGCTCTACTTTGCCGTAGTGATTGTGATTGTCAGCTTTGAGCGTTCGAGCAACCTGGCGGCGGCGTACGGTATCGCGGTCACCGGCACCATGGTGCTGACCTCCATCCTGTCGGCCACCGTAGCGCGCAAAAACTGGCACTGGAACAAGTTCCTCGTGGCGCTGATTCTGGTGGCGTTCCTTTGCATTGATATTCCACTCTTCTCGGCAAACCTCGACAAGCTGCTCTCCGGCGGCTGGCTGCCGCTGAGCCTCGGCATTGTGATGTTCATGATCATGACCACATGGAAGAGCGAGCGCTTCCGCCTGCTGCGACGCATGCATGAGCACGGCAACTCGCTGGAGGCGATGATTGCCTCGCTGGAGAAATCCCCGCCGGTACGGGTGCCAGGGACCGCAGTCTATATGTCACGGGCGCTGAACGTGATTCCGTTTGCGATGCTGCATAACCTTAAGCACAACAAGGTCCTGCACGAGCGGGTGATCCTGCTCACCCTGCGTACGGAGGATGCGCCCTACGTGCACAACGTCCGTCGGGTACAGATCGAGCAGCTTTCGCCGACCTTCTGGCGCGTAGTGGCCAGCTATGGCTGGCGCGAGACGCCGAACGTGGAGGAGGTCTTCCATCGCTGCGGGCTGGAGGGGCTGAGCTGTCGTATGATGGAGACCTCGTTCTTTATGTCCCACGAGTCGCTGATCCTTGGCAAACGACCGTTGTATCTGCGCCTGCGCGGCAAACTTTTCCTGATACTGCAACGTAATGCCCTGCGCGCCCCGGACCAGTTCGAGATCCCGCCCAACCGGGTGATTGAGCTGGGCACGCAAGTAGAAATCTAAACCTGCCCTATGCCGGGTGGCGCTTCGCTTACCCGGCCTGCTTCTCTTCATCTCAATTTCCGTTAGCGAAACGTTTCGATGCCGATCACAGATCTTTAACGTGGTGATGGTTAAATGAACGCTATCCGGCATACACTGGCATCAGCGAAACGTTTCGCTAGTGGAGCAAAAAAATGAAGAAAGGATCTGTACTTAACGCTGAAATCTCGTCGGTCATCTCCCGTCTTGGGCATACCGATACGCTCGTGGTGTGTGATGCCGGATTACCGGTACCCCACAGCACACAACGCATCGATATGGCATTAACCCAGGGGGTACCTTCATTTATGCAGGTGCTTGAGGTGGTTACCACCGAGATGCAGGTTGAGGCAGCCATTCTCGCAACGGAAATCAAACAACATAATCCGCAGCTCCACGAAGCGTTGCTCAACCATATTGAGCAGCTGCAGCAGCACCAGGGAAATACCATTGAAGTGCGCTACACCACGCACGAAGCATTTAAGCAACATACCGCAACAAGCCAGGCGGTTATTCGCAGCGGGGAGTGCTCCCCGTATGCGAATATCATTCTCTGTGCTGGCGTCACCTTCTGAGGCCATCATGGACGCACTACTTCAGCTAAAGGGGATCGACAAAGCGTTCCCCGGCGTAAAAGCCCTCTCCGGCGCAGCGCTCAACGTCTACCCTGGCCGCGTGATGGCGCTGGTGGGTGAGAACGGCGCGGGCAAATCCACCATGATGAAAGTGTTAACCGGGATCTACACTCGTGACGCCGGTTCGCTGCTGTGGCTGGGCCAGGAGACCACCTTTAACGGACCTAAGTCGTCGCAGGAGGCGGGGATCGGGATTATCCACCAGGAGCTGAACCTGATCCCGCAGCTGACCATCGCCGAAAACATCTTTTTAGGCCGTGAATTTGTTAATCGCTTTGGCAAAATCGACTGGAAAAAGATGTATGCCGAAGCGGACATTCTGCTGGCGAAACTCAACCTGCGCTTCAGGAGCGACAGGCTGGTAGGCGATCTCTCCATTGGCGACCAGCAGATGGTTGAGATCGCTAAAGTACTCAGCTTTGAGTCAAAGGTCATCGTGATGGATGAACCCACCGATGCTCTCACTGATACCGAAACCGACTCGCTGTTCCGCGTGATCCGCGAGTTGAAATCCCAGGGCCGCGGCATTGTCTATATCTCCCACCGCATGAAAGAGATCTTCGAGATTTGCGATGACGTAACTGTTTTCCGTGACGGGCAGTTTATCGCCGAGCGTGAGGTCAGCTCGCTCTCTGAAGATACGCTGATTGAGATGATGGTGGGGCGCAAGCTGGAAGATCAGTACCCGCATCTCGATAAAGCGCCGGGCGAAGTACGTCTGCAGGTCGACAGCCTGTGCGGACCGGGAGTGAACGATGTCTCCTTTATCCTGCGGCAGGGCGAAATCCTTGGCGTTGCCGGACTGATGGGCGCCGGACGTACCGAACTGATGAAGGTGCTGTACGGCGCACTGCCACGTACCCGTGGTGCCGTTACCCTTGATGGCCGCGAGGTCGTGACCCGTTCGCCGCAGGATGGCCTGGCTAACGGTATCGTCTACATCTCTGAGGATCGTAAGCGCGATGGCTTAGTGCTCGGCATGTCGGTGAAAGAGAACATGTCCCTGACCGCGCTGCGCTACTTCAGCCGCAGCAGCGGCAGCCTGAAGCATAGCGATGAGCAGCAGGCGGTGAGCGACTTTATCCGCCTGTTTAACGTCAAAACGCCCTCTATGGAGCAGCCTATCGGCCTGCTCTCCGGCGGCAACCAGCAAAAAATTGCTATCGCCCGCGGGCTGATGACGCGCCCGAAGGTGCTCATTCTCGACGAACCTACACGCGGCGTGGACGTCGGTGCCAAAAAAGAGATCTATCAGCTCATCAACCAGTTTAAAGCTGACGGGCTGAGCATCATTCTGGTGTCGTCAGAAATGCCAGAGGTGCTTGGCATGAGCGATCGCATCATGGTGATGCATGAAGGAGAGTTGGGTGGTGAATTCACCCGTGAACAGGCAACCCAGGAAGTGCTGATGGCCGCCGCCGTCGGCAAGCTAAATCGCGAGACCCAGGAGTCAACGATATGAGTACCCAGACCGTTATCCCCCGCCGCTACTTTAATAAGGCGTGGCTGATGGAACAGAAATCGCTGATTGCCCTGCTGGTGCTGATTGCGATTGTCTCCACCATGAGCCCTAACTTTTTTACCATCAATAACTTGTTCAACATTCTGCAGCAGACCTCGGTGAACGCTATTATGGCGGTGGGGATGACGCTGGTGATCCTGACTTCGGGGATCGATCTCTCCGTCGGCTCGCTGCTGGCGCTCACCGGCGCGGTGGCAGCCTCGATTGTCGGTATGGAAGTTAACGCCCTGGTGGCCATTGCCGCCGCGTTGGCATTGGGCGCAGCGGTAGGGGCCATGACTGGAGTCATTGTCGCGAAAGGCCGGGTTCAGGCGTTTATCGCCACCCTGGTCATGATGCTGCTGCTGCGCGGTGTGACCATGGTCTATACCAACGGTAGCCCGGTGAATACCGGCTTTACCGATAACGCCGATCTCTTTGGCTGGTTTGGTATCGGTCGCCCGCTGGGTATCCCGACGCCGGTGTGGATCATGGGCATCGTCTTCCTGGCCGCGTGGTATATGCTGCACCACACCCGGCTGGGCCGCTATATCTACGCCCTGGGCGGTAACGAAGCGGCCACGCGCCTCTCCGGAATCAGCGTCAATAAAGTCAAAATTATCGTCTATTCCCTGAGTGGCCTGCTGGCGTCGCTGGCGGGCATCATTGAAGTGGCGCGCCTCTCCTCTGCACAACCCACGGCCGGTACCGGCTACGAGCTGGACGCCATCGCGGCGGTCGTCTTAGGCGGTACCAGCCTTGCCGGTGGTAAAGGCCGCATCGTAGGCACGCTGATCGGTGCGCTAATCCTTGGTTTCCTGAACAACGGACTGAACTTGCTGGGTGTTTCCTCCTATTACCAGATGATCGTTAAGGCAGTGGTGATTTTGCTGGCGGTGCTGGTAGACAACAAAAAGCAGTAATAAATGACATTACAGGACATCTGATTATGAACATGAAAAAACTGGCTACTCTGGTCTCTGCTGTCGCACTGAGTGCAACCGTGAGCGCGAACGCGATGGCGAAAGACACCATTGCGCTGGTGGTCTCTACCCTGAACAACCCGTTTTTTGTTTCGCTGAAGGATGGCGCACAGAAAGAAGCTGACAAGCTGGGCTATAACCTGGTGGTGCTGGACTCCCAGAACAACCCGGCAAAAGAGCTGGCCAACGTGCAGGACCTGACCGTACGCGGCACGAAAATCCTGCTGATCAACCCGACCGACTCCGATGCGGTAGGTAACGCGGTGAAGATGGCGAACCAGGCAAAAATTCCGGTGATCACTCTGGACCGCGTGGCGGCCAAAGGTGAAGTCGTAAGCCATATCGCCTCTGATAACGTACTGGGCGGCAAAATTGCTGGCGACTACATCGCCAAGAAAACCGGTGAAAGCGCGAAGGTGATTGAGCTGCAGGGCATCGCCGGGACCTCTGCTGCTCGTGAGCGCGGCGAGGGCTTCCAGCAGGCCGTAGCAGCACATAAATTCAACGTGCTGGCCAGCCAGCCGGCAGATTTCGACCGCACCAAGGGTCTGAACGTGATGCAGAACCTGCTGACCGCGCATCCTGACGTGCAGGCCGTCTTTGCCCAGAACGATGAGATGGCGCTGGGTGCGCTGCGTGCCCTGCAGACGGCGGGCAAATCCGACGTGATGGTGGTGGGCTTCGACGGCACGCCGGACGGTGAGAAAGCAGTAAACGACGGCAAACTGGCGGCGACCATCGCCCAGCTGCCGGAGCAGATCGGCGCGAAAGGCGTTGAAACTGCTGATAAAGTGCTGAAAGGCGAGAAGGTTCAGGCGAAATACCCGGTTGACCTGAAGCTGGTTATTAAACAGTAATCACGTTTTTAAGGTTTACGCCACCATCAGGTGGCGTACCTTACAGGATGATCCCACCATGAAAACAGCAGGTAAGCTCGTTGTCCTTGGCAGCATTAATGCCGATCACATTCTCAACCTTGACGCTTTCCCTACGCCTGGCGAAACCGTAACCGGTACCCACTATCAGGTTGCCTTTGGCGGAAAAGGCGCCAACCAGGCGGTGGCCGCCGGACGCAGCGGAGCGCAGATCGCGTTTATCGCCTGCACCGGCAGCGACGATACCGGAGAGCGGATCCGTGCGCAGCTGGTCAGCGATAACATTGACGTTGCGCCCGTGAGCGTGGTTGACGGGGAGTCTACCGGCGTCGCGCTGATCTTTGTCAACGGCGAAGGGGAGAATGTCATCGGTATTCATGCGGGTGCTAATGCCGCGCTCTCTCCAGAGCGGGTTGCTGCCCAGCGAGAGCTGATTACCCATTCGGACGCGCTGCTGATGCAGCTGGAGTCGCCGGTCGAAAGCGTGCTGACCGCTGCGAAAATTGCCCATGAAAATCATACCACTGTCGTACTGAACCCGGCTCCGGCACGTCTATTATCTGACGAGCTGCTGGCGCTGGTAGACATTATCACCCCCAATGAAACCGAAGCGGAAAAGCTGACGGGCATTCGCGTCGAGAGTGACAGCGACGCAGAGCGGGCGGCGCGTGCGCTGCACGATAAAGGTATCGGTACAGTGATCATTACTCTTGGCAGCCGCGGCGTATGGGCCAGCGTCAACGGTGAGGGTCGCCGTGTACCGGGCTTTAAGGTTAACGCCATTGATACTATCGCGGCGGGTGATACCTTTAATGGCGCACTGGTGACCGCGCTGCTGGAGGAGAAGCCGCTTAATGAGGCGATTGTGTTTGCCCATGCGGCGGCGGCGATTGCCGTCACGCGTAAAGGCGCACAGCCCTCTGTGCCATGGCGTAACGAAATCAACGATTTCCTGAGTCAGCAGGGGTAAAGCGTGGCCACCATGAAGGACGTTGCCCGCGTGGCGGGTGTCTCCACCTCGACGGTTTCGCACGTCATTAATAACGATCGCTTTGTCAGCGATGCGATTCGGGAAAAGGTGGAAGAGGCGATAAAAAGCCTTAACTACGCTCCTTCGGCACTGGCGCGCAGCCTCAAGCTCAAGCAGACGCGCACCATCGGGATGCTGATTACTGCCAGCTCCAACCCCTTCTTCTCTGAACTGGTGCGCGGCGTTGAGCGCAGCTGTTTCGAACGCGGCTACAGCCTGGTGCTCTGCAATACCGAAGGCGATGAAGAGCGGATGAACCGCAACCTGGAGACGCTGATGCAAAAACGCGTCGACGGGCTGCTGGTGCTGTGTACCGAAACGCATCAGCTTTCACGGGAGATTATTCAGCGCTATCCCTCTATCCCTACCGTGATGATGGACTGGGCACCCTTTGAGGGTGATATCGATATCATTCAGGACAACTCGCTGCTGGGCGGCGATATGGCCACCCAGTATCTGATCGATAAAGGCTTTACCCGTATCGCCTGCATTACCGGGCCACTGGATAAAACCCCTGCGCGGCTACGTCTGGAGGGGTATCGGGCGGCGATGGCCCGGGCAGGGCTGACCGTAGGCGAAGGCAATGAGATCGTCGGTGATTTTGAATTCGGCGGCGGCGTTGCCGCTATGCAGGCGCTGCTGGCGCAGCAGGAGCGGCCCCAGGCGGTATTTATCGGTAACGATGCGATGGCCGTTGGCGCTTATCAGGCGCTGTATCAGGCGGGACTTAAGGTTCCGGAGGATATGGCCATTATCGGCTACGATGATATCGAGCTGGCACGCTATATGACCCCGCCGCTCACCACCGTCCATCAGCCTAAGGATGAACTGGGTGAGCTGGCGATTGATGTGCTGACTCATCGCATAGCCGATCCAACCCTCTCCCAGCAGCGGCTGCAACTGACGCCGGTGCTGATGACGCGCGGCTCCGCTTAAGGCTTGTGCCGCTCCTTGATCAGGTTCCGCCCATCTTTCGCTTTGAGCAGCAGGAAGACGGATGCCGAGATCAGGGTGATAACGCCCATGGTGATAAAGGTGTAGTGGAACTGCTCAATGGTATTGGCGCTTTCAAACCCTTCATAAAACCGCAGCACCGCCGCGCTGACCGCAACCCCAAGACTAATCGATAGCTGCTGGGTGACGGCCAGAACGCTATTGCCGCTGCTGGCATTCTCATCGGTCAGGTCAGCCAGCGTAATGGTGTTCATCGCTGTAAACTGTGTCGACATCGCCATGCCTAATAAAAAGAGCGGCAGGATCAGCAGCCACACCTCCATCGACGGCGACTGAAGGGCAAACTGCGCAATCATTACGCCAATGATGACCGTCACGCCAAACAGCGTTTTGCGGTAGCCGAACCAGCGTAATACCTGGGTAACGGTGGATTTCGCCAGAATCGACCCTATTGCGGTAGGCGCAATCATGCAGCCCGCAATGAGTGCCGTATAGCCGAAGCCGACCTGAAGCATCAGCGGCATCAGAAAAGGAACACAGCCGGTACCAAGGCGCGAGGCGATGTTGCCCGCAATCCCCACCGAGAAGGTGCGGGTCCTGAATATCGGCAGCGCAATAAGCGGCGTAGGGTGGCGGCGAGCATGGCGGATATAGGCATAGAACAGCACGATGCTGCAGAAGATAATGGTGAGCGCCAGCCAACTGGCCACCAGTTTTTCACCAAACAGCTCAATGCCGATAGAGAAGAGCACAAGGCTCAGGCCAAACAGAAGAAAACCGCCCATGTCGAAACGGCGGCGCGGCGTAGTGAAGTCCGGCATATATTTACGCGCGTAGAGCAGGCCGGCAATGCCAATCGGAATGTTGATCAGGAATATCCAGTGCCAGCTGGCCCAGGTGACCAGCACGCCGCCCAGTACCGGGCCAAGAATCGGCCCTACCAGACCGGGCATGGTGACAAAGTTAAGTACCGGAAGCAGTTCACTGCGCGGATAGGCCCGCAGCAGCGCGAGGCGGGCAACCGGCATCATCATTGCGCCGCCTATCCCCTGCACGACGCGAAAGACAACCAGCATGCCTAACGAATTGGACAGGGCGCAGGCCAGAGACCCGAGAGTAAAGAGCGAAACTGCCAGCATAAAGATGCGTCGCGTACCGAAACGGTCCGCCAGCCAGCCGCTGACCGGGATCAGCATGGCGACGGTCAGAGTGTAGCTGATAATCGCTGACTGCATCGCCAGCGGCGAACGGTTAAGGCTTTGCGCTATGGCCGGTAGCGCGGTATTGAGAATAGTGGCGTCCAGCGCCTGCATAAAGAAGGCCATTGCCGCAATCCACGGCAAACCTGCCATGCTGCGCGCTTTTTTCTTGGTCATACTGCGTCCTGTTATTTAGTCTCCGGCGGATGGGGCGTAGTAAGCAACGCCTGGCATGCGCTAAAGGCGCGTTCTCCATCGCTATCCTGAATGGCATCCACAATAGCCTGATGATTTTCCAGCTTAACCACTTCATTATGGGTAATAGAGTTAAAGTAGGTGTGATAAACCGAATGAAAAAGCGTGGCAAACGAGGCCAGGAAAGGATTACTGCTCATGGCATAGATATGCTCGTGCCAGGCGGTATCAACATCTAACCAGCGTTCACGATGAAAATTTTTCTTTAACTGCACCATCTCTTCCATCAGCGTATTCAGGTGCGCTTTCTGCTCTGCGCTACCCCGCTCGGCTGCCAGCATGCACGCCTGAGGCTCCAGCGTGCTGCGCAAAACCAAAAAGTGACCGATCACCTCATGGAAATTATTGTCCGTCATCCACCAGGAGAGCAGCTCCTGATCGAGGAAGTTCCAGCTCCCCTTAGGCATGACTCGTGTACCAATGCGCGGACGGGGCAGTACCATGCCTTTCGCCGTAAGTGTCTTTACCGCCTCTCTGACTGCCGTTCGGCTTACACCAAACTCATCGCCCAGCTCCATCTCGGCGGGCAAAATTGAGCCTGGCGCATACTCCCCGGTTAAGATCCGCTGGGCCAGCTTCTCAGCCAGTACATAAGAGAGGTTTTTCTGGGCGGCTAAATGCTGTGCGCTTAATGGCATATATTATATTCCTTCTTCTATTTATCTCTTTCAGTATGCCACCTGAGACCGAATATCGGCGCTAAATTCAACAAATGCAGGCAATAACGATGGTTTTTAGTACATACTGGTGAAAAATAGCGCGCTTGAAAAGTTTTTTGCATTTAAGGCTTGTCACCCCGGAATAACTCCCTATAATGCGCCTCCACTGACACGGAACAACGGCGAATAAGCCGGCCGGTCAGCGAGGCGCCTCCGGGCACTTCGGCAGAGAAAAGCGAAAATAAACGC
>JBCNNW010000111.1:0-12221 GCA_039594205.1 Pseudescherichia sp. | reverse complement strand
GGGCAAGAAAAAGCACTCCCAGCGGCCAGACCGGCATCAGGCTAAACAGTGCGATGGCGATAAAAGCACCGAGAGTAGAGAAGAGGATAATCGCTCCGGGGCGCGGACGCTGGACCAGGTTGCCGCTGGTGAGCGCCCCCACGGCGGCCCCGAGCGGCAGAGCCGCGTAGAGGATGCCGATCCCGGCGGCTGACATCTGCCAGTGGATCGCCAGCGCCGGATAGAGCACGCGTACCGCGCTGGCCATCGTCAGCAGGCCGCCCAGCAGGGCGATACCGCCGATCAGCGGGCTACGCAGCAGGAAGCGAAATGCTGCCAGCAGCGACTTCAGGGGATGCTCGCGCGGCTGAGGCGGCGGGGGCAGCTGCGGCAGACGCAGCAGAGTCAACGTGGTAATAAAGGTTCCCGCCGCCGCCAGAGCATAGTTCCACACCACGCCCCCGGAGGCGAGCAGCAGGCCGCCAAGCATCGGTGAGATAACCGATCCCAGCCGCACGGTGAGCATAGTGATTGCCCCGGCCTGCATCAGGTTCTCCCGCCCCACCAGCGCCGGGGTAGCGGCCAGCAGCGCTGTGACGCCGAGTGCACCGAAAAAGCCGTCCCACAGGCCGAGCAGATAGATCGCCAGCAAGGAGGGTTCGGGCAGCGCGGCGTTGAGGCAGAGGCCAATAAAGCCGATACCGCAGGTGCCGCGCGCCAGCAGGATCAGGCGCTTGCGCTCGTAGCGGTCCGCCAGCACGCCACCGACCATCAGGCCAACAAACATTGCCCCGCCGGTCAGGGTCACTGCCAGCCCCACCTGCCAGCTGGAGTGGGTCATAGTCTGGATCTGTACCGGCACGGCGACGCCGAGCAGTCCCAGCGACACAATCGAGATAAAACGGGCAATAAAAACAGCGCGAAACGCGGGATGGGTTCTCAACAGGCTGACGTTGATCAGCCAGGATTGTCGGGTCATAACAAAGCCTTAATGCGAACTTTTGATACCAGTTTTTAAGCCGCACATGCTAACATATCGCAATAAGATCGATAACGATAATTACTATCATTATCATGTCAGGGACGTTGTTATGTCGCTTTCCGTTAATCCGGCGCGCCCGTGGGTGGTGGGCGGATTATTGCTACTGCTGCTGATAGCAGGCGTGCTCAGCCTGCTGATCGGGGCCAAACCGCTGCCCCTCTCCGTTGTAATGGATGCCCTCTCCGGCACCTGCCAAAGCGCCGACTGCACGATCGTGCTCGATGCCCGCCTGCCGCGCACCCTTGCCGGGCTGCTGGTCGGCGGCGCACTGGGTCTCGCCGGGGCGCTGATGCAGACCCTGACCCGTAACCCCCTCGCCGATCCCGGCCTGCTCGGCGTTAACGCCGGGGCAAGCTTTGCTATCGTTCTCGGCGCGGCGCTGCTGGGCCTTTCTTCCCCCACCGAGCAGCTAGGGCTGGCCTTCTGCGGTGCGCTGGCGGCCTCGCTGGTGGTGGCGTTTACCGGCAGCGCGGGCGGCGGGCAGCTGAGTCCGGTGCGCCTGACGCTGGCAGGGGTCGCGCTGGCGGCGGTGCTGGAGGGTCTCTCCAGCGGGATCTCGCTGCTTAACCCGGACGTCTACGACCAGCTGCGCTTCTGGCAGGCTGGCTCTCTTGACGTGCGTACCCTGCACACGCTGCGTATCGTGCTGGTTCCGGTGCTGATCGCAGGGTCGATTGCCCTTCTGCTGAGCCGGGCACTAAACAGCCTGAGCCTCGGCAGCGATACCGCCACCGCTCTCGGCAGCAGGGTCGCCCGCACCCAGCTGCTGGGCCTGCTGGCTATCACCGTTCTGTGCGCCAGCGCAACCGCCGTCTCCGGTCCCATCGCCTTTATTGGCCTGATGATGCCGCATATGGCGCGCTGGCTGGTGGGGGCCGACCACCGCTGGTCCCTGCCGGTGACGCTTATTGCCACCCCTGCCCTGCTGCTGTTTGCCGATATTATTGGCAGGCTGATCGTGCCGGGCGAGCTGCGGGTATCGGTGGTCAGCGCCTTTATTGGTGCGCCGGTGTTAATCTTTCTGGTGCGTCGCCACCGTCGGGGAGGTGCAATGTGATCGCCCCCTCCCGCCGTCTTATTGCCAGCGTTCTTCTGCTGGCCTGCATCAGCGTGATGGTTGCCCTGTGGAGCCTGTGTAGCGGCACGGTGCCGCTCTCTCCCGGCCAGGTGCTGGCGGCCTTTACCGGCGATGCGCCGCGCGGCGTTGCGCTGGTGGTCAACGAGTGGCGTCTGCCCCGGGTGCTGATGGCGCTTCTCATCGGCGGCGCGCTGGGCGTCAGCGGAGCGATCTTCCAGTCGCTGATGCGCAACCCGCTGGGCAGCCCCGACGTCATGGGCTTCAATACCGGGGCCTGGAGCGGCGTGCTGGTGGCGATGGTGCTGTATGGCCAGGATCTCACGGCTATTGCCTTTGCGGCGATGGCCGGGGGGATCCTCACCTCGCTGGTGGTGTGGGCCCTGGCCTGGCGCAACGGCATTGAGACCTTTCGCCTGATCATTATCGGCATCGGCATTCGCGCGATGCTGATCGCCTTCAATACCTGGCTGCTGATTAAAGCCTCGCTGGAGACCGCCCTCAGCGCCGGGCTATGGAACGCTGGATCGCTCAACGGCCTGACCTGGGCGAAAACCTGGCCTTCCGCGCCGATCCTGCTGCTGATGTTGGTCTGCGCCGCGCTGCTGGTGCGGCGGATGCGGCTGCTGGAGATGGGCGATGACAGCGCCTGCGCACTGGGCGTCAGCGTCGAGCGCTCCCGGCTGATGCTGATGCTGGTGGCCGTGGTGCTGACGGCGGCGGCGACTGCTCTCGCTGGCCCGATCTCCTTTGTGGCGCTGGTTGCCCCGCACATTGCCCGGCGCATCAGCGGCACGGCGCGCTGGGGCCTGACCCAGGTGGCGCTCTGCGGCGCGCTGCTGCTGCTGGCTGCCGATCTCTGCGCCCAGCGGCTGTTTATTCCCTATCAGCTTCCGGTCGGCGTGGTCACCGTAAGCCTGGGCGGTATCTACCTTATCGTCCTGTTAATCAAGGAGTCCCGCAAAAGATGACCGATTTAACAGCCCGTCTGCGCGGCGACAGCTTAACGCTCGGCTACGGTAAAAAAGTGGTGGCGGATAATCTCACCGTAGCCATTCCCGATGGCCACTTTACTGCCATCATTGGTCCCAACGGCTGTGGCAAATCGACCCTGCTGCGTACCCTGAGTCGCCTGATGACGCCCAACCAGGGGCATGTCTATCTTGATGGCGAGCAGATCCAGCGTTTCAACAGTAAAGAGGTGGCGCGGCGCATCGGCCTGCTGGCGCAGAACGCCACCACGCCGGGCGATATTACAGTGCAGGAGCTGGTCTCCCGCGGCCGCTATCCGCACCAGCCGCTGTTTACCCGCTGGCGACAGGAGGACGATCGCGCCGTGCAGCGGGCGATGCAGGCCACCGGCGTGACGGATCTGGCCATGCAAAGCGTGGATACCCTCTCTGGCGGCCAGCGCCAGCGGGCGTGGATAGCGATGGTGCTGGCCCAGGAGACGGCGATTATGCTGCTGGATGAGCCGACCACCTGGCTGGATATTAGCTATCAGATTGACGTGCTGGAGCTGCTTAGCGAGCTGAACCGCGAGCAGGGGTACACCCTGGCGGCGGTGCTGCACGACCTGAACCAGGCCTGCCGCTATGCAACGCATCTGATCGCCCTGCGGGACGGGAGAATTGTGGCCCAGGGCGCGCCGAAAGAGATTGTGACAGCGGAGCTGATTGAGGCGGTCTACGGATTACGCTGTATGATTATTGACGATCCGGTGGCGCATACGCCGCTGGTAGTGCCGCTGGGGCGTACGGGGATATAAAACGCGCGTAGGCCCGGTAAGCGAAGCGCCACCGGGCTGATGTTATAACGCCGGGCGGCACTGCGTTTGCCCGGCCTGCATTGGGCACGGTGCAGGTTTGTAGGCCCGGCCGGGCCTTTACGCTGATTCCAGTACCATATCCGGGGCGACCGGTGGTAATTTACGTGCCAGCATCGCATTGCGCATAAGAACAATACCGCAGGCAATAATGCCACCCACTAATCCCATCAGAATGGTAATAATCGCTTTCCCCTGTCCATCTTTCTTCATTGGCAGCGAAGGTGACAGCTGATATTTAAACGGTGAGAAAGCAATATCTTTCACGTTCAGCTTCTGCAGCTGCTCAACATGATATTCACGGTTACGCAGATCGGCATTAAGATCGGCAATATCCTTCAGTGATTTTTCAATTCGCAGCTTTTCCTGGATGCCATCCGCGCCCAGCGTAATAGAGAAGTCCGGATCGTCGTTCACCACCTGACCATTGCTATAGACCGGTTTTTTAATACCCGCAGCGTTGGCCACTTCCAGCGAGTAGTTCAGACGCTGGATCTTAATATCACGCTGGTTAGTCAGGCGAACGCGATCGAGATTTAGCTTCTCCTGTTCGAAGCGCGTCTTCAAGGCCAACGTATTACGGATATTATCTGTCGTCTCGCCCACTACTTTTGCTGCGACGTAATCGACATAACCTTCAAGGACCTCTTTTGCATCGTCAGGCGTTGATGCAGTAAATTTAAGCGTCCATGACGTAAACGGCGCTTCTACAGGACTTTTAGGCGAAGCGTTATCAATAATATCCATCTTCTCCGTCAGACGGACCACCGCCCGCTGGAACTCCAGCGAATCGGCATCGAGATCGGGATGCTGTGATTTAAGATAAGGCGAATTACGGAAATACTCTTCCTGCAACGATTGAGAGCTAAAGGCCTTAATAAACTGGCCAAAAACATCAACTGGCGTTACCGGAACCTCAATATCCAGCACCTGAAGCTCCATCAGCGTTTGCTGCAGCGAACGCCACTGGCTCTGTTCAGCAGGAGTAATAATTGCTTCGCTGGTCCATTTTTGCGGCAGCAAAAACGAAAGCAGCAGACCCATCACAGCAAACGCTGCTGCGATAACGGCAATGTGTTTTTTCGATGCCCATAAAACGTCGATAATCGTAAGGAAATCAATTTCGTGAGCACGATGAGGTTCCACTGGATAGGGACGTAACTGTACCTCATTATCCGGTTTAATATCTAACATTGACATCTATAAACTCTACCCTGGTTTGCTACGAAAGCATTATTTACATCTGGCTCCTATAATAGTACTTAATGAGATTAATCTGAACAAAGTTTTGATTTCTGATGCCACGCCCACTAAATATAGTAGGCATGGCGGATGATTAATTAAGCAGTCCCGCTAATATCGGCCCGATAGTGGCAAATACCGCCGGTGAAATAATGTCCACATGGGCGCAATCCTGAGGATAGACCTCCAGCTCATTTACCCACGGCGACCAGACCCGCTGGGGATCCATCCCGGTGGGCAGCGTGCGCTCGGCCACAAACAGCGTTGCTTTGCCATCGAACGGCACACTGTGGGCAGTGGTCAACAGCCGAACCGCATCACCATAGTTGCCTTCAATAGCGTTAAACAGCTCGCCGGACGCCTGGCCCTGCTGGGCAGCAAGAAAAGCCTCCCGCTCACGCTCTATCTCTGCCAGCACCGCCGGATCGAGACCGTTGGCCTCTTTTTCTGCCCAGTTCTGCGTCTCCGGCGGCCAGGTATCCAGCAGCCCAAGAAAGGCCACCGCTTCACCACGCTGCCGCAGCCTGGCGGCAATCCCCTGCGCCAGCGTACCGCCGAGGGAGTAGCCAAACAGGTAGTAAGGGCCGTGCGGCTGCCTATCAAGCAGCGTGTGCAGGTGCGCCTCACATACTTCATCCAGCGTGGTGGCGGTCGCCATTGGCCCGGCCGGTCGCGGCGACTGAATGCCGACGATTGACCAACGCGGGCTGAGATAGCGTGCCAGCACGCTAAATTGCCAGGCAAAACCCGAGGCAGGATGGAAGCAGAACAGCGTCGGGCCGTGGCTCTCCCGCAGGGGAAGAACTGTTTCATAGCCGAGATGTTGCAGTCGTCTGTCCTGCACATCGCTCTCCAGCAGCGCGGCCAGTTTCTCGATGCTGGAGGCGACCATCACCTGCCCTGGTGTCACCTGACGGCTGAACGCCTGGCTCAGCCTCGCCGCCAGCCGCATCGCCAGCAGCGAGTGACCGCCGAGGGCGAAGAAGTCGGCGCTGACATCATTGACTTCGCAGGCCAGCAGCTCGGCAAAGAGCTGCGCCACCTGTATCTCACATTCCGTCTCCGGAGCACGTCCGCCCGAAACAGCCGCAGGCGTCGGCAGCGGCAGCGCCTTCCTGTCCAGCTTGCCATTAGCGCTGAGGGGTAGCTCGCTGAGCTGAACGAATACAGTGGGCACCATATGCGGCGGTAGCTGTGCTTTTAGGCGTTCAGTAAGCGCGGACGTATTCAGCGTCTGGCCAGAAGCCGACACCAGGTAACCTACCAGCTGGCGCGCGTCGCCGCTGCCCGACGTCGCCTGATTAAGCACGCAGGCGTGGGTAACCGCCTGAGCCACGTCCGGCAGCGCCTGCATAACAGAGTCGATCTCCCCCAGCTCGATGCGCTGCCCACGAATTTTCAGCTGATCGTCGCTGCGGCCAAGGTACTCTACCGCCCCGTTGTCCAGCCAGCGCGCCACGTCGCCGGTACGGTACATCCGCTCGCCCGGCGTAAACGGATCGGCAATAAAGCGGCTGGCGGTCAGGTCGGGACGCCCCAGATAGCCCTGCGCCAGCTGGATGCCGGTCAGATAGAGATCCCCCGCCACGCCCGGCGGCAGCGGCTGCATCATGCCGTCCAGGATACGCAGGCCGGTGTTCCAGACCGGATAGCCGATCGGCACGCTGGAACCGGTAACCGCGGCCAGCGCCTCGCCATAGGCTGGATAACCGCTGACGTCTACCGCCGCTTCCGTCGGGCCGTAGAGATTATGCAGCGGTACATCGGTTAAGGCCTGCCACTCGCGGCAGAGATCCGTTGGCAACGCTTCACCACTGCAGAAGACGTTACGCAGCGTGCGGCAGCGCGCGCGCGCCGTATCCGACGTCAGAGAGACAACGAAGGCCGCCAGCATCGAGGGGACAAAGTGAGTGGTGGTCACCCCGTAGTGAGCAAAAAAGTTTTGCAGCGCCAGCGGATCGCGATGCGCCTCCGGCTCCGCCATCACCAGCTTCGCGCCGGCGATAAAGGGCCAGAAGAACTCCCACACCGAGACGTCAAAGCTGCACGGCGTCTTCTGCGCCACCACGTCCTGCGCCCCAAGGGGGTAGCTATCCTGCATCCACAGCAGGCGGTTTACGATGGCCTCCTGCCCCACCATCACCCCTTTCGGACGGCCCGTCGAGCCGGAAGTGAAGATGATATAGGCGGTATGCTCTGGCTTTGAGAGCGGCAGCGCGGGTGCGTTCGCCACCGGCAGCGGCGCGCTGTAGCAGAGATGGGCGAGCTGCGGGATACCGCTAAATCGCGCCAGCTGATCCTCGGCGGTAATTAATAGCCGAGGCCGGGCATCCTCCAGCATCATATGCAGGCGATCGTCCGGATAACCGGTATCCAACGGTAGCCAGGCGGCCCCGGCCTCGACAATCGCATGCAGGGCCAGGGTGAGGAAGACCGAACGCGGCAGCGCGACGGCAACGCAGTCCCCCGGCCCGACCCCGCGCTGGCGTAACGCATGGGCCAGGGCGATAACCTGCTCGCGCATTTCACGGTAGCTAAACTGCCAGCGGGCATCTGCCAGCGCAGGGGCGTCAGGCGTCCTCTCACTCTGAGCCGCAACAAGGCCGCTGAGGGTGGTGACAGGCAGGCGGGTACGGGTATCATTGATACGGTCAATCTTCTCCTGCTCAGCAGGCAGAATAAGCGCAGCCTCACCGCAGCACAGGGTCGGATTATCGGCAAACTGGCGCAGCAGCGCATCCAGCCTGGCGGCATGCGCGTTTAGCGTGGCCTCATCATAGCGCTGGCGGTTCGCCAGGATCTCCACCGCAAGACCGCCCTGCTCGTCCGGAATAAGAGCAATCTCCAGATCGTTAACCGGTCCGGTTGCCAGGGTGTGGGTTTTACCCGCTGTTCCGTCAATGTCCAGCTGATAGTCAAACATCTTGACGTTGAAAACCGGGCCAAACAGCGGACGATCGCTCATTAGCTGACCGCTGTCGCGCACGATCTGCTCGGCATCATAGCGCTGGTGGCGGCGCATCTTTTTCAGCCGGGCAGCGAGCGTCCTGGCCAGCGCCGCAAGCGACTCCGTGGGGTCAACGTTCACCGCCAGCGGCAGGACGTTCAGGACAGGGCCGGTGGCGCAGAGGGCGGCAGAGCCTAGCCGACGCATAAAGATAAACCCGGCGGCATAGTCCATGCGTCCGCAAAGACGGGCCAGCCACAGTGAGACCAGCGCCAGGGCTAAATCCGGGGGCTGGCAGCTGCTGTGCTGTGCCGTCAGGCGGGAAAAAGCCTGGCCGTCAAGGGTTAGCTTCAGGCGCAGAATATCAGCGCCAGAAGCGCGTCCCGACAGCGGGCTGGCAGAGAGCGATACCGGCGGCGGCAGGATCTGGCTTACCTCACGCCAGTAAGCTGCGTCCCGGCCATACGCCTCGCTGTCGCGGTAGCGCTGGTACTCCTCTACCACCTCAGCGAAGGGGGTAAATGGCGATGCCGGTGCCGGTTCGCCGCGCCGCCATGCACTATAGATGGCGGCAATATGTCGGGTAATTGCCGGGAAGCTGAAGCCATCCACCAGCAGGTGGTGATAGCGCTGATACCAGTACCAGCAGCGATCCCCAAGGCGCAGCAGCGCATGATGGCATAGCGGCTGACCGCCGTCGACGCGCAGGTTTTGCGCCAGATCGCCCTGCATAATGGCCAGCGCCGCCGCGTGGGGATCGGCGTGGGCACGCAGGTCGTGAATCGCGGGCGGCGACAACGGCATCGATTCATCGATCCACTGGAACACCTCGCCGTTATCCTCAACAAAACGGCTGCGCAGGGTATCAGCATGGCTCATGCCGGTGACGATAGCCTCACCGAGCAGGGCTTCATCCAGCTCACTGTCGTCGATAACAATATAGTGCGCGACGCTCCAGGCGCCAGGCAGCGTAGAGAGCGTTTCCGCCATCCAGATCCCGGTCTGGGCCGCGACAAGCGGCAGACGTTTCGACATGGGCTGCTCCTTAGCGCGCATAATACGCAGGGGTTAGGTTCTGCCACTGCCCCGCCAGCCAGGCGTTGCACTCAGCCTGCGGCTGGGGATCGGCGACAACATGCCAGCCCTGCGGTAGGGCGCACTGCTGCGGCCACAGGCTATAGCGCTGCTGCGCATTCTGCAGAATGTAAAACTGCCCCTCTGGATCGTCGAAGGGATTACTGAACTCCATACCACACTCCTGTCGTGGGAAAAGGCACTATCGGCCGGCGTCGATTAGCGGTTGCCAGAGCGTCATTAGCCCTGCGGTCAGCCCGCCGCGCCAGCACAGCGCGTCGTGTCCGCCGTCGGTCGGACGCCAGAAAAGCGCCGCTGCCGTCGGCTGTAATAGAGCGTAAAGCGTCTGATTAACGCCAAAGATGAGCGGCTCACGCGCCCCGGCCTCCAGCACGATGCGCAAGGTCTGTGGCTGAAGGCTGCCGGTTTTTAGCTGTTCAATAACCGCACCATCCTGCTGCGCACCGCGATGTGGCCACCAGTAGGAGCCGGACTGGCTCAGCACGCAGCCGAAGCGCTCGGGCCAGTTTAGACCGGCATAGAGCGAGGCCAGGCCGCCAAAGCTCTGCCCGGCGACCACCGTCCGGGTGGGATCGTCACTAAAGGGGACCAGGGTTTTAATCTGCGGCAGCAGCTCCTCCTGTAATGCCTGCCAGAACGAGGCATTACAGGGCAATTCGCGTCCGCGTTGGGTATTATCGATCGCGTCGACCAGCACGTAGACGGCGGCTGGCAGCTTGCCATCCCGGGTAAGCGCGGCAAGGGCGGGCCAGACGGGCATGCTTTCGGCCCAGAATTGGCCATCAAGCAGCAGCGCCAGCGGCCGCTCGGCCGCACTCTCGTCACCGGTGGTGTAGATCCAGACCCGGCGTCTATTGCCCAGCCGATCGCTGCGCCAGTGGATGCAGGTCGGTAGCGTAAAAGGCGTGTCCTGCGGGGCATGCCAGCCCGGCTGCGCTGGCGCGTCGGGCATCTCAAGGGCCGATACCGCATGGCCGCGTCCCCCCCGCCACGACAGCGGATTGAGCGGATCGGCAACGGCATGAGCCAGCAGCCTGCGCCACCCTTCACGGAGCGCCACGCGATCCGGCACATCACCAGAGAATACCGACCCGGCAAAGTCCTGCTCATTTTCGGATGGGATCAGGCAGTAGCTACCGCGCCAGCTTGCATTAAGCGAAGTTTGCCAGAACCAGACGTCGGTTCCTGGAATGCGGCTCAGGGAGTGTGGTCTGGACCGTTGATGATGATCGGTCACGCCGGTGATGTAGATCCACACATGCCGTATGGCAGAGGTGGTTTCATCTCCCGCCGGATCGCGCCACCAGAAGGTGACCTGACACCGATCTTGCCCCTCGCGGAACCACTCAGGTCCGTGTTTTGAGTCCCACCAGGCATCGCTGCCCGTTGCTCGCGTCGTCACCTAATTAACCCCGTAATGATTGCGGCACTGTTCAAACGTAAGAAAATTTATTGATAATATTATTGATAACTATTTGCATTTGCAATAGCGTATTGGCGCGCTGTGGGAAGCGCGTCTTTCACATAATCATGCCATTAGCCACGTGCGTGCAGGGAACCAGGGCGTGTCGGCGGTCTTCTGGCGACGAAAACAGGTATCACAATGAATAACAAGATTACGTCCCTGGCCTTACTGGTCAATTTGGGCATTTACGGGGTAGCGCTACCGCTTCATGCAGAGGAGTCCCCTGCCGGGGACGACACTATCGTTGTTACCGCCGCCGAGCAGAATCTGCAGGCTCCCGGCGTCTCCACTATCACCGCCGATGAGATCCGCAAAAATCCGCCTGCCCGTGACGTCTCTGAAATCATTCGTACCATGCCAGGCGTTAACCTTACCGGTAACTCCACCAGCGGCCAGCGCGGCAACAGCCGTCAGATCGATATCCGCGGCATGGGTCCGGAAAACACGCTGATCCTGATCGACGGCAAACCGGTGACCAGCCGCAACTCGGTGCGGCTGGGCTGGCGCGGGGAGCGTGACACCCGAGGCGACACCAGCTGGGTACCGCCGGAGATGATCGAGCGCATCGAAGTGATCCGTGGCCCGGCGGCGGCACGCTACGGCAACGGTGCTGCGGGCGGCGTGGTCAACATCATCACTAAGCAGTCCAAAAACGAATGGCACGGGGCGTGGGATACCTACCTCAACGCGCCGGAGCACAAGTCGGAAGGGTCAACCAAGCGCACCAACTTCAACCTCACCGGCCCGCTGGGAGGTGACTTCAGCTTCCGCCTCTACGGTAACCTGGAGAAGACCCAGGCCGATGCCTGGGATATCAATAAAGGCCATGAATCTTTACGCACCGGCAGCTACGCGGGCACCATGCCGGCCGGACGTGAAGGGGTGGAAAATAAAGATGTGAACGGCCAGCTGCGCTGGGATTTTGCCCCCATGAACTCGCTGGAGCTGGAGGCGGGTTACAGCCGTCAGGGTAACCTCTATGCGGGCGATACCCAGAACACCAATACCAACGCACTGGTGAAAAAGAACTACGGCAAAGAGACTAACCGCCTCTATCGCCAGAACTACTCTCTGACCTGGAATGGCGGCTGGGATAACGGCGTCACGACCACCACCTATGCCCAGTACGAGCACACCCGTAACACGCGTAATAACGAAGGTCTGGCAGGCGGCACCGAGGGGATCTTCTCTGACGAGAACTTTTCCAATATCGATCTTGCCGACGTGCTGCTGCATAGCGAGGTTAACCTGCCGCTGGACCTGCTGGTAAACCAGACCCTGACGCTGGGCACCGAGTGGAACCAGCAGCGCATGAAGGATCTGGCCTCTAACACCCAGTCGCTGACCGAAGGCGGCACTATTGCCGGAGTGGATCCCACCAACCGCAGCCCCTACTCCCAGGCAGAGATCTTCTCGCTGTTCGCCGAGAACAACATGGAGCTGACCGACAGCACCATGCTGACGCCAGCGCTGCGCTTCGATCATCACACCATTGTTGGCAATAACTGGAGTCCTTCACTGAACCTCTCCCAGGGGCTGACGGACGACATT
>JBCNNW010000110.1:0-12308 GCA_039594205.1 Pseudescherichia sp. | reverse complement strand
CTGATCCGCGACCCAGGCCTGCACCGCTCCATGTTTGCCAACGGTTTCTCCACCATCATCTCCGGCTTCTTCGGCTCCACGCCGAACACCACCTACGGCGAGAACATCGGCGTGATGGCGATTACCCGCGTCTACAGCACATGGGTGATCGGCGGAGCGGCAATCATTGCTATTCTGCTCTCCTGCGTCGGCAAGCTGGCGGCGGCGATCCAGATCATTCCGGTGCCGGTAATGGGGGGCGTGTCGCTGCTGCTGTATGGGGTGATTGGCGCATCCGGTATTCGCGTGCTGATTGAGTCCAAGGTGGACTACAGCAAGGCGCAGAACCTGATCCTCACCTCAGTGATCCTGATCATCGGCGTCAGCGGTGCGAAGGTGCACATCGGCGCGGCAGAGCTGAAGGGCATGGCGCTGGCCACCATCGTCGGCATCGGCCTGGCGCTGATCTTCAAGCTGATTAGCGTCCTGCGTCCGGAAGAGGAGGTGATTGACGCCAAAGAGGACGAGGCCACCCCGCACTGATCCTAATGTGAACCGGGCATCGTGCCCGGTTCAAACCGCGCATCGTTTTGTGGTAAACTCGCTGCGTTTAACGTAAGCCCTGTTGAGGTATCTCTGAACGCACCGGCGCAGCTCTCTCTGCCACTCTATCTTCCCGACGATGAAACCTTTGCCAGTTTCTGGCCGGGTGATAACCCCTCTCTGTTGGCGGCTGTACAAAACGTGCTGCGTCAGGATCATAGCGGATACATCTACTTCTGGTCGCGGGAGGGGGCAGGGCGCAGCCATCTGCTGCATGCCGCCTGCGCCGAGCTTTCTGCGCGCGGCGACGCCGTCGGCTATGTGCCACTTGATAAGCGGACCTGGTTCGTGCCGGAGGTGCTGGACGGTATGGAGCAGCTCTCGCTGGTCTGCATCGACAATATTGAGTGCATCGCCGGGGACGATCCCTGGGAGATGGCGATCTTCAATCTCTACAACCGCATTCTGGAGTCTGGCCGCACGCGGCTGCTGATCACCGGCGATCGCCCACCGCGTCAGCTCAATCTGCACCTGGCGGATCTCGCCTCGCGCCTCGACTGGGGGCAGATCTATCGGCTTCAACCGCTGTCGGACGAGGATAAGCTGCTGGCATTGCAGCTGCGCGCCCGCCAGCGCGGCTTTGAACTGCCGGAGGACGTGTGTCGTTTTCTGCTGAAAAGGCTGGATCGTGAGATGCGCACCCTGTTTGAGACGCTGGATCAGCTGGACCGCGCCTCGATTACCGCCCAGCGCAAGCTGACCATCCCATTTGTGAAAGAGATTTTGAAGCTGTGATTGCGCCGGGGGGCACGATGTTTGCCCGGCCTACAGGATCGCTAAAACCTGTTCCGGCGGTCGGCCAATACGCGCCTGGCCGCGCTTCACCACAATCGGGCGCTCGATAAGCTTCGGATTCTCTACCATCGCCTGAATCAGCGCTTCTTCCGAGAGCGTGCTGTCCGCCAGGTTGAGCGTGCAATAGAGATCCTCTTTCTGCCGCATCAGATCGCGGGCGCTGGTTAAATTGAGCATCTGTAGCAGATGACGCAGCGTGGCCGCATCCGGCGGCGTCTCCAGGTAGAGCACTACCTGCGGCTCCACGCCGCGAGATTGCAGCAGGCTCAGGGTCTCGCGGCTCTTCGAGCAGCGGGGGTTATGGTAGATAGTGACCGCGTCGGACATACATTCTCCTGATTACATTTTGGTATAGGGCTTAAAGCGTTCCTGCATCTGCCGCAGCTGATCAATGCGGGCGTCGTAGCGCGCCTGCTGCATGCTGCCCAGCTTCACCTGCGCGCTGGCGCTGCCCAGCAGCGTAATAGCCTGATCCAGCTGGCCGTTGAGCGCCAGGCCCTCGGCGCGGGCGGCCAGCTCCTGATCGCGATTGCCGAGCGTGCCCTCGGTCTGGGCCAGCAGCTCCCAGCCGTTGGTGTCATCTCTATAGGTAAAGGTGTAGCGGTTAAGGATCTTCTCCGCCTCGCTTGCCTGGCCGCTCTGCAAATAGGCGTTGGCCAGGTTGAGCTGCAACACCGGGTCGGTTTTCAGCCTCGGCGCATTTTTCAGCCGGTTGATGGCCTGATCAAACTTTCTCTGACCAAGATCGATATCGGTGGCTAAATCGAGATACCAGCTGTTGCCCGGCTCTGCGCTCAGCAGGGGCTGTAACGCCTGGCTGGCGGCGGGGTAGTTAGCCCCCTCCATCGCCTGCAGCGCCCGGCCATACTGGGCGGCACGCTGCTCACGCACGTTGCCTTTGGCCCAGGCATCCAACAGATCGCTGGTGAGCTGGTTGCGCCCGCTGTTATACATCCCCAGCGTACGCGCCTTCGCCAGGTAAAAATCCTCTGAGGACTGGACCACCACCGATCGCATCTGGTTAGCACGGTTACGGGTATCAGAGAGACGGCTCTCCGGCAGCGGGTGGGTAAGCAGGATCTCCGGCGGTCGTGAGGCGTAGCGGGCCTGATCCAGCAGCTTCTCAAGGAAGGTTGGCATCGCCTGCGGATCGAACCCCGAGCGCTGCAGCACCTGAATGCCGATGCGGTCCGCCTCCTGCTCATTCTGCTGGGTAAAGGAGATCATCCCCTGGCGCGTGCCGGCAAGGGTGCCGGTCAGCGCCGCCATCCCCGCCTGCGGGCTGGCCATCGCCAGCAGAATAGAGCCTAACGCGCCCGCCCAGGTCAGCGGCGCGCTGTTTTTCTGATCCTCCATCGCCCGCGCAAGATGCCGCTGGGTGACGTGGGATATTTCGTGCGCCATTACCGAGGCGAGCTGGCTCTCGTTATCGGCATAGCGGAAGAGGGCTGAGTGCAGCACCACGTTGCCGCCAAAGAAAGCGAAGGCGTTAATTTCGTCGTTATTGATTAAGTAGAAGTGGAACGGCGTGCGCACCGAATTAGCATGGGCGACAAGGCGCATCCCTAAGCCATTCACATACTGCACCAACAGGGGATCGTTAATCAGCGGCGCGCTGCCACGTAGCTGGCGAACGTAGTAATCGCCCATCTGCATCTCCTGGGCGATCGACAACGTACTGCCCGCCGAGGTGCCCATATCCGGCAATGTATCCGCTGAGTCAGCAAAGGCTGGCACGGCCTGGCCCAGCGCCAGGGTAGCAATCAGGGTGGCAATTAGCGTTTTTTTCAACGTCCTGAACATAACCTCAATCCTGTGTGGCGAGCGTGATGAACATCTTAATCAATTGATGCGCTAGTTTCCTGTGGCAGCGTCGAAAAGCGAAGTCTTTTTTGTTTCACTTCGATACAATTCCTCCGGAAAACCCCCAGAGACCTACAGGTAAGGTAAGTTATGCTCGAAATGTTAACGCAGTGGTATCGCCGTCGCTTTAGCGATCCGGAGGCGATTGCGCTGCTGGTCATTCTGCTGGCAGGGTTTAGTATCCTGTTCTTCTTTAGCGGGTTATTAGCCCCGCTGCTGGTCGCCATTGTGCTGGCCTATTTGCTGGAGTGGCCTACCGCCCGGCTGGAAAACGTCGGCTGCTCACGTACCGTCGCCTCCAGCATCGTGCTGGTGCTGTTTGTCGGCATCCTGCTGCTGATGGCCTTCGTGGTGATGCCTGTCGCCTGGCAGCAGGGCATCAATCTGATCCGCGATATGCCCGGCATGCTCAACAAGCTCTCTGATTTTGCGGCTACCCTGCCACGACGCTATCCGGCGCTGATGGACGCGGGCATTATCGATGCCATGGCGGAGAATATGCGCACCCGCATGCTCAGCCTCGGGGATTCGGTGGTTAAATACTCCGTTGCCTCGCTGGTGGGGCTGCTGACCCTGGCGGTCTATCTGGTGCTGGTCCCGCTGATGGTCTTCTTCCTGGTGAAGGATAAAGAGCAGATGCTCAACGCCGTGCGCCGCATTCTGCCGCGCAACCGTGGCCTGGCAGGTCAGGTGTGGGTAGAGATGAACCAGCAGATCACCAACTATATTCGCGGCAAAGTGCTGGAGATGATCGTCGTCGGCGTGGCGACGTGGATTGGTTTTATTCTCTTCGGTCTCAACTACTCGCTGCTGCTGGCGGTGCTGGTGGGCTTCTCGGTGCTCATCCCTTACATCGGCGCGTTTGTGGTCACTATCCCGGTGATCGGCGTGGCGCTGTTCCAGTTTGGGCTGGGAACCGAGTTCTGGAGCTGCTTTGCGGTTTACCTGATTATTCAGGGGCTGGACGGCAACCTGCTGGTGCCGGTGCTCTTCTCTGAGGCGGTCAATCTGCATCCGCTGGTGATCATTCTGTCGGTGGTGATCTTCGGCGGACTGTGGGGCTTCTGGGGGGTGTTCTTTGCGATTCCGCTTGCCACGCTGATCAAGGCGGTGGTGCATGCCTGGCCGGATGTTCCGGCGGTTGAAGAGTAGGGTGTAGGCCCGGCAGGCGCAGCGCCGCCGGGCCTTAATAGGTTACGCGTTCTGCTGTAACCAACCGAGCACGATATCGTGGTGGTTACTGGTTTTAAAATCGTTAAACACATGTTCAACGACCCCGTCAGCGCCAATCAAAAAGCTGATGCGGTGAATGCCGTCGTAGGTTTTCCCCATAAACGACTTCTCACCCCAGACGCCAAACTGCTCGCAGACCTGGTGGTCTTCATCGGACAGCAGCGTAAAGTTCAGCAGCTCTTTTTCAGCAAAGCGGGAGAGCTTTTCCGGCTTGTCGGTGCTGATGCCCAGCACCTCCACACCGATTTTTTTCAGGTCATCCATGTTATCGCGTAGGCCACAGGCCTGGACGGTACAGCCTGGGGTCATGGCTTTCGGGTAGAAATAGACCAATACACGCTGTCCCTGGAAGTCGGCCAAATTAACTTGTTCTCCGTCTTGATCCGGCAAGCTAAATTTCGGTGCGGTATCACCGGCTTTCAGTGGATTCATCACTTCACTCCATCCTGTTCATCGTTCTGGGAATAGTTGACGACATTTATACTGCCCTGCGCATTTAATTCTGTACATAGTACTTTGAAAGCTTGTTCAATTTTTGCCGTATCTTCTAATGCCGGGCTGTGGGCAGTAATCTGAATAAAGAGCTGGGCGGCCGCACCGGCTTGGGCTGGCTGGGTACGGGAGACCAGCTCGGCAATATTCATTTGATGGGCATCGAACAGGGCGGTGAAGCGCTCGATCAGGTGCGGGGAGTCAGCTACCTCCACCTGCACCCACACCGTGGCGGGCAGTGCCGCGCCGGGCCGGGCGGTGGTGCGCTTCATGACAATCAGCAGATCCAGTTCCGCGCCCTTCAGCGGCAGCGTGGATTCAATCAGGGTAATGGCGTTCCACGACCCGGACAGCAGCATGATAAAGGTGAACTCTTCCCCGAGCATCGCCAGCCGGCTATCTTCAATATTACAGCCGCAGCTGCTCACGTGACGGGTGATCGTATTGACGATACCAGGCCTGTCGACACCTAGCGCGGTAATAACCAGATAATGTTGTGATGAAGGGGTCAAACCTGTTCTTCCTGTAGATGCTTCGCTAACGGTTTCGGTAATCCTAAGGAAAGCATAAAAAAAACCGGCATACAACCGCCGGAACGCCTCGCGTCGCTTGCTTTTATTACAGCACCAAACGTACCATTGAGAATCTTGTTTGCACAGAGGATGGCCCATGTTCACGGGAAGTATTGTCGCGCTTGTTACACCGATGGATGAGAAAGGTAATGTCTGCCGGTCAAGCCTGAAGAAACTGATTGATTATCATGTCGCCAGCGGAACCTCGGCGATTGTATCGGTAGGCACGACCGGTGAGTCCGCCACGCTGAGCCATGAGGAACATGGTGACGTCGTGATGCTGACGCTTGAACTGGCCGACGGGCGCATCCCGATTATCGCAGGCACCGGTGCAAATGCCACCGCTGAGGCGATTGGTCTTACCGAGCGCTTCAACGGTAGCGGTGTGGTAGGCTGCCTGACGGTAACCCCTTACTACAACCGTCCGACGCAGGAAGGGCTGTTCCAGCACTTTAAAGCCATCGCGGAACACACTGATCTGCCGCAAATTCTGTATAATGTACCTTCGCGTACCGGTTGCGATATGCTGCCTGAAACCGTGGGCCGCCTGGCGAAAGTGAACAATATTGTCGCAATCAAAGAGGCCACCGGGAACTTAAGTCGTGTTCACCAGATCAAAGAGCTGGTTTCAGATGACTTCGGTCTGCTGAGCGGTGACGATGCCACCGGGCTGGACTTTATGCAGCTTGGCGGTCACGGTGTCATCTCTGTGACCTCCAACGTGGCCGCACGCGACATGGCAGAGATGTGCCGTCTGGCTGCCGAAGGGCACTTTAGCGAAGCGCGGGTGATTAACCAGCGTCTGATGCCGTTACACAACAAACTATTTGTCGAACCCAATCCTATCCCGGTGAAATGGGCATGTAAGGAGTTGGGGCTTGTAGCGACCGACACGCTGCGTCTGCCGATGACGCCGATTACCGACCACGGTCGTGAGGCTGTTACCGCTGCGCTTAAGCACGCCGGTTTGCTGTAAAGTTTAGGGAGATTTGATGGCTTACTCAGTACAGAAGTCGCGCCTGGTGAAGGTAGCGAGTGTTTCGCTTGTTATGCTGCTCGCTGCCTGTAGTTCGGACTCGCGCTATAAGCGCCAGGTTAGCGGTGATGAATCCTATCTGGATGCCGCGCCGCTTGGTGAACTTCATGCGCCTGCTGGCATGATCCTGCCGGTGCAGAACGGTGACTACAACATTCCGGTTACCAACGGCAGCGGTGCCGTCGGTAAAGCGCTGGATATCCGTCCTCCGGCCCAGCCGCTGGCGCTGGTGACGGGTGCCCGCACCCAGTTTACCGGTGATACCGCAACGCTGCTGGTGGAGAACGGCAACCGCAGCACGCTGTGGCCACAGGTGGTAAGCATCGTTCAGGGCAACAACTACGCGATTGATAAACGTGACGATGCCGCCCAGACCCTGACGACCGGTTGGGTTGACTGGAATCGCCTTGATGAAGATCAGCAGTACCGTGGTCGGTATCAAATCTCGGTTAAACCGCAGGGCTATCAGCAGGCGGTGATGGTGAAGTTGGTCAATCTGGAGCAGGCTGGCAAGCCGGTGGCCGATACCGCCTCGCTGCAGCGCTACAGCACCGAAATGCTGAACGCGATCTCCGCCGGGCTGGATAAGACCGCCACTGCCTCTCAGAACGCCGCTCAGAACCGCTCCGCCGCTACCCTCGACGTACAGAGCGGTGCCGACGATACCGGTCTGCCGATGCTGGTGGTGCGCGGGCCGTTTAACGTGGTCTGGCAACGCCTGCCTGCAACCCTTGAGAAAGTGGGCATGAAGGTGACCGACTCCACGCGCTCAACCGGCAGCATGGCGGTGACCTACAAGCCGCTCTCTGACAGCGACTGGCAGGCTCTTGGCGCGCGCGATCCGGGTCTCACCTCCGGTGACTACAAGTTACAGGTAGGCGATCTCGATAACCGCAGCAGCCTGCAGTTTATCGATCCGAAAGGGCATACCCTGACCCAGGCGCAAAACGACGCCCTGGTGGCCGTTTTCGAAGCTGCATTTAAGTAAAAAAATCAGGCCGGATTGCTCCGGCCTTTTTTATCAGGGTAGACGCAAACGTGTGCGTAGCGGATAATGGCCGCAGTTAGACTTCAAATCATCACACCTGGAACCTGGAGTAACAAAGATGCAAAAGCAAGCTGAGTTGTATCGTGGCAAAGCGAAGACCGTATACAGCACGGAAAACCCCGACCTGTTGGTGCTCGAATTCCGCAATGATACGTCAGCAGGGGATGGCGCGCGCATTGAACAGTTCGATCGTAAAGGCATGGTAAACAACAAGTTCAACCATTTCATTATGAGCAAGCTGGAAGAGGCGGGCATCCCAACACAGATGGAGCAGCTGCTCTCCGATACCGAGTGCCTGGTGAAGAAGCTGGAGATGGTGCCGGTAGAGTGCGTTATCCGTAACCGCGCGGCGGGTTCGCTGGTGAAGCGTCTGGGTATTGAAGAGGGGATGATCCTCAATCCGCCTCTGTTCGATCTGTTCCTGAAAAACGATGAAATGCACGACCCAATGGTTAACGACTCCTACTGCGAAACCTTCGGCTGGGTGAATCAGAAAAACCTGGCGCGCATGAAAGAGCTGACCTACAAGGCCAACGACGTGCTGACCAGGCTGTTTGACGATGCGGGTCTGATCCTGGTGGACTTCAAGCTGGAGTTTGGTTTGTTCAACGGCGAAGTAGTGCTTGGCGATGAGTTCTCCCCGGACGGCAGCCGCCTGTGGGACAAAGAGACCATGGATAAAATGGATAAAGACCGTTTCCGCCAGAGCCTGGGCGGCGTGATCGAAGCCTATGAAGCCGTGGCTCACCGTCTCGGTGTGAAACTGGACTAGTTTCACTCTTTCACTGTTAGCCGGAGGCGTCCCCACTCCTCCGGCCTGTTACAGAACCTTTCTTATGGTAATCCTGCCTTTAACCGCCTACGATCAATCATATTTATTAAAATATCTCTGAGGTGATTATGCGTTGGCAAGGGCGTCGCGAAAGTAATAACGTTGAAGACAGGCGTAGCGAATCAGGTAGCCCGCTCGGTGGCCGAGGGCTACGTTTGCCCCGGGGCAAAGGCGGGATTATTTTGTTGGTGATTGTGGTGATCGGCGGCTACTACGGCGTGGATTTAACCGGGTTACTCACCGGGCAGCCGATGTCTCAGCCGGGCACTCAGCAGGTGGCTACTCCCCAGGAGAATGAGGCGGCGAAGTTTACCCGCGTCATTTTTGCGACCACCGAAGAGACGTGGACCCAGCTGTTTGAAAAAATGGGCCGTACCTATCAGCAGCCGACTCTGGTGATGTACCGTAACTATACGCAGACCGGCTGCGGTACCGGCCAGTCGGTAATGGGGCCGTTCTACTGCCCGGCGGACAGCAAAGTCTATATCGATCTCTCCTTCTATGATGAGATGAAGAGCAAGCTCGGTGCAGCGGGTGACTTCGCTCAGGGCTATGTCATTGCCCACGAGGTAGGTCACCACGTACAGAAGCTGCTGGGTATCGAGCCGAAAGTGCGCCAGCTGCAGCAAAACGCCTCCCAGGTTGAAGCTAACCGCCTGTCGGTGAAGATGGAGCTGCAGGCAGACTGCTTCGCTGGCGTCTGGGGCCGCAGCATGCAGCAGCAGGGCGTGATGGAAGAGGGCGATCTGCAGGAGGGGCTGAATGCCGCCGAAGCGATCGGGGACGACCGTCTTCAGAAGCAGAGCCAGGGCCGCGTCGTACCGGACAGCTTTACCCACGGCACCTCCGAACAGCGTTACACCTGGTTCAAACGCGGCTTTGACACGGGTGATGTTGCCCAGTGCAACACCTTTGGCAAAACGCTGTAAAGCTTCGATTTCGGGAAAGTGACATGGAGCGTTTGATCGCCCTGAGTGCGCAGATGGCGCGCGAAGGTATTCGTCGCCTGCTGGTTATCAGCGGGGAAGCGACGTGGTGCCGGCAGCAGGCCGCCACCCTGATCGCTAACCAGGCGGCGCTGTGGGTAGGTGACGAGCAGGATGCCGCTCAGGCGGCAGACTACTGTCATCCGCGGGCGCTCACTACGCTGCTGGGCCGTGAATTTAACCATGCCGTCTTTGACGCGCGCCGCGGTTTTGACGTGGCTGCCTTTGCGGCTCTTGGCGGTACGCTGCGGGCGGGGGGCTGGCTGATCCTGCTGACTCCCCCTTTTTCCCGTTGGGCAGAGACGCCTGACGCCGACGCCTGCCGCTGGAGCGATACCGCTCAGCCTATCGCCACCCCACATTTTATCCATCACTTTTGCCGCACGTTACAGGCGCACGGCGAGGCGATCCTCTGGCAGCAGGGGCATCAGCTCACGCTTCCTGAGTTTGCCCCGCGCCCGGCGTGGCACCCGGCCAGCGGCGCGCCAGAGCAGGAGCAGGCCGCAATCCTCGCAGAGTTACACGCGATGTCGCCCGGCGTCATGGTAGTGACCGCTCCACGCGGGCGCGGCAAATCGGCGCTGGCGGGCATGCATCTTCGTCATCTGCAGGGCAAGGCCATCGTGACCGCGCCAGCGCGCGCCGCCACCGACGTGCTGGTGCACTTTGCCAGTGAAGCGGTAAACTTCGTTCCGCCGGATGCGCTGTTGCAGCAGCTGGCCGATGGAAACAGGCATTATCCTGAGTGGCTGATTGTCGATGAGGCAGCGGCCATACCTGGCCCGCTGCTGCGCCAGCTGATTGCCGGATTCAACAAGGTTCTGCTTACGACGACGGTGCAGGGCTACGAGGGAACAGGGCAGGGCTTTTTACTCAAGTTCTGCGCAGGGCTGGATCGTTGGCAACACCATCGCCTCAACACGCCGCTACGCTGGGCCAGCGGCTGCCCGCTGGAGTCCTTTATCAGCGATCTGCTGCTGTTTGATGATGCCCTTCCCGGTTCGGCGGAGGGAGTTGAATACCGGATATCCTCTCTGACGCAGGATGCCTGGCTGACCTCACCAGCGCAGCCCGCCGCGCTCTATCGCCTGCTGACCAGCGCCCACTACCGGACGTCACCCCTCGATCTGCGACGGATGATGGACGCGCCGGGCCAGCGCTTCTGGCAGGCGCTGGCCGGAGAGCAGCCCATTGCCGCGCTGTGGCTGGTGGAGGAGGGGGGGCTCTCTGCCGAGCTTAGCCAGGCGGTGTGGGCGGGTTTTCGACGGCCGCGGGGCAACCTTGTTGCTCAGTCGCTGGCAGCGCACGGGGCCAGCCCGCTGGCGGCCACGCTGGTGGGACGTCGTATCAGCCGTATTGCCGTTCACCCTTCACGTCAGCGGGAGGGGATCGGCCAGCGGCTGATTGCTGAAATGCACGCTCACAGCGCGGGCTGCGACTATCTTTCAGTCAGCTTCGGCTATACCCGCGAGCTATGGCGATTTTGGCAGCGCTGCGGTTTTCAGCCGGTGCGGCTGGGTAGCTATCGTGAGGCGAGCAGCGGCTGCTACACGGCGATGGCTATCCTGCCGCTCTCTGCTGCTGCGGAAGCACTGGTAGCAACGGAGCAGCGCAGGCTGGCGAGGGATCTGCCCTGGCTCGCCCCCTGGCGTGACGAAAAGTTACCTCTGCCGTCGGGGGAGCCGACTACCCTTAATAGTGATGACTGGCATGAGCTGGCGGGCTTTGCCTTTGCCCATCGTCCGCTCTCCGCAGCGCTCGGCGCACTCAGCCGTCTGCTGATGCACAGCAATCTGCCTCTGACGGCGCTGCGCAGCCAGCTTGAGCAAGAGCTGAGTGAGACGCAGGCCTGTCATGCATTACGGCTGTCCGGACGCAAGGGGCTGCTGGCTGCTCAACGACATGAGACGGCAGCGGCGCTGACTGCAATCGATGCAGACCGGGCTGCACAGAGCCAGCAGCAGATAGCACAGCTGCAATTTTTTTAACTAACTCATTCAGTTAAATGGCATGGTCATCGCCGCCGTGCGGCGTAAACTTACCTCAACGCTATAAGGAGACCGCCATGGAACACGACTACCATGTAGTACAACGTCCGGACAAACCTGCCAGCCAGCTGCTGCTGCTGTTTCACGGCGTCGGTGATAATCCGGTCGCCATGGGACAGGTCGGCACCGGCTTTACCGCCCGCTTTCCGGATGCGCTGATCGTTAGCGTTGGCGGGGCTGAACCCTGCGGTCCGGCGCCCGCGCGGCAGTGGTTCTCCGTGCAGGGTGTCACGGAGGAGAATCGTCAGCAGCGCGTGGACGCCATCATGCCCGAATTTATTGAAACCGTACGCTACTGGCAGCAGGAGAGTGGACTGGGGCCGCAGGCGACGGCGCTGATTGGCTTCTCACAGGGGGCGATCATGGCTCTGGAGGGGATAAAAGCTCAGCCTACTCTGGCCTCGCGGGTGATTGCCTTTAGCGGTCGCTTTGCCAGCCTGCCTGCGACTATCAGCGCAGCGGTGACTATCCACCTGATCCACGGCGGGGAGGATCGCGTGATTGAGCTGACGCATGCCGTTGCCGCTCAGGAGGCGCTGCTACAGGCCGGGGGCGATGTCACGCTGGATATCGTTGATGATGTGGGACACGGCATCAGCCATGAGAGTATGCAGCTGGCGCTGGATCGTCTGAGCTACACCGTGCCGAAGCACTATTTTGATGAGGCGCTGAGCGGCGGCAAGTTCAACGACGACGATATTGTCGAGTTTATGTAGAGTTGCAGGCCGGGCAGGCGGTAGCGCCGCCCGGCGTAATCACCACTGACTACTTCTTCTTCGGCCAGTCGTCCTCGTCGTCCCACTTATCGTTAAAGTCGCGAT
>JBCNNW010000011.1:0-61024 GCA_039594205.1 Pseudescherichia sp. | reverse complement strand
GGGCGGCACACATCAAGGTGCGGGAATAGTAGCTCGCCGACCTTATATGCCTCTTCCAGATGCGGATAGCCGGAGAGGATAAAGCTGTCGATACCGAGTTCAGCATACTCGTTGATGCGCGCCGCCACGGTTGGGCCATCGCCCACCAGGGCGGTCCCTGCGCCGCCTCGCACCAGTCCCACTCCCGCCCAGAGGTTCGGGCTGATCTCAAGATTTTCACGCTTGCCGTTGTGCAGGGACGCCATCCGGTGCTGCCCGACGGAGTCGGTTTTGGCAAAGGCGGCCTGCGCTTTGGCGATAGTGTCATCGTCCAGATGCGCGATCAGCCGATCCGCCGCCTGCCACGCCTCTTCATTGGTTTCGCGCACAATCACGTGCAGACGAATACCAAAGCGCACCGTCCGACCCTGCGCGGCCGCTTTGGCACGCACCTGAGCAATCTTCTCCTTAACCAGCGCCGGCGGTTCGCCCCAGGTCAGATAGAGATCAACCTGCTCAGCCGCCAGATCCTGTGCCACGTCCGACGACCCGCCAAAGTAGAGGGGAGGGCGCGGCTGCTGTACCGGCGGAAAGTAAAGTTTCGCGTCCCGGACATGAATATGTTTGCCTTCAAACGTCACGGTGTCGCCCTCCAGCAGACGACGCCAGACGCGGGTAAACTCGGCGGAAGCCTCGTAGCGCTCGGTGTGATCGAGGAAGACACCGTCGCCTGCCAGCTCCTGCGGATCGCTGCCCGTCACCAGATTAAACAGGGCGCGGCCATTAGAGAGCCTGTCCAGCGTCGCCGCCTGGCGAGCGGCCACGGTAGGCGAGACTACGCTCGGGCGCAGCGCAACGAGAAACTTTAGCCGCTGGGTCACGGGGATCAGGGACGCGGCAACCAGCCATGCGTCTTCGCAGGAGCGTCCGGTGGGGATCAGCACGCCGCTAAAGCCGATTCGGTCCGCGGCCTGGGCAATCTGCTGCAGATAGCCATGATCGACCGGGCGGGAACCCTCTTCTGTGCCAAGATAATGCCCATCACCGTGGGTAGGTAAAAACCAGAAAAGATTCAGGCTCATGATTTGGTTCCTTTAATGTCTGCGGGTTGCCAGATACGGTCGCGAATGTTCACCTGCTTTGGCACGAGGCGATTTTGATAAAAGAGATCGGCGGTTTGTTGCTGTAGCGCCGCGACCTGGTCATTGACCGGGGCGATGGTTGTCGGCGGGCGGTGATCAAGATAGGTGGCGATCACCGGCTCAGGTAAGCCCATCGTTTTCGCCAGCAGAGCGATGCTCTCAGGCCGCTGGCTCTGCGTCAGGGCATCTGCCTGGGAAAAGGTATCAAGTACGCTCTGAATAAACGCCCCGTTCTTTTCGGCATAGGGGCGGGCGGCCAGATAGAACGAGCCGGTCTGCTTCAGCGTTGTGCCATCCTTCAGCACCCGTACGCCGCCCTGCAGCAAGGCGGCGGAGTAGTACGGATCCCAGATTGCCCAGGCGTCCACGTTTTTCTGTTGGAATGCCGCGCGAGCATCAGCAGGCGTCAGATAGACAGGTTGAATATCTTTGAACGTAAGCCCGGCCTCCTGTAACGCGCGCAGCAGCAGATTGTGCGAGCTGGAGCCTTTCTGGAACGCGGCCTTGTGACCCTTCAGATCGGTGACGCGTTTAATGGCGCTGTTCTCCGCCACCAGGATCACCTCAGCCTTAGGCTTGGCAGGCTCTACGCCGACGTACACCAGATCCGCGCCCGCTGCCTGGGCAAAGATAGGCGGGATATCGCCGGTGCTGCCGAGATCGATACTGCCGACATTCAACGCCTCGAGCATCTGCGGCCCCGCCGGGAATTCGATCCACGAGAAAGTTGTAGCGGGGAAACGTTTTTCTAAAAGCTGGTGACTTTTCGCCAGCACCATGCTGACGCTCCCTTTTTGATAGCCGATGCGCAGGCTTTCCGGGGAAGGTTCTGCAGCGTAGCTCAGCGATGAGAGTGCCAGCACGCCAGCCAGCCCGATGCGGGTCAGGGTTTTAAACATGGGCCACTCCTTGCGGTTGGCTAAATGTTGGCACCTGAATATCCCGACGGTGCAGCGCCTGCCAGAAGGTTTCCAGTGCGCTATCGAGGCGGGTTTGCAGGTTCGGCGTGAAGTGCGGCTGATGCTGATAATCAATAACCTGTGAATCGTCGGCAAAGACGCCGTGCAGGATCTCCTGCGCTTTAAGTGCGCTGAGCACCGGCTTGAGGGCGTAGTCCACCGCCAGCAAATGGGCGATGGTGCCGCCGGTCGCCAGCGGCAAGACAACTTTGCCCTCCAGCGCGCGTTCAGGCAGCAGGTCGAGCAGGGTTTTCAGCGCGCCAGAAAATGAGGCTTTGTAAACCGGCGTCGCCACGATTAATCCATCTGCACCGTTCAACTGCTCGATGAACGTCTTCAGCGCCGGGCTATCAAAACGGGCGTACAGCAGATCCTCAGGTTCAAAGTTATGCAGGTTCCAGTGGTACACTTCCACATCTGGCGCATTGAGCTTTTCGCGGGCATATTCCAGCAGTGAACTGGAACGAGACGGAAAGCGGGGACTACCGGCCAGGGTAATAATGCGCATGCTTGCTCCTTATAACCAATTGTTTGCTTTCATCTAACATTGATAACAATTTTCAGGAGTGTGGCACTGGCCGGGTCATCTACTAAATAATTTTTCTGAGGCTGCATAGCTAAAAAATAGATAAAGTAGGGGCTGAAAAGAAAACGTTTGCGTTTTATCCGAATTATTTGCCGCAGGTCAATTCCCTTTCACGTCACAATCGCAGATAATACGCCCCCGGTTTGCACACCGGGAATCCAGGAGAGTTCATGTACTACCCCTTCGTTCGTAAAGCCCTTTTCCAGCTCGACCCTGAGCGCGCTCATGAATTTACATTTCAGCAGTTACGCCGTATTTCCGGCACCCCTTTAGCCGCGCTGGTACGCCAGAATGTGCCGCAAAAGCCGGTCTCCTGCATGGGGCTGACCTTTAAAAATCCGCTCGGCCTGGCAGCGGGTCTGGATAAAAACGGTGAGTGCATCGATGCGCTGGGCGCAATGGGCTTTGGCGCGATTGAGATCGGCACCGTGACGCCGCGCCCGCAGCCGGGTAACGATAAGCCGCGTATCTTCCGCCTGGTAGAGGCAGAGGGGTTAATTAACCGCATGGGCTTCAATAACCTTGGCGTGGATAACCTGGTAGAGAACGTCAAAAAAGCCCATTTTGACGGCGTGCTGGGCATTAATATCGGCAAGAATAAAGATACGCCGGTAGAGCAGGGAAAAGATGACTACCTGATCTGTATGGATAAAGTCTATCCCTACGCGGGCTATATTGCGATTAACATCTCCTCGCCAAACACGCCAGGCCTGCGCTCGCTGCAATACGGTGAGGCGCTGGACGAGCTGCTCTCCGCCATTAAAAATAAGCAGCGCGAGCTGCAGAGTATTCATCATAAATATGTCCCTGTGGCGGTGAAAATTGCTCCCGATCTCTCCGTTGAGGAGTTAATTCAGGTCGCTGACAGCCTGGTTCGCCATAATATTGACGGCGTTATTGCCACCAACACGACCCTTGAAAGAGGGCTGGTGCAGGGAATGCGCTACTGCGATGAGACCGGTGGTTTAAGCGGACGTCCATTGCAGCTGAAAAGCACCGAAATAATTCGCCGTCTGGCGCAGGAGCTGAAGGGGCAGCTGCCGATCGTTGGCGTCGGCGGAATCGACTCCGTTATCGCCGCCCGGGAGAAAATCGCCGCCGGCGCGACGCTGGTGCAGATCTATTCCGGCTTTATATTTAAAGGGCCGTCGCTGATTAAAGAGATCGTTACCCATATCTAATCCTTTGCGTCTAAATGTTAACCAGGGCTTTATTTCCCGCCCTGGTTGTTTTATATTCCCCCGGTTGTTGTTAATTTAAACGTTCTCATTATTGACATTTTGTGATAAGCGAAGCGGTAGCAACGGACACAAACACAGCAGGATGCTTAAGGGGAAGCGGAGAGGACTATGCGAATTAAACCTGACGATAACTGGCGCTGGTATTACGACGAAGAGCACGACCGGATGATGCTCGATCTCGCCAATGGGATGCTGTTTCGCTCCCGTTACGCCCGTCGGATGCTGACGCCGGACGCGTTCGCACCCTCTGGTTTCTGCGTGGATGACGCCGCGCTCTACTTCTCCTTTGAGGAGCGCTGTCGCGAGTTTGACCTCTCGCGCGAGCAGCGGGCCGAACTGGTGCTGAATGCGCTGGTGGCCATCCGCTTCCTGAAGCCGCAGATGCCAAAAAGCTGGCACTTCCACTCCTACGGCGACAGCTGGCAGCCCGATCTGGGCGAAGCCGCCAGCGTCTGGCTCAGCGATACCGCGGAGCAGGTCAATCTGCTGGTGGTTGAGCCGGGTGATAACGCCACGCTCTGCCTGCTGGCCCAGCCCGGCGTGGTGATTGCCGGGCGTACCATGCAGCTTGGCGACGCAATTAAGATCATGAACGATCGTATGCGACCGCTGCCCCAGCTCTACAGCCTGGAGCAGGCGGTTTAAGGCTTCAGCACCAGCGGCGTTTTAGGAATGCAGCTGCAGCTCAGGATGGTGCCGTCATCACCAATGGCGGACTGCTTCAGGGCGCTGACTTCCCCTTCGACCAGACGTACACGGCAGCTGCCACAGATCCCAGCCCGGCAAGAGTAGGGCACGCGGATCCCCTGGCTCTCCAGCTGCTCCAGCAACACCTGCTGGTTATTGCCCGTGAAACGCTCTCCCTGCCAGTCGATGGTCACCGTCGAAGCGGCCTGCTGCTCAACTTCCAGCGTTTCAACCGGCTCCCCGGCACCGTACACTCTTGCCGGACCGCTCGCCAGCACGCTCACCTCGTCGCCGACGCGGATCACGCCGCTGTTACGGGCGATCAGGTTCTGGCCGAAATCGACGTCGCCGCTGTCGATCGCGGTGCGGAACTGTTGCAGAGTGTGCAGCGGTTCACCTGCCGGATGCTTCTGCCCACGCTCGGGGCTGATGGTGGTAAAGACGCAGCGGCTACAGGGTTTGACCACGTCAAAGATCACCTCGCCGATGCGTATGGTTTTCCAGCTATCCTCTTCCCACGCCTGCACCCCGGTCACCACCAGGTTTGGACGAAACTGCTCCATCTGGATACTGGCCGGGCAGCGGCTCTGCAGATCGCGCAGCGAGGCCTCGTTGGTGAGCAGATAGGGGAAGCCGTCGGCAAAAGAGAGCGGCACGCTCTCGAAGCGCTTCACCCGGCGGGTGGGCTGCTGGCCTACCCAGCGCAGCTGCACCTCACGATTAAAAAAGCTGCTCAGCCACTGGTTGATCGCCGCCGGGGCGATTAATGCGGTAAAATGGTTGCCCCATACCTCCGTCGGTGCGGCGTCGCTGATAAAATCGGCAAAGCGCACCAGCGCGCTGCTGCCGTCGGGTGCGGTAAGATGCAGCCCGTCATGCAGCGGCGAGGGGATAAAGCGCACCAGCTGCGGAGACTGACGGGCGGTAATAAACGTACCGTCGGATTCCGTAAGCATAAAGATGCGGTCAAAGGCCAGGCCGCTGATGTCGGCCAGGGCGTGCGTGAGGCCAATTCCGCGCATCGATTTGACCGGATGAATAAAAAGCCGCGACAGGATAGCCACTGCGCCCTCCATGGGTGTGAAAATAGGGTCTCAACTTTATGACATCCCACTTATATTGGCTATAATGCGCAACAATTTTCTGCGAGTAAAAGTGACGATATGAATTCTCTGTTTGCCAGTACGGCCCGTGGGCTGGAAGAGCTGTTAAAAACTGAACTGGAAAACCTCGGGGCGCAGCACGTCCAGGTGGTTCAGGGCGGTGTCCATTTTGAGGGGGACACCCGGCTCATTTACCAGAGCCTGATGTGGAGTCGCCTGGCTTCGCGCATTATCCTGCCGCTGAACGAGTGCAAGGTCTACAGCGATCTTGACCTCTATATGGGCGTGCAGGCGATTGACTGGACGGAGATTTTCAATCCCGGCGCGACCTTCGCCGTGCACTTCAGCGGGCTGAATGAGGAGATCCGCAACAGCCAGTACGGTGCGATGCGGGTAAAAGACGCCATCGTCGACAGCTTTACGCGCAAGAATATGGAACGTCCTAACGTCGATCGCGAGCAGCCGGATATGCGTATCAACGTCTGGCTGAATAAAGAGACGGCGCATATTGCCCTCGATCTCAGCGGCGACGGCCTGCACCTGCGCGGCTATCGCGACCGGGCCGGACTTGCGCCGATGAAAGAGACCCTGGCCGCGGCGGTGGTGATGCGCTCCGGCTGGCAGCCGGGTACCCCGCTGCTCGATCCGCTCTGCGGCTCCGGCACCCTGCTGATTGAGGCGGCGATGCTCGCCACCGATCGCGCGCCGGGCCTGCATCGCCAGCACTGGGGCTTCAGCGGCTGGGCGCAGCACGACGAGGCGCTGTGGAAAGAGGTGAAAGCCGAGGCGCAGACCCGCGCTCGTCGCGGTCTGGCAGACTACGGTTCGCGTTTCTACGGCTCCGACAGCGATGCCCGGGTTATCGATATTGCCCGCAGTAACGCCCGTCGTGCAGGCGTCAGCGAGCTGATCGATTTTAATGTCAAAGACGTTGCTCAGCTGACCAATCCGCAGCCGGAAGGGCCGCACGGTACCGTGCTCAGCAACCCGCCGTACGGCGAGCGTCTGGAGAGCGAGCCGGCGTTGATCGCCATGCACAGCCTGCTGGGTCGCACCCTGAAAAATAACTTCGGCGGCTGGAACGTCTCTCTGTTCAGCGCCTCGCCGGAGCTGCTTAGCTGCCTCCAGCTGCGCGCCGACCGCCAGTTTAAGGCCAAAAACGGTCCGCTGGACTGCGTACAGAAAAACTACTCTGTCGCAGAAAACGTTGGTGATATCAAAGGCAGCGGCATGGCGGAAGATTACGCCAACCGCCTGCGTAAAAACGTCAAGAAGCTGGAGAAGTGGGCGCGCCAGGAGGGGATCGAGTGCTATCGCCTCTACGACGCCGATCTGCCGGACTATAACGTGGCGGTAGACCGCTACGCCGACTGGGTGGTGGTGCAGGAGTACGCTCCGCCGAAAACCGTCGATCCGCAGAAGGCCCGCCAGCGCCTGCTGGATGTCATTGCTGCCACCATTACGGTGCTGGGGATTGCGCCTAACAAGCTGGTGCTGAAGACCCGCGAGCGCCAGAAAGGCAAGAACCAGTACCAGAAGATGAACGAGAAGGGCGAATTCATGGAGGTGAGCGAATACAACGCCCGCCTGTGGGTTAACCTGACCGACTACCTCGATACCGGCCTGTTCCTCGATCACCGTATCGCCCGCCGGATGCTCGGCCAGATGAGCAAAGGTAAAGATTTCCTTAACCTCTTCTCCTATACCGGCAGCGCCAGCGTGCATGCGGGGCTGGGCGGAGCGGCGTCGACCACTACCGTCGATATGTCGCGCACCTACCTGGAGTGGGCCGAGCGCAACCTGCGGCTGAACGGCCTCACCGGTCGCCAGCATCGCCTGATGCAGGCCGACGTGATGGGCTGGCTGCGGGAGACCGACGAGCAGTTCGATCTGATCTTTATCGATCCGCCGACCTTCTCTAACTCTAAACGCATGGAAGAGGCGTTTGACGTTCAGCGCGATCACCTGAGCTTAATGAAAGACTTAAAGCGTATGCTGCGCAAAGGCGGCACGATTATGTTCTCAAACAACAAACGCGGTTTCCGCATGGACCACGACGGGCTGGCTGAACTGGGGCTGAAAGCACAAGACATTACCCAAAAAACACAGTCGCAGGATTTCGCCCGCAACCGTCAGATCCATAACTGCTGGCTGATTACCGCAGCCTGAGAGGAATAGAACAAGATGTCATTAATTAGTATGCACGGTGCCTGGCTGTCGTTCAGCGACTCGCCGCTGCTGGACAACGCCGAACTTCACATTGAAGACAACGAGCGCGTCTGCCTGGTGGGACGTAACGGCGCGGGGAAATCCACCCTGATGAAGATCCTCAACCGTGAGCAGGGTCTGGACGATGGTCGCATCGTCTATGAGCAGGACCTGGTCGTGGCGCGTCTGCAGCAGGATCCGCCGCGTAACGTGGCCGGTAGCGTTTACGATTTTGTTGCCGAGGGGATCTCAGAGCAGGCGGAGTACCTCAAGGGTTACCATGAGATCTCCCATCTGGTGATGACCGATCCAAGCGAGAAGAACCTCAACGAGATGGCGCGCCTGCAGGAGCTGCTGGATCATTACGGTCTCTGGCAGATGGAGAACCGCATCAACGAGGTGCTGGCCCAGCTGGGGCTGGAAGCCGATATGGCGCTGGCCTCGCTCTCCGGTGGCTGGCTGCGTAAGGCGGCGCTGGGGCGTGCGCTGGTGAGCAACCCGCGGGTGCTGCTGCTGGACGAACCGACCAACCACCTGGATATTGAAACCATCGACTGGCTGGAAGGGTTCCTGAAAACCTTCAACGGCACAATTATCTTCATCTCCCATGACCGTTCGTTTATCCGCAATATGGCGACGCGCATTGTCGATCTCGATCGCGGCAAGCTGGTCACCTATCCGGGCAACTACGATCAGTATCTGCTGGAGAAAGAGGAGGCGCTGCGGGTTGAAGAGCTGCAGAATGCCGAATTTGACCGCAAGCTGGCCCAGGAAGAGGTGTGGATCCGCCAGGGCATCAAAGCGCGCCGTACCCGTAACGAAGGGCGCGTGCGCGCCCTGAAGGCGATGCGTCGCGAGCGCAGCGAACGCCGGGAGGTGATGGGTAGCGCGAAGATGCAGGTTGAAGAGGCCACCCGCTCCGGCAAAATCGTTATTGAGATGGAAAACGTGCACTACGGCGTGGACGGCAAAAAGCTGGTGACCGATTTCTCTGCCCAGGTACAGCGCGGGGATAAAATTGCCCTGATTGGCCCGAACGGCTGCGGAAAAACCACCCTGCTGAAGCTGATGCTCGGCCAGTTACAGGCTGACAGCGGACGTATTCACATCGGGACCAAGCTGGAGGTCGCCTATTTTGACCAGCATCGTGCAGAGCTGGATCCGGATCGGACGGTGATGGATAACCTCGCCGAGGGCAAGCAGGAGGTGATGGTTAACGGTAAACCACGCCATGTGCTGGGCTACCTGCAGGACTTCCTGTTCCACCCGAAACGGGCCATGACCCCGGTTCGGGCGCTCTCCGGCGGGGAGCGTAACCGCCTGCTGCTGGCGCGCCTGTTCCTCAAGCCCAGCAACCTGATGATCCTCGATGAACCGACCAACGACCTCGACGTCGAAACCCTCGAACTGCTGGAAGAGCTGATCGATGGCTACCAGGGTACGGTTCTGCTGGTGAGCCACGATCGTCAGTTTGTCGATAACACCGTGACCGAATGCTGGATTTTTGAAGGTCAGGGCCGGATTGGCCGCTATGTGGGTGGCTATCAGGATGCGCGAGGCCAGCAGGCCGCTTCTCAGGCGCAAAAACAGGCCGTTAGCAAAAAAGTGACCGACGCCCCGGCGGCAAAAGCAGAAACTGTCAAACGCGGCGGGAGCAAACTAAGCTATAACCTGCAGCGGGAACTTGAGCAGCTTCCTCAACGGCTGGAAGAGCTGGAGGCAAATCTTACTGCGTTGCAGGCACAGGTTGCTGACGGGGCCTTTTTCAGTCAGCCTCACGAGCAGACACAAAAAGTGTTAGACGAGATGGCTACTGCAGAAAAGGCGCTGGAAGAGGCCTTTGAGCGGTGGGAGCAGCTCGAGGCGCTTAAAAACGCAACGTAATTCAGGGAGTGCGCATGTGCGAACAACATCATGACGCCCGGCACATTTTGTGTTCGCAGTGCGACCTGCTGGTGGCGCTGCCGCCGCTTGCCCACGGGCATAAGGCGGCCTGTCCGCGCTGCGGCCATACGCTGACCACCCGCTGGGATGCCCCCCGGCAGCGTCCGCTGGCCTACTCGGTAGTGGCGCTGTTTATGCTGGTGCTGGCAAACCTCTTTCCCTTCATCAATATGAAGGTGGCGGGGGTGACCAGTGAGGTGACGCTAATGGAGATCCCCAGGGTCATGTTCTCTGAGGATTACGCCAGTCTCGGCACCTTCTTCCTGCTCTTTGTGCAGTTTGTGCCCGCATTTTGCCTGGTTACCATCATTCTGCTGGTGAACAAGGTCTCACTGCCCGATGGTCTGAAGCGCGCACTGGCGCGTATCTTCTTTATGCTGAAAAACTGGGGCATGGCGGAGATCTTCCTCGCCGGAGTGCTGGTCAGCTTCGTCAAACTGATAGCCTATGGCGATATCGGGGTTGGCAGCAGTTTCATACCCTGGTGCCTCTTCTGTATTTTGCATCTCCGCGCCTTCCAGTGCGTTGATAAACGCTGGCTATGGGACGACATCGCCCCTGCGCCAGCGCTTGCCCAGCCGCTGCGGGTCGGGGTGGCGGGCATTCGCCAGGGGCTGCGCTCCTGCGCCTCCTGCACGGCGGTGCTGCCCATCGGCCAGACGGTCTGTCCCCGCTGCCATAGCCGCGGTCACGCCCGGCGCAGAAACAGCATTCAGCTGACGATGGCGCTGCTGGTTACCTCTATTCTGCTCTACCTGCCGGCTAACATTCTGCCGATCATGATCACCGATCTGCTGGGGGATAAGATGCCCTCGACCATACTGGCCGGGGTGATCCTGCTCTGGAGTGAAGGCTCTTATCCGGTGGCGCTGGTGATTTTTATCGCCAGTATTATGGTGCCGACCCTGAAGATGATCGCCATCGCGTGGCTCTGCTGGGATGCGAAGGGGCACGGCCGGCGCGACAGCGAGCGCATGCACCTGATTTATGAGGTGGTTGAATTTGTTGGCCGCTGGTCGATGATTGACGTCTTCGTTATTGCCGTACTCTCTGCCCTGGTACGTATGGGCGGATTGATGAATATTTACCCCGCAATGGGCGCGCTGATGTTTGCGCTGGTTGTCATCATGACAATGATTGCGGCCATGACTTTCGACCCACGATTAACGTGGGATCGTGAGCCAGAATTAAGCCAGGAGGAGTCGTAAAGCATGGAGACCAAAGGTGGGGAAGCCAACGTGCAGAAGGTGAAAAACTGGTCGCCGGTGTGGATCTTCCCAATTATCACAGCGCTGATCGGAGCCTGGATCCTCTTCTATCACTACAGCCATCAGGGGCCGGAGGTGACGCTGATCACCACCAATGCTGAGGGCATTGAAGCGGGTAAAACCACTATCAAAAGCCGCAGTATCGACGTTGGCGTTGTAGAGTCGGCGACGCTTACCGACGATCTGACCCACGTTGAGATCAAGGCGCGGCTGAATGCCGATATGCAGAAGCTGCTGCACGGCGACACCGTGTTCTGGGTGGTGAAGCCGCAGGTTGGCAGGGAAGGGATTAGCGGTCTGGGTACGCTGCTCTCCGGGGCCTATATTGAACTTCAGCCGGGATCCAAAGGCGGAGTGCGGGACGATTACCAGCTGCTGGACTCGCCGCCGCTGGCACCGCCGGATGCAAAAGGTATCCGCGTGGTGCTCGACAGTAAAAAAGCGGGTCAGCTCACCCCTGGCGATCCGGTACTTTTCCGCGGCTATCGTGTCGGATCGGTAGAGACCAGCGTGTTCGACCCGCAGAAGCGCACCATGAGCTATCAGCTGTTCATCAACGCGCCTAACGATCGTCTGGTGACCAGCAACGTTCGCTTCTGGAAAGACAGCGGTATCGCCGTCGATCTTACCTCGGCGGGCATGCGCGTGGAGATGGGGGCGCTGACCACGCTGTTTGGCGGCGGCGTTAGCTTTGATGTCCCCGAGGGCATCGACTTAGGCCAGCCGGTAGCCGAGAAAGCAGAGTTCGACCTCTACGATAACCAGCGCAGCATTCAGGAGTCGCTCTATACCCAGCACCAGGATTTCCTGCTGTTCTTCAAAGACTCCATTCGCGGCCTGCAACCTGGCGCACCGGTAGAGTTCCGCGGCATGCGCCTTGGGACCGTCAGCAAGGTGCCGTTCTTTATGCCAGGCCTGCGGCAGGCGCTGAATGAAGACTACCGTATTCCGGTGCTGATCCGTATTGAGCCGGAGCGGATCGCCAGCCAGATGGGGGAAAGTCCGGATATTCTCACCAATCTGCCTGAGCTGCTGAAGCAGGGGCTGCGCGGCTCCCTGAAAACCGGTAACCTGGTGACCGGTGCGCTCTACGTGGATATGGATTTCGTCTCGAAACCGCCGCCGATCACCGGCATCCGCGAGTTTGGTGGCTACAGCATTATTCCAACCGTCAGCAGCGGGCTGGCGCAGATCCAGCAGCGCCTGATGGATACGCTGGATAAGATCAACAATCTGCCGCTGAACCCGATGCTTGAGCAGGCTACCGGCACGCTCGCCGAGAGCCAGCGCACGATGCGCCGCCTGCAAACCACGCTGGATAACCTGAACAAGCTGACCGCCAGCCAGTCGGTACAGCAGCTGCCGCAGGATATGCAGAAAACGCTGCGCGAGCTGAACCGCAGCATGCAGGGCTTCCAGCCGGGATCGGCAGCGTACAACAAGATGGTGGCAGATATGCAGCGCCTGGATCAGGTTCTGCGCGAGCTGCAGCCGGTGCTGCAAACCCTTAACCAGAAGAGTAACGCCCTGGTCTTTGAGGCGAAGGGCAAAAAAGATCCTGAGCCGAAGGGGGCAAAACAGTGAAAAAAGGGATAATCGCAATGGCTGTGCTGCTGCTCTGCGCATGCAGCAGCAGTGAAGAGACGCGTTACTATCAGCTACCAGACAGCCCACGGGGGGCCGCGGCACAGAGCACAATGATGGCAGCTAGCCCCGGTCAGGGGCAGCGTCAACTGTGGATTGAGCAGGTCTCGGTGCCGGATTACCTGGCGGGCAACGGCGTGGTTTACCAGACCAGCGATGTGCAGTACGTTATCGCCAGCAATAACCTGTGGGCCAGCCCGCTCGACCAACAGCTGCGTACTTCGCTGGTAGCTAACCTCAGCCGCAATCTTCCGGGCTGGGTGGTCGCCTCCCAGCCGCTTGGCAGCGAGCAGGACACCCTTAACGTCACCGTGACCGGTTTCCATGGCCGTTACGATGGGCATGTCATTGTGAGCGGCGAATGGCTGCTTAATCACCAGGGGACGTTGATCAAGCGTCCGTTCCATGTGGAGATGACGCAGCCGCAGGATGGCTATGACGCGATGGTGAAAGTGCTTGGCGAGGCGTGGGCGCAGCAGGCCAGCAATATGGCCCGGGAGATAAATCGCCTGCCTTAACCTGCAATTAATCCTAAAAAGCCACGCTTTCGTTCACGGTAGCGTGGCTTTTTTTCGCCTACAGAGTGGGACAAAACCTGTGCCTGCTCACACTTTTTGTACAAATGAACTCTCGCATATCTCACATTTATGACATTGGTATGAATTTTGTGCATTGACTGTGCGTCTCTATCGCGCTATTTCTTAGGCGTGGTTGCACATTTAGTAGCCACTGTTTTCTTTTCCACCAGACTTAAATAATGAGGGAAACGAGGCATGAAGAGACAAAAACGAGATCGCCTGGAACGGGCACATCAACGTGGTTACCAGGCCGGCATTGCCGGACGCTCAAAAGAGTTGTGTCCTTACCAGACGCTGAATCAGAGATCATACTGGCTTGGAGGCTGGCGAGAAGCCATGGAGGACAGGGTAGTTATCGCCTGATTCTGTCTCTTTAAAAGAAACCTCCGCCTTGCGGAGGTTTCGCCTGTCAGGGGGATCAGAACGCAGAGGTGTCCTTGAACAGACCCACTTTCAGATCGGTTGCGGTGTAGATCTGACGACCGTCAACCAGCACTTCACCATCCGCGATGCCCATGATCAGCTTACGGTTGATCACCCGCTTGAAGTGAATGCGGTAGGTAACTTTAGAGGCGGTAGGTAAAATCTGGCCAGCCAGTTTCACTTCGCCCACGCCGAGGGCACGGCCTTTACCTTCGCCGCCGAGCCAGCCGAGGTAAAAACCAACCAGCTGCCACATGGCATCGAGGCCCAGGCAACCAGGCATTACCGGATCGCCAATGAAGTGGCAACCGAAGAACCACAGATCCGGGTTGATATCCAGCTCTGCTTCAACATAGCCTTTATCGAAATTGCCGCCCGTCTCGCTCATTGTGATCACACGGTCCATCATCAGCATGTTTCCTGCTGGTAACGGCGGGCCATTTTCGCCAAACAGTTCACCACGACCAGAGGCAAGAAGGTCTTCTTTCGTATAAGAGGATTTGCGTTTATCTACCATGTTCTCAGTAAGCCTTATTTTAGTGAAGCACGCAGGATAGCTAACACGTGTACGCTGAACAACTCCGATCAGTTAGGCGTAAACCAGCTGAGCCAGCGCAGCGGCCACGGATAGCGATGGCGCGCTTCCTGCTGCGTCGCATGCGTAATACGTTCCTGAATAGTCTGGACCAGCGTGGTTTGTCCTTCACCATCCCACACCAGCTCTGTCAGTAAGGGTAGTGCATCGGTCACATCATCAATGGCCCAGATGAAAAATTGTTCTGCCTGGACCGCATCCAGCAGCGCCTGGTGCAGACAGAGGTGACGCACATTGGCCGCCGGGATGATTACCCCCTGCTTACCGGTCAGACCGCGATGCTGGCAAATGGCAAAAAAGCCTTCGATCTTCTCGTTCAGGCCGCCTACCGGCTGTGCCCGACCAAACTGATCCACCGAGCCGGTAATGGCGATATGCTGATGCAGCGGGACATCGGCCAGGGCGCTGATCAGCGCGCACAGCTCGGCCATTGAGGCGCTGTCACCGTCCACTTCGCTATAGGATTGTTCGAAGGTCAACGACGCCGTGAAGGGCATCTGCTGCTCCAGCTCGAGTTCGGCCATCAGGAAGGATTGCATGATCATCATGCCCTTCGCATGGATGTTGCCCCCCAGCTCGGCTTTTCGCTCAATGTCGTGAAACTCACCGTCACCGATGTGGACCACGCAGCTAATGCGTGACGGTTCGCCATAGGGGCGAGGGTGACCGGGAAACTCAACTACCGACAGGGCATTAATCTGCCCGACGCGCTCACCTTCGGTCTCAATCAGGATCTGCTCCAGCAGGATCTCATCCAGCATACGCTCCGGCAGATAGCCTTCGCGCCACTCGCGCTGGGTCAGCATGGTTTGCAGCTGCTCCGCGTCAAAGGTGCTCCCCTCGGTAAAGGCAGAGACCTCGCGCAGCTGGCGGGTCAGCCACAGCGGGCTGAGCGGCAGCGTCTCCTGATCGTCGGTGTAGCGCACCGCAGCGCGGATAAGTACCGGCCAGGCATCTGCCGCAGGTACAGGCAGACCCGCCTGCACGGCGTTCAGGGTCACCCACTGACGCCAGGTGGCAAGATCTTCCGCATCCGTAATCTGGATAGTCTCTTCATATTCGCTGTAGATAGACTGGGCAGCCAGATCCGGCTCCATCTCCTGAAAATCGGCCAGAGACTCGCGCTCGCCGACCAGAATCACTTTCAGCGTCAGGGGCATAGCGGGCACGCTGACGGGCAGGGGACGCGACTCGTCAAAGGAGACCCAGTCGAAACGCTGGCGGGTGACAATCGACTTCAGGCGCATCCAGAGCAGCGGCTGGCTCAGCAGTGTACGTAGCGAGACAACCAGTACGCCGCCGTTAGCCTGGTGCACCAGGCCTGGCTCAAGGGTGATCTCATTATTGAACTGGCGCAGGCAGCCAAAGAGCTGCTCGGCTTCTACCCAGTCGGCAACTACCACCTCACTCTGTGCGGCAAAGTTCGCCTCTGCGCTGGCGGCAGGCTGAACGCTCACCGCGCGGCCAGTGACGCTGTACTCAACCCCAACAACCGACGACGTCGTGGGCTGCAGCTCACGGGCAGCGGCGGCGATCAGGGAGAGATACGCCGGCTCTTCCGGCGCTTTGGCCAGTAAGAAGGGCGAAGAGGCAGAGGGATGCAGCAGCTGCTCCAGCGCGTATTGCAAACGAGGTTGCGTGTCACCAAGAGAAAGCTCAGACTCAAGGTCAACGTCAGACGGTGTAAACACCTCCTGATAACTATCGGTATCAGGAACAAGGTCTTGCCAGGCTAGTTTAGTAATGGTCAAAGTCGAGGTTTTATCATCAGCTGTAAAGGGCGAAATTATAGCGTAAGCGGCAATTCAGCACACGCGGAATAGATGCTTTTACCGCTATCCGGGCACCGCTTAGCTCACAGGATGTGATTTCTTTTCAGCAGATTGGCAAAAAACTGATATTCTGAACTAAGTTACACGGTAACACTGAGATCGCAATGAAATATCAACAACTGGAAAATCTCGAAAGCGGCTGGAAATGGAAGTACCTGGTGAAAAAGCACCGTGAAGGTGAACTCATCACGCGCTATTTAGAAACCAGTGCGGCTAAAGAGGCCGTCGATCTGTTGCTGAAGCTCGAATACGAACCGGTTCGCGTTAACGACTGGATTGCGCAGCACATGAATGCCGCGTTAATAAACCGCATGAAGCAGACCATCCGTGCCCGGCGTAAGCGGCACTTCAACGCCGAGCACCAGCATACGCGCAAAAAATCTATCGATCTGGAATTTATGGTCTGGCAGCGGCTGGCTGGCCTTGCCCAGCGGCGAGGAAAGACGCTGTCAGAGACCATTGTGCAGCTGATAGAAGATGCCGAGCATAAAGAGAAGTATGCCAGCCAGATGAGCACGCTGAAACAGGATCTGCAGGCGCTGCTGGGGAAAGAGTAACGCATTATTACAGCCCGTCAGCAGAGAGCAGGCAATAAAAAACCCCGCATAGCGGGGTTTTTTTATAGGACGTGAACTTAAGCCTGCGGCTGAGTTACAACGTCTTTGATACCTTTAACTTCGATCTCTACGCGACGATCCGGTGCCAGGCAGTCGATCAGTGCAGCGCGAGCTTTCACGTTGTCACAGGTGTTGCCGGTAACCGGGTTAGACTCACCCATACCACGTGCGGAGATCTTGTTGGACGGAATACCTTTAGAGATCAGGTAGTCAACAACAGACTGAGCACGTTTCTCGGACAGACCCTGGTTGTAAGCGTCAGAACCGATACGGTCGGTGAAGCCCAGAACAACAACGGAACCGTCTTTCGGATCCAGGTTGCTCAGCTGGCTGTACATCTGATCCAGAGCCTGCTGGCCTTCTGGTTTCAGAGTCGCTTTGTTGAAGTTGAACAGTACGTCAGACTTCAGAGTGAAGTGCTTGGTAGAAACCTGCGGAGCCGGAGCCGGAGCCGGTGCAACAACCGGAGCTACGTCTTCCTGCTGGCCGAAGCGGTAGGAAACACCTACGCTCAGCATACCGTTGTCTTGACGGGTGCCCAGAGTTTTAGCATCGCCAATGTTGTTAACCCACTGGTATTCCAGACGGGTAGCGATGTCGCGGGTCATTGCCCACTCTACGCCACCAGCGAATACTGGGGAAACACCGGTATCGTGGTCTTTGAAGCCATTATTGGCTTTAGCATCGGCACGCCATACCATACCACCCAGACGGGTGTAGATATCAACGTCGTCAGTCACTGGGTAGCCCAGTTTAGCGGTCAGCTGTACGCCCTGAGATTTGAAAGCGCCATTGATATCGCTGCCTTTGTACGGCTCACGACCTAACCAGTCGTAGCCCAGTTCGAAACCAACGTACGGGTTAACCTGGTAGCCGCCGTATGCGCCAGCGCCCAGCTGGTCTTCACGAGTCGGGCCATTGTTGTCAATGAAGCCGTTGTCGTGGTACTGGGACCAGCCCAGTTTTGCACCAGTGTACCAGGTGTTATCTTTCGGAGCGGCCTGCGCTACGGTAGCGAAGCCAGCCAGTGCCACTGCAATCGCGATAGCTGTCTTTTTCATTTTTGCGCCTCGTTATCATCCAAAAATCGCCATGAAGTTCTCGCCAGAGAAAACACGGTTAAATCCTTCACCGGGGGCATTGCTCAATATTAACTCTACCGATATCTTCGGCTTATGCCGAGCACCCCTGGCGATGTAAAGTCTACAACGTAGTTGGAAACTTACAAGTGTGAACTCCGTCAGGCATATGAAAAAAAAAGAGTTGTAGACACAATATTTAACATTTATGACGATAAATTCGCCATCGAAATATCGCAGTTACCGCGCCAGACAGGCTTCGCGAGAGAATTTAGCTTAATGACCAATAGCCTGGAACCGGCACAAAAAAGATCCCAGGAATTATCTTAAATTTACTTAATGAAACAAATTCGAGTGAATTTTTAGGCCCGATGACTGTCCTGAAGCCTGAGGATCGAAACGAACCGGTCGCATAATAAACCCCATTGCATTCCCTTCCTGGGCTGCTTCAACGAGGCGGCGATGCTCATCTGCCGACAGCTCCTGCGCATGCCAGCCGATCACCACGCTGTAGTTGCCCGTCTGTAATGCTTTGATCATGGAATCTAACGTACTCTCTGGAGAGAGCTGGCTGATATGCATCAGTTTGCTTAGGGGCAGGCCTGCGGACTGCACCCACGCCCGGCTCAACTTCTGCTGCGGCGTCAGCCAGAGCTGCCAGCGAGACTGCTGGCTAAGCTGCTGTAACAGAGGCAGCAGCAACAGCTGTGTCATCATCGGCTGGTCTTCACGGTAGACAACCTCACTGATGAGGCCGGTGGCCGCAGCAGGTGCGTTAACCTGTGTACGGTTGCCTGCAAAAGAAGCATATTGAGATGAGCGGTTAGCAAAGCCTGAAGCGTACATAGTCATCCAACCCTGAGAGTTACTGTATATCTATACAGTACCCCCGGCGCGTTTAAAGATCAACCTCATTTTCTGAAAGCATCTCGCAAATATGACCCGATCGTGCGGTGAGAGGAAAAATCATCTTGCTGATGCCGGGTAACTTCCCTATGTTCCTTTTTAACGGATGGCTTAATAAATAGAAGATATTTTACGCCTTGATTTTTAAAGGAATAAGTATGAAAAACGTATCGTATCAAAGGATCTATCAATCTAGGGAATATCTTTCGCCGCTGGGGCATATTCGCCACCGGGCACTGTTTGGTGGTTATAGCCTCGCCATAGAAGATACCGTCTTTGCCATGGTTGCCGAAGGGGCGCTCTACCTGCGTGCTTGCGAAGAGAGTGCCGCCTACTGTGTCAACTCCCAGGCTCCGTTCCTGACCTTTGTAAAGCGAGGCAGGCCAGTGCTGCTTAACTACTACCGGGTTGATGATAGCCTTTGGCAGGACCGCGAAACCCTGCTGACGCTGGGCAACTACTCCCTGACGGCGGCGCGGCGCGAGAAGGTCGCAAGGCATGCGCAAAAGCGGCTGAGGGATCTCCCCAATCTGAATTTTCAGCTGGAGACGCTGCTGTGGGAAGCGGGCGTTAAGGATGAACACAGCCTGAAGCTGCTGGGCGCGAAGGCATGCTGGCTCAGGTTAAAGGAGCGCAGCCCGCTACTGAGTATCAAGGTGCTGTTTGCCCTGGAAGGGGCCATCGCAGGTCTGCATGAAGCCGCACTCCCGGCAGAAATACGCCGGGAGCTGACCGTCTGGTACAAAGAGCTGGAGGCAGAGAGCCGTTTACATCAGCGGGGAACCTGATGCTGTAGCTGGCTGATCTCCGGCAGTAGCCCAATCAGCAGGCCTACCTGCTGCAGAACCAGCGGGGCTTTGCTCTTAGGATCGGGTTCAAGCTGGCGAATGCGCTCTGAGAGCGCCGCAAGCTGCTGTTCAACCCGCACTTCATCCGCTGGCTGATGGTGCAGGGCATCATCGACATAGCAGACGGCATCATCCAGCAGCTGCAAAATTTCCGGCTGCTGGAGCTGTTCCCGGTGTGCCCCCAGCGTGGAGATGTAGCTGGTGAAGGTGTGGTTCAGACAGAGCAGGCGGAAGGCGACCTCGCGCATCGCCGGCGTCGCGTCCGGCTCGGTCGACATATTCGACACCACCGACGCCAGCTCTGCATCACCGTTATGGGCGTAGCGGCGGGCGATACGATACGCCAGACGGTTATCGCGCCCCTGGTGATACTGCTCCAGAATGGCATCCAGATAGCGGCAGTTAGCCTCCAGGGCACGTTCCAGCACGCGGGGAAGGTTACGAAAGCGCCAGTCAGGCCAGATAAAACTCACCGCCGCCCAGGCGATAGCGCAGCCGATTAGCGTATCGACAATACGCGGAATAGCCACCTCAAAGCCTTCACCGAGCAGGTTAAAGCAGAGCAGCACCAGCAGGGTAATAAACATCGTGGCATGGGCATACTGCACGTTGCGGAAGGCGAAAAAGAGTACCCCGGCGATGACAATCAGCACCAGTTGCCCCTCCAGCGAAGGGACAAACAGCAGGATAGGCAGCCCCACCGCCACGCCAACCAGCGTGCCGATAATACGCAGCGTCAGACGGTGGCGGGTAGCGTTGTAGTTTGGCTGGCAGACAAACAGGCTGGTCAACAGGATCCAGTATCCGTGCTGTAGCCCGGTAAGCTGAATGAAGGCGTAGCCCAGGCAGAGCACCACCGACATTCTTACCGCATGGCGAAACAGGGCCGACTCTGGCGTCAGGTTGCGCTTCAGCCGTTGCCAGATATCGTCCAGACCGGTCAGGCTATCATCGGCAAGCTCATTTTCGGTACTCTGCGGCTGCTGCATCAGCGCCTGCTCGGATTCGATGGTCGCCAGCTGAGCGTCGATAGCGCGCAGGTTATCGCGCACAAATCTCAGTGCCTCAAGATAGTCAATAGAGGTGCCCTGCGCGCGGGCGTGCTCAAGCGCCGCGTCAAGATGGGCAAAGGCACGCTCAAACTGTGGGTCATGCTGATACGGCTCGCGCAGCAGAATAGCCCGTGAGAGTCGGGCGCAGGCCTGAGCCTGCATCGAGAGCATCCGCTGAAAGCGAAACATCAGCGCGCTGTGGCGGAAGCGCTCGCGCAGGGCGTGGTACTGGATATGCGATGAGCTGGCGCGCTCGTGAATATCCTGAGCAACAAAATAGTAGTGCAGCGTGCGCCGGGTGCCGCGCTGGCCGCGATCCCCCCGCAGCCTGGTCAGCAATGAGGCCTTGGTCTGATTGAGGGTGGTCACCAGCTGGCCGTTGGCCTGGGCCAGATCGTAGAGCGGCGCCTCGCTTTCACTCTCATCATCATAGTCGGGGTCGAAGAGGCGAGATTTCTGCTCCAGGTAGTTCGCCAGCTGCGCATAGCAGCGTGAGAGGTTGTCCTGCAGCGGGCGCACCGGAAACACCAGGTGCCCCACCAGCGTCAGCACACTAAACCACACCGCGCCTGCCAGCAGCAGCAGCGGCTGCTGGTACCACTGGTCGAAGAGCGAGATCCCCAGCATGGTGTAGATAGCGATTAGCAGTGCGCCAAAAGCGATGGTGGCATAGCGCTGACCAAGACCGCCCAGCAGGATAAACCCGCAGGTTGAGACGATAAGCCCAAGGGCAAACAGCCACGGCCACGGGAAGAGTAGCTCTACCGAGGCTGAAGCAATAAAGAACGAGACCAGGGTAATAACCAGGTTGCGCAGCCGCCCGCTAAGGCGGTCATCCAGATCGGCCAGCGCGGCGGCCACCACGCCCAGAGTCAGCGGGATTGTCAGCTTCACCTCACCAAGCCACCAGGGCAGGGCAACCGTACCGCTCAGGGCGATAAAAATCCTGGCGTTATAGAGCCAGGCACTGTTCCATGTGTAACGGCGAAGCAGGGGGCTTAACATAAGCTACGCATCCTTTCTGATTAAAAACGGGCCCGGGCGTTGGCTTCTCGGGCGGCCTGCGCCGTTTCAACCGAGACGACCCGCCGCCCAACCGGCCACAGGGCGATGGCGGCGATTTTAAAGTTGGCGATACCCACCGGGATGCCGATGATGGTCAGGCACTGGGTGATACCCGCGAGGATATGCATGACGCACAGCCACCAGCCGAACAGCACCAGCCAGAAAATATTTAGCAGCGTGCCACCGGTGTTCAACAAAACATTACGCCGCGAGGGATCAAGCTCGTCAACGTGCACGGCCTCGTTGCCGTAAGGCACCAGCGACAGTTTGGTAATCTCCCAGCACGAGCGGGTCAGCGGCAGAGTAAAGATAAAGACGATGCTCAGCAGCGTCGCCAGAATCCAGGCGAGCGTCGTGGCGAAGCCACCCAGAAAGAAGTTAAGAATATTCAGTACAGTACGCATAAATCCTCGGAATTATTTGCCAGACGAGAAAGGCCCGCTAAGTGTAACGTCTTTTTACGCTGGAGCGTGAATTCTCTGGCGGGTACACTGACGGCAACGTTATGACCAGAGAAACGGCACATCATGGAACTGAAAGCGACTTCACTTGGAAAACGTCTGGCCCAACATCCCTATGACCGGGCGATCATGCTCCACGCTGGCATAAAAGTTTCCGGCGATCGCCATGAGTACCTTATTCCCTATAATCAACTTTTGGCTATCGTCTGCAAGCGCGGATTGGTCTGGGGCGAGCTGGAGTTCGTGCTATCCGATGCTAAAGTGGTGCGCCTGCACGGCACCGAGTGGGCGCAGACCCAGCAGTTTTATCAGCATCTTTATGCCCACTGGCAGGCATGGAGCAGCCAGATGAGTGAGGTTGCTGCTGACGTATTGCGGGAGACGGTAGAGACCCTCTCCAGCGGTATGAAGGCCAGCAGGTGGCTCACCCGCCAGCAGACTACGGGCCTGCAGGATCGTATCCGGAGCGCCTTTGCAGCGCTGCCATTACCGCTGGCGCGTCTCGATGAGTTCGATAACTGTCGTGAGGCGTGGCAGCAGTGTCAGAGCTGGCTGGTGGACGTTGAGGCCAGCCGGGCAGCGCATAACCGGGAGTACACCCGCAAGATGCTGGTCCAGTACGCGCCTTTCTTTGCCAGCGTTGAATCCTCTCCGCTTAACCCAGCCCAGGCAGAAGCGGTGGTTAATGGCGAGCAGTCGCTGCTGGTGCTGGCCGGGGCGGGCAGCGGCAAGACCTCGGTGCTGGTGGCCCGTGCGGGCTGGCTGCTGATGCGCGGTGAAGCGGCAGCGGATCAGATCCTGCTGTTGGCCTTTGGCCGGAAAGCGGCTCAGGAGATGGACGCGCGCATCCGTGAGCGGCTCAACACCGATGAGATTGCTGCCCAGACCTTTCACGCTCTGGCACTCGCCATTATTCAGCACGGCAGTAAAAAGGTGCCCACCATCAGCGTGCTGGAGAACGATACCGACGCCCGGCAGGCGCTGTTTATCGAGGCCTGGCGGCAGCAGTGCAGCGAGAAAAAAGCCCAGGCGAAGGGCTGGCGGCTGTGGCTGGAAGAGGAGCTGGAGTGGGAGGTGCCGGAAGGGAATTTCTGGGATGATAAAGCCCTACAGCGCCGCCTTGCCGGGCGGCTCGACCGCTGGGTGAGTCTGATGCGCATGCACGGCGGCGCGCAGGCCGAGATGATCGCCTCCGCGCCAGAAGAGGTGCGGAACCTGTTCTCAAAGCGGGTGAAGCTGATGGCTCCGCTGCTCAAGGCGTGGAAAACGGCGCTGAAAGCGGAAGATGCCGTCGACTTTTCTGGTTTGATCCATCAGGCGATCAATATTCTGGAGAAAGGGCGCTTTATCAGCCCCTGGAAGCATATTCTGGTGGATGAGTTTCAGGATATCTCCCCCCAGCGTGCGGCGCTGCTGGCGGCGCTGCGCAAGCAGAACTCAAACACTACGCTCTTTGCCGTCGGCGATGACTGGCAGGCGATCTATCGCTTTAGCGGGGCGCAGCTCTCTCTGACCACCGCGTTTCATCACTACTTCGGCGAGGGGGAAAGCTGCGTGCTGGATACCACCTATCGCTTTACCCATCGTATTGGCGACGTGGCCAACCGCTTTATCCAGCAGAACCCGCACCAGCTCAGAAAGCCGCTTAACAGCCTGGCGGCAGGCGAGAAGAACGCTGTGACGCTGCTGGTGGAAGATCGGCTCGATGCCCTGCTGGATAAGCTCAGCGGCTACGCGAAGCCGGACGAGCGGATCCTGCTGCTGGCGCGCTATCACTACCTCAAGCCCGCCGTGCTGGAGAAGGCCGCAACTCGCTGGCCGCAGCTGACGCTGGACTTTATGACCATCCACGCCAGCAAAGGACAGCAGGCGGACTATGTCATTGTGTTGGGGCTGCAGGAGGGCAAAGAGGGCTTTCCTGCCCCGGCACGGGAGTCGGTGATGGAGCAGGCGCTGCTGCCTGCTCCGGAGGATTACCCTGACGCCGAGGAGCGCCGTCTGCTGTACGTGGCGCTGACTCGCGCCCGTAAGCGCGTCTGGCTGCTGTACAGTAAAGCGGCGCCGTCGCCGTTTGTGGAAGATTTAAAAGAGTTAGGCGTAACGGTAGTGCGCAAACCATAGCATTACGTTCTACAGGCCGGATAAGCGTAATTGCCACCCGGCCACACATTATTTCAGGCGCTCTGCCAGGTAACGCTTGTAGTCCGGGATCTGAATAGCAAAGCTTTCTCCGAAGTGCGCCGACTCAATGATAAAGTCGGCGGTAGAGACGTTGGTGGCGACCGGGATATTCCACACCGTGGCCAGGCGCAGCAGGGCTTTCACGTCTGGATCGTGCGGCACGGCGTTGAGCGGATCCCAGAAGAAGATCAGCACGTCGATTTTACTCTCTGAGATTAACGCCCCCACCTGCTGATCGCCCCCCATCGGCCCACTCAGCATGGCGTTAACCGGCAGGCCGGTGGCGCGCTGGATCAGGTTACCCGTAGTGCCGGTGGCATACAGCTCGTGCTGGGCCAGCAGCGCGTGATGGCGCTCGACCCAGTTCATTAGCATTGTTTTGCAGTGATCGTGAGCCACCAGCGCAATGTGCTTGCGCGCCGGAAGCGTACGTGTCGTCAGTTCCATAATCCGTTTCCACTATTGAATATTGAATTTGCTACAGATTACTGGAAGCGTTTGATGCTGCAAGAGAGAGGCGTAAAAAAAGCGCGGCGGGAAAAGGGAATGTGAGTTAACGCACTCTCAGGAGGGGGGTTGCAGTTTTACCCACTCCATAAAGCGTCTGCGGGTTTGCGTATCGGCCTGCTGATACCAGTACTTTAGCCGCTGCTCGGTAAGATCCTGTGATGGCGGCACGTCCAGCTCCGATACGCTGGAGAGCAGGGTACTGTCATCCGCCATTTTATTGGCAAACTGCGGCAGCGAGGCGTGATGCCCCTGTTTGTTATAGCGTTCAGTATCGCGCTCATAATCGATTCCCTCTGACGTCTCGGTGACGGGCAGAATATCTATTCTGGCAGAAACAGGTACCGCATGACCATCCAGCAGCGAAATCTGCGGTGAGGCGTCAAACATCTCTGACTCTCGCTGCGTCTCCAGCCGGGGCAGCGTCACGTTAACCAGGTTAATTGACCGGGTATCGAAGCTGACGATCAGCGGCTGTGAGATCCACATTCTCTGCTCCCGGTTGGTCATACGGATACTTTTCTCGACGCGAAACACCAGCTGATGTGGGCCGTTCTCCAGCTCAATACTGCCCGCACCGCGCAGCAGCGAGCTGGAGACCTTTTTGCCGTCGAGGATCAGGAGATCGATCTCCGTTGCCAGGCGCAGGGTCGTTGCGAAAGCGGTAACCGGCATTAAGCAGACAATCAGTGCGGTGGCAAAGCCGGCTCTCATAAAATCTCCGCTGTTTTTTAGGGTTAAAAGCGTGTCTGAACATGTCTAAAGGTATGTTTAGTAACATATCCAGTTATGCTTCTGATTACCCTCATGCAGAGGTATGGGATAGATGGTCGACGGACGAGGTTTGGCATACACTTGAGAAAATAGCCTGGAGATGATTATGAAAGAGACCGATATTGCTGGCATTCTGAAATCAACCCACACCATTGCGCTGGTAGGCGCGAGCGACAAGCCCGATCGCCCCAGCTATAGGGTGATGAAATATCTGCTCGACCAGGGCTATCATGTGATCCCGGTGTCACCAAAAGTGGCAGGCAAGACGCTGCTGGGCCAGCAGGGCTATGCGACGCTGGCTGAGATCCCTGAGAAGGTTGATATGGTTGACGTGTTCCGCCAGTCGGAGGCCGCCTGGGGGATTGCGCAGGAGGCTATCGCTATCGGGGCGCAGACGTTATGGTTACAGCTGGGTGTTATCAACGAGCAGGCTGCCGTACTGGCACGCGACGCTGGGCTAAACGTGGTCATGGATCGTTGCCCGGCGATTGAGATCCCGCGCCTGGGACTAACACGTTAAAAAAAGACCCCGCGCTGGCGGGGCCTTATCAGTTACGCAGCCGGGGAGCCTGCAGCTGTTGGCGGATGGAGCGCGCCAGCTCATCCATAGAGGGCTGTTCCGGATGTTCATCCTGAACTTCGCCGCTAAGCTGTGCTTCGGCCAGATAGGTGTGCACCGGCTGGCCGTCGTCATCTTCCATTACTACGTGATACCATGGGGCGACGCGCAGATCCGGGTTGACGGCAAGATCGTCAGCTGAGGGTTCATCAAGAGAGTATTCCGGGTCGATATCCACCACCACGCCCAAAAATCCCAGCAGGGAGTGGCGCACCTGCTGGCCAATGCCGTATTTGCTGGCAATCATAGTCACCTCCAGGAAACAGTTCTTATCCCCAATATGGGGATAAGGTTCCAGAATTCAAGCTACATGACGCGACAGGCAAACCCTTTGAGATACAGGCCTTCCGGGTAGGGAGCGATCACCGGATGATCGGCTGCCTGACGGAACTGCTCTATAAATTGTACATCACGACCCGCATCTATTGCGGCATCAGCAATGATTTTCTGAAATAAATCGGTGGTCATCAGGCCCGAGCAGGAGAAGGTCAGTAGCACGCCGCCAGGGTTAAGCAGCTGGATCGCCAGCATGTTGATGTCCTTATAGCCACGGCACGCGCCCATCAGCTGGCTTTTGTTCTCAACGAACTTCGGCGGATCCATCACGATAACGTCAAACTTCTCGCCGTTGTCACGATACTTACGCAGCAGCTTGAAAACGTCATCGCGCACAAATTCCGCTTTGCTCAGGTCGAGCTTGTTGAGTTCTACGTTTTGCCGGGCCACGTCCAGCGCCTCCTGGGAGGTATCAACGCTCACGACCTGAGCGCAGCCGCCCATTAGGGCAGAGACCGCAAAGCCGCCAGTGTAGGAGAAGCAGTTCAGCACGCGCTTATCCGCCACGTACTGACGGGTCGCCAGTCGGCTGTCGCGCTGGTCCAGGTAGTAACCGGTTTTGTGTCCGGCCTGGATATCCACCAGCAGCTTCATGCCGTGCTCTTCGATGGGCAGCAGCGGCGGCGGTAGCTCACCGCTCACCGGACCCTGAGTCAGCTCCAGCCCCTCTTTCTTACGTACCGCCACGTCGCTGCGGTCATAAATGGCGCACTCCGGGTAATGCTCCTGCAGGGCCGCCACCAGCGCCGGGCGCTGATACTCTGCGCCTGCGCTCAGCAGCTGCAGCACCAGGAAGTTGCCGAAGCGGTCGATGGTAATGCCGGGCATACCGTCAGACTCACCGGCGATCAGGCGATAGCTATCCAGGCCATCACGCTTCGCCAACCAGTCGCGCCACTGCTGCGCCTGCGCCAGGCGGCGGCTAAAGAAGGCGATATCTACGCTTTCGTTTTTATCGAACGTCCAGACGCGGGCGCGGATCTGCGAAGCAGGGGAGTACGCGCCGCGAGCTAACCATTTTCCCTGATGGTCAACGATATCAACGGTTTCACCGAGGTTGGCTTTGCCTTCAATGCGGGCAACCGCACCGGAGAAGACCCAGGGATGACGGCGCAGCAGAGACTTCTCGCGCCCTTTGGCTAACACTAAACGTACGCTCATAATAAATTTGATCGTCTTTATGAAGAAAATGGCCGCCATTTTCCTGGGTTAGCGCAGGAAAAGCAACGCATCAGGCGGGATTAACGGTGCGCGTATGTGATGGTAAGGAATAGAATAAGCGCTACAGGATGGTTGATGTATCAGTTACCTGGAGAGAAATAGATTATGCATGAGGATTTTCAGCTGTTTACGCCGCTCCCGATGTGGCCTGTTATTGTCTACTATTCGCTCTCCATTGCGGTTTTCGGTATCGCTTATTACGGTCGTATTATTGTTCAAAGAAAGAGCAATTACCTTTTTTTCATTTTGTATACGTTAGTCATCGTCATCATGGCTGCGATCCAGTTTTGTATTTTTGTGCACGGTACTGCTTTTACCCGTAGCGTCTTTCACTTAGATATCGATGTAGATTTGTATGATTCAATCAGATGGGGAGCGATTGTTTTCGCTCTGCTGTTTTTCTTCACCATGCCGAGAAATAATGTTATGCGCTCGGTAGGCAGGAAACGGTCCAGAAGATAAAAAAATGCCAGCACCATCAAGGTACTGGCAAGACAGACAGGCAATGAGAGTTAATACTTTCAGTCTGGTATACAGAAGCGAAGCGGTATGTAGGGAAAAGTCTGATAGTGGCGGCGGCATACGCTACCCTTAGTGAATCAGAGAAGGAGGGGCATCATGACTGACGAGAACAGAACGAATGAAAAAGCGTCCGCCTGCATTAAATGCTGGGTTCACGGCAGCGTGCAGGGGGTTGGGTTTCGCTACAGTACGCAGCGCGAGGCGCATCGCCTTGGCTTGACCGGCTACGCGCGCAACATGGATGACGGCAGCGTTGAGGTTCTTGCCTGCGGTGACGAAGAGAAGTTAGCCGAGCTGATTGAGTGGCTGAAAGCAGGGGGGCCGCGCAGCGCTCGGGTCGACAACGTCTTAACCGAGCCGCATCAGCCCACCCAAGAGTGGACCAACTTTGGTATCCGCTACTAGATGCACTTCACCGGTTTAGGCAGGCCAGCAATCCTGGTGGCCTGTTTGGCCGGGCCTTTCGGAAAGAGGCGGTAGAGGTAACGGCTGTTGCCTTTCTCCTCGCCAAACTTGTTGGCCATCGCCTTTACCAGCATACGGATCGCCGGTGAGGTGTTAAATTCCAGATAAAAGTCGCGCACGAAGCGCACCACTTCCCAATGCTCAGGCGAGAGGGTAATAGACTCCTGCGCCGCAATCACTTCTGCCAGACCTTCGCTCCACTGGCTGCTCTCTTTAAGATAGCCGTCGTTATCGGTCTCTATCTCTTTACCTTCAAAGCTCAACATAATCATTCACGGGTCAGCTAAAAACCGCTGCAGTGTAGCAAAAAACAAAGCCCCGCATAAGCGGGGCCTTGACGTGATGCTTAAGCGGTTAGTCCCGACTGGAGAAGCCCAGAATGCTCAGCAGGCTGACAAAGATGTTGTACAGCGAGACATACAGGCTGACGGTGGCGCGAACGTAGTTGGTTTCGCCGCCGTGAATAATGTTGCTGGTCTCATACAGAATTGCGCCGGTCGAGATCAGGATAAACACCGCGCTAATCGCCAGATGCAGGGCCGGCAGCTGCAGGAAAATGTTGGCTACCATCCCGATCAGCACCACCACGATCCCCGCCATCAGCATTCCGCCGAGGAAAGACATATCCTTGCGGGTGGTCAGCACGTAGGCCGAACAGCAGAAGAAGGTCAGGGCGGTACCGCCCAGCGCCAGGCCAATCAGATCGCCCATGCCTGCCGAGAGATAGGCGTTAAGCATCGGCCCAAGGATGTAACCCAGAAAACCGGTAAAGGCGAAGGCGGCCAGAATACCGGCAGGCTTATCTGCCAGCTTATAGGTCAGGAACATTAAGCCGTACATGCCCACCAGAGTCAGGATCAGCCCCGGTGACGGCAGGCCCAGCACCGTACTGGCGGTCGCGGTGATCGCGGAGAACGCCAGCGTCAGGCTGAGCATAAAATAGGTGTTTCGCAGCACTTTGTGCGTGCTGAGCAGCGATGTACGCCCGCGTGAAGCGCTAACAATACGATCCATGAGTCACTCTCTTATGACAGATGTAATTAAGGATGAAGGATAGGTAAACAGAACGGTAGCTTAAAGCGGTTTTACCCATCTTTACCCAAACAACAATAACTTACCCTCAGCAGAGCCTGCTTTAAATTTCACTTTTGGTAGTACGATCGCATTTTCGCCGGAACTAAACAGATCAACCTCTTATAGGTGCCTGAAAAGTATTGCCTTCTTGTCTGGCGAGCGCTAAGAGTGTCAGGGATAACGTTAATCAGTACACCATTAAGGCATGATATGAAACCACAGACAGGTCACCGTTTTGCCCTCTCGCTACTGGCAACGGGCATTATAAGCATAAGTACCGCTGCACTGGCAGCGCAGGTTCCAGCTGGCACTACGCTGGCGGAGCAGCAAACGCTGGTGCGCAACAACGGCAGCGAGCCGGCTTCCCTCGATCCGCATAAGGTCGAAAGCAACGTCGAATTCGATATTATCAGCGACTTATTCGACGGGCTGATCGCCATCAGAAAAGACGGCAGCGTAGAGCCGCGATTAGCAGAGAAGTGGGAGAATCAGGACAACACCGTCTGGACCTTCCACCTGCGGCCGGGTATCACCTGGTCCGATGGAACGGCCATCACCGCTCAGGACGTGGTCTGGAGCTGGCAGCGTCTGGTCGATCCGGCTACCGGCTCCCCGTACGCCACCTATCCAGGCAATATGCATATCGTTAACGCAGCGGATATTGCGCAGGGTAAAAAGGCCCCGGATACGCTGGGCGTGAAGGCGCTGGACGATACCACGCTGCAGGTTACCCTCAACCAGCCCACGGCGTCGTTCCTGCCCATGCTGGCACACCCGTCGCTGGTGCCGGTTGATAAGGTGCTGATTGGCCGCTTTGCCGATAAGTGGACCAAGCCGGAGCACTTTGTCGGTAGCGGGCCGTACAAAATTACCGACTGGGTGGTGAACGAGAAGATTGTTGCGGTGCGTAATCCGCGCTACTGGGATGACAAGCACACCGTGATTAACACCGTCACTTATCTGCCTATCAGCTCTGAGACTGCCGACGTCAACCGCTACAAGGCGGGTGAAATCGATATGACCAACACCATTCCGGTAAACCAGTTTGCCCAACTGAAAAAAACTCTCGGCGCAGAGGTGCATATCACGCCGCAGCTGGCGACCTACTACTACCAGTTCAATACCACTAAGCCGCCTTTCAACGACGCGCGGGTACGCCGGGCGCTGAATATGGCGCTGGATAAAGATATCATTGCCGACAAGGTGATGGGGCAGGGGCAGCGCCCGGCATGGGTCATCAGCCAGCCGGAGATTGGCGGCGTGAAGATCGCCTCGCCGGACTACGCCGCCTGGCCGCGAGATAAACGAATTGCCGAGGCGAAAAAGCTGCTGGCCGAGGCCGGGTTCGACGCGGCGCATCCGCTCACCTTTAACCTGCTCTATAACACCATGGAAACTCACCAGCGCATCGCCATTGCCGCCAGCTCGATGTGGCAGAAAAATCTTGGCGTGACGGCGAAGCTGCAAAACCAGGAGTGGAAAACCATGCTTGACACCATGCACACCGGCAACTTCGACGCCGTGCGCTATGCGTGGATAGCAGACTACGACGATGCGGCGACCTTCCTGAATACCTTCCGCACCGGTGACAGCGAGAATACCTCCCTCTACAGCAATCCGGCCTATGACAAGCTGATGCACAGTGCGGCAGAGGCGAAGGACGCTAACGAGCGCGGCAAGGACTATCAGCAGGCGGAAGCGATTCTGGCCCAGGACGTGCCGGCGATCCCGGTTTACCACTATGTCAGAGCGCGCTTGGTAAAACCATGGGTAGGCGGATTCGATCCCAACAACCTCGGTTACGTCTATACAAAAGATCTCTACATCACCAAACACTGAGTATTCTGCTGATTTAATGGTCAATATGCTGTTCTTTCAGCCGATTAGCAGCATATTGCTTGTTTTTCAGGCAAACAGATATCACAGGGGTTTACACGGCGCATCGAGGTGTTTATAGTGCGCCTCATTCCGGAAGTGTGGCCGAGCGGTTGAAGGCACCGGTCTTGAAAACCGGCGACCCGAAAGGGTTCCAGAGTTCGAATCTCTGCGCTTCCGCCAAATGCGGAACAGCCCTGCGATAGCAATATCGCGGGGCTTTTTTCTTTTGGCGTTTTCATCTCACTCTTTTGTCGCGGCATACACCACCGTCATACCTAAAGCATTACTACGCTTAGTGACGACCATGGTTCCTCTACCAAAGTAATTGCCTACGGGTTCGCACACTTTAATGCGTCTATTTAGATCCGGATCGTCAACGTCAGCGCCACTACAGCTATGACGGCCGCTCCCTGAAAACACATAGGGAGCCGAGTAAGTCGTTATTGTCCCCGGCGTTAACCAGACCACCGTAATGACCAGGATATAGCTAAAAAAGATCGCCATCAGTAGCGATCCGGCAAAGACCTTGAGGTTATTTTTGATGCCGTAAAATGGCGGGCCTTTCCCCCATTTTTTGATGCTAAAAAAGAGTGCGGAACCCACTATAAACGTCATTGCAGCCAGCGTGTAGAGCGTTTTCTTGGCCAGAAAGGTGCTTTCATCAACCGTGGCTCGCCATGCGAAGCAGGCAAAGATGCAGCCCAATCCACAGACTGTTGCTAAAAGTAATTTGGGGCAGGAGTACGTTTTCATTTGCCCGAATAGTCGCACAGAAGGTTTGGTCGTACAATCAAGGTACACTCACACAGGAGATCACCATGTCAAAACCTATGATGCGTTACCGCCTGGGCGACCGTGAAGTAAACCGCCTGGGCTATGGTGCCATGCAGTTGGCAGGACCGGGTGTTTTTGGGCCGGTTAAAGATGAAGCGCGGGCGATTGAGGTTCTGCGTGACGCCGTTGCCTCTGGCGTTAATCACATTGATACCAGCGATTTCTACGGTCCACATGAAACCAACCGGCTGATTAAAAAAGCGCTACATCCCTATCCTGACGATCTGTGCATCGTGACGAAAGTGGGCGCACGGCGTGATGAAAAGGGCGGATGGCTTCCGGCATTTAGCCCGCAAGAGCTGACCCAGGCGGTAGAAGATAACTTACATAACCTGGGGCTGGACGTGATACCGGTGGTCAATCTGCGCAGCATGTTCAACGTGCATCATCCGGAAGAGGGGTCGCTGGAGAGAGAGCTGGAGACGTTGATCAAACTGAAGGAGCGCGGGCTGATCCAGCACATTGGTCTCAGCCATGTCACTGCCAAACAGGTCGCTGATGCACAAAAGATGACGCCGATTGTCTGTGTTCAGAACATGTACAACCTTGCCAACCGGCAGGACGATGCGCTTATCGATGAGTTAGCCGCCCAGGGCATTGCCTACGTCCCCTTCTTCCCGCTTGGCGGTTTCTCGCCGTTACAGTCGGAACAACTCAATGATATCGCCAGCGAGTTACAGGCAACGCCGATGCAGGTTGCACTCGCCTGGCTACTGAAACGGTCACCCAATATCCTGTTAATCCCCGGCACGTCATCGCCGCAGCATTTGCAGGAGAATCTGGCCAGCGAACAGTTGATCCTGTCGGACGAGGTGATGAACAGGCTGAATGAGCTGAGTATTTAAGCCACAGCAGATTTCACCAGGAGTGCTCCTCCTGACCGCATCGCGTGGCGGGAGGAGTGTTTTATAATGGCGAAACGACATTTGCCCTGAGGGATTAAATACTAATGCGATTATTACCATGGGTAGCGGGCAGCATCTTTTACGATCTTCTACAGCATGGACGAGAGATCGAAAGCGCCATCGCGCGTCATGTTTACGCCTCACTATTGCCCGTCTTTCCAGGCTGTCAGAACGTGTTATCTGAGCAACTGCCGCAGGGTGAGTGCAGGGTTGATATGATAAATATTAGTAAAAATAATATTATTGGTCAATGCTAATATATTAACAATGGCACTATTGATTGTATTCTATTGATTAATAAGAGCAAATAAATCCCAGCGCCGGGACAGAGGGCAGGGAGGTCAGATTACTGTTTCCGGGTAGCCAGCAGCTCTTTAAATAGCCTGTCGAAGCCAGCTACTTTTTCTTTTAAATCAGCTAAATGTCTCTCTTTTTCACTTTGAGGCAGCCTGTCGTACAGGTTAACCAGCTCCGTGTGCTCAGCGCCCAGCAGCGTCCAGCCCGGCCCGGTGCGGTCCTCAACATACTCCCCTGACTTTCTCACGTAGTTCATGGCTTCTGCCAGATCCGGACGGATCTCTTCCGGCCTGACCCCCAGTAGCGCAGCAAACTTCAGCGTCGCATCGGTGTTAAGCGGCGTCGTTCCGTTGAGGTAGTGGCTTATTGACGCCTGCGTGCTAAAGCCAAGCGCCTCTGCGGCCCTCTCTTGCGTCAGGCGCAAAGTCACTTTCTTCTCGTTCCAAATGTCACGAAGACGTTTGGCTGCGTCAGCCTCAGCTGCATCAAGGGTTTTCTTTCTCATGAGTGCATATTATTCACAAAATTAATGAAGCGCCAAGGTTAGCCTTATTACTTGATAATATTATCATAAATAATATTTATGTTCATCGTAGCCGTACATACCCTCTCATCTAAAATTTGCACTTATTGGGAGGTGAAGGTATAACTACTGTATGTTTGTACAGTGGTGCTATCTGGAGGTGAGCATGTTCGATAAGACGGAGGCTGGTAGACACATTCCTGAGAATGGCCGCGTACTGTTCACCTGCAAAAACGGTAAGATCGCTTCAGTCAGGATCCTCTACGACGATGAGTATGTCGCTTCACTGAAGGTACTGATCGACCTGGCAAGCATGGCTGGCTATAGAGTGATATTGGAAGACAATCCAGAGTCGTAACCCAGCGGCGGGCCTGAACACCTCGCGAGCTGTTTCTGAGCAAATGCGGCGCTAATAAGGATAATTTATGGCGCGATTACTATTTCCACGATGTCAGCAGTTAACCCTGGCGTCGACAAAAATATCCCACACGGTTATCCGGCTGGGGTTATTCCATATAGAAGCAACCGGTATAGATGAGCCGGAGATCAATTTTATACGGACATGGAAATACAGCTTATGAAACTTAAAGAAGGTTACGATCTGCCTCACGGGTTGTTATCCATACTCACTGTTTTTTCCGTTCTCTCTTTGCACGATTATGTTTTTATTGCCCAAGCTGCAATTTCAGCCTGGTTCACAATAAAAACATATTATGCGAAGCGGCGCGAAGAACGTAATCGACTGGCAGAGGAGCAGAAACGCACCCAGTTGCTGGAGGCCTATCTCAGTGAGATGGCGACCAGACCAGTCCATGAGCGACCAGCAACGGCCGAGATGCTTACCAAAGCGATGAAAAAGCCAGCTGACCAATAAGCGGATAACGGCGGGATGTGCCTCTTACGAACCAACAACCACAATCTGCGGTGAATAGTGGGAACAGCATAGAACAATCTCGCTGTGTGGTGTGGGTTCTGGTACGAGATCTCATCTGAGAATGATCCTTAAGGCTGGCAGAAACGGGGAGGGAGGCTACACTGTCGAGGATACCTTTTTTACCCGCATATCTGTTTCACGGTATCGCCATAACGAAAGCCGCACGATCGCTGTGGGGTGTACGATAATGAAATCAGGGTGTTATAGATGAAAACCCCTGTACATTGCGGGCTAGATTGTTTAGCGTCGTACCGTTTTAGATTTCCGGCAAAAGAAGCAACTGGCACAGATATGAATAGATTTAATGATAAGAGACTGACTGATATTGTGCTGGGAGAAGCCATTCTCGCTCTTTTGAGCGAAGGCGATCCCATAACACCATACAGCCTGATGGAAAAACTTCAGCATATGGCCGTTTTAGAGAAAATGGCCTTCAGAAAGCAGGCATTTACTAACGCCATTATTGAAGTGCAAAGTAGTCTTTTGGCGCAATCTGCGGAATACAGCAGTTTCAGTGCAGGTAGCAGGTATCCTTCCGGCAGTAAAACAATTCACTGACAGGCAGCACCTGACTACAATTTGCATGCTTCGCCGCAGAGCTTATCGCCCTCTGACGGCGATTGCCCGCATGGCCATGGCGTAATCCTGCTTGCATACAGCGCTGGCGGTTTGCTCCGCCTGCTGCAAAAGCGCCATCATGTTTTGTGCCTGTAAGGGTTGACCCGTTTTCAGCAGCTGCAACGCCATCTGTCCTAACACTGCGTGCATCTCATCACTGCTTTCAAGCTGTAAATTATCCAAGGCGTTTGCTCCGACCCGATCCTAACGGAATGGCGTTAATCAATTTTTGTCGTAGTTTTGCTACCCTGACCGTCAGGTCCGACAGCTCTTCAATCGGCGTATCCATCACGGAAATCATGTCTGCCGGAACACCGGCGGCACGTACCTTGAGTTCCTCTCCCTGATCGGTGAGCGAGATTAGCACCTTGCGCTCATCACGACCTACGTCGCGCCGTCTGCTAATCAACCCCGACTCTTCAAGCCGCTTTAACAGCTGGCTGAGCGTTCCGGAGTCGAGCTGTACGCGCGCGCCAATCTCAGAGACCGTTACGTTGTCCTTTTCCCAGAGCGCCAGTAGCACCAGATACTGTGGGTAGGTCAGGCCAAGCGGCTTCAGCCGCGACTGATAGAGCTTGGTCATGGCCAGAGAAGCGGAGTACAGGGCGAAACAGAGGAACTGGTCCACTGTTACAGGCGCTTCGCTCTGCGCCGGCGCCCCACAGGCCTCAATTTTTTCTTCTTTCATATCGAATCTATTTCTCAGTCAGAGTCCGGGGTAAGAAACGCCAGGCTAACCGTTTTGTAACAATGAGATAAATATTGATCTAAATACAATTGATGTCAACTTAATGCAGGCGCTTTATCGCTATGAATTGTTATGTTATAACATACCTAAAATAGCGAAGGGTGAGCGAAATGGCAGAAACAAGTATTAAACCAGGCGAAGTAAAAAGATTACCGGTTACCGTCCTGTCCGGTTTTTTAGGCGCAGGGAAAACGACGCTGCTTAACCATATCCTGAATAACCGGGAGAGCAGGCGCGTGGCGGTGATCGTGAACGATATGTCAGAGGTCAATATTGACGCCGCGCTGGTCAGAGACGGCGGAGCAGAGCTGTCGCGTACTGACGAGAAACTGGTGGAGATGAGCAACGGCTGCATCTGCTGCACGCTGCGGGAGGATCTGCTGGTTGAGGTGAATCGTCTGGCGCGGGAGGGGCGTTTTGATCAGCTGGTGATTGAGTCCACCGGCATCGCGGAGCCGCTGCCGGTAGCGGAAACCTTTACTTTTGCCGACGATGAGGGGCGAAGCCTCGCGGACGTGGCGCGTCTCGACACCATGGTGACCGTCATTGATGCCTTTAACTTTCTTAACGACTACGGCTCAGAAGAGAGTATCCACTCTCGCGGAGAGTCGTTAGGGGAGGAAGATACCCGTAGCGTCGTCGATCTGCTGATCGAGCAGGTGGAGTTTTGCGATGTACTGGTAATTAACAAACTCGATCTGATTAGCGACGAGCAGCAGGGCAGGCTGCTGGCTATTCTGCGCTCCCTCAACCCAGGGGCGAAAATCGTCACTGCGCAATTCGGTCAGGTGCCGCTTAGCGAGGTACTCAACACCGGACTGTTCGATTTTACTAAAGCCGCCCAGTCGCCGGGCTGGCTCAAGGAGCTGCGCGGGGAGCACACCCCAGAGACGGAGGAGTATGGCATCACCAGCTTTGCCTATCGCGCCCGGCGGCCTTTCCACCCGGCCCGCTTCGCACAGGTAATGGAGAACGAACTTGCTGGCGTGGTGCGATCGAAAGGCTACTTCTGGCTGGCAAGTCGCCCGGAGTTTGCCGGCTCCTGGTCCCATGCAGGGGGCGTGGCCCGTCAAGGATTAGCCGGCAGCTGGTGGGCAAGCATCCCCCGGGAGCGCTGGCCGGAAGATGAGGAGTCGTTGCAGTTTATTATGGCTAACTGGCTTGAGGGAGTTGGCGATGCCCGTCAGGAGCTGGTGTTCATCGGCATGGAGATGAACGAGGCGCGGCTACGGGCGCAGCTGGATGCGGCGCTGCTGACGGATCGTGAGATGGCCGACGGGCCGCAGCGGTGGACACGTTACGACGATCCCATCGATCCCTGGTTTGAGGAGAGCAGCGATGCGCAGTAGTCGCCTGCTCCCGATCGCCGCGCTGCTCGGCTTTGCCACCGCCGCGCCCGCCGCCGATTTTCCCGTCACCGTAGAGAACTGCGGCGTGAAGCAAACATTTACCGCGCCGCCGCAAAAGGTAGTCACCGTCGGGCAGCACGAAACCGAGCTGCTGCTGGCCCTCGGGCTGGGAAATAAGATCGGCACTACCTCGGTGTGGTTTGGCAAACTGCCTGAGTCACTTGCCGAAGAGGGTAAGGATCTGCACAAGCTGGCGGAAAACTCACCGTCGTTTGAAGCGGTGGTGGCCCAGAGGCCGGATCTGGTTCTCGCCCAGTACCACTGGCATATTGGCCCACAGGGAGAGGTGGGCACCCGGGAGCAGTTTGCCAGCCTTGGGATCAAAACCTGGATCTCGCCCGCTGACTGCATCGGTAAAAACGTCACCGACACTTCTAACGCCGACGGGGCGCGCAGCGTTCCCTTCTCATTGCAGGCGATTGAAGAGGAGGTGAGTCAGCTGGCGGCTATCTTCGGCGTGCCTGAACAAGGTCAGAAGCTCAATCAGGCGCTGGCCGCGCGCATCGCCCACGCTCAACGCCAGGCAGGATCCCGTTCTCAGCAGCCGCTGAAGGTGGTGTTCTGGTTCTCCAGCAGTCGTCTGAATGGCGATCCATGGGTGGCAGGGAACTATGGAGCACCCGGCTGGATAAGCAAAACTCTCGGTCTTACCAACGTTGTGGAGTCGAAGGATGAGTGGCCTGCGGTGACGTGGGAGTCTGTCGCCCGTGCGCAGCCCGATATTATCGTCATTGCCGACATGGAGCGCCGTCTCTACCCGGCGGACGATGTGGCGGTAAAGGAGCAGTTCCTGCGTAGCGATCCGGTGACCAGGGTGATCCCGGCCGTGAAAAACAACCGCATCGTCGTGGTGCCCGCGATGTCTCTCAATCCGTCCCTGCGGAATGTCGATGCCGTTGAGCTGATTGGCAACAGGCTGGCGGATCGGACCACGCCATGAAGCATGCTTTATCGAAATGGCGCGCTGCTGGCCTTATGCTGGCCTGCGTGCCGGGGCTGCCGCTAATGCTGGTGCTGGCAGCAACCATTGGCGATATGCCGGTCTCTTTTAGCGATACCGCCCGGGCGATCGGCAACGGGCTGGGATTCACCGCTTTTCCGCTCCCCGCCGTAGAGGCGGGGATCGTCTGGCAGTACCGGATGAGCCGGGCGGTAATGGCCGCATGCAGCGGCGGCGGACTGGCGCTGTGTGGGCTGGTGATGCAGGCCATTTTGCGTAATCCACTGGCGGAACCTTACCTTCTGGGTATCTCCGCAGGCGCCTCGCTGGGGGCGGTAAGCGTTATGCTGCTGGGTATCGGCAGCAGCGCCCTGAGCGTCAGCGGTGGCGCGTTCTTCGGGGCTTGCCTGGCGTTTGGCCTGATCGTGTTGATTACCCGCGGCATGAGCGACAGCCCACCGCGCATCCTGCTGGCGGGCATTGCCGGAACCCAGCTATTTAATGCCCTGACCGCGTACGTGGTCAGCACATCGGCCAATGCCGAGCAGTCGCGCAGCGTCATGTTCTGGCTACTGGGAAGCTTAAGCGGCGTGCGCTGGCCGGACGCACTGCTGAGTCTGGGGGTGACGCTGCTGGGATTTCTGATCGTTATGCGCTTTGCGCGGGCGCTCGATACCTTCACCTTTGGTGATGAGGTCTCGACCACGCTCGGGATCCCGGTCACCCTGGTACGCATTGTGCTGCTGCTGACCACGGCGCTGATTACCGCTAATATCGTCAGCGCCATCGGTGCGGTCGGCTTTGTCGGTCTGGTCATTCCCCACATAACGCGGATGCTCACCGGCGCGGGCCACGCCGTCACGGTGCCCGTAGCCTTTCTGATTGGCAGCCACTTTATGATCGTGGCCGATATTGTCTCACGAACGTTGATTACCCATCAGGTGCTGCCTATCGGGGTGGTAACGGCCCTGGTGGGTGCGCCTGCCTTTGTTGTGCTCCTCTACCAAAGCCGGGAGAAAAATCAGTGAACATGCGCGCCGAACGGCTGGAGGTCACCCTCCAGTCGCGAAAAATCCTTAGCGATGTCAGCCTGGCGCTGTCGGGCGGTCAGACCATCGGCCTGCTGGGACCCAACGGCTCGGGCAAATCGACCCTGCTCCGCTGTCTGGCGGGGCTTTATCCTGCGCTGAAGCCGCGTGTTCATCTCAATGGCGAGCCGCTGAATACGCTTCCGCTGAAATCGCTGGCACGCCGGATGGCTTTTGTGCCCCAGCATGCCGACGCTGACGGCGACCTCAGCGTGGAGCAGATTATCCGCCTTGGGCGCACGCCGCACCGCCGAACGTTCGGCTCCCTGCGCGCCGACGACTGGGCCGCCGTAGAGAAAGCAGTAGGCCTGATGCAGCTGGCTGGGCTACGGCATCGGCTGTGGCGTCAGCTCTCCGGCGGGGAGCGCCAGCGCTGTCAGATTGCCCGGGCGCTGGCCCAGCAGCCAGAGGTGTTGCTGCTTGATGAACCCACCAACCATCTTGATATCCATCACCAGCTGGAGTTGATGGGGTTGATATCCCGGCTTCCGATGACGGTGGTAATCGCCTTGCACGATCTCAATCTGGCGGCAAACTACTGCCAGCAGCTGGTGCTGATCGAGACCGGAAGGGTGGTCAGCGTGGGGACACCTGAGGCGGTGCTCACCCCGGATGAGATTGAGAAGCGATGGAAAGTGAAGGCAAAAGTGCAGAGAGAGGAGGGCGGCGCGATGAATATTTACTATCTCCCCATCCGCCGCCCGGCATAACCCTCGCTCCTACCGATGCAGGTAAGTATTAACCCCGAGGTAGCGGGTAAATGCCTCCTGTAAAATCTCGGCGCTGGCGGAGTGGTTCATGGCCACGTGGTGCTCAAAGCCGTTGCGGCAGATCCACGCCAGCAGGTTCTCCAGGTGCGGAACCTGAATCACCGCCCGGCAGCCGACGGTATCCAGCGGATCGTCCACCGACTGGCCCTCGCCGACGTAGGCTTTGATCTCGCCGGTGAGATCGTCCGTGCTCAGACGGAAGTAGGTCAGGTTGCCGCTCTTCAGGCGACCATGCACCGCCCCACAGGTGTTCTCTTTCCCGACGGTAGTGCCGATGATATCGGCGGTACCCATATGCGGATCTTCAAGGCTGGCCGCCGCGAAGTTGCCGCAGTGGAACAGCACGCACTTATCACGATCGTCGCCAAAGTTGTTGTTCCAGTCGGCAATAGAGGCCGGGCTCATATTGCTGCTGGCGAGGGCGTACATCGACAGCGCCCCCATTACATCTACCTCGCAGGCGCTGGGCATCAGTTGACCGGACATGATGCTCATGATCGAGCAGACGTTGATACCCAGGTTCTCCTGCAGCGAGGTCCAGCACTGAATGGCGGTGGTGTCGATATCATTAGCAATCACCCACTCGCTGATCACTACAAACAGCTTCGCCATGGTGACGATTTTATCTGCCGGGATCCCGCTCGCATCGGCGTTGTCGAGCAGCAGGCGGCGCTTCTCATCGACGCGGATATCGTCATCGCGCAGCTGTTTGACCCGGGTAAAGACCTCGGAGAGATCCAGCGTTTCAACCGCAATCCCCAGCCGCTCAAGCAGTTTCTCGCTGTAGCGCACGGTATTGAATCCGGCCGGACGGGCGCCGATTGCCCCGACGCGCACGCCGCGCATGCTGCTCACCACGCGGCAGATCTGCTCGAAGCGCCGGAGATCTTTTTCAAATACCTCGCCGCTGAGGGCGCAGACGTGCTGGGTGGTCAGGGTGAAAGGAATGCCATACTGGCGCATATTGTTGCAGAGGGAGATCTTGCCGCAGAAGCTATCCCGGCGGGTCGCCAGCCCCATCTTATCGAGGTTATCCTCTTCGGCCTGGATCAGCACCGGCACGTTAAGGCCCGAGAGGCGCAGGGTTTCAGCTACCGCTTTTTCATCGCCAAAGTTGGGCAGCAGCACCACCACGCCATGGATCTCATCCCGATGAGCACGAAATAGCTCGGCGCAGATCTTCGCATCCTGACGGGTTTCTACTCCGCCCAGCTCGGTCTGCGTATCGTCGAGCATAATGGTGTTGATGCCCAGCCGCGCAAAGAGCGCCGTAGCCTGCTCGCGCGCTTCAGCGACCAGATAGCTGGGAAAAAACCCACGGTTGCCAATAATAACGCCCATGGTCAGATTCTGCGGAATTCGGGACATAGCTCTCTCTCCAGTAATCTTTCTTGAATATATATTCATTTATGATTTATTATTCATTGGTGTAAGATATGCCTTACTTCTCCCTTTGTCACGACGTGTACGGGCAATTTTCTGAGAAAGGAGAAAACGATCACAGTTGCTTCAGCAAGCAAAAATCAGGGCGCGCTTGTTATCTATTCAGGTATGCATAAAAATAACGGACATAAAATCAAGGGGAATATTATGTCGAAGCAGGATGAACAACGCTTGCTGGTGAAGATCGCCACACTCTACTACAGCGAAAATCGAAAGCAGTCTGAAATTGCCTCGCTGCTGCACCTGTCACAATCATTTGTCTCCCGCGCGCTGACGCGCTGCCAGAAAGAGGGCCTGGTCAAAATCACCGTGGTTCAGCCGACCAATATTTTTGTCGAACTGGAGAAGGCGATTGAAGAGCGCTTCGGCATCCGTCAGGCCATCGTGGTCGACGTTGGCGAGAGTGCCAGCAACGGGCAGCTGAAACATGCTATCGGCAGCGCGGCGGCGCACTATGTGGAGACCCGTATCCGGCCGGAAGATCTGGTGGGTATCTCCTCCTGGAGCAGCACTATTCGCTGCATGGTGGATGAGATGCACCCGCAGAATATCCGCGCGGCAGGGGTGATCCAGCTGCTGGGCGGCGTTGGCCCCAACGGCAACGTGCAGGCGACCATCCTCACCCAGCAGCTGGCGGCACACCTCGGCTGCCCGGCGTGGCTGCTGCCCTCCCAGAGCATTGAGCACTCGGTAGAGGAGCGCGCCCGGCTGGTCAACAGCCCCGACGTGGCGGCGGCGGTGGCAAAATTTGATGAGGTGGATGTCGCCATCGTCGGCATCGGCGAGCTGGAGCCATCCCAGCTGTTGAAAAACTCAGGCAACTACTACAACGAAGAGATGTTGACCCTGCTGGCGGAGCGCGGGGCGGTGGGGGATATCTGCCTGCACTACTACGATGCGGCCGGCAATCCGGTGCTGAGCCAGGAGGAGGATCCGGTGATTGGTATGGAGCTGGCGCAGATGCGCGCCTGCCAGCACGTTATTGCGCTGGCGGGCGGCTTAGAGAAAAGCAATGCGATTCGCGGTGCGCTGGAGGGTAACTACATTGATGTATTAATTACCGACTTCGCCACCGCCCGCAGCCTGCTGAAAAAATAATCCGCCTCTCCCGGGCTATAAGCCCGGGAGGATGTGCAGGGGCTACTTACCTTCCATTACCGCTTTCTGCGCCACCACCGCGGCTTTCTGCTGCATGCGGTTTTGCATCTGGTCGATGATAACCGCCACGATAATCACGATGCCTTTAATCACCATCTGCCAGAACTCGCTGACGCCCATCATCACCAGCCCATCGGCAAGGAAACCGATCACGAAAGCGCCGATCAGCGTGCCGAGAATAGTGCCGCGCCCGCCTGCCAGTGAGGTCCCGCCAAGCACCACCGCCGCGATGGCGTTCATCTCAAAGGCGGTACCGTTGGCCGGGTGGCTGGCGACCAGCTGGGCGGAGACCACGATCCCGGCAATTGCCGCACAGAAGCCGGAGAGCATATAGACCAGCACCTTCACCTGCTTGACCTTCACGCCAGAGAGTTCGGCGGCGCGCTCGTTATCACCAATAGCATAGACGTGGCGGCCAAAGGGCAGGCGACGGGCGACGTAGGCAATAATGAGTGCCAATACGATCATCATCCAGATCGCCCATGGAATGCCAAACAGCGAGCCGGCGCCAATCTCATCAAAGCCGGTATTGCCCAGCAGCGGGTTTCCGGACAGGCCCGGGAAGGTCTGGCCGTCGGAGGTGAGCATCGCCGCACCGCGCAGAACGTACATGGTTCCAAGGGTGCAGATAAAAGGGGCGACGTTGTAGCGAGTGATGATCCAGCCGTTCACGCCGCCGATTAGCGCGCCGATCAGCAGCACCACGGGTACAATGACCCAGACGCTGGGGAAGATGGCGATGCCAAACATCGGCAGCACAATGCCTTTAGTGATCATCCACCCGGCAATCATCCCGCACAGGCCGAGCGTCGCGCCGATAGAGAGGTCGATCCCGGCGGTGATAATCACAAAGGTGATCCCCAGCGCCAGAAAGGCGTTAATGGCGATGTGCTTAATCATGATCACCATACTGCCAGCGGACAGAAACCCCGGCACCATCACGGTGAAGAAGCCGACAATAAGGAAAAGAGCAATAAAGGTACGTAGTTTCAACAGAATAAGCAGAATATTCTCGCGGGACAGCGATGCCCCGCCGCGCGGCGTCAACGTGGCCGACTGGACTGTTTTCATTTTAAAACCCCTGAGCACTTGCTGTGACCAGCGCTGATTCTTCGGCCCGATCGCGGACGATATCGGCGGTAAGCTTGCCGCCGGACATCACCAGAATACGGTCGGAAACCGCCATGATCTCTTTTAAATCCGAGGTGGAGAAGACCACCGCGATCCCCTGCTGAGAAAGCTGCACCATCATGCGGAACACATCCGCCTTGGCACCCACATCAATGCCCCGCGTCGGTTCGTCGAGAAATAGCACCTTCGGGTTGGTCAGCAGCGAGCGGCCAATCACCACCTTCTGCTGGTTGCCGCCGCTCAGCGCCTGGATCTCAACCTCCGGCGAGGAGACCTTGATTGACAGGTCGCCAATCGTGCCCGCCACGACGGCATTCTCCTCTTTACTGGCGATGGTCAGCCCGCGCTGGAGGCGTCGCCACAGGCTGGCGATGGTCAGGTTGCTTGCCACTGAGGAGATGGGAAAGATCCCGGTCCGCTTGCGGTCCTCCGGTACCAGGCTCATTCCCATCCGGATGCGATCGGCGGTCGCCAGCCGCTGGGGTACCGGCTTGCTGTCCAGCCACAGTTTGCCGAAGTAGTTGCGCTCGGTGCCCAGCAGGCACTCGAACAGCTCGGTGCGTCCGGCCCCCATCAGGCCGTAGATACCGACGATCTCCCCGGCATGCACCTTAAAGCTGACGTCGTTAACCACCGTGTTGCCCGCAGCGTTAACGCAGGTAATATGCTCCGCCTCCAGCAGCGGCGGGCCAAAGGTACGGCCTGGCTCCAGGAAGTTGCTCACCGGATCGCTGCCGAGCATCTCGCGGACGATCCACGGCACGTCGATATCTTTTACCTGCGCCTCCGCCTGAAACTTGCCGTCACGCAGAATCGTAATAACATCGCCGATGGCCATCAGCTCTTCGAGACGGTGCGAGATATAGATAATGGAGACCCCCTGGCGGGTTAGCTCGCGAATAACGCGAAACAGGATCTCCACTTCGGTTTTACTCAGCGCCGAGGTAGGCTCGTCAAGGATCAGAATGTCGGCATCCTCCGCCAGCGCCTTGGCGATCTCAACCAGCTGCTGCTGGCCCACTTTCAGGTTTCCCACCAGATCTTTAGGCGAGATGGGCTGGTCGAGGCGTTGCAGCAGCTCGGCGGCGCGTCGCTCCTGCTCGGCTTCATTGATGGGCGCGACGCCTTTTTGCAGCTCGCGGCCAAGAAAAATATTCTCGGCCACGTTGAGATTTTCAAACAGGTTCAGCTCCTGGTGCACCATGCCGATCCCGTGCGCCGCTGCCGCCCGGGTACTCGGAAAGTGTACCGGTTCGCCGTTAAGCAGGATCTCGCCAAGGCTGGGCTGCTGTACGCCAGCCAGGATCTTCATCAGCGTCGATTTACCGGCCCCGTTTTCGCCAATGATGACGTTAACCTTGCCGCGCCAGACGTTATAGTCAACCTTGTCCAGCGCTACGGTGCCGGGAAAGAGCATCGAGATCCCACGCGTGCGCAGGATAATGTCATCCACAGGGGTAACGCTCATTACTGTGCCTCCTGTTTAACATCCAGCGCGGCGGCGTCCTGGGCTTTGCCATTGGCCAGCGTCACGGCAAACAGCACGGTGGCAGGTTTCCCGTTCCAGCTGGCGTCGATTTTCGGCAGGTGCTTCGCGGCTTCGCGGTTATAGGCCCGGGAGAGCTGGGCGAACTGCACCTGGTTGGTAAAATCTTCAAACTTAAAGCCGGTGGCATCACGTATGGCATTGCCGCGCATTACCGGCCCAAGCTGGATGGTCAGCGGCTGGTTGTCGACCGTGAACGTCAGCTTCTGCTCGCGCTCGTTGCTGACGTCAACTGCTGTGACCTGGCTGGTCAGACGGACAAACACGCTCTTTGGCGCGCCACTGGCGGCTTTCAGCTGGCTGGTAAACGCGCTGGCGTCCAGCGCGTGTTGGTTGGCGGCATCCATAACGCGGGGCTGCCAGGTCTGCTGCGCGATCTGCTGCGGGGTCAGATTGTCGAAACTCTGTTTCGCATTTGGATCGGCAGGCATGATTGGCTTGCCGTTTTCATCCAGATCCACCACCGTGCAGGCCGTCAGCAACAGGGTGGTGCACCCTATCAGCGCGACACCCCATTGTTTTAAGCCCATAGCGCCTCCGCCTTACTCGCTGAGTTTAAACATGTTGAGTTTTTTTGCGTTTGACTCATCGATCAGGACGCAATCCATCAGCTGTTTTTCATCTTTTTGCGCTTTACCGTTTTTCAGGAAGTAGTCCGCCTGGACAACGGCCATCTGCGCCTGCTCCCAGCCCGGCTGCAGCACGGTGGCTTTAATATTGCCTTTGTTAATAATGGAGTCGCGGGTGTAGTCGCTGCCGTCAAAGCCGACAACAATAACGTTGGTTTTCCCGGCGGCCTTCAGCGCGGCCTCGGCACCTAATGCCATGGTATCGTTGCCGGAGATGACGCCAACGATATCTGGATTGGTCTGCAGGATAGCTTCCATCCGGTTAAATGCTTCGGTCTGGCTCCAGTTAGCGGTCTGCTGCGCCACCATCTTCATATCCGGATAGTCATCCAGAATGTCATGGTAGCCCTGGGAGCGAACGCTGGCGTTGGTATCCGACTGGCGGCCCAGCAGCTCGACGTAGGTCCCTTTGCCATTAAGCAGTTTGGCGAACTTCTCTGCGCCAAGCTGTGCCCCCTGGTAGTTGTTAGAGACGATCTGTGCCACGGCGATGCCAGTCTTGTTAATTTCGCGATCGATCAGAAAGGCCGGAACGCCTGCGGCCTTCGCTTTCTCCAGCGGCCCGACGGTGGCATCGGCCCCGGCGTTGTCGAGAATAATCGCTTTCGCCTTACGGGCGATGGCGGTCTCAATCAGCTGGTTCTGCTTATTCACGTCGTCGTCATGGGAGGCGACCAGTGTGGTGTAACCCAGCTCTTTGGCTTTCGCCGCCGCGCCGTCAGCCTCTGCTTTAAAGAAAGGGTTGTCATGTGAAGGGGTAATAATGGCGATCAGTCCGTTGTCAGCAGCAAACAGCGAGCCGGAAGCCGCGATTAGGGAAGCGAGCAGTACGGATTTTACAAAGGTAGCGTTCATCGTTTTCTCCACATTGAATATTTATTCAATAATGATTTATTATTCATGTTAACGATAAGGCCGAGTTGTTAAACTGTCTACGGTTTGCGCAGGTAATTTTCTTAAAAAGAGAAAAGGATCACGATCTGTAGAAGAGGGGCGGAGACTCATAAATACGTGTGATAGCCGGGCGCATTCGTTCGCTGCCCGGCCTGCTGTTGAAGGCCGACAGGCACGGCGGTTAGGGTAATTCGCACTCTTTGATATTGGCAATTGGCCTGAGAATAGCACTATCAAACGGCTGAAGCGGTAGGCCCTGCTCAACGCGTATTGGCCAGTCATGGTTGGCCAATGCTCCGCGTCCAGGCGCGATAAAGTTAGCCCCACTGTTCATCACCTCTGTCGCTTTAGCTTCATCGTGCAGGTTGCCGTTAGCCATAATCGTCATCTCTGGGGCATCCTCTTCTCCGTTGGCCCATTTATGAACGAAGTCGTTGACTTTATCCTGAGAAATAAGGATCCCCACCGGAATACGCTCAGAGGCATTGAAAACCTCGCTTAACCAAAAAAGATAAAACCGCCGAAGCGGTTTTATTCTGCGACCAGCCACATGTCGGCTTCTTCAAACATCTCTTCCAGCATGCGGTTCAGTTTCTCTCTGTCGCTTTTACTGGCGTCGCTGTTTAGCCCGTTGGCCTGCATGGGTTTGACCCGCACCTCAGCGTCAGGGAAGATGCGGTGAACCCGACGCGTCAGCTCGTCCAGGATAATTTCACGTGCGCCCGGCAGCCCAGCCACGTTTCGCTTGTCATACACTAATTCAACAAACACACACCCACCTTCGAAGCCTGGTTATATATACAGGCGTTACTATAGAAGGCTTGCCAGCCAAGGTAAAGCAAAATAGATCGCCTTCGGGTTGCGCTTTATCACGTTCATAGTCAAAGCTTTAGTGTCGGTTGTAAGCATATACAGGAGCAATATCGATGAAAATTGTTTGTCTGGGGTGGGGATCGCTGGTCTGGAAGTCTGGCGCACTGCCGGTGGCAGGTGAGTGGCACGCTGATGGTCCTGAGCTGCCCATTGAGTTTACGCGGGTCAGCGACGGCGGTGAACTGGCTACTGCCATCTGCATTAACGCCACGCCTGTCCCGGTACTCTGGGCAACCCTGGCGACCCATTCCCTTAGCGAGGCGTGTCAGGCGCTGCGCGAGCGGGAGGGCATCCCTGAGGAGCGAGTAGACGGAGTTGGATCGTTTACGCTCTCTTCCCAGTCCACAGGGCTACTCGCCGACTGGGCGCGCGTGCGCAACATCGACGCGATTATCTGGACGGCACTGCCAGCGCGAATAGACGCTATTGAGGGCAAAGTTCCAACGCCGGAAGCGGCTATCGCTTATCTGCGGGGCCTGACGGGGGAGGAGGGTGAACATGCCAGGCACTATATTCAACAGGTACCAGAACAGATTGATACGCGCTATCGACGAGAGATACGAACGGCTTTAGGCTGGTAGAAACATAAACGCTCCCCTGCACAGGCAGGGGAGGCGAGGGGGATCAGACGTTTTTACGCTCAATGGTTTGTTCGCCCCAGAACAGCGAATCGGCATCGGTTTTTTTGAAGGCACGAATCAGTACTTCATCGTTCCCCTCTTCCCAGATCTGCTCTGCCAGCTTCTCGTCATAGTTGGCAACTTCAAAAATGGCTTCGGCAATTTCTGGCGAAGTATTACGGATACTTGCCCATTCGCCGACGTGATGAGCTTTTGCTTCCTGATTTGGCATCTTACTTCTCCTGTTAGGGTTAACCTTTTAACTTAACGGCCAGGCCAGCCACGTATTCGCCCTGATAGCGGGCAATGGCCAGCTCTTCTTCGCTGGGCTGACGGGAGCCGTCTCCCCCCGCAATGGTCGTTGCACCGTAGGGCGTACCGCCACGCACTTCCGAGATATCAAACAGCTCTTTTGTGCCATAACCAATCGGCACAATCACCATTCCATGATGTGCTAGCGTAGTCCATGTCGAGGTAATTGTGTGCTCCTGGCCGCCGCCGGTCCCGGTAGAGCTGAATACGCTGGCAACTTTGCCATAGAGCGCGCCGGATGCCCACAGGCCACCGGTCTGATCAAAGAAGGTGCGCATCTGTCCGGACATGTTGCCGAACCGCGTTGGGGTGCCCACAATGATGGCGTCATAGTCAGCCAACTCCTGTGGAGTGGCGACCGGGGCTGCCTGTGCCTTACCGCCCGATTTTTCGAACAGCTCCTGCGGCATGGTTTCAGGCACGCGCTTAACCACGACCTCCACCCCTTCAACCTTGCCTGCGCCTTCTGCCACGGCGTGTGCCAGGGTCTCAATGTGTCCGTACATGGAATAATAAAGGACCAAAACTTTTGCCATCTTTTCACTCCTCGGTTGCCTTACGGTATAGTTAAAGATATGCCGTCAGGCTGAGAGTGCAAATCGGATCACGCTTATTTTGCAAAGGGATTAGCCGCCAACGCTGCGTGCTAATCCCGGAGTAGGGAGGGAGGGGTGTTTATTGCGTCATTTTCTGTAACAAATTTATCGCATGTGCTTCAGAACGGGTTCGATATTTTATATCAATATCCAGAGCGATGTTTGACGATAAATTAAGCACTGTCATTTGACCATAACACTCCATATTACTGTTAAGGAGATCGCCAGATAATACTTTGCAGCCGCGCAGGGTGGTAGCAAGCGTAAACTCCCCCTTTTCATTAAGCGTACACAGGCAGCCGGTATTGACATTGTAGTGAATTATAATGCTGCACAATTCATTCCTCCTGTTGGACTCGTTTGCAAAAAAAAATATTAACTTATTGGCCGTAACGCCGGGAAGAGAATGACATCGCGAATAGAGGCGGCATTCGTAAAAAGCATTACCATGCGATCGATACCTATACCTAACCCAGCGGTGGGCGGTAGGCCATACTCAAGCGCCGTCACGTAATCCTCATCATAAAACATCGCCTCGTCATCCCCTGCCTCTTTTGCAATCACCTGCTCTCTAAAGCGCTCGGCCTGATCTTCGGCATCGTTAAGCTCTGAGAAGCCGTTGCCTATCTCTCTGCCGCCAATGAAAAACTCGAAGCGATCGGTGATATCTGGATTAGCGTCGTTTCTGCGCGCCAGCGGGGAGATCTCTGCCGGATAGGCGGTAATAAACGTAGGTTGGATAAGCTGCTTTTCAGCAACTGCATCAAAGAGTTCGGCAATCACGCGTCCGTCTCCCCAGCCCGGTTCAATGACGATCCCCAGACGGTCAGCGAGACGCCGTGCCGCGTCAGGCGTCGCTAAATCAGCAGGAGCAATCTCCTCGCCGTAACGAAGGATAGCCTCGGTCATGGTCAAACGCGCAAAGGGTTGGGCGAAGTCAAACGTCCAGTCGCCATACGTCACGGTAGTCGTCCCCAATACCGTCTCTGCGACATGGCGAAAGAGCGATTCGGTGAAGACGATCAGATCGTTGTAGTCGGCATAGGCCTCATACATCTCCATCATAGTAAATTCCGGATTATGGCGAACTGAAATTCCCTCGTTGCGAAAGTTGCGGTTGATCTCGAACACCTTCTCGAAGCCGCCAACCACCAGCCTTTTTAGATAGAGCTCAGGGGAGATCCGCAGATACATTTGCTGGTCAAGGGCATTGTGGTGGGTCATAAAAGGTCTGGCTGACGCGCCGCCGGGAATAGCCTGCATCATGGGGGTCTCAACCTCTAAAAAGCTGCGAGCCTGCATGAACGCGCGGATGGCGCTAAGAATTTTTGAGCGAGTGATAAAGGTACGGCGTGCGCTGTCGTTGACGATCAGGTCCAGATAGCGCTGCCGGTAGCGCATCTCTCGATCCGCTAAGCCGTGGAACTTATCCGGTAGCGGTCGCAGGGCTTTGGTTAGCGGTGCGATCCGGCTGGCGTGAAGGGTCAGTTCACCGGTCTGGGTTTTAAACAGCGTCCCTTCAACGCCAATGATATCGCCCAGATCGCAGCGTTTAATGTGCTGCTGATAAGGTTCTTCGCCCAGAGAGGATTGTGCGGCATAGACCTGAATTTTGCCGCCGCAGTCCTGTAGAACAAGAAAGGCGGCTTTGCCCATAATACGGCGCGACATGACGCGGCCGGCTATGGCGACCTGAACGTTTTTAGCCTGTAGCGTTGCGGTATCGCAACCTGCATAGCGCTCACAGAGCGCGTCTGCAGTGCTGTTTCGGCGAAAATCGTTTGGGAAAGCGATGCCCTCTCTTCGTAGCTGCGCCAGTTTTTCGCGGCGTACTTCCCGTTCACCCGTTAACCCTTGCTCAAACACTGCTCTCTCTTCGCTCATAGCCGCTCCTTGTGTATCGCTGTTTTCACAACAATCTACGTCCGGGCTGTAAACAAAAGCAAGCGTTTTTATCTAAAAGAGATCATGATGATCTTTATTGGGGTTAGTAAATCGTCTAATAAGCATCGCGGTTACGCACCTCGTTTAATCTTATCGATAATCACCATCGCTTCCTGCATAAACTGCGCTTTTTGACTGGTAGAGAGGGTCGCGATATGTCGCGCCAGGGGACCAACGACTTCGGCATGGCTCATGATCCCCTGTACGCCCTCTTTATGAATCACGCGCAGCAGCGCCTCACGCTCGCTGTCATCCAGCGACGAGTAGACCATCGACCAGGCAAACTGCAGGGGATCGTCCACCGGCTTTGGCGCTGCGTTCCATGTGGCCTCTCTCTCCTGAAGCGTCAAAGGTTTACGGTCACTACCACCATAGGCCAACCACTCCAGAGAGACGTTCTCCCGCTCGGCAATTTTTATCGCAACGTTAAATGAGGGGTCGGTTCCCCGACTGATGTAGTTATTCAAGGTGGAGTAGGGAAGCTGCCACTCTTCAGCGGCCGCACGGGTGCTGCGGCTGCCAATGAGTAACCTTAGCCTGTCTGCCAACGTCTCCTGTCCGGCCGTAGGGTATGAAATTGTCTCTTCGCCTTCCATTATTAGTCCATCCGCGACGGTTTAGGTAGTCTGATCTTCATAGAGACCATAAAACGAGTTTGCAATCACAAATTCTTCAAATAACGCTTTTATTCATCTCAAAAGAGATCAATGATGCTTCCACGTTATCACCTGGTGATTAACGTTAGGGATTATCCCATAGGGTTGAAAAAGAGGTTAGATGAATTATGAGTAAAGTTGAAGCCACGCAGAATGACTGGTGTCGTATCGACATTGTCGCCGCGCTTCACAAGCGCGGCTACTCAATACGCGAACTGTCAATTCAGGCCGGTCTCAAACCGGACACCTTAAAAAACGTGCTCTCACGCGCTTATCCCAAAGCAGAACGCATTATTGCCGATGCTATTGGCGTAGAGCCTGCACAGATCTGGCCCAGCCGATACGCAAAGCAGAAGGATACGCACTGAAAAGGCATTCGCTGGCGGAATATAAAAAGTCGCCGTGCCGTTAATATTGGAGCGCAGTAAAACAAAATCATTATCAACAGGACAGTAATTAACAATTACTGGCAATCTATTTTTATATCTGTAAGAGGGCATTATGAGCCAGCCTGGAAATAAAATGGGTGTGCTCCAGCTCACCGTATTAACTGCGGTTAATATGATGGGCTCGGGAATTATTATGCTGCCGACTAAATTAGCTGAGGTCGGGACAATATCAATTCTGTCGTGGATAGTCACGGCGTTAGGATCGCTGGCGCTGGCCTACGCATTCTCAAAATGTGGCCTCTTCAGCCAAAAGAGCGGCGGCATGGGAGGGTATGCGGAATATACGTTTGGGAAGTCCGGAAATTTCATTTCCAATTATACCTACGCTATTAGCCTGTTAATTGCCAATATCGCCATCGCTATTTCCGCTGTGGGCTACGGCAGTGATTTTCTCGGCGTGGTGCTTTCGCCGGTGGGGGCCTGCTTAGCGACTATTGGCGTCATTTGGGTGACCACCATTTGTAACTTCGGTGGAGCAAAAATTACCGGACGTATCGGCTCCGTAACGGTTTGGGGGGTGATTATTCCGGTTGTGGGCCTGAGCGTGTTTGGCTGGTTCTGGTTTAAGCCTTCGCTCTATATCAGCGCGTGGAACCCTAACAACAGCAGCTTCTTCTCGGCAGTCTCGACCTCTATTTCAATGACGCTATGGGCGTTTTTAGGTCTGGAGTCAGCCTGCGCAAATATGGATGCGGTTGAGAACCCGCAAAAGAATGTCCCTATTGCCGTGTTTGGCGGTACGCTGGCCTGCGCCGTGATCTATATTCTGTCTACCAACGTCATCTCCGGCATTGTTCCGAATGCCGATCTGCTCAACTCCACAGCGCCCTTTGGCCTGGCGTATGCCAGCATGTTTACCCCCTTCGTGGGCAAAGTGGTCATGCTACTGATGACGCTGGCCTGCATCGGCTCTCTGCTCGGATGGCAATTTACCGTGGGCCGCGTCTTTAAGTCATCAGCGGATATTGGCTATTTCCCGCGTATCTTCTCTCGCGTCACGAAAGCCGATGCGCCTGTAGTAGGCATGATCATTCTCGGCATTATCCAGACGCTGCTGGCATTGATGACTATTAGCCCCTCCCTCAATAAACAGTTTAACAGTCTGGTTAATCTGGCAGTGATTACCAACCTTATTCCCTACGTGCTCTCAATGGCGGCGCTTATTCCTATGCAGCGCCTCGCGGGAGTGACCAAATCCCAGTTCAGAATTAATGCCTGTATGGCTCTGATCGGCACCGTCTACAGCTTCTATGCCCTCTACGCTTCTGGCGAAGAGGCGATGATGCTCGGCGCGCTTACCACATTTGCGGGCTGGTCATTCTGGGGAATTTTTATTGATAAGCAAGACAAACACACACTGATAAATAAATAAGGATATTAAGATGAAGACCATAGCAATAATGAATCACCCTGGCGTTATTTTTAAAGAGACCGCACTGCAGGAGCTGAGCCAGCGCTTAAGCGCCATGGATTTTCGTATTCTTTATCCGGAGGATACTGAGGATCTGCTGGGGCTCATTAACAATAACGCCAAAATCTGTGGCGTGGTGATTGACTGGGATCGCTTTAACCTGAGCCTGACCCAACAGATTGGTGCGCTTAACGATCGTCTACCGATGTACATGTTTGCCAATAAAAACAGCGCGCTCGATCTAACCCTGCGTGATTTAGATGCCAACATTCATTTTTTTGAGTATGCGCTCGATGTCGCCTGCGATATTGCCAATAAAATTCAGCAGGTTACGGAAGCCTACTACGATAAAATTCTACCGCCGCTAACGAAAGCACTCTTTAACTATGTTAACGCCGGGAAATATACCTTCTGCACCCCCGGCCATATGTCAGGAACCGCGTTTCAGAAAAGCCCGGTTGGCAGCCTCTTTTATGACTTCTTTGGTGCCAATACCATGAAGTCAGATATCTCGGTATCGGTAACGGAGCTGGGTTCGCTGCTGGATCACTCGGGACCACACAGAGATGCGGAGGAGTATATCGCCCGCACCTTCAACGCCGAGCGTAGCTATATGGTGACTAACGGCACCTCGACCGCCAATAAAATTGTTGGCATGTACTCAGCGCCGGTGAAAAGTACGGTGCTGATCGATCGTAACTGCCATAAATCTCTGACTCATTTGCTGATGATGAGCGACGTTACACCTATCTATCTGCGGCCTACCCGCAATGCCTTAGGCATTCTGGGCGGCATTCCGCAGAGCGAGTTTTCACGGGTCTCCATTCAGCAAAAAGTTGACGCGACGCCGGGCGCAAGCTGGCCAGTGCATGCGGTTATTACCAACTCCACCTACGATGGCCTGCTCTATGATACCGACTATATAAAGCAGAACCTTGAGGTGAACTCGATCCACTTTGATTCCGCCTGGGTTCCCTATACCAATTTCAACCCTATCTATAAAGGGCTGTGCGGAATGAGCGGCGAGCGCACAGCGGGTAAGGTGATCTATGAAACGCAGTCGACCCATAAGCTGCTGGCGGCATTTTCCCAGGCGTCGATGATCCATATTAAAGGCGACTTTAACGAAGAGACCTTTAATGAATCCTTTATGATGCATACCTCGACCTCGCCACACTACGGCATCGTTGCTTCTATTGAAACTGCAGCAGCGATGATGGAGGGCAGCGCCGGGAAACGGCTGGTGCAAAATTCCATCGCGCGCGCGATCTCGTTCCGCCAGGAGATCAAAAAACTCCGCACCGAGTGCGATGGCTGGTTCTTTGACGTCTGGCAACCAGAGGATATCAGCACCACCGAGTGCTGGCCGCTGAAAGGGGAGGAGACCTGGCACGGCTTCAGGGATATAGACGAGAACCATATGCATCTTGATCCGGTTAAGGTGACACTGTTAACGCCGGGGTTGAACAAGCAGGGCGAGATGACGGAGTGCGGCATCCCAGCATGGATCGTCTCGAAGTATCTCGACTATCACGGCATCGTGGTAGAGAAGACCGGCCCCTACAATCTGTTGTTCCTGTTCAGCATTGGCATTGATGAAACTAAAGCGTTGAGTCTCCTGCGCGCGCTGACCGACTTTAAGCGTGAGTATGACAGCAATCAACGTATTAAGGAGATGATGCCTGCGCTCTATGCCCTCGATCCTGAATTCTATAAGGAGATGCGTATTCAGGAGCTGGCGCAGGGCATGCATGAGGTGATTGGTAAACATAACCTGCCTGAATTGATGTACCGGGCCTTTGAGACCTTACCAAAAATGGTTATGAACCCGTGGACTGCCTGGCAGAAGGAGCTTAACGGCGACATTGAGGAGGTCTACATCGATGAGATGATTGGCCGCGTCAATGCCAATATGATCCTGCCGTATCCGCCGGGGGTACCGCTGGTTATGCCAGGCGAAATGCTCACGGAAGATAACCGCCCGGTGCTGGAATTCATTCAGATGCTCTGCGAAATCGGCTCGCACTATCCAGGGTTTGAGACGGATATTCACGGTGCCTACCGCAAGGCCGACGGTAGATATACCATTAAGGTACTGAAAAACAATCATTAATTTCCGGAGTGAAAAGTGAGCGGCGGGCGCAATGCCCGCCGACGCAGATGGGCTAGCAGGCTGTAGCAAATTGACACACATTCAGGCGGCTCAATTCGCAAGATATAAGAAAGGCTTATGAATTAGAAAGGGCAAATGTCATGCTTTTGCCTGATATCCTGTTGCAGAATATTACTGACCGCTGGTCGTCACAACCTGTTGCACTAAGCTTATTTTTACGCGGCGACGAAATATCTACTCTTTATACGCCGTGAGGTGAAAGAATTCTCTTTTACTGAATGCAGTATGATGTCTAATGTATTAATTCTGGAGGTCAGAAATGGCAGAACATCGTGGTGGTTCTGGTAACTTCGCAGAAGATCGTGAAAAAGCATCAGAAGCAGGTCGTAAAGGTGGCCAGCACAGCGGGGGTAATTTCAAAAATGACCCTGAGCGCGCATCAGAAGCTGGCAAAAAAGGGGGCAAAAGTAGCCATGGTGGTGGCGGCCAGGGCGGCGGCGGTAACCGCTAGATGCCAGTATCATCGCAGCGTAAGATAAGTTAATCCTGTTACTTCTCCTACGTTTGTCCCGCCGTCGGGTTCGCCCGGCGGTTTTTTTATGCCTTTTTTCTGCTAAGCCGTTGAACTGACTCTTCTGCCATCGCACACTACGGGCTTCGTTCCGTACCGGTGGTAAAATGATCCCTCTTTTCTCTCGCTATAAATTCTCCGTTAAGCCGCAGGAAGCTCTGCTGATCCTGATCACGATGTTCTGGGGCGGTACGTTCCTTGCCGTGCAGTATGCGGTAACGCTAAGCGGCCCACTCTTTTTTGTCGGTTTACGTTTTGCCACTGCGGCTATCGCGGTTGCACTGCTCTCACTTAAGGTGCTGCGTGGTATCACCTGGCTTGAGATCAAGGCGGGCGTGGCCATCGGTGTCTCCATCGCTTTTGGTTACGGCCTGCAAACCTGGGGACTCCAGACCATTTCGAGTAGCAAATCCGCCTTTATTACGGCGATGTACGTGCCGTTAGTGCCTTTGCTGCAGTGGCTGTGTCTTGGCAGGCTGCCAGGTCTCATGTCCTGCGTGGGGATCGCGCTGGCCTTTGCCGGACTGGTCTTGCTGGCGGGACCTGATGGTAATCTGCTGGCAATGGGAGAAGGAGAGTGGATCACGCTAGTAAGCGCAGTGGCCATTGCTGCCGAAATTATCCTTATTAGCGCCTGGGCGGGCAGGGTGGATATCCGCCGGGTAACTATCATTCAGCTAGCCACCGCATCGGTGGTGGCGTTTGCCGCTGCGGGTCCGGCCGGCGAGTCCGTGCCGCCGTTCTCACCTGCGCTGCTGCTGGTAGCCGCTGGCCTGGGCATTTTCAGCGCCATTATTCAGGTCACCATGAACTGGGCGCAGCGCAGCGTATCGCCCACCCGGGCAACGGTAATCTATACCGGTGAGCCGGTCTGGGCGGGCATTTTTGGTCGCCTGGCGGGAGAGCGCCTGCCGCTACTAGCGCTGTTTGGCGGCGTGCTGATTGTACTGGGGGTGTTGGTGAGCGAGCTTAAACTCAGCAGAAAAAAAGCGCCGTCGGCGACGGCGTCGTTAAACGAAGAGTAGCGTGGCGCGGTCAGTTGGCTGGCGGTAGCGGACAGCTAAGATCGCCCTCTTCGCACTGCATCAGAGAGGCCAGGAAGGCTTCGCGCTCTGCTGTTTTATCGTGCAGGCACTGGTTATGGATCATCGGCTGCACGCTTCCGCCCTCGGTGCCAGAAGCGATCAGCGCACAGTCGGCATCGCGCAGGCTAATCCACGTCTGCTGCGCCTTCTTCAACAGCTCGCGCTGCGGTGCTTCGGCCCGCTGTATAGCGGCCTGATAGGTCTCATTGAGTTTCTTATCTGCCGCCTGATACTGCTGTGCCGTGCAGCTGTTCAGATCGGACTGGGTGCTGGCATTATCACACTCATCCGCCAACGCGCCGGTGCTCAGCAGTAAAGCCGCGCCTGCCATAAATAGACGTTTCATTTTTCCCCCCATAAAAAAGCCGGATGCGCTGCGCTTATCCGGCCTACGGTGACATTGTAGCCCCGGTAAGCGTAGCGCCACCGGGGATTTTACACGATTAACCGATTGTCATCAGGCTGGCGTTGCCTCCGGCTGCAGCGGTGTTGACGCTCAGGGAGCGTTCCAGATAGAGACGCTCCAGCACGATTGCTGTTTCACCCCGGGCGAAGCCCTGCACCGAGATAATCGCTCCGTCACGGGCGGCCACCTGCTCGCAGAGCGTCCGCAGCTGGTCAGAGTCGCCGTGGTAGATCACCGCATCAAACGGCTGACTCAGCAACGTATCCGGTTTAGCGAAGGCAATGCGCTCCGCCACCGCCTGCGGCAGCTGTTTCAGCAGATCGCGATGCAGTCCATCCTCCGGCCACAGCACCTTGCTGCCGACTGCCAGCACCGCAGCCAGCTGCACGAGCGCATCCTGCTCGTTATCGGCCATGCATAGCACGCTATCCCTTGGCAGCAGAGTCCAGGTGTTGCGCTCGCCGGTGGGACCCGGCAGCAGACGCTGGGTCCCGCTCTGCGCCTGCTCGCCAAACTGCTGGCAGAGTTCCACCAGCTCAGGGCGGCTGGAAGCCCACGCGCTCAGCGCCTCCAGCGGTTGAGCCAGCACGCTGCGCAGTCTGGCATCCACTGGACGCACCGCGTCATGGCGTGCCAGGGTCACACCCAGCGCATTTTGCGGTCGGCTTGCCAGCAGGCGGTAGAGATAGAGCGGCCCGCCCGCTTTAGGTCCGGTGCCGGAGAGTCCCTCACCGCCAAATGGCTGGACGCCAACGACTGCGCCAACCATATTGCGGTTGACATAGAGGTTGCCAACGTAGGCGTTGCCGGTAACCTGAGCAATGGTTTCGTCGATACGGGTATGCACCCCGAGGGTCAGACCGTAGCCGGAGGCGTTGATCTGGCGGATCGTCTCATCCAGCTGGCTGCGGCTGAACCGCACCACATGCAGAACCGGGCCGAAGACCTCTTTTTTCAGCTCGTCAATGCTGTTCAGCTCGATCAGCGTCGGAGCAATGAAGGTGCCGGTTTGCCACTCTTTTGCATCCTCGCTGTTTTCGCGCACCGCCTGGAACACTGCATGGCCTTTCGCCCGCATCGCCTGAATATGGCGTTCGATAGCATTTTTCGCCTCCGCGTCGATTACCGGACCGATATCGGTGGACAGGCGGCCTGGGTTACCCATCCGGCTCTCGGCCATCGCGCCCCGCAGCATTTTCAGCGTGTGGTCGGCGATATCCTCCTGCAGGCAGAGCAGGCGCAGCGCCGAACAGCGCTGGCCCGCGCTATCAAACGCCGAGGCCATCACATCGACCACCACCTGTTCGGTCAGCGCCGAGGAGTCAACGATCATCGCATTCATACCGCCGGTTTCGGCGATCAGCGGCGTCGGACGGCCCTGCGCATCGAGGCGCGGTGCAATGCTGCGCTGCAGCAGGGTCGCGACCTCGGTCGAGCCGGTGAACATCACGCCGCGCACGCGGTTGTCGGCGGTCAGCTGCGCACCCACGGTCTCACCCCGGCCCGGCAGAAGCTGAACCACGCCGGCAGGAACGCCCGCTTCCCGCAGCAGGGCCACGCTCTGGGCAGCAATCAGCGGCGTCTGTTCGGCTGGCTTCGCCAGCACGCTGTTACCGGCAGCGAGGGCAGCGGCAACCTGGCCCGTAAAGATCGCTAGCGGGAAGTTCCACGGGCTGATACAGACCACCGGACCCAGCGGCCGGTGAGTCTCGTTGTCGAAATCGTCCCGCACCTGGCCCGCGTAGTAGCGCAGGAAATCAACCGCTTCACGCACCTCGGCAATGGCGTTGCTAAAGGTTTTACCCGCCTCACGCACCAGAATACCGATCAGCTGCTGGGTTTGATCCTCCATCAGCATGGCGGCACGCTCCAGAATGGCAGCGCGCTCTTCGGGTGGGGTGGCGAACCAGATCGGCCCGTTGTTTACCGCACTCTCCAGCGCCTGCTCAACTTCAGCGGCGGTCGCTTCGCGGGCATAGCCGACAATGTCCTTCGGCTCGGCCGGGTTGATCACGGCAGCCATCTCACCTTCGTCAACCGGCTGCTCCAGCAGTGGCGCAGCCTGCCAGCTCTGCAGCGCGCTGTTGAGCAGGGCAGAGGAGAGGGACGCCAGCCGGTGCTCGTTCGCCAGATCCAGCCCGGCGGCGTTAACCCGGCCTTCGCCGTAGAGATCTACCGGCAGGGGGATCTTCGGATGCGGCAGGCCAATCTGCCCCTCCTGAGCCGCCAGTTTTTCAACCGCGCTCACCGGGTCGGCCACCAGCTCGTCAAGGGGCAGGGTGGTGTCGGCAATGCGGTTAACGAAGGAGGTGTTCGCGCCGTTCTCC
>JBCNNW010000109.1:0-12375 GCA_039594205.1 Pseudescherichia sp. | reverse complement strand
GTGCTTAACGCCTTGTTGCCGGAGCTGTTCTTGCAGCTGCAAAATTTCTTCGTTGACCAGATTGAGCAGCTCGGTGTAGCGCGGCTCAATCACCTCTGCCAGCGTCTGGCGCTGCAGGCTGCGCGGCGGACGTCCCCCCACGCTCGGCACCTCTACGCTTTCGTCTTTACCGACGATAGCGCCCAGGGCACAGCCGTGACGAACCTTAATGGCCTCGGCGTCGCTTGGCGGCGTACCGAAGGCGTAGGCGATATCGCTGGTCACCACGTTCCCCGCATAGGGGATGACTTTGGTATGGCGCAGCGCACCGCCGGTATACACGGCGATATCCATTGTACCACCACCGATATCCACTACGCAGACACCCAGCTCACGTTCGTCTTCCGTCAACACGGAATAGCTGGACGCCAGTCCGGCAAAAATAAGTTGGTCAACTTTCAGACCACATCGTTCAACGGCTTTAACAATGTTTTTCGCCATATCGTTGTGACATGTGATCAAGTGCACTTTTGCCTGCATCCGCACGCCGGATAACCCTACCGGATTCTTAATACCCTCCTGGTAGTCAATGGCGTACTCCTGCGGAATAACATGCAGGACCCGGTGCTCATCGCGCACGCGCACCGACTTGGCGGTATGCACCACGTTTTCAACGTCTTCCTGGGTCACTTCCTCTTCGGAAATGGGCACCATGCCGATCTCATTCTGACAGCTAATATGCTTGCCGGAGAGCGCCAGGTAAACCGACGAAATCTGGCAGTCCGCCATCAGCTCGGCCTGGTCGATGGCGCGCTGTACGCACTTCACCACCGACTCTAAATCGTTGACTCCGCCTTTATCCATGCCCCGCGACGGGCAACTGCCCACGCCAATGATATTGATCATACCGTCGGGCAGAACTTCCCCTACCAAAGCGGCAACCTTCGCGGTGCCAATCTCCAGTCCTACTACCAGTTTTCTGTCCGTCGCCTTGATCATTATTGCTCTGCCTGTGCCTGATTCTGTTGCTGATTAGGATCCACAATGGGTGCCGGTTTCCAACCGACCGCCGCGCCCGAGTCATAGCGCAGATCGACGTAGCTGATCTCTTTGCCGTCGGTTTGCGCCTGCTGCTGCAGAACCGGATAGAGTTCTACAAAGCGTGACAGACGTTTCATCGTATCCCCCCGGCCCAGGTTGAGCTTGATTCCATTATTAAGCGTCAACTGCCAGGAGCGACGGGCGGTCATCGCCGCCTCTTTCAACGTAAACTTATCCTTTGCCAGTACCTGCCCCATGTCGCGGAACCCCTGCAACACTTCGCTTTCGCTCCCTTCCGGGCCAAAAAGCAGCGGGAGACCCTGTTCTTTAGCGCGATCGGTGGGCACGCTGAACGAATTTCCATCTGCGTCCATCATGTGCTGATCATTCCACCGCGCAATCGGGACATATTCAACCAGATGAATCTTCAATTCGTCCGGCCACTGTTTTCTTACGCTGGCCTGCTTGATCCACGGCAGGCGTTCGATCTGGCTCTGGATGATGTTCACATCCTGGGTCATAAAGGTCCCAGGGGCACCCAGCGCCAAAATCGACTGGCGAATATCATCGTTGCGCGTGTAGTGACGCTCACCGGTGACCACAAGCTTCGACAGCGGCAGGCGCTGCGCATCGTCCATCCAGCCCAGAATCATCCAGCCGCTCACCAACACGGTGCACAGCACCGCCAGCAGAAACACAATTCCTGCAAGACGCGTTCCATTATTCCGCCGGGAGGCAATAACCTCCTCCTCTTCGCGGTTTCGCGTGTTTAGCGCAGCCTGCGACATATCAGTCCGCCAACTCCAGAATTCGTACAACCAATTGCGAGAAACTTAATCCAGCCTGGCGAGCCGCCATCGGGACCAGACTGTGGCTGGTCATTCCCGGCGAGGTGTTCGCTTCCAGCAGATAGAAGTGACCATCGCGATCCTGCATGGCATCGATTCGACCCCATCCACGGCAGCCTAAAACGGTCCAGGCCTTTAGTACCAGATCGCGTAACTGCGCTTCGCGCTCCGCTTCTAATCCGCTGGGGCAGAAATACTGAGTCTCATCAGAGAGATACTTTGCCTCATAATCATAGAAGGTTCCTGCGGGTTGGATGCGGATTGAGGGTAAAATTTCTTCCCCTAATACTGCAACGGTGAATTCTGGCCCGCTCAGCCACTTCTCAACTAACACTTCTTCATCGTGCTGAAACGCTAAAGCTAAGGCCGCATGCAGCGCATCGGCCTCGTCAACCTTCGACATGCCGACGCTGGAGCCTTCCCGGCTGGGCTTAACGATCAGCGGCAGCCCCAGGCTGGCGATATGCTGACGTACACTCTCGTTCAGCCCCTGCTCAAACTCTTTGCGCGTCAGCGCGGCCCATGGCGCGACAGGCAAGCCTGCACCCTGCCACAGCAACTTGCTGCGCAGCTTATCCATGGAGATGGCCGATGCCATCACGCCGCTGCCGGTATAGGGCAAGCCGGTTAACTCAAGCAGCCCCTGCAGCGTACCGTCTTCGCCGCCGCGACCGTGCAGGGCAATAAAGACCTTATCGAAGCCCATGCTCTTAAGCTGGGTGACATCGGTGTCACGCGGATCCACCGGATGGGCATCTACCCCACCCTCGCGCAGACCAGCCAGCACCGCCGCACCAGAGTTCAGCGACACGTCACGCTCGGCGGAGGTTCCGCCCAGCAGGACTGCAACTTTATTAGCCATGACGCTCTTCCTCCTGCGGCTGCTTCAGTTTATTCTCGGCCAGGCTGCGGGCGACTTTACCAATATTGCCTGCGCCCTGAACCAGAATGAGATCGTTCCCGGTTAATACCGGGGCCAGCATCGCTGCAACCTGGGCTGCATCCGGAACCAGAATCGGGTCGACTTTCCCCCGGCCACGAATGGTACGACACAGGGAGCGGCTATCCGCGCCCGGGATCGGGGTCTCGCCTGCGGCGTAAACGTCCAGCATCAGCAGGGCGTCGACCTGGGTCAGCACGTTAGCAAAGTCATCGTACAGGTCACGAGTACGGGTGAAACGGTGCGGCTGAAAAATCATCACCAGATTTTTATCCGGCCAGCCTGCACGCGCGGCTTTAATGGTGGCATCCACCTCCGTCGGGTGGTGACCATAGTCGTCGACCAGCATGGCGCTACCCGCTTTGCCGTTTACCTGCTCCAGCGGGAACGCGCCGAGGAAGTCGAAGCGGCGTCCGGTCCCCTGGAAGCTCTCCAGCGCGCGCAGGATCGCCTCATCGTCAATCCCCTCTTCCGTGGCTACGGCAACGGCCGCCGCCGCGTTCAGGGCGTTATGGCGGCCCGGCGCGTTCAGCGTGACCTGTAAATTTGGTTTGTCCTGGCGCACCAGCACAAAATGACCCTGCGGCCCGGTCTGCTGGTAGCTCTCTACCCGCACGTCCGCGTCGTCGCTAAAGCCGTAGGTGGTGGTCTGACGGCCCACGCGCGGCAGCAGCTCGCGGCACACCGGATCGTCCACGCACATCACCGCCCGGCCATAGAACGGCAGGTTATGCAGGAAGTTAATAAAGGTCTGCTTCAGGTTCTCGAAGTCGCCCTGGTAGGTATCCATATGGTCAGCTTCGATATTGGTCACAATAGCGACCATCGGCTGCAGATGCAGGAAAGAGGCGTCGCTCTCATCCGCTTCGGCAATCAGGTAGCGGCTGTGGCCCAGGCGCGCATGCACGCCTGCGGCTTTCACCAGCCCGCCGTTAACAAAGGTCGGATCCAGTCCGGCCTCGGCATAGATACTGGAGACCATCGCGGTAGTCGTGGTTTTGCCATGCGTCCCGGCGATGGCGATGCCATGGCGAAAACGCATCAGCTCCGCCAGCATCTCTGCACGGCGGATCACCGGAATGCGCGCTTCGTGGGCGGCGACAATCTCTGGGTTATCGGCAGAGATGGCGCTGGAGACCACGACTACGCTGGCGTCGAGTACGTTTTCCGGACGATGGTTGAAGTAGATGGTCGCGCCAAGGGCGGCCAGCTGCTGCGTAACCGGGTTTGGCGCAAGGTCGGAACCGCTGATCTGATAGCCTTCGTTCGCCAGCACTTCCGCGATGCCGCCCATGCCAGCCCCGCCGATGCCAACGAAGTGAATGTGCCGGACGCGACGCATCTCGGGCACGATTGAACGCAGTTTCGCCAGTTGTTGTGTATTCATTCTCTAAACGCCATAAACTTCTAAAATTCGTGCGACGCAAAAGGCGTCGCGATGGTTAAGCCTGTGCAGCAAGGCTTACGGCTTTTGCTACCCGGTCGGTAGCATCAGGAATGGCTGCGGCGCGCGCGCGCTCGGCCATTCCCAGTAACGTCACGCGATCCCAGCTCGCCAGCGTTTCGACGACAGAATCCACGGTAAACTGCGGCTGCTCAAGGATCTTCGCCGCGTGCGCCTGCTCAAGCGGCAGCGCATTCCAGTACTGCTGCCGATCCTTATGCTGGAACGGCACAAACAGCGCGGGCAGCCCGGCGGCGGCGATCTCGCTCACCGTCAGCGCCCCGGAGCGACAGACCACTACGTCGGCCCAGGCGTAGGCCGCCGCCATATCATCAATAAATTCGGTCACGCGGTGCTGTGGCTGGCCCGCATCGGCATAGGCCTGCTCAACGGTCTGCTGCGCCCCTTTGCCGCTCTGATGCCAGATGGTCACCGCATCGCCGAGCTTTGCCGCCACCTGCGGCAGCGTCTGGTTCAGCACGCGTGCGCCCTGCGAGCCGCCGACCACCAGCACCCGCACCGGCCCTTCCCGACCGGAGAGGCGATCCGCCGGCAGCGGCAGCGCCAGCACATCGGTCCGCACCGGGTTACCCACCACGTCAGCGTGCGGAAACGCGCCGGGAAAGGCCTGCATCACCCTGGTGGCGATCTTCGCCAGCCATTTGTTGGTCAGCCCGGCAATGCCGTTCTGCTCATGCAGCACCACCGGGATGCCCAGCGACCAGGCGGCGAGGCCACCCGGCCCGGAGACGTAGCCGCCCATCCCCAGCACCACGTCCGGTTTGAAGCGCTGCATGATCGCCCGCGCCTGACGCCAGGCGTTAAAGATGCGCAGCGGCGCAAGCAGCATGGCCTTCAGCCCCTTCCCGCGCAGGCCGGAGATGCGAATAAAGTCGATCTCGATACCGTGCTTTGGCACCAAATCCGCTTCCATACGATCGGCGGTGCCCAGCCAGCGAACCTGCCAGCCCTGGGCCATTAAATGGTGCGCAACCGCCAGGCCGGGGAAAACGTGCCCGCCCGTGCCGCCTGCCATCACCATTAACCGCTTCGGTTGCCCACTCATCGAACACCTCGTGTAAACGCCTGGGCTTTTTCCAGACGCGTTTCATAATCTATACGCAACAGCAGCATGATCGCCGTCGACATAATCAGTAAGCTGGAGCCACCGTAGCTGATTAGCGGCAGCGTCAGACCTTTGGTTGGCAGCATCCCGGCGGCCGCGCCAACGTTGACGAGTGCCTGAAAACTAAACCAAATACCGATGGAACAGGCCAGAAAACCTGAGAAGCGGTGGTCGATATCCAGCGCTTTCCGCCCGATAGACATCGCGCGGAAAGCGACGAAGAATACCATCAAAAGCGCCAGTACCACACCGATATAACCCAGTTCTTCGCCGATAATGGAGAAAATGAAGTCGGTATGCGCTTCCGGCAGGTACTCCAGTTTCTGTACCGAGTTGCCTAGCCCCTGCCCCCAGAACTCACCCCGGCCAAAGGCCATCAGCGATTGGGTCAGCTGGTAGCCGCTACCAAAGGGATCTTCCCAGGGGTTCCAGAACGAAGTAACGCGACGGATACGATACGGCTCGGCAAGGATCAGCAGGACCACGGCAGAGATGCCCATCCCGATGATGGCGATAAACTGCCACAGCTTGGCCCCGGCGAGGAACAGCATCGCCAGGGTAGTCACGAACAGCACCACCACCGTACCGAGGTCAGGCTGCGCCAGCAGCAGCACCGCCAGCACCAGGATCACGCCCATCGGCTTTAAGAAGCCACGCAGGTTATTACGCACCTCGTCCACCTTACGCACCAGGTAGTTGGCGAGATAGCAGAAGAGAGAGAGCTTGGTGAACTCTGCGGGCTGGAAGCGCATCACGCCAAGGTCAATCCAGCGCGATGCCCCGTTAATCGAGCTACCGACCAGCAGTACCAGCAGCAGCATGACAATAGAGGCGATCAGCATCGCCGAGCTCCAGCGCTGCCAGAACTCCATCGGCAGGCGCAGGGTGATCATCGCCATACAAAACGCGAGGAAGATGTAGAGCGCATCGCGTTTGGCAAAGAAGAAGGGATCGTTGGTCAGGCGCTGCCCTACCGGCATCGACGCGGAGGTCACCATAATAAAGCCCACCGCCGCCAGACCAAAGGTCAGCCACAGCAGCATCCGGTCGTACATGACCAGGCTATCGTCATCCTTCGGGCGCGAGCCCATGACCCAGCCTTTAAGCGCCGCAAACAGCCACTCCAGGATACCCAGCCCCGGCAAACGCGGCATTCGCGGCAGTCTCAGACGAGGGAGTGATAAGCGCATCAGCCTAACTCCTTCGCCAGACGGGTGAACTCATCGCCCCGTTGTTCAAAGTTTTTAAACTGATCGAGACTGGCACAGGCAGGTGACAGCAGCACCATATCGCCAGGCTTGAGCTGCGGGGCGATAAGGCGCATCGCCTGCTCCATGGTCTCGGTCTGCTCTGCAATCTCCGGACGCAACGCTGCCAGCGCTGCGCCGTCGCGGCCAAAGCACCAGAGGCGCACGTTATTGCCGTTCAGGTAGCGGCTCAGGGGTGAGAAGTCCGCCGACTTGCCGTCGCCGCCCAGCAGCAGGTGCAGAGTACCGTCAACGTGCAGGCCGTTAAGCGCCGCCTCGGTACTGCCGACGTTGGTCGCCTTAGAGTCGTTGATCCAGCGCACGCCGTTGTGCTCCAGCGCCAGCTGGAAACGGTGCGCCAGGCCGGTAAAGGTGGTTAGCGCCTTCAGGCTGGTGGCACGCGGCAGGCCAGCGGCGTCCGCCAGCGCCAGCGCCGCAAGGGCGTTGGTATAGTTGTGCTGGCCGCTGAGCTTCATCTCTTTAACGTTAAGCACTTTCTCACCCTTTACCCGCAGCCAGGTTTCGCCCTGCTGGCGGTTGAGGTGATAGTCGCCCACGTCGACGCCAAAGCTGATGCAGCGCTCGTCCGCGCCGCGAACCGGCATGGTCAGGGCATCGTCGGCGTTGACCACGCACACTTTGGCGTTTTCAAAAATACGCAGCTTGGCGGCACGGTACTGCTGCAGGCCAAACGGATAGCGATCCATGTGATCTTCTGTGACGTTCAAAATCGTTGCCGCCACGGCGTGCAGGCTGGAGGTGGTCTCCAGCTGGAAGCTGGAGAGCTCCAGCACGTACAGTTCGCGGCTGCTGTCGAGCAGCATCAGCGCCGGCAGGCCAATGTTGCCACCAACGCCGACGTTAACGCCCGCCGCTTCCGCCATCTCACCAACCAGTTTAGTGACGGTGCTCTTGCCGTTAGAGCCGGTGATCGCGATCACCGGCGCCTGAGCTTCACGCACGAACAGTTCGATATCGCCGACGATCTCTACCCCTGCCTCGGCGGCCGCGCTGAGCGACGGGTGCGCCAGAGCGAGACCGGGGCTGGCAACGATCAGATCGGCCGCCAGCAGCCAGTCGTCATTCAGACTACCAAGGTGGCGCTCAACCGACTCCGGCAGCTTATCCAGCCCCGGTGGCGCAGTACGCGTATCCATCACCCGCGGCGTCACGCCACGCGCGAGGAAGAAGTCCACGCAGGATAGCCCGGTTAACCCTAACCCAATGATGACGACCTGTTTACCCTGGTAATCTGCCATGATTAACGCACCTTCAGCGTAGCCAGGCCAATCAGCACCAGCATCAGCGAAATAACCCAGAAGCGCACAATGACGCGCGGCTCCGGCCAGCCTTTCAGTTCATAGTGGTGGTGAATCGGGGCCATGCGGAAGATGCGCTGACCGCGCAGCTTAAAGGAGCCAACCTGCAGGATCACCGACAGAGTCTCCACCACGAACACGCCGCCCATGATCACCAGCAGGAACTCCTGACGCAGCAGCACGGCGATGATGCCCAGCGCGCCGCCCAGCGCCAGCGACCCGACGTCGCCCATGAAGACCTGTGCCGGATAGGTGTTAAACCACAGAAAGCCCAACCCTGCCCCGACGATAGCCGTACAGACAATCACCAGCTCACCGGCGTGACGCAGGTAAGGAATATGCAGATAGCTGGCGAAATTCATGTTGCCGGTGGCCCAGGCCACCAATGCAAAGCCTGACGCCACCAGCACGGTAGGCATGATCGCTAAGCCGTCGAGGCCATCGGTAAGGTTCACGGCGTTGCCGGTCCCGACGATAACGAAGTAGGCCAGCAGGATATAGAGAATGCCCAGCTGCGGCATGACGTCTTTAAAGAACGGCACCACCAGCTGCGTCGCTGGCGTATCGTTGCCCACCAGATAGAGCGCAAACGAGACGCCCAGGGCGATGACCGACATCCAGAAATATTTCCAGCGGGCGATCAGGCCCTTGGTGTCTTTGCGCACCACTTTGCGGTAGTCGTCGACAAAGCCGATGATGCCGTAGCCCACCAGTACCACCAGCACGCACCAGACGTAGGGGTTGGAGGGGTAAGCCCACAGAAGGACCGACACCACAATGGCGGTGAGGATCATGATCCCCCCCATCGTCGGGGTGCCGCGTTTGCTGAAGTGCGATTCCGGACCGTCGTTACGAACAACCTGGCCAAACGAGAGCTTTTGCAGGCGGGCGATCATGCGCGGCCCCATCCATAAGGAGATGAAGAGCGCGGTCAGCAGGCTGACAATGGCGCGAAACGTCAGATAGGAAAAGACGTTAAAGCCTGAATAATATTTGACCAAATGCTCGGCCAGCCAAACTAACATGTCCCGTTCTCCTGTAATGCGCGTACTACCTCTTCCATGGCAGCACTACGTGAACCTTTTACCAAAATGGTAATAATCTGCTGCTCGGCAATCAGCGCCTTGAGGCGCGCAATCAGCGCAGCTTTATCGTTAAAATGTTCGCCAACGCCGCTGGCGTCGGAGATACCTTTGCTCTGGACGCCCACGCTCAGCACGCGATCGAGGCCGGACGCCTTCGCCGCCTCACCCACCTGCTGATGGCACGCCTCACTTTCATCCCCCAGCTCGGCCATATCGCCTACCACCATTACCCGGTAGCCCGGCATCCCGGAGAGCACCTGCGCTGCGGCGGTCATTGAGCCGACGTTAGCGTTGTAGGAGTCATCAAGCAGGAGCTGGTTTTCCGCAAGCGGGATCGGGAACAAGCGTCCCGGCACGGCTTTCAGCTTCGCCAGCCCGGCTTTAACCGCCTCCAGCGGGGCACCTACCGCCATCGCCAGTGCGGTAGCGGCCAGCGCGTTCGCAATGTTGTGACGACCCGGCAGCGGCAGCAGCACCTCAACGTCACCGGTTGGGGTTTGCAGCGTGAAGTGGGTTCCCTGCGACGTGACATGCACGTTATTGGCGGTAAAGTCGCTATTGGCCGCATTCGGTGAGAAGCGCCAGATTTTGCGCCCGCCGATAATGCTCTGCCAGTTCAGCCAGTCGTTGTTGTCCGCGTTCATGATCGCCACGCCGTCGAGCGGCAGGCCGGTAAAGATTTCACCTTTCGCCTTCGCCACGCCCGCCAGCGAGCCAAAGCCCTCGAGGTGCGCCGCCGCCAGGTTATTGACCAGCGCCGCTTCCGGGCGGGTCAGGCTCACGGTCCAGGCGATTTCACCCTGGTGGTTAGCCCCCAGCTCGATCACCGCATACTGGTGCGCTTTCGTCAGGCGTAGCAGCGTCATCGGCACGCCGATGTCATTATTCAGGTTGCCGGCGGTATAAAGCGTATTGCCGCACTCGCCAAGGATGGCGGCGGTCATCTCTTTCACCGAGGTTTTACCCGAGGAGCCGGTGAGCGCGACCACGCGGGTCGGCACCTGCTGGCGCACCCAGGCCCCTATCTCACCGAAGGCGAGACGGGTATCTTTCACCACCAGCTGGGGCAGATCGCAGTCGAGCTTGCGGCTGACCAGCAGCGCGCCCGCGCCGCCCGCCTTCGCCTGCTCAGCAAAATCATGGGCGTCGAAACGTTCGCCTTTCAGGGCCACAAACAGGCAGCCCGGCGTCAGCTGGCGCGTATCGGTGGTGACGGCATCAATAGTCAGACTCTGGCCGTGCAGCTCACCGTTAAGGATTTGCGCCAGTTCGTTAAGGGTTACGCTAATCATGCCACCACTCCCAGCAGACGCGCGGCGGTGACGCGGTCGGAATAGTCAAGACGGCGGTTGCCGACAATCTGGTAATCTTCATGGCCCTTACCGGCCAGCAGCACGACGTCGTTCTCTTTCGCCTGCATAATGGCGCTGGTTACCGCTTCGGCACGACCTTCCACCACCCGGGCGCGGCCTGCGTCGAGCATGCCAGCGAGAATATCGTTGATGATGGCGCGCGGCTCTTCGGTGCGCGGGTTGTCGTCGGTAACGACCGGCACGTCGGCAAACTCTTCGGCAATCGCCCCCATCAGCGGGCGTTTGCCTTTATCGCGGTCGCCGCCGCAGCCAAAGACGCACCACAGCTTGCCGGTGCAGTGCAGGCGCGCGGCCTGCAGCGCTTTTTCCAGCGCGTCCGGGGTGTGGGCGTAATCCACCACCACCGTCGGTTTGCCCGGCGCGGTGAACACTTCCATGCGACCGCATACCGGCTGCAGGCGCGACGCCGTTTTCAGCAGGTCGCTCAACGGGAAGCCCAGCGCCAGCAGCGTGGCCAGCGCCAGCAGCAGGTTACTGACGTTAAACGCTCCCATCAGGCGGCTTTCGATCTCGCCTTCGCCCCAGGAGGAGGTGAAGCGCACGGTGGCACCGCTGTCGTGATAGCTTACCGCCTCGGCCTTCAGCCAGCGGCCGTGGCAGTTAGGATTGATGTGCCCTTCCATGGATACCGCCACGGCGTCCGGCAGGCTAGCCAGCCAGCGACGGCCCACTTCATCATCGGCGTTAACGATCGCCTGACCATAGTGGTGTGAAGAGAAGAGCAGCCATTTTGCCGATTCGTAGCCCGCCATATCCCCGTGATAATCGAGGTGATCGCGGCTCAGGTTAGTAAACACCGAGGCCCGGAACTTCAGGGCAGCCACGCGGTGCTGCACCAGGCCATGGGAGGAGACCTCCATCGCAGCAAAGGTTGCCCCCTGCCCTGCCAGCTCGGCAAGCACATGCTGAACGTCAATGGCGGAGCCGGTGGTGTTTTCGCTTGGGATCGCCTTGCCCAGCAGGCCGTTGCCCACCGTCCCCATCACCGCGCTGGTTTCACCCAGCAGCTCAGCCCACTGCGCCAGCAGCTGGGTGGTGGTGGTTTTGCCGTTGGTGCCGGTAACGCCCACCAGACTTAAACGCTCGGCAGGCTCGTTATAAAAGCGTCCGGCCAGCGCGGAGAGGCGCTCGTTGAGCTGGCTGAGGTAGATAACCGGTACGCCGTGAACTTCACGGATCTCGCCGTCGGCGGCCTCGCCTTTAGCTTCTGCAATAATAGCCGCCACGCCCTGTGCTATCGCCTGCGGGATATACCGACGCCCGTCCGCCTGGTGGCCTACTACCGCCACAAAGAGATCGCCCGCTGCCGCCACGCGACTGTCGAGTGTCATTTCCCGCAAAGCTCGCGCAGGCAGGTTCGCTACCCACGGAGCGAGAAGGTCGCGCAAATTACGATCTGCCACCTGTTCCCTCGCCTTCATTAATCACAAATTCACTTTTTTCGCCCGTTGCTAACGCGTCCGGCTCGATGTTCATGGTGCGCAGTACGCCGCCCATGATGGCGCCGAAGACCGGTGCAGAAACGGCACCACCGTAGTATTTACCCGCCTGCGGATCATTAATGACCACCACCAGCGCAAAACGCGGCTGGCTGGCGGGTGCGACGCCCGCGGTGTAGGCAATGTATTTGTTGATATAGCGCCCATCCGGCCCGACCTTTTTCGCCGTACCGGTTTTAATGGCGATGCGATAGCCTTTGATGGCCGCCTTCACGCCGCCGCCGCCGGGCAGCGCCACGCTCTCCATCATGTGTACCACGGTACGAACGATGGACTCCGGGAAGATGCGCTCGCCCGGAACGGGCGGATCAACTTTGGTGATCGACAGCGGGCGGTAGATGCCGTAGCTGCCGATCGTTGCGTAGACTCGCGCTAACTGTAACGGGGTTACCATTAGCCCGTAGCCGAAAGAGAAGGTGGCCCTCTCTATGTCAGACCACCGTTGTTTTTGAGGATATAAGCCACTGCGTTCTC
>JBCNNW010000108.1:0-12558 GCA_039594205.1 Pseudescherichia sp. | reverse complement strand
AGCCAACATTACGCTGGCTACTTCCGAATCCTGGCGTGATAAAGCGACCGGTGAGATGAAAGAGCAGACCGAATGGCACCGTGTTGTGCTGTTTGGCAAACTGGCCGAGGTGGCCGGTGAGTATCTGCGTAAAGGTTCTCAGGTCTATATCGAAGGTGCCCTGCGTACCCGCAAATGGACCGATCAGTCCGGCGTGGAAAAATACACCACGGAAGTGGTGGTGAACGTGGGCGGCACCATGCAGATGCTCGGCGGCCGTCAGGGCGGCGGTGCACCGGCAGGCGGTCAGCAGAGCGGTGGCCAGCAGGGCGGCTGGGGTCAGCCTCAGCAGCCGCAGGGCGGCAACCAGAACCAGTTCAGCGGCGGCGCACAGCAGCGTCCGCAGCAGTCCGCTCCGGCACCGTCTAACGAGCCGCCGATGGATTTCGACGACGACATTCCGTTCTGAGTGCGCTGATCCAGCGTAAGCTATAAAAAAACCCCGACGCGTCGGGGTTTTTTGTTTTTTTAACTCAGGTCATTACCACGGGCCACTCTGGCGGCGCATGACTGGCGACCTCTATCATCACGCTTTTAATGTTATGCCAGATAGTGGCAACATCCATCAGGGTGATGCCGAGCAGTCCAGTAGCGAACCAGCAGGCCGCGACAACGCCAAGGCCGCTACTGACGATTGCCAGCCCGATATAGTCGGATTTACGGAATTTGATGTTTAGCGTGCTGGCTAAAAACATCAGGATCGCGCTCATAAGCTGCCAGCGCAGCAGGACAACGCTGGTTGTAAAGGTAGCCATGTTCTGTACTTTGTTTCATTAGCTGTTTCACAAGATGTGTGAACTATATCACACTTGTTCTTTTATTAGCCAGTCGCAGAGCGGATTTTTTGACCACCTTTAACCTTGCTTAAATTGTGTGAATCGAATAAGAAGATTATTTGCTCAACGCGGGTCTCTGTAGATGAAAAAACAGACGCCGGGAAGGGCTTTTTTAATCAAGCAGGCAGTTTGGCTTAATCAGCAATCTTCTGTTGCGTTAATGAAAACCCTTAACGGTAGCCGGATAATTATTTCCCGTAATATAAACAGGGCGAACACTTTTAGTTTGGCTTACGGACAAATATTATCGTCATAAACAAATATTAGGTTTTTAATGATAAAAGTCGGTTGCTAATGTCTGATGATTCATGCAACGTAATCACCTGTTTATCAAAGCTTCCTGCCATCAATGCAGGCACACATAAAGCAGGGATATAGAGCAGAAATGAATCATAGCGCACGCCGCAAGGCGCTAAGGATTGTCGGGATCATCATGGTAGTTCTGCTGCCTGTGATGCTGGCGCTATGGTTTGCGCACATCCGTGCCGTAAAAGAGACCGGTATTCAGCTGCGTTCATTTGCCCAGCTGGCACTGGATAAAACCGAGCTGGTTATTCAGCAGGTTGATATAGCCCGCAGCGAAGCAGAGAAATTTAACGGACGGATCTGTTCGCCAGCGCATCGCTATAATATGCTCAATATTATCCGTGGGCAGCTCTACGTTGCTGATATAATATACGCCGACGGCAACCGCTTTTTATGTTCCACTTCACTGACACCCGCCGAGCCCTATATTATTCCGGCGGCGGAATATACGCACGCTCCGGATATCTCTAACTACTATTATCGTGATACCCCGTTTTATGCTGGCTATAAAATGGTCTATATGCAGCGTGGTCATTATGCGATAGTGGTCAACCCGCTGGCCTATAGCGAAGTTATGTCGGATGACGCCTCGCTGGCCTACGGCATATATGACACGATAACCAAGGCATTCTTTTCGGTTAGCCCGACGGCGGATGCCCGGGTGCTGGCGGGTCTGATACAGAACAACGATTTTACCTTTCAGCATGGCGGGCGTTTCTATACGATTGCCAACTCTGAAAAGCGCCCCATTGCGATTATTGTCTCAACCTCCAGCGATCGCTATTTCCAGTTTCTCTATCACCAGGCGACGCTCACTCTGCCACTGGGGATGATTTGCAGCATCATTATTTTGCTGATGTGGTCCCGGACCCAGCAGGAGTTTAATTCTCCGCGTCGCCTGCTGCACCGTGCCCTGTTAAAACGCCAGCTGCGGCTCAATTATCAACCGATTATTGATATTAAAACTGGGCAATGCGTGGGAGCAGAAGCCCTGTTACGCTGGCCGGGTTTTGAGGGACCGGTGATGAGTCCAGCGGAATTTATTCCGCTGGCGGAAAAAGAGGGGCTGATTGAGCGGGTCACCGATTATGCTGTTGAAGAGGTTTTTGCCGACTTAGGCCGCTTTTTGTCAGAAAATCCGCAGCTCTATATCTCAATTAACCTCTCGGCATCAGATTTTCACTCTTCACGTCTGATTGCTTTAATTTCTGATAAAGCCCAACAGCATGACGTACGGGCACAGCAAATTAAAATCGAGGTTACCGAGCGCGGATTTATTGATGTGCCAAAAACAACCCCGGTGATCCAGGCATTCCGCCAGGCTGGATATGAAGTGGCGATTGATGATTTTGGCACCGGCTACTCTAACCTGCACAATTTATATTCACTGAACGTTGATATTCTTAAAATCGATAAATCCTTTATCGATACGCTGACCACCAACAGCACCAGCCACCTGATTGCGGAACACATCATTGAAATGGCGCAAAGTCTGCGCCTCAAGATTATCGCCGAAGGGGTTGAAACCTCAGAGCAGGTGACCTGGCTGCTAAAGCGCGGCGTCCAGTACTGCCAGGGCTGGTACTTCGCAAAGGCGCTGTCGCCGCAGGACTTTATGGAGTGGCTGCGACAGCCGCTGCGCTGAGCCGCCCTTGCTACATCTGATGCCGATAGTCGCTTGGCGTCCGGTCAAACTCACGGCGAAACACGCGGGAAAAGGTCTGCTGCGACACATACCCCAACTCCATCGCAATATCAAAGATTGGCCGCTGCGTAGTGCGTAGCGCTTCCGCCGCCCTCAGCAGACGTCGCTGACGAATATAGTCGCCGAGCGTCTGGTGAGTGACGGCACGAAACATCCGCTGTAAATACCACTTGGAGTATCCAGATTTCTGCGCCACTACATCAATGTTCAGGGGTTGGTCGATATGTTCATCAATCCATTCAGTAAGCGTATGAATAATTTGCTGATGGGACATATTGCTGCCTCTTTTTCAGTGCTGAAGTCGTCGTTTGGTCTGAGGCGGAGTATAATTCCTCAAGTTAACTTGAGGTAAAGTGCTTTATGGAAAAGAAATTGCCGCGTATTAAAGCGATGCTGACGCCTGGAGAGGTCGCAAAGCGTAGCGGGGTCGCGGTCTCAGCCCTGCACTTTTATGAGAGTAAAGGCTTGATTAAGAGCGTGCGTAACGAGGGTAATCAGCGGCGTTATACCCGCGATGTGCTGCGCTACGTCGCTATTATCAAAATCGCTCAGCGCATCGGCATTCCGCTGGCAACCATCGGCGAAGCCCTGAGCGTCCTGCCCGCTGGCCACACGCTGAGTGCGAAAACATGGGAGCAGCTCTCCTCCCAGTGGCGAGAAGAGCTCGACCGACGTATCCACACCCTGGAGGCGCTGCGCGACGATCTCAACGGCTGTATCGGCTGTGGCTGCCTGTCGCGCAGAGACTGCCCGCTGCGTAACCCAGGCGACAGGCTAGGAGCGCAGGGGACGGGTGCCCGGCTGTTAGAAGATGACGTAAACGACAAATAAAACTAAAGCGCCACAAGGGCGCTTTAGTTATTTCCGGTCTTTGTCTTTCGCTCTATCCCGCTCATTTACAGGAGGGTTTCCCCCGACATCAACACCCCTCGCTCAAACTCGTTATTGAGGTTCCGGTTTGTATTGACACTTTTAGTCTATGCCACCCGGCCTGGATTACCAGCGGGATCGTCGCCTGTTTTGCCGAAATTTTTCGCGCATGATGTGCAGTTTTCTATAGTTATGGGACGCGAGGGCAATCCAGACAGCGCCTTACCGGATTCGAATAACAGGAGACAACCGTGATCACCGTTCATCATCTAAATCAGTCGCGCTCACAGCGCATTCTCTGGGCCCTGGAAGAGCTGGGTCTGCCCTATCAAATTGTTCGCTACCAGCGCGAAAAAACCATGATGGCGCCGGAAGCGCTAAAGAAGGTGCATCCGTTGGGAAAATCGCCGGTGCTGGATGATAACGGCACGATAATCGCCGAATCCGGTGCGATCCTTGAGCATTTACAGGAAACCTATGATACGCGGGGCCAGCTTAAGCCAACGGATACGCAACAGAAGCTCCAGTATCGTTTCTGGTTGCACTATGCCGAAGGATCGTTGATGCCGCTTCTGCTTATGAAGCTGGTCTTTGGCAGCCTCGGTAAACCGCCGGTGCCTTTTGGTCTGCGTACCCTTGGCAAGACGCTGGGGGAGGGGGTGCAGAAGGCGTATCTCAATAAGCAGATTGAAACGCATGCCCGCTACATTGAGTCGCAGCTTGGTAGCCAGCCGTGGTTCACCGGCGAGCAGCCCAGCATGGCAGATATCCAGATGAGCTTTCCGGTATTTGCTCTGCTCGCACGCGGCGGCGTCGACCATCTGCCCAATCTGCAGGCGTGGAAAACACGCGTCGAAAATCGTCCGGCCTGGCAGCGTGCTGTTGCTCAGGGCGGACCGTTTGAGCTGCCCGGTGCCTGAGTATTCTAAAAAACCATGGCTATGAAGAATTGGCGGAGGGCAGGCTAAAAATGTTGCCAGGTTGCGCATAGACGATAACGGTTGCGCATCCTCTGCCTGGTTTTTCGTCATCATAATGGAAATTTAGTAAAAACCGGCAAAGTTAAGTTGAATTACCCCCTGTGAAGGCTAGATAATCGTTTGCCTTTTTTACAGCCGTTTTGTTTGCGCGGAGTTAAACGTTTGCTTTTTGTGGCTCTGCTTAGCCACAACCTGTTGCGGAACGATGACGTTTAACGGGCAGTGGATTGTCCACCACGCTAACCAACGAAAAATAAAACTCTTCAGGGGATGTTTTCTATGTCTACGCCTTCGGCGCGTACCGGCGGTTCGCTTGACGCCTGGTTTAAAATTTCTGCTCGTGGCAGTACCGTTCGCCAGGAGGTGGTTGCTGGCTTAACCACCTTCCTTGCGATGGTCTACTCCGTCATCGTCGTTCCGGGCATGTTAGGGAAAGCGGGTTTTCCACCTGCCGCCGTATTCGTTGCGACCTGCCTGGTGGCTGGCGTCGGCTCTATTGTCATGGGGCTGTGGGCGAACCTGCCGCTGGCTATTGGCTGCGCCATCTCCCTGACTGCCTTCACGGCGTTTAGCCTGGTGCTGGGTCAGCAGATCAGCGTCCCGGTCGCCCTGGGCGCGGTGTTCCTGATGGGCGTGCTGTTTACCGTGATCTCCGCTACCGGCATTCGTAGCTGGATCCTGCGCAACCTGCCGCAGGGCGTGGCGCACGGCACCGGGATCGGTATCGGCTTGTTCCTGCTGCTGATCGCCGCCAACGGCGTCGGCCTGGTGGTGAAAAACCCGATCGAAGGGCTGCCGGTGGCGCTGGGCAACTTCGACAGCTTCCCGGTGATGATGTCGCTGATTGGTCTGGCCGTGATTATCGGCCTGGAGAAGCTGAAGGTACCGGGCGGTATCCTGCTGACCATCATTGGCGTGTCGATTGTGGGTCTGATTTTCGATCCGTCTGTACACTTCTCCGGCATTTTTGCTATGCCGTCGCTGAGCGACGATCAAGGCAACTCACTGATCGGTAGCCTGGATATCGTTGGCGCGCTGAACCCGCTGGTGCTGCCAAGCGTGCTGGCGCTGGTAATGACGGCGGTGTTCGATGCCACCGGGACTATCCGCGCGGTAGCCGGTCAGGCAAACCTGCTGGATAAAGACGGCCAGATTATCGACGGCGGCAAAGCGCTGACCACCGACTCCCTGAGTAGCGTCTTCTCCGGCCTGGTGGGTGCAGCCCCGGCAGCGGTCTATATCGAATCGGCGGCTGGTACGGCTGCGGGCGGTAAAACCGGCCTGACGGCAATCACCGTCGGCGTGCTGTTCCTGCTGATCCTGTTCCTCTCCCCGCTCTCCTACCTGGTTCCGGCCTACGCGACGGCGCCAGCGCTGATGTACGTTGGCCTGCTGATGCTGAGCAACGTGGCAAAAATCGACTTTGCTGATTTTGTGGATGCGATGGCCGGTCTGATCACCGCCGTCTTTATCGTGCTGACCTGTAACATCGTTACCGGCATCATGATCGGCTTCGCCTCGCTGGTGATTGGTCGTATCGTCTCTGGTGAATGGCGACGTCTGAATATCGGTACGGTAGTGATCGCCATTGCGCTGGTGGCTTTCTATGCGGGCGGCTGGGCAATCTAAGCCTCTTCGCAGCAGAAAATGGGTGGCTCTGGCCGCCCATTTTTATTTTTTAAGGCACATCTTGTTTCTTTTGCGTTAACCTGCATGTTCTATTATGAGAGGCATGATGCCTCGTCATCGCTCGTCACCTTTCGATTATAAAAAACATCGCAAACAGGGAACGCATGGAAATCTTCTTTACCATTCTCATCATGACCCTTGTGGTCTCTCTCTCTGGCGTCATCACGCGGGTTCTGCCGTTCCAGATCCCGCTGCCGCTGATGCAGATTGCCATCGGCGCGATGCTGGCGCTGCCAACCTTTGGCCTGCACGTTGAGTTCGATCCCGAGCTGTTTCTGGTGCTGTTCATTCCACCGCTGCTGTTCGCCGACGGCTGGAAAACGCCGACGCGGGAGTTCCTCGAACACGGGCGGGAGATCCTTGGTCTCGCGCTGGCGCTGGTGCTGGTTACCGTGGTCGGCATTGGCTTCCTTATCTACTGGATCGTACCGGGTATTCCACTGGTGCCGGCCTTAGCGCTGGCGGCCGTGCTGTCGCCTACCGACGCCGTGGCGCTCTCCGGCATCGTCGGCGAAGGACGCATCCCGAAAAAAATCATGGGCATTCTGCAGGGCGAAGCGTTAATGAACGACGCCTCCGGCCTGGTTTCGCTGAAGTTTGCCGTCGCGGTGGCGATGGGCACGATGGTATTTACCGTTGGCGGTGCCTCGGTAGAGTTCCTTAAGGTGGCGGTAGGCGGTATCCTGGCGGGCTTCATCGTGAGCTGGCTGTATGGCCGCTCGCTGCGCTTCCTCAGTCGCTGGGGCGGCGATGAGCCAGCGACGCAGATCGTACTGCTGTTCCTGCTGCCGTTTGCCTCCTACCTGATTGCGGAACACATTGGCTTCTCGGGCATTCTGGCCGCCGTGGCGGCAGGGATGACCATCACCCGCTCCGGGGTAATGCGCCGCGCGCCGCTGGCGATGCGCCTGCGGGCCAACAGCACCTGGGCGATGCTGGAGTTTGTCTTTAACGGCATGGTGTTCCTGCTGCTGGGCCTGCAGCTGCCGGGTATCCTCGAATCCTCGCTGGTGGCCGCCGAGGCGGATCCCAACGTTGAAACCTGGATGCTGTTTACCGATATCGTGCTGATCTACGCCGCGTTGATGCTGGTACGCTTCGGTTGGCTGTGGACGATGAAAAAGTTCAGCCAGCGCTTCTTAAACAAGAAGCCGATGGAGTTCGGCTCCTGGAGCACCCGCGAGCTGCTGATCGCCTCGTTTGCCGGGGTGCGTGGGGCCATTACCCTCGCTGGCGTGCTCTCTATCCCGCTGCTGCTGCCGGACGGTAACGTCTTCCCGGCCCGCTACGAGCTGGTGTTCCTCGCTGCTGGCGTGATCCTCTTCTCGCTGTTTGTTGGCGTGGTGATGCTGCCGATCCTGCTTCAGCATATGGAGATTGGGGATCATGTTCAGCAGGCGAAAGAGGAGCGTCTGGCGCGTTCGGTGACCGCCGACGTGGCGATTGTGGCGATCCAGAAGATGCAGGAGCGTCTGGCGGCTAACAGCGAAGAGAATATCGATAATCAGCTGCTGACCGAGGTAAGCTCGCGGGTGATTGGCAACCTGCGCCGTCGGGCCGACGGCCGTAACAATGCCGAAGGATCGATGCAGGAAGAGAACCTTGAGCGCCGTTTCCGTCTGGCGGCCCTGCGCTCCGAGCGTGCCGAGCTGTATCATCTGCGGGCAACGCGGCAGATCAGTAACGAAACGATGCAGAAGCTGCTGCACGATCTCGACCTGCTGGAAGCATTGCTGATAGAGAATAAATAACCGTAGGCCGGGTCAGGCGAAGCCGCCACCCGGCATTTTTTTACTCTGGTGGTAGCCAAAACCCTTCGCAGCATGCCAGCCACGCCTGGGCGCTGTGCGACAGATAAACCCCCTCCCGCCAGATCATCCCCAGCTGCCACTGCAGATCGCTCTGCAAAGGGATCCAGCGCAGGGTCTGCTTGTCCAGCCGCTGGCAAATTGGCTCCGGCAAAATCGCAATCCCGACTCCCGCCTGGACCATGGCGGCAAGAAAATCCCACTGCCCGCTGCGCACCGCAATACGTGGCTTCACGCTGTGCTGGTTGAAGAGCCGCATCAGCTGTTGGCTAAGGGCAAAATCCTCGTTGTAGATCAGCAGCGGACGATCGGCCAGCATCTCAGGCGACACCGCCTCGCACGTCGTCCACTCACCGGAGCGAGGAACCAGCACGCATAGCGGATGACTGAATAGGGGGAGGGTGGTCAGGGCGCTCTCCTCCTCTACCGGCAGCGCTGTCATCGCCAGATCTAACTCGCCGTTCATGACCGCCTGCTGGACCGTTAAACCGCCAAACTCGGCAATTTTAAGCTCCACGCCGGGATAGCGCTGGCGAAACAGGCTGATGGGGCCGGCCATCAGCATACCTACCATCGGCGGTATGCCCAGCCGCAGCACCCCTTTGTTAAGATGCTGAATGTCGTCCAGCTCGGCCTCCAGCTGACGGAACTCGGCAAGGATCGCCTGTCCGCGTTCAAACACCACCCGACCGGTATCGGTAAGCAGCAGTTTACGCCCGTCACGGATCAGCAGAGTGGTGCTCAGTTCATCTTCCAGATTCTTCAGCATCTTGCTGATAGTGGGCTGGGTAACGAACAGCCGCTCCGCTGCGCGGGTGAAACTCTGCTGGCGCACGACCTCCACAAAGTAGCGCAGCGTTCTGATATCCATGGCGGTTCCTGTTGGCAATTATTCCGAAAAACTACTATTCCGAAAGACTATGCAAGCGATGAGTTTAATTCATTTCAACCCGCCGTAGTGGCTCTCTATACTGTGTCTCCGATCACATTTCATGGACATACCCTGATGGACGTGGCGTTAAGCCGTGTTACGCCTGCGCTTGTGCGCCGACTGCAGATCCCGCTGCAGGTGCTGCTCTATGCCGGACTCTTTGTTATGGCCCAATATCTGGTGCAGTGGCTCAGCCTGCCGCTGCCCGCTAACCTGGTGGGCATGATCATTCTGCTCGCGCTGGTGACGTGCCGCATCGTTCCCCTGAAATGGGTGCGGGCCGGAGCAAGCTGGCTGCTGGCAGAGATGCTGCTCTTTTTTGTGCCTGCGGTGGTGGCGGTGGTGAATTACGCCCAGCTGCTGCTGATCGATGGCTGGCGTATTTTTGCCGTCATCGCCCTCAGCACGCTAATGGTCCTTGGCGCAACGGCCTGGGTGGTGGATAAGGTCTACCGCTACGAACTTCGCAGGCAGCAACATGAGTGATTTTCAACTGGGTCTGCTCTGCCTGGCCGTCACGCTACTTATCTATTTTGCCAATAAAAGGCTCTATCGCCGCTTTCGCACGCTGCCGCTGATGCCGCTGGTCTGTACGCCGATTGTGCTGGTGCTGATGCTGGTGTTCGGTCATATCTCCTACCAGAACTACATGGGCGAGGCGCACTGGCTGCTGTGGCTGCTCGGCCCGGCAACCATCGCCTTTGCGGTGCCGGTCTATGACAATCTGCCGATGATCAAGCGTCACTGGATGTCGCTCACCGCCGGGACCATCACCGCGACGGTGGTGGCGGTGACCAGCTCGGTATGGCTGGCGCGTCTGTTTACCCTGCCGGATGAGATCCAGCGCAGCCTGGCGGTGCGTTCGGTCACCACGCCCTTTGCGCTGGCGGCGGCCGGGCCGCTGGGAGGCCAGCCAGATCTGGTGGCGCTGTTTGTGGTGGTCACGGGCGTCTTCGGGATGGCGGTAGGGGATATGCTGTTTCTGCGCCTCGCCATCCGGGAAGGCATGGCTAAAGGAGCCGGGTTTGGCGCCGCCTCGCACGGGGCGGGGACGGCGCGATCCTACGAGCTGGGCCAGCAGGAGGGCGTTGTTGCCAGCCTGGTGATGATGCTTTCCGGGGTGGTGATGGTGCTGATTGCGCCGCTGGTCGCACGGATCATGTTCTGACCAGCGGCGTAGGGTCTACTTCAGTCGGGTGACCAGCTCAAATTCACGGAAGTTCACCGGGCGCTGCTGCTGCATGGAGATATTTCCGGCGATGCCGGTGAGGATCGACATCGCGCCCGCCCGATGGTCGGCGGCGCGCTTGAGCGGATCGCCCCCCGTCTCGCCAAACAGATCCGCCAGCATGGCATTATCCCCACCGCCGTGGCCGCCCTCGCCAACGGTGAACTCCGCCTTCCACGGCGCGGCAAACATCGGAAAGACCGTAATGTCGCACCCCTCCAGGCTCCCTTCATTCTCCCGCGCGCCACCGGCGTTAACGTAGGACTTCTCCACCAGCTTCATCTCCAGTCGTCCCGCGCTGCCGTTAAACACCACGTTTAGCCCCTCCCAGGGGAGGTAGGCATTCAGGGAGTAGGTCAGCTGCACCCGGTTCTGGTACTTCACCAGCACTGACAGGGTATCTTCGATGTTAATGCCGTCGCTAAATACGCTCTGGTCGCGGAAGTAGTTGTCCTCATGCTCGGCATCGAGGTAGAGCGCTTTCAGCTGCGGGTTGTCGGCCATCTGTAATGCAAAGGGATCCGCTTTCGCCTGCTCATAGCCGTGGGCGCGGGGATAGAAGTGCGTGACGCCGCGCCGCTCGGCATTCTCTTTACCGTAGAAGCGCAGCCCGCCCTCAGCGTAGACGCGCTCGGGATAGCTCCCCAGCCAGAAGTTCATCAGGTCAAAATGGTGAGTCGACTTATGCACCAGCAGGCCGCCGCTGTTGCGCTTCTCCCGATGCCAGCGGCGGAAGTAGTCCGCGCCGTGTTCGGTGTTGAGCAGCCACTCAAAATGGACAGAGTAGACCTCGCCAATCGTACCGTTCATCAGCAGCTCGCGTATCTTGCTGTGGTGCGGCGCGTAGCGGTAGTTAAAGGCCACGCGCACGCTGCGGCCCGTCTCTTCGATAGCGTCAAGGATACGCAGGGCGCGCTGCTCATCAATGGTCATCGGCTTTTCAGTAATGACGTCGCACCCGGCCCGCAGCGCCCGCACGATATAGTCATCGTGGGTGCGGTCCATGGTAGTGACAATAATCGTGTCCGGGCGTGTCTCGCGGATCATCTCGGCAAACTGCTCTGCTTTCCAGGTGGATACCGGCTCGCTGTCACTGCTCTGTAGCAGCTGATTGGCGTAGTCCATCCGCGTCTGGTTGGTATCGCAGAAGGCCACCAGCTGCGCCGTTTCACGCCACTGACCGCCGATCGCAGAGATGTACAGTCCGGCCCGACCACCGGTTCCGACAAGGGCATATCGCTTCATCGTATCCTCTCGAATTAAAACAACGTTTCAAATAGATTGAGATACTGTATCGCGACTGTAAGAAGAGAACTGTGATCCCCGGCCAGAATGGCCGGGGAGGAAAGGATTAATGTGCGCGACCCTGATCGATACCCAAGCCGGTTTGCGAGCGGATAAACTGGGCACGGAATTTCTCACGCTCCAGATTACCCTCCGGTGAGTTATCGGTGGCGGAGAAGACCCAGATACCGATAAACGCCACGGCGATAGAGAAGAGCGCCGGGTACTCGTACGGGAAGATCGCCTTCTCATGGCCAAGGATCTGCACCCAGATCGTCGGGCCAAGCACCATCAGTACTATCGCCGTCAACAGCCCCAGCCAGCCGCCGATCATAGCGCCACGGGTGGTGAGCTTCGACCAGTACATAGAGAGCAGGATGATAGGGAAGTTGCAGCTGGCGGCAATAGAGAAGGCCAGTCCCACCATAAAGGCGATGTTCTGGTTCTCAAACAGAATGCCCAGCAGGATGGCGACGACGCCAAGCGCCAGCACGGTAATTTTTGACACTCTCAGCTCGTCGCGCTCGGAGGCCCCTTTGCGGAAAACGTTAGCATAGAGATCGTGCGATACCGCCGATGCACCCGCCAGCGTCAGCCCGGCCACCACCGCCAGAATGGTGGCAAAGGCCACGGCAGAGATGAAGCCCAGGAAGAGGTTGCCGCCTAACGCACGGCGAATACCCGCTGATCGAGGTCGGCGTGCTGGAGCTCAACCGCAATCCCGAGAACTACTTCGAGGAGATCGAGCAGGCCGCGTTCTCGCCGAGCAACATCGTGCCGGGCATCGGCTTCAGCCCGGACCGCGTGCTGCAGGCGCGCGTGTTCAGCTACGCCGACGCGCACCGCTATCGCCTGGGCACGCATTACGAGGCGCTGCCGGTG
>JBCNNW010000107.1:0-12652 GCA_039594205.1 Pseudescherichia sp. | reverse complement strand
CAGGATAAGCATGCTCGATCCCAATCTGCTGCGTACCGAGCCAGACGCAGTCGCAGAAAAACTGGCACGCCGGGGCTTTAAGCTGGATGTAGATAAACTGCGCGCTCTTGAAGAGCGTCGTAAAGTTTTGCAGGTCAACACCGAAAACCTGCAGGCGGAGCGTAACTCGCGATCGAAATCCATTGGCCAGGCGAAAGCGCGTGGGGAAGATATTGAGCCGTTACGTCTGGAAGTGAACAAGCTGGGCGAAGAGCTGGATGCCGCTAAAGCCGAGCTTGAAACGCTGCTGGCAGAGATCCGTGACATCGCGCTGACCCTGCCGAACCTGCCGGACGACTGTGTGCCGCTGGGTAAAGACGACAGCGAAAACGTGGAAGTGAGCCGCTGGGGTGAGCCGCGTAAGTTTGATTTTGAAGTACGCGATCACGTCACGCTGGGCGAGATGGCTAAAGGCCTCGACTTTGCCGCGGCGGTTAAGCTGACCGGCTCCCGCTTTGTGGTAATGCAGGGGCAGATTGCCCGCCTGCACCGCGCCCTGAGTCAGTTCATGATCGATCTGCATACCGAACAGCACGGCTATATCGAGAATTACGTGCCGTACCTGGTTAACCAGGACACGCTGTACGGTACCGGCCAGCTGCCTAAATTTGGTGGCGATCTCTTCCATACCCGTCCTCTGGACGAAGAGGCGGAGAGCAGCAACTATTCGCTGATCCCAACGGCAGAAGTGCCGCTGACCAACCTCGTACGTGATGAGATCCTTGAAGAAGAGGCGCTGCCGCTGAAGATGACGGCCCATACGCCGTGCTTCCGCTCAGAAGCGGGCTCCTACGGACGCGATACTCGCGGCCTGATCCGTATGCACCAGTTTGATAAAGTTGAGATGGTGCAGATCGTGCGTCCGGAAGAGTCCATGGATGCGCTGGAAGAGATGACCGGCCACGCTGAGAAGGTGCTGCAGCTGTTAGGCCTGCCGTACCGTAAAGTGCTGCTGTGCAGCGGCGACATGAGCTTCGGCTCGCGCAAAACCTACGATCTGGAAGTGTGGCTGCCGGCGCAGGATACCTACCGTGAAATCTCCTCCTGCTCTAACATGTGGGATTTCCAGGCGCGCCGCATGCAGGCTCGCTGCCGTAGCAAAGCCGACAAGAAAACCCGTCTGGTGCATACCCTGAACGGCTCTGGCCTGGCAGTAGGGCGTACGCTGGTCGCTGTGCTGGAGAACTACCAGCAGGCTGATGGCCGCATCGAGATCCCAGCGGTGCTGCGTCCGTACATGAAAGGTCTGGAGTACATCGGTTAACTCAAGTCACACTCCCTCCTAAAAAAGCGCCTACGGGCGCTTTTTTTATGCCTGTTTGATATTAAACAACAACTCTTACTCCCTTAGGGGTAATACTGCCTTCGTATGAAAGCCAGAGCTTACCACTGGCTTTATCTAAATTCGGTAGATAAAAAACTAAATAACGGCAGTTTGCTTTTTATTTCCTACAGGCAGCAAAGTGAGTCCCTATGAAAAAGAAGATCTCCGATGCACTACTGGCAGCAGAGGTAAGCCGACGCAGTTTAGTCAAAACCACGGCATTAGGCGGTCTGGCCCTTGCCAGCACTACCTTCACCGCTCCTTTCACCCGTATAGCGAATGCCGCTGAAAGACTCAGTCCGAGTAATGAAAAAATTATCTGGAGCGCCTGTACCGTCAACTGCGGCAGCCGGTGTCCGCTGCGTATGCACGTTGTCGACGGCGTGATCAAATACGTTGAGACCGATAATACCGGTGACGACAACTATGAAGGATTGCACCAGGTTCGTGCCTGCCTGCGCGGTCGCTCTATGCGCCGCCGCGTCTATAACCCGGATCGCCTGAAGTACCCGATGAAGCGCGTTGGCCTGCGCGGCGAGGGCAAATTCGAACGCATCAGCTGGGATGAAGCCTTCGACATTATCGCCGACAACATGAAACGCCTTATTAAAGATTACGGCAATGAGTCTATCTACCTGAACTACGGCACAGGCACCCTCGGCGGGACCATGACGCGCTCGTGGCCACCGGGCAAAACCCTGATTGCGCGGCTGATGAACTGCTGTGGTGGCTACCTGAATCACTACGGGGACTACTCCTCGGCGCAAATTGCGGCAGGCCTGAACTACACCTACGGCGGCTGGGCCGACGGCAATAGCCCGTCAGATATCGAAAACAGCAAGCTGGTGGTGCTGTTTGGCAATAATCCAGGCGAAACCCGGATGAGCGGCGGCGGGGTCACCTACTACCTTGAGCAGGCCCGCGAGAAATCAAACGCCAGAATGATCATCATCGATCCGCGCTATACCGATACGGGTGCAGGACGTGAGGATGAGTGGATCCCCATCAAGCCGGGCACGGATGCAGCGCTGGTCAGTGCCCTGGCGTGGGTATTGATCGCTGAAAATCTGGTCGATCAGCCATTTCTCGATCGGTACTGCATCGGCTACGATGAAAAAACCCTTCCCGCCAGCGCGCCAAAAAACGGTCACTATAAAGCCTATATTCTCGGCCAGGGCAGGGATGGTATCGCCAAAACGCCTGCGTGGGCCGCGCCGATCACCGGTATCCCCGCCGATCGTATCATCAAGCTGGCCCGTGAAATTGGCAGCGCTAAACCCGCTTACATTAGTCAGGGTTGGGGGCCACAGCGCCGTGCTAACGGTGAAATTACCACTCGCGCTATCTCAATGCTGGCCATTCTTACCGGCAACGTCGGCATTAACGGCGGCAACAGCGGCGCACGCGAAGGCTCTTACGAGATCCCCTTTGAACGCATGCCGACGCTGGAGAACCCGGTAGCCACCAGCATCTCTATGTTCATGTGGACGGATGCCATAGAGCGTGGCCCGGAGATGACCGCTCTGCGCGACGGCGTGCGTGGGAAGGACAAGCTCGATGTGCCGATCAAAATGATCTGGAACTATGCGGGTAATTGCCTGGTTAACCAGCATTCGGATATTAACCGCACCCATCAGATCCTCCAGGATGATAAAAAGTGCGAAATGATCGTGGTTATCGACTGCCATATGACCTCTTCAGCAAAATATGCTGATATTTTACTTCCGGACTGCACTGCATCAGAGCAGATGGACTTCGCGCTGGATGCCTCCAGCGGCAATATGTCCTACGTCATCTTTACCGAACAGGCGGTCAAGCCGCGCTTTGAGTGTAAGACCATTTATGAGATGACCACTCAGCTGGCAAAACGGATGGGCGTTGAGCAGCAGTTTACCGAGGGACGTACCCAGGAGGGGTGGCTGCGCTATCTCTATGAACAATCACAGAAAGCCATACCCGAGCTGCCATCTTTCGAGGCTTTCCGCCAGCAAGGGATCTTTAAGAAGCGCGATCCCGACGGGCATCACGTCGCCTATCGGGCATTTCGCAACGATCCGCAGGCCAATCCGCTCTCAACCCCCTCCGGTAAAATTGAGATCTACTCTGAGGCCTTAGCCGAGATCGCGGCAACATGGGATCTGCCGGAAGGAGACGTTATAGATCCGCTGCCCATCTTTACGCCCGGGTTTGAAAGCTATGATGATCCTCTCATAGAAAAATATCCGCTCCAGCTCACTGGCTTTCACTATAAATCCCGCGTTCACTCTACCTACGGCAACGTTGATGTGCTGAAGGCCGCCTGCCGCCAGGAGATGTGGATCAACCCCATTGATGCGCAAAAGCGGCAAATCAGCAACGGAGACAAGGTGCGCATCTTTAACGGTCGTGGCGAGGTGCATATTGAGGCGAAGGTGACGCCGCGGATGATGCCCGGCGTCGTGGCGTTAGGTGAGGGGGCCTGGTATGACCCGGATGGCAAAGGCGTGGATCGCGGCGGATGCATTAACGTGCTGACCACCCAACGTCCCTCCCCGCTGGCGAAGGGAAATCCGTCCCATACCAACCTTGTCCAGGTGGAAAAGGTTTAAGGAGTAACCGATGGCAACACAGTATGGATTTTTTATTGACTCCAGCCGCTGCACCGGGTGCAAAACCTGCGAGCTGGCCTGTAAAGACTATAAGGATTTAACGCCGGAGGTCAGCTTTCGTCGTATCTATGAGTATGCAGGCGGCGAATGGCAGGAGGATAACGGCGTCTGGCAGCAGAATGTCTTCGCCTACTATCTCTCTGTTTCCTGCAACCACTGCGAAGATCCTGCCTGTACCAAAGTGTGTCCGAGCGGGGCGATGTACAAGCGTGAAGATGGTTTTGTCGTCGTTAACGAAGAGGTCTGCATCGGCTGTCGCTACTGCCATATGGCCTGCCCTTACGGCGCGCCGCAGTACAACGCCGATAAAGGCCATATGACCAAGTGTGACGGCTGCCACGATCGCGTTACCGAGGGAAAAAAACCGATCTGCGTCGAGTCCTGCCCGCTACGCGCGCTGGATTTCGGTCCCATTGAGACATTGCGTAAACAGCACGGTCAACTGGCCGCCGTTGCTCCTCTGCCGGGCGCGCACTTCACGAAACCCAACATCGTTATTAAACCCAACGCCAACTGCCGCCCGATCGGGGACACCACGGGCTATCTGGCAAATCCGGAGGAGGTGTGAGATGGGAAGCGGATGGCATGAGTGGCCGTTGATGATCTTTACGGTTTTCGGGCAGTGCGTGGCAGGAGGGTTTATTGTTCTGGCGTTTGCTCTCCTGAAGGGAGGGCTGACTTCCGAGGCACAGCAGCGAATTATGACCGTCATGCTGGGGCTGTGGATACTGATGGGCGTGGGGTTTATCGCCTCAATGCTGCATCTCGGCTCACCGCTGCGCGCCTTTAACTCTCTTAACCGGACAGGCGCGTCCCCATTGAGTAACGAGATTGCCAGCGGGTCGATCTTCTTTGCCGTTGGGGGGATTGGCTGGCTGCTGGCCGTGCTGAAAAGGCTGACGCCGGGGCTACGCACGCTCTGGCTGGTGGTCACTATGATTCTGGGCGTCGTTTTTGTCTGGATGATGGTCCGCGTCTATAACAGCATCGATACGGTGCCCACCTGGTACAGCGTCTGGACGCCGCTAAGCTTTTTCCTGACCCTGCTGATGGGGGGGCCGCTGCTGGGCTATCTGCTTTTGCGTATCGCCGGGATTGATGGCTGGGCGATGCGCCTGCTGCCAGCGGTGTCGGTATTGGCGCTGATAGCCAGCGCTATCGTGGCTATTATGCAGGGCGCAGAGCTGGCGACAATCCATAGTGCGGTGCAGCAGGCGTCTGCCCTGGTGCCTGACTATGGTGCTCTGATGGCCTGGCGTACCGTGGTGCTGGCGGTGGCTATGAGTTGCTGGATCGTACCGCAGGTGGCAGGAAAAGTGCCTACGGTGCCGCTGCTCTCGGTGGCATTTATACTGCTGCTGGCCGGGGAGCTGATTGGTCGCGGCGTATTTTATGGTCTGCACATGACTGTGGGCATGGCGGTTGCAGGTTGAAGCTAAGGAAGCCGCAAAAAAGTGGCGGCTTCTACCATGAAATTTTTCAACTAAACGCAGGCCCGGGACATTTGGTTATTTATAACAGAATCATATAATTAATTATATTGTCCCGCTGCGTTTCACCTCTGATAATCAGTATTTCAAATCGATCGTTCAAAAAGGTCCTGTCGCGCCTGTTCACGCCGATTGACAATGTTTTTGCCGGTGGCATGATGCGCTCGAAATCAGAACTTCCTCACGGTTTATATCCATGCCTATCTATACCCGCCCGGTGCTCATGTTGCTCTGTGGGCTGCTGTTGTTGACTCTGTCAATCGCGACGCTAAATACGCTCGTGCCGCTTTGGCTCGCCCATGAAAACTTGCCGACGTGGCAGGTAGGTATGGTTGGCTCCGCCTTTTTCACCGGTAACCTGGTCGGCACGCTGCTCTGCGGACGCCTGATTAAACGCTTTGGTTTTAACCGCAGCTACTACATTGCCTCGCTGATTTTTGCCGCGGGCTGTGTCGGGATGGGGCTGATGGTGGGCTTCTGGAGCTGGATGGTATGGCGCTTCGTCGCTGGCGTCGGCTGTGCAATGATCTGGGTGGTGGTTGAGAGCGGCCTGATGTGCAGCGGCACCTCCCGCAACCGTGGCCGCCTGCTGGCTGCCTATATGATGATCTACTACGTGGGTACGGTGCTGGGCCAGTTGATGGTCAGCAAGCTGCCAACCGGGCTGATGCAGGTTATGCCGTGGGCCACCGGCCTGATTCTGGCTGCGATCCTGCCGCTGCTCTTCACCCGCATCGTGAACGCTCATAGCGAGCATCAGGAGACAACAACGATGTGGCCGATGCTGCGCCTGCGTCAGGCGCGTCTGGGCATCAACGGCTGCGTTATCTCAGGTATTATTCTCGGCTCGCTGTATGGTCTGATGCCGCTGTGGCTGAACCATCACGGGGTGAGTGACGCCGGAATTGGTTTCTGGATGGCGGTGCTGATCAGCGCCGGCATTTTCGGCCAGTGGCCGGTGGGCAAGCTGGCGGATCGCTTTGGTCGCCTGCTGGTGCTGCGCGTGCAGGTGTTTGTAGTGATCGTCGGCTGTCTGGCGATGCTGGGTAACGCTGCGATGGCACCAGCGCTGTTCGTGTTGGGCGCGGCAGGCTTTACGCTCTATCCGGTGGCGATGGCCTGGGCCTGTGAAAAAGTCGAGCCGCATCAGCTAGTGGCGATGAACCAGGCGCTGCTGCTTAGCTATACCGTCGGCAGCCTGCTGGGGCCGACCCTGACCTCAATGCTGATGCAGAGCTACTCTGACAACCTGCTGTTCGTGATGATTGCCAGCGTGTCGTTTATCTATCTGATGATGCTGCTGCGTAAAGCGGGTGAGCATCCGACGCCTGTGGCACACGCCTAAACTCTTTTGCCCGGCGGCGCTCTGCTTGCCGGGCCTACACGGCATGGTGGCGTTAATACATGACCTTGTGACCGTACTGCTCCAGGATACCTTTCACGCGATCCATGGTCTCTTTCTTCGGCGGATGGATACCATCAAGCTTGTACTCTTCACCCATCGCCACCCATTTGTGTTTACCCAGCTCGTGATAGGGCAGCAGCTCAATCTTTTCAACGTTGCCCATATCGCGGGTGAACTCACCCAGGCGATGCGCAGAGTCGTCATCGTCTGACCAGCCCGGCACCACCACGTAGCGGATCCAGACCTTAATGTTCTTCTTCGACAGATACTGGGCGAACTCCAGCGTGCGGTGGTTAGAGACGCCCACCAGGTTCTGGTGGATCTCATCGTTCATCTGCTTGAGATCGAGCATCACCAGATCGGTGACTTCCAGCAGCTCGTCGATCACCGGATCGTAGCGGCGAACAAAGCCGTTGGTGTCCAGACATGTGTGAATGCCTTCCTGATGGCAGGCGCGGAACCAGTCACGTACAAATTCCGCCTGCAGGATAGCCTCACCGCCGGAAGCCGTTACGCCGCCGCCGGAAGCGTTCATAAAGTGGCGATAGGTCACGACCTCTTTCATCAGCTCCTCAACGGTGACCTCTTTACCGCCGTGGGTGTCCCAGGTATCACGGTTGTGGCAGTAGAGGCAGCGCATCAGGCAGCCCTGAAAGAAGGTGATAAAGCGGATCCCCGGGCCATCAACTGTGCCACAGGATTCAAAGGAGTGAATGCGACCGATAACTGACATTGCGAGGTTCTCCGGATATGGCCCGTCCCGGGCCTGTATTTGCACAGCTTTCCGCTATGTTTAAGTCTGTTTTGCCAGCGGCCCGTAGGCAGGACAGTTGGCAAAGCAGGCTCGAAGGAGAGGGCGCGTTTACTAAAAAGGCCCCACGATCGTGGAGCCTTTATTGTACGCTTTTTCAGTCAACCATTACATGGTTTGCGTGAAGGTACGGGTGATAACGTCCTGCTGCTGTTCTTTGGTCAGGGAGTTAAAACGTACCGCGTAACCGGAAACACGGATGGTCAGCTGCGGATATTTTTCCGGGTGCTCCATCGCATCAAGCAGCATTTCACGGTTCATGACGTTGACGTTGAGGTGCTGACCGCCTTCAATGGAAGACTCGTGATGGAAGTAACCATCCATCAGGCCTGCCAGGTTGGTTTTACGCACTTCATCGTCTTTACCCAGCGCGTTCGGCACAATAGAGAAGGTGTAAGAGATACCATCTTTAGCGTAGGCAAACGGCAGTTTAGCAACGGAGGTCAGAGAGGCAACGGCACCTTTCTGATCGCGACCGTGCATCGGGTTAGCACCTGGGCCAAACGGCGCGCCAGCACGACGACCGTCCGGGGTGTTACCGGTTTTCTTACCATACACCACGTTAGAGGTGATGGTCAGAACGGACTGGGTCGGAATAGCGTTGCGGTAGGTAGTCAGCTTCTGAATTTTCTTCATGAAACGTTCAACCAGGTCAACCGCCAGGTCATCAACGCGTGAATCGTTGTTACCGAACTGCGGGTATTCACCTTCGATTTCAAAATCAGTCGCCAGACCGTCTTCGTCACGAATCGGTTTTACCTTCGCATATTTGATAGCGGACAGAGAGTCAGCTGCAACGGACAGGCCAGCGATACCACAGGCCATGGTGCGGATAACGTCACGGTCGTGCAGCGCCATCAGAGAAGCTTCGTAGCTGTACTTGTCGTGCATGTAGTGGATGATGTTCAGGGCGGTGACATACTGTTTTGCCAGCCAGTCCATGAAGTGATCCATACGCTCCATCACTTCGTCGAAGTTCAGAACATCGCCTTTGATCGGTTCAGATTTCGGACCGACCTGCATTTTCAGTTTCTCATCAACGCCGCCGTTGATCGCATACAGCATGGTTTTCGCCAGGTTAGCACGCGCGCCGAAGAACTGCATTTGCTTACCAACAACCATTGGGCTTACGCAGCAAGCGATAGCGTAGTCGTCGTTGTTGAAATCAGGACGCATCAGGTCATCGTTTTCATACTGCAGAGAGGAGGTGTCGATAGAGACCTTCGCTGCGTATTTTTTGAAGCCCAGCGGCAGTTTTTCAGACCACAGTACGGTGATGTTCGGCTCCGGAGACGGCCCCATGGTGTACAGGGTGTTCAGGAAGCGGAAGCTGTTTTTAGTGACCAGCGTACGGCCATCAACGCCCATACCGGCGATGGATTCGGTTGCCCAGATCGGGTCACCGGAGAACAGCTCATCGTACTCAGGGGTACGCAGGAAGCGAACCATACGCAGTTTCATGACCAGGTGGTCAATCATCTCCTGCGCGTCCTGCTCGGTGATTTTACCGGCTTTCAGGTCGCGTTCGATGTAAACGTCAAGGAAGGTAGAGACACGGCCAAAGGACATGGCTGCACCGTTCTGGGATTTCACCGCGGCCAGGTAGCCGAAGTAGGTCCACTGAACTGCTTCCTGAGCGGTAGTTGCCGGACCGGAGATATCGCAGCCATATTTCGCTGCCATCTCTTTGATCTGGCCCAGTGCGCGGTGCTGTTCAGAGATCTCTTCACGCAGACGGATGGTCGCTTCCAGATCTTCGCCGTTTTCCAGTTTCTCTTGCAGAGAGAGGAACTGAGCGTATTTGTCTTTCATCAGGAAGTCGATACCGTACAGCGCAACGCGACGGTAGTCACCGATGATACGGCCACGGCCGTAGGCGTCCGGCAGACCGGTCAGCACGCCAGACTTACGGCAGTTCAGGATGTCTTTGGTGTAAACATCAAAGACGCCCTGGTTGTGGGTCTTGCGGTATTCAGTGAAGATCTTCTTCAGCATCGGGTCCAGCTCGCGGTTGTACGCTTTGCAGGAACCTTCAACCATTTTGATACCACCGAACGGGATAATCGCACGTTTCAGCGGCGCTTCAGTTTGCAGACCAACGATTTTCTCCAGCGCTTTGTTGATGTAGCCAGCGTCGTGAGAGGTGATGGTTGACGCAACAGAGGTGTCGAAGTCAACTGGCGCATGGGTGCGGTTCTCCAGTTTGACGCCTTCCATTACTTTGTCCCACAGCGTGGTGGTAGCTTCAGTGGCACCGGCCAGGAAAGATTCGTCGCCCTCGTAAGGAGCGTAGTTTTTCTGGATAAAGTCACGGACGTTGACCGCGTTCTGCCAGTCACCTTCAACGAAACCTTCCCATGCTGTGGCTAACTTTTCATTAAGCTCGGACATGTAACACCTACCTTCTTAAGTGGATTTTTTATTTACTGCCTGGAATAACCATCAGTGATGGTTATCGCCACGCAGGTAAATGACCCAGTATGTCAACCCAACCAGTAAACCCCCACCAATAATGTTCCCGATTGTTACGGGGATCAGGTTATCGGTAATAAAGTTCATTACGGTCAGATGAGAAAAATTGTCTGGAGAAGAACCAACTGCGGTCCAGAACTCCGGTGTGGCAAAATCACGGATTACGATACCCAGCGGGATCAGGAACATGTTTGCGATGCTGTGCTCGAAGCCGCTGGCAACAAACATGGCGACCGGCAGGACCATAATCATAGCCTTGTCCATCAGGCTACGGCCTGAGTAACTCATCCACACGGCCAGACAGACCATCAGGTTTGCCAGGATGCCGAGGGCAACGGCTTCAATAAACGTATGGTGCATTTTGTGGTCAGCGGTTTGCAGGACGTTAAGCCCCCAGCCGCCGTTGGCGGTCATGTACTCACCGGAGAGCCACATCAGCAGCACAAAGAGCAGACAACCCACCAGGTTGCCAACGTAGACGTTGATCCAGTTACGTGCCAGCTGGCCCCAGGTGATTTTGCCGCTGGCCTTTGCCACCACGATAAGCACCGTCGAGGTAAAGAGATCCGCGCCGCAGATAACGCACAAAATCAGGCCCAGTGAGAAGCAGATCCCGCCGATCAGTTTGGCAACGCCGTAAGGCATCGCGGCGGTGCCGGTGGTGGAAGTAATATAGAAAACGAAGGCGATGGAGATGAACACCCCGGCGGTAATCGCCAGGAAGAACGTCGTCATCGGACGTTTCGTTGCTTTATAGACGCCCGCCTCTTCGGCAACTTTTGCCATCGCAGGGGGAAGTATCAAATCAAAAGGGTTGTCAGCTTTCACACTAACTCTCTCTTTATTAAGTCGGCGACGAGATACTAACAAAGCATTATAGAAGAGAACTTGATATGGATCATATCTCGCCTGTGTTATAGGCCTGAAGAGTCTGGGGTTTTCGCTGTTTTTGTTTTTAAGTTATTGATTTTAAATTAATAAATAAATTTTAAAATTTACAAAATGTTTTGAATATTTTTTTGTCCTCTTCGCAGCCGCGTTAATTACAATGGAGTAACTCTGCTAAAAAGTAACAATTTTTCTGAGTGCTAATAAAGAATATTACTTATGATTAACCTAATTATTACATTTATAATTCTTTGCAAATTATATAAAAAACGGGGCAATCAAATTGCCCCGTAATATAGCCTGGCTGTGGAAATACGCCTACAGCTTATAGTGTTATTTACGCTTCTTTTGGCCAGAAGGCCTGTTTTGCCCGCTGCAGCTTCTCATAGGCCGCCAGCAGGGACTGATGAGCCGGGAAGGCCGCCAGCGTGCCGTCTGCCGCCTGCAGACCGTAGAACGGCGCTTCACCACTCATCGCCGCACTGGCTGCTTCAACCGCCTCAGCGCCGTACATGCGTACGAAGGCATTGAGATACTGCAGCGGCTGACGATCCTCTTCCTGTGCCAGCAGCAGCAGAGTCTGCAGGCAGCGGTAGTAGTTCGCACGCGCCGGGGAAAACACGGAGGCGTTAAACTCCATTGTCCACTCGGTCCAGATCAGGGCCTGATCGAGATCGCCACCCGCCAGGGCCAGCATCGCTTTCAGCTCGCCAATGCGCAGGGTGTACCAGCCATTATCTTTGCCGGTGGCAATCCCCAGCAGCTCGCGCACGCGGGTAAAGTCATCGTGACCCTCTTCGTCCAGCTGGGTAATGAGATCAAGGTAGGCCTCTTTCTCCCACTCGCTGCCCGGCAGGGCAAGGATGGTTTCGCGCAGATGGCTGCCCATGCTGTTGTTCGCCAGCCAGAGATCCTCTGCCGGATAGATGTCGGACATGCCCGGCACAATGATACGGCAAGCGTAGACGCTCAGATGCTCGTAGTCGGCGATGTAGACCTCTTTATCCTCCGCACGGAAGATCGCCATCAGGGTAGCGAACTCCTCTTCAGTGGTGCCGGAGAAGCTCCAGTCCACGAACGGATAGTCCGCGTCCTGCTTGAACATATCCCAGGAGATGAGGCCGCTGGAGTCGATAAAGTGCGTCTCCAGGTTAGCATGCTCGGCAACCTCTTCGTCATCAAAGGTTGGCGGCGTAAAGACGTCGAGATCTTTCAGGCCACGGCCCTGCAGCAGCTCGGTGACGGTACGCTCCAGCGCCACGCCAAAGTCCGGGTGTGCGCCGAAGGAGGCGAAGCAGGTGCCGTTAGCCGGGTTAAACAGTACCACGCAGATCACCGGGTATTTGCCGCCCAGCGAGGCGTCGTAGGCAAAGATCGGGAAACCTTCTGCTTCCAGCGTTTCAATGGATGCCACCACGCCTGGGTAGCGGGCCAGCACCTCCTGCGGGATCGCCGGCAGGCTGATGCTTTCGGCAATGATGCGGTTTTTGATGTGACGCTCAAACACTTCCGACAGACCCTGTACGCGGGCTTCGTTGCGGGTATTACCGGCGGACATGCCGTTAGAGACATACA
>JBCNNW010000106.1:0-12655 GCA_039594205.1 Pseudescherichia sp. | reverse complement strand
AGTCATACTGCACGATGGGCATATCCAGCCGCTCGGGGGGCGTCAGATAGCCGTGCTTGATCATATAGCGCAGCGGCAGCTCGTAGATGCAGTCGCGAAACAGCGCCTTCTCGTTACCGCGCACCATGCCGTGGTAGTGGAACTGATAGATCCACCCCTTGCCAAGGCGAAACGGCGTGGCGGTCAGCCCCAGCAGACGCAGGCGAGGATTGACCTGCGAGAGGTGGGTGAGGATTTGCTGATACTGGCTTTCGTCGTCATCGCTGATGCGGTGGCACTCGTCGACAATCAGCAGGGAGAACTCGCCCTGAAAGTGGTCGAGGTTACGGGCCACCGACTGCACGCTGCCAAACACCACCTTGCCGTGGCTCTCTTTGCGCTTCAGCCCGGCAGCGTAGATATCCGCCTCCAGCCCCAGGGCCAGATATTTGGCATGGTTCTGTGCCACTAACTCTTTAACATGGGCGAGTACCAGCACGCGGCCACGGGCCACGCGGGCCAGCTCGGCGATCACCAGGCTTTTGCCTGCGCCGGTAGGCAGGACGATAACCGCCGGTTCATGGCGATGACGAAAATGGGTGAGGGTGGCGTTTACCGCATCACGTTGATAGGGGCGTAGCGTAAAAGTCATTGTCACTCGGCGTTCATTAGTCTGGTAATAGTATGCCACGATTTTTTCGCTTGAGCGCTGCTGCCAGGCCGTTATACTGAGAGATTCACAATTGCTTCTTTTTTTCGGACTTTTGTCCGACTCCGGCACTCTTTACAGGCAAATAAAACTTCATGCGACTTGATAAGTTTATCGCTCAGCAACTCGGCGTTAGCCGGGCTATTGCCGGGCGTGAAATCCGCGGCAGCCGCGTTACCGTGGATGGCGACATTGTTAGAAACGCCGCCTTCAAACTCCTGCCCGAGCACGAGGTAGAGTATGACGGCAATACCCTCGTGCAGCAGACCGGCCCGCGCTACTTTATGCTGCATAAGCCGCAGGGGTACGTTTGCTCCACCGACGATCCCGATCATCCGACGGTGCTCTATTTCCTCGACGAGCCGGTAGCCCACAAGCTGCACGCCGCCGGACGGCTGGATATCGATACGACCGGGCTGGTGCTGATGACCGACGACGGCCAGTGGTCACACCGCATCACCTCTCCGCGTCACCACTGTGAGAAAACCTACCTGGTGACGCTGGAGTCCCCGGTAAGCGACGATACCGCCGCGCAGTTCGCGAAAGGCGTTCAGCTGCATAACGAACCCGATCTGACTAAACCCGCCGTGCTGGAGGTGATTACCCCTACCGAGGTGCGTCTGACCATCAGCGAGGGGCGCTACCATCAGGTCAAGCGCATGTTTGCTGCGGTAGGTAATCATGTTGTTGGCCTGCACCGCGAGCGCATCGGGGCGATTGTTCTCGACGCTGACCTGGCCCCAGGCGAGTATCGTCCGTTAACCGAAGAAGAGATCGCCAGCGTTAGCTTAATGTCCCGCTAAATCCCAGGAGCCCGTAGTGACCACCAGGCAGCACTCTTCCCTGCGCATTGTCTTTATCCTTGGCCTGCTGGCCATGCTGATGCCGCTCTCGATCGATATGTATCTGCCCGCGCTGCCGGTGATCGCCCAGCAGTTTGCCGTCCCGGCCGGTAGCGCCCAGATGACCCTGAGCACCTATATTCTTGGCTTTGCGCTGGGGCAGCTACTCTATGGTCCAATGGCAGACAGCCTTGGCCGTAAGCCGGTGATCCTTGGCGGCACGCTGATCTTCGCCGCCGCAGCAGGGGCCTGCGCGCTGGCGCAGAGCATCGATCAGCTTATCACCCTGCGTTTCTTCCACGGCCTGGCGGCAGCGGCAGCAAGCGTGGTGATTAATGCCCTGATGCGTGACATCTATCCGAAGGAGGAGTTCTCGCGGATGATGTCGTTTGTCATGCTGGTGACCACCGTTGCGCCGCTGCTGGCGCCGATGATTGGTGGCGCGGTGCTGATCTGGCTAAGCTGGCATGCTATCTTCTGGATCCTGGCCATCGCTGCGCTGCTGGCCTCGCTGATGATCTTCTTCTTTATTAGCGAGACGCTGCCGGTCGAGCGGCGGCAGCCGTTTCGCATTCGTACCACCCTCGGTAACTTTGCCTCGCTGTTTCGCCACAAGCGCGTGCTGAGCTACATGCTTGCCAGCGGTTTCAGCTTCGCGGGCATGTTCTCGTTTCTGAGCGCCGGGCCATTTGTTTACATTGAGCTTAACCACGTTCTGCCGCAAAACTTTGGCTACTACTTTGCGCTGAATATCGTCTTCCTGTTTATGATGACCATTATCAATGGCCGATTCGTGCGGCGGGTAGGGGCGCTACGGATGTTTCGTACCGGGCTGTGGATCCAGTTCGTGATGGCGCTATGGCTGGTGTTGAGCGCCGCCTTTGACGTCGGCTTCTGGGCGCTGGTAATGGGCGTAGCCGCTTTCGTGGGCTGCGTTTCGCTGGTGGCTTCTAATGCTATGGCGGTTATTCTCGATGAGTTTCCCCATATGGCGGGGACCGCCTCGTCGCTGGCGGGCACGTTCCGCTTTGGTATCGGTGCCATCGTTGGCGCGCTGCTCTCCCTGGCGACGTTTAACAGCGCCTGGCCAATGATCTGGTCTATCGCCTTCTGCGCAACCAGTTCCATTCTCTTCTATCTCTACGCCAGTCGGCCTAAACGCGGCTAGCGCACGCCTGCCGGGGGCAAAATGCCCCCGTTCTTTGACACATATCATTCCCATCTATTGTCAGACTGCTCACATTTGTTTCTTTTATGTAAAATCCAATTGTGTAAATGTCACACTGTTGTAGTTAAAAAGGTTGAGTTAGATCGCAGAAACGGGTACATATACCCCCAAAAGGTGAGGCGTGACAGCATTCGCCCACCCTAATAATGAGGCTGCTAATCTTTTAAATTCAAGGATGTAAGCGGTTACCGCATCATGGCAGGATGAAATGTCAATGATGTGTTAATATAGATGTAAATGAATTGTGAAGTGATTGCTTCGGGGAAGAACATGAATAGCTTAAATCTCTCTATTGTGCATCGGTTACCCCAAAGTTACCGCTGGCTGGCAGGCGCTGCTGGCTCGCAAGTCGAACCGATCCCATCAAACGGCCAGAGCAGTGATAACTGCCTGGTAGCGTTAAAGTTGCTCAGTCCGGACGGCGATAACGCATGGCCGGTCATGTACAAGCTTAGCCAGGCGCTGAGCGATATCGAAGTTGACTGCTCCGTCCTCGAGTGTGAAGGCGAGCCGTGCCTGTTTGTTAATCGCCAGGATGAGTTTGCTGCGACCTGTCGGCTGAAAAACTTCGGCGTGGCCATTGCGGAGCCGTTCGCCAGTAACAATCCTTTCTAATCCTGGCTGAGCGCCAGCAGCTGGCGCGTATAGTCGTGTTGCGGATCGGCAAACACGCGCTGGCACTCCCCCTGCTCAACCACCTCGCCCTGTCGCAGGATAATCACCTGGTGACACAGCGCTCGAACCACCTGCAGATCGTGACTAATAAACAGATAGGCTAGCCGGTGCTTCTCCTGCAGTGATTTCAGCAGGGCGAGGATCTGCGCCTGCACGGTGCGATCCAGCGACGAGGTTGGCTCATCCAGTACGATTAGCTCGGGCTGTAGAATCAGCGCCCGGGCGATGGCGATCCGCTGGCGCTGGCCACCGGAGAACTCTGCCGGATAGCGGTGACGGGTTTCCGGATCGAGACCCACCTCCTGCATTGCCGTAATCACCCGCGCCTCACGCGCCTGTGGGGTCAGCGCTGGCTGGTGCACGCGCAGCCCCTCCTCAATAATCTGCTGCACGTCAAGGCGAGGATTAAGCGAGGAGTTAGGATCCTGAAAAACAACCTGCATCCGGTGGCGTACCGGCAGCATCTGCTTACGCCTCCGCTGATGCAGCGGCTGGCCGTCAAAGTTAATCGTCCCCTGCGAGGCAATCAGCCGCAGCAGCGCCAGCCCGGTAGTGCTCTTGCCTGAGCCGGACTCGCCCACCAGGCCTAAGGTTTCTCCCGCCCTTAGGCTAAAGCTCACATCGTTCACTACTGGTTTATGGCCGACGACGCGTTTAAACACGCCCTTGCGCAGCGGGAAAGCGACCTGAAGCCGATCTACGTTAAGCAGGGTTGGCGCATCGGGGGGAAGCGGAACCGGATCTCCCGCCGGATCGCTTGCCAGCAGGCGCTGGGTATAGGGGTGCTGCGGCGCGCTAAACAGACTTTTTGCCCGGTTCTGCTCTACGCAGCGGCCGTTATGCATTACCGCCACGCTGTCCGCCAGCTTGCGCACAATAGTAAGGTTATGGGTGATAAACAGCAGGCCCATGTTCAGCTCGTCACGCAGCTCGCGCAGCAGCTGTAAAATTTGCGCCTGCACCGCCACGTCGAGGGCGGTGGTAGGCTCATCGGCGATAAGCAGCTCCGGACGAGTGAGCAGCGCCATCGCAATCATCACCCGCTGGCGCTCGCCGCCGGAGAGCTGGTGCGGGAAATCCCCCAGCCGCGCACGGGGGTTATGAATGCCGACCCGATCGAGACAGGTGAGGATCTCGGCGCGCGCCGCCTCGCGCCGCATACCGCGATGCAGGGAGAGTACCTCATAGAGCTGCTTCTCCAGGGTGTGCAGCGGGTTAAGCGATACCATCGGCTCCTGGAAAATCATGGCGATTTTATTCCCGCGCACGCCGCGCAGGGTCTGCTCGCTGGCGTGGAGCAGTGATTCACCGTGAAAACGGATATCGCCGCTGGGGTAGACCACCGGCGGAGATGGGAGCAGGCGCAGGATCGACAGGGCGCTGACGCTTTTGCCGGAGCCGGACTCGCCGACCAGCGCCAGGGTCTCACCGGCTTCGACCTGCAAAGAGAGATCGCTGACCACGGTGCGTAGCTGGCTCTGTTGACGGAAGGCGACCGAGAGCGAATCAATGGTGAGCAGGGGAGTCATATCAAAATGCCTTGTTGGGATCGAACGCGTCGCGCACGGCTTCGCCAATAAAGATCAGTAGCGACAGCAGCACCGCCACCGACAGGAAGGCGGCAATACCCAGCCACGGCGCCTGCAAATTATTTTTACCCTGCAACAGCAGCTCCCCGAGCGAAGGCGAACCCAGCGGCAGGCCAAAGCCGAGAAAGTCGAGCGAGGTCAGGGTTGTGATGGAGCCGCAGAGAATAAAGGGCAGAAAAGTCAGGGTGGCGACCATGGCATTGGGCAGCATATGGCGGAGGATAATAGCGCTATCGCCCACCCCCAGGGCCTGTGCCGCACGAATATAGTCGAAGTTGCGGGTACGCAGAAACTCTGCGCGCACCACACCGACCAGGCTCATCCAACCGAAGATCACCGTGATCGCCAGCAGCCACCAGAAGTTTGGCTGGATCACGCTGGAGAGCAGGATGATCAGAAACAGCGTCGGCATCCCCGACCAGACCTCAATAAAGCGCTGGCCCCAGAGGTCGATCCTGCCGCCGTAGTAGCCCTGCAATGCCCCCACCAGCACACCAATCACGCTGGAGCAGAGGGTGAGCAGCAGGCCAAACAGCACCGAGATGCGCGTGCCGTAGAGAATACGCGCCAGCACGTCGCTGCCGTTGGCATCGGTTCCCAACCAGTTTTGCGCCGACGGCGGGGAGGGGAAGGGGCTATCGGTGGCAAAGTTAATGCTGGTGGCGCCAAAGCGGACCGGGGCCCACAGCGCCCAGCCGCGGGCGGTAAGCTGCTGTTGCAGCCACGGATCCTGATAATCCGCCGGGGTGGCAAACGCGCCGCCAAAATCGGTCTCGCTGTAATCCTTAAGCACCGGCACATACCAGCGGTCGTGATAGTGCACCAGCAGCGGCTTATCGTTGGCGATCAGCTCTGAGGCGAGGCTAAGAAGGAAAATGACTGCGAAAATCCACAGCGACCAGTAGCCGCGGCGGTTATGACGGAAGCGCGCCCAGCGGGCCTGGTTGACGTGGCTTAGTCGACGCATCAGCGACCCTCAAAATCAATACGTGGATCGACCAGCGTGTAGCTGATATCACTCAGGATATTTAGCAGCAGGCCAATCAGCGTGAAAATATAGAGCGTACCGAACATCACCGGGTAGTCTCGCGACACGGTCGCCTCATAGCCCAGCAGGCCGAGTCCATTGAGAGAGAACATCACCTCGATCAGCAGCGAGCCGGTAAAAAACATGCTGATAAAGGTGGCGGGGAACCCGGCGATCACCAGCAGCATGGCGTTACGGAAAACATGGTTATGCAGAATAGCCCGCTCGCTCACCCCTTTCGCCCTGGCGGTCACCACATACTGCTTGCGGATCTCATCGAGAAACGAATTTTTAGTCAGCATGGTGAGCGCCGCAAAACCGCCGATCACCGTCGCCAGCACCGGCAGGGTGATATGCCACAGGTAGTCAGTTATCTTTTGATACCAGGGCAGGGCATCAAAGTTAGCCGATACCAGCCCGCGCAGCGGGAAGAGATCGTAGTAGCTGCCACCTGCAAACAGCACAATCAGCAGGATGGCGAACAAAAAGGCGGGAATAGCGTAGCCGATGATGATAAAGGCGCTGCTCCAGATATCGAAGCGGCTGCCGTTATAGACCGCCTTACGGATCCCTAATGGAATCGACACCAGATAGATAATCAGCGTTCCCCATAGCCCAAGGGTGATAGAGACCGGCATGCTGTCTTTGATCAGCTGTAATACCGAGGCGCTGCGAAACAGGCTGTCGCCAAAGTCAAAGCGCACGTAGTTCCACAGCATGGTGAAGTAGCGTTCGTACAGCGGTTTATCAAAGCCGTAGCGCTGAGTGATTTCGGCAATGACCTCCGGATCCAGCCCGCGTGCGCCCCGATACTGGCCTTCGCCAACGTTGCCAACGCCGGTGCGGGCGTGGGTGGCTCCCATGCCTTCGCCGCCGCCGCCGGGCATTCCGCCCTGGTTACCGAACTCAATGGCGGCAATCGCCTGGTCTACCGGTCCGCCAGGGGCGATCTGGACAATAAAAAAGTTGATGGTAATAATCGCCCACAGGGTGGGGATCACCAGCAGCAGGCGGCGGATCAGATAGGCTGCCATCGTTTTGTATGCTCCTTAGCGCCTGTTTTCCGGCAGTTTTGCCGCTTTATTTACGTCGTACCACCAGGTATCAAACCCGAGGGAGTAGATCGGGCGCACCTCGGGCATGGAGAACTTATCCCAGTAGGCAAGGCGATCGGCGGCCATATACCACATCGGCAGCATATAGTAGTTCCAGGTCAGAACGCGGTCCAGCGCGCGCCCCAGCGGCACAAGTTTCGCTTTATCGCCCTGGTGGGCGACGATCTCTGTCAGCAGGGCGTCAATCACCGGACTGCTGACGCCTGGCGTATTATAGGTGGAGTCAAGGTATTGCGATCCCCATGAGATCTGCAGATCGGTGCCGGGCCACGGCATAGCGCGTACGGTGCGCGGCATCATGTCAAAGTCGCGGCTGCGCAGGCGGTTGGTGAGCTGGGAGTTATCCACCTGACGAACGTTCATCGCGATCCCCAGCCGCGCCAGGTTGTGCTGGAAAGGCATTACCCACAGGTTATTCGCTCCGGAGGGGAGCAGCAGCTCAAAGCTAAAGGGTTTACCCGTTTTGGCACTCACCCGCCTCTGGTTTTTCAGCACCCAACCCGCGTCGTCCAGCAACTTGCTGGCCTTCAACAGGTTAGGGCGATCGAAGCCCGTGCCTTTGGAAACGGGCGGTTGATAGATCTGCGTAAAGACCTCCGGTGGCAGGTCGGCCTTCATCGGGGCGAGCAGGGTCAACTCCGCTGCATCCGGATAACCGCGCGCGGCATACTCGGTATTCTGGAAATAGCTGTTGGTGCGGCTATAGGCTTTATAGAACAGCGCCTTGTTCATCCACTCAAAATCAAAGGCGAGGGAGAGCGCCTCGCGGACGCGCCGGTCGCTAAACAGGGGGCGCTGGTTATTAAACGCCAGCCAGCGCGTATCCTGGGCTGATTCGTTTTTCAGCTCCTGCTTAATAATCTGGTGGTTGTTAAAATTCTTGCCGCTGTAGCGGGTAGCCCAGTTTTTGGCATCGCCCTCGGTGCGCATATCAAAAGCGCCCGCCTTAAAGGCTTCAAAGGCGACGTTGTCATCAAGATAGTAGTCGTAGCGGATCGAATCAAAATTCCAGCGGCCGCGGTTAACCGGCAGGTTTGCCCCCCAGTAATCCTTCACCCGGCTGTAGACGATATACTGACCCATGCGCCACTTGCTGATGCGGTACGGACCACTGCCCAGCGGCGGAGTAGCAAGAGGATCGCTGAGCTTGTGATCTTTCCAGAACTTCTCCGGCATCACCGGCAGCGTCAGTAGGCTGAGCAGATCCTCTTTACCCGGCTTCGCCAGCTGGATGCGCACCGTCAGCGGCGCGATAGCCTCCATGGTTGTGCCTTTGTAGATCAGGCGAAACTGCGGCACCCCTTCGGTCATAAATTTGTGAAAGGTGAAAGCGACGTCGCGGGCGGTAATCGGCGAACCGTCATGGAAAGTGGCGCGTGGGTTAAGGGAGATCTCCATCCACGCGTAGTCATCGGCATAGCGCGCAACCTCGGCGATCAGCGGGTAGTAGCTGCCGGGTTCGTCGTCGGAGGTGGTGAAAAGAGAGTCATAGAGCGCCTCCGTGCGCACGCCGGCATTACCGCGCAGGGCAAAGCGGTTAAAGTTATCAAAGGTACCAATCACCGACAGGGTGACGTTGCCACCTTTGGGGGCCGCCGGATTAACATAATCAAAATGGGTAAAGTTAATAGCGTATTTTGGTTCGCCAATGACGGCAAAGGCATAGTTCTCTTTAATCGCCTGAGCCTGACAGGTTAAACAGATCAGGGTAAGCAGCAGAGCAGAGAGGCGCGCAAACGTCATCAGGCAGTATCCTTTTACCGGGCGCTAAGGTTCAGTAAATGATAAGTGAGCTTGCGGATATTGTGAATATCCTTCGCACGCTATTGCTCTGGGTAGAATTTGCCTGGCAACAGGGCAAAAAAAAGCGCTGCCGTAGCAACGCTTTTTTTTATTATGCTTTCTCGCAACCGGCCAAGGGAAAACCGGTCGCGGATGATAAGCTGCGGACTAATTAGCTACGAACCAGCACGCGCCGCGCTTCATTGTAGCGCTTCTTCCAGTATGGCTCGTCCAGATTAGAGATCATCACACCGCTGCTGGTGGACGCATGGACAAACTGGTTATTACCAATATAGATGCCAACGTGACGTCCGGTAGAGCCGGCACGGAAGAGAACCAGGTCGCCGGTGCGCAGGCCGGTACGCGAAACCGATTTACCCATCTCCTGCTGTTCGTAGGTCGAACGCGGCAGCTCCAGGCCAAACTGTTCACGGAAGGTGCGCTGTACGAAACCAGAGCAGTCAATGCCGCGTTTGGTATCGCCGCCAAGACGGTAGCGCACGCCTTTCCAGCTGGCGTATTGATCCATAATTCGCGATTTAACGTCGAGATTACGTACCATACTTTCAAATTCATCCTGAGAGGCTTGCAGTGAAGAGGCATCTTCCATGCCCACAACATGCGTCTCAGGGTGCATATTCTTTGCGGTATTTGTCGAACAAGCTGAAAGCAGTGCCGCTACTGCAATCGCGGGGATAGCCCGCCAGAGATATCTCAGGAACGGTTGAGATTTGACCATGTTGCTTATTTTCCCTTGAAGTCCTTAACGATAAATAATCGTTATAAAAATGCCAAACGTGACGAGCCTAATTACTTGCGCACTGAGAGACAATTCCTCTTGGTCAAATCTGTGGTGAAACGCACAAATTAATTCACAGCGGGAATATTTATCTCTGTGAGGCGAAACGTCATCGAGATTACCCGATCGTTTCCCCCATTGCGAGTGGTTTTATAGGATTTTTTATAAGAAATTATGATAGACAAAGTGGAAAAATCGATTTGTATGAAAAGTGTGCGATTCAGCGTAAAAAACATTCAACCCGTTAATTTGTAAACAAATTTAAATGACGAAACGATGACAAACTACGCCGATCGGTAAAAATTTGTGTCAGGGATGCTAATGTATCCCTGACAACAATTGTTAATTTCAATCTTTTAAATGTTATCAAATTGTTTGTTTTTATTAGGCAGGTAATGGTCATAGAGAGAAATAATTTTATCACTTAACGGCGTGAGCAGGATCCACGGCAGGCCAATTAGCACCGTGGAGAGCGACCCCACGGCGATATCACTAAACCAGTGTGCGCCGATCATGACTCGGGGGAAGGCAAAGACCACAAAAATAATCAGGGAAACGATAAACGTTTTAACACCAAAATAGCGCAGCATAAATGTAGAAAAAATAAGCAGCATCATGCCGTGATCGCCAGGGAAACTCGCTTTCGAGGCATCCTTGGTGGGAATATTCAGCAGATCGCTCACCCGCCAGATATCGCTGAAATAGAGAGTCGGGCTGGCGCGCTTAACGGGATAGAGGTGCTGTGCCAGCTGGTTTACTACCAGCGCCGTTATCAGCATCGTTAACCCGATAGCCACAATCTGCCGACGCCCGGCGCTGTCGGCTTTTATCCAAAACGCGATCATGACGCAACCCATTGCCAGCAGCGAGCAGGCGTCAAATCCCCGGTTATTGGTAATAGCTACCAGCCACAGGAAGGGGCGGCTTTCTACCAGCAGATGATTGAAAAAATGAAAAATCGCAGAGTCCAGCGTAAACCAGACGCCATGATTGACGGGCAGGTACCAGGATAAAAACAGGGCCAGCCCGGCAACGTTAAGCAGTAATATCAGCGGCAGTCGTTTTTTCATTATTCCATCACGGCAGAGTTTAAAGCCGCAACGTTAATCCTCATCCGCTAAACGAAGCTTCAACAGAGCGGACTGAAGCGTATTCCAGTCAACGTCGTGATCCGCGATCAGCTCGATGCGGCTGTCCGGCGGGGGGACGTTTTGCGTCTCAATACGGAAATCATCACCCTGGCGATTTATCCTTACCAGCCCCTCGGCAATGCGCATAACGCCTTTTACCCGTCCTGCCGGGGCCAGACGCGCCCACTCCAGGATGCCCACGGTATCAAAGCGCGTCCCGGCATCAAAAATCCAGCCGCAGGCCTGATGCCCCTGACCGCTGTTCAGGCTGCGCCGCCAGCGCTGGTGAGCGGGCAGACTCAGCGCTGCCAGCCCCTTTTTCTCGCCGTGGCTATGGTTGTGCTCGGCGCTGGAGGGCAGCTCGCGGCGATTGCGGCGAGGCGTATCCAGTAGCGCAGGGTCAATCTCGCCCTGGGTAGCCGTCAGCAGCTGGCGGTCGCCGCCGAACTGCTGCCACCACTGGGCCAGCGCCGCCTCGCTTGCTGAGGTTGCGCGATCGCTTTTATTGGCAACGATGATATCCGCCGCCGCCAGCTGATCGCGGAAGTTTGCATTGGTAACCGCTTTTTCATCCAGCAGCTGACGCGGGTCCAGCAGGCAGAGCGTGGCGCGCAGGTCGATCCACGGCTCATAGACCTCCGCGGTGAGAATATCGAGGATCTGCTTTGGATGGCCCAGCCCGGTCGGCTCAATCAGCAGGCGATCGGGTTTGCTCTGACGCAGCAGCGTATTCAAGCCTACCTGCATCGGCAGGCCGTTGACGCAGCACATGCAGCCGCCGGGGATCTCCTTCAGCAGCGCGCCGCTCTCTGCCATCAACGCGCCGTCAATGCCGACCTCACCAAATTCATTAACCAGCACGGCCCATTTTTCACCCTCCGGCTTATTCGCCAGAAGATGCAATATCGAGGTGGTTTTGCCGGTGCCCAGGAAGCCGGTAATCAGGTTGGTCTTAGTCACATTCACTCCACAAATAGTCCCGCCCATCAGAGGGCGTTAAAACGATCCCATCATCCTGGCGAAAAAAGCGTGAAAAGAGAAGTGTCACCGCGGACGGCAGCATTTTCCGTCCGCGTTAAAGGCAGGAAAGGTTAAGCCTCCAGGGTGGAGATCACCGCCTGATGGGCACCCTGGGTGGCGATGCGCTGCCAGGCAGACTCAATAGCGGCAACAAAAGCCGGATTGTTCGGCAGGTCGCTACCAAAGATTTCGCTCAGGGAGAGCAGGGCAGCGACCCGCGTCTGCTCGCTGCTCTGGGCGACGTGCTCACGGAATTTCTCTGCCAGCGGATCGCGCACATCAATAGCCCGGCCTGCATCATCGACGCCGCTGACGTAGCGCATCCAGCCTGCGACACCCAGCGCCAGCAGCGGCCAGTCGGTCCCGCGCTCCAGATGCAGACGAATACTCTCCAGCATGCGCTGGGGCAGCTTCTGGCTACCGTCCATCGCAATTTGCCAGGTACGGTGCTGAAGCGCCGGGTTGGCAAAGCGCGCCAGCAGGCTCTCTGCATAGTCTGTTAAATCAACGCCGGAAATGCGCAGCGTCGGGGCCTGCTCATCCAGCATCAGACGGCGGGCGGCGTCGCGGAAATGCGCGTCGGCCATACAGTCACTGATGTGGGCAAAACCGGCCAGGTAACCGAGATAGGCTAAAAAGGAGTGGCTGCCGTTAAGCATCCGCAGCTTCATCTGCTCCCAGGGCAGGACGTCGTCGACCATCTGCACCCCGGCGGCTTCCCACTCCGGACGCCCGGCGACGAAGTTATCTTCGATGACCC
>JBCNNW010000105.1:0-12657 GCA_039594205.1 Pseudescherichia sp. | reverse complement strand
GGACCAATCACCATATCTTTCTGCACCGCTTTGCACATGTCGTAGATGGTCAGCGCCGCCACCGAGGCCGCCGTTAGCGCCTCCATCTCGACGCCGGTTTTGCCGGTCAGGCGGCACAGGGTGGTAATGCGCACCCGGCTCTGCTCCGGCTGCGCCTCGAGATTCACTTCGACCTTACTGAGCATCAGCGGATGGCACAGCGGGATCAGCTCCCAGGTGCGCTTCGCCGCCTGGATACCGGCAATACGCGCGGTGGCAAAGACGTCACCCTTGTGATGGCTGCCGTCGATAATCATCGCCAGCGTCTCAGGGAGCATAGTGACAAAGGCTTCCGCCTGCGCTTCGCGCACGGTCTCCGCTTTTGCCGAGACGTCGACCATGTGTGCTTCGCCTGCGGCGTTAATGTGGGTCAGTTGCGACATAGCTTACTTCTTCAAATGAGGATGAAAATTGCACGGACGGGTGCGGGCATCGAGCTGCGGCGCAATGATATTTTCCCATGCGGTACGACAGGCTTTGGTCGAGCCGGGCATAGCAAAAATCAGCGTGTCGTTGGCGATACCGGCCACTGCGCGAGACTGCAGCGTGGCGGTGCCAATCTCCTCAAAGGAGAGCATGCGAAACACCTCGCCAAAGCCTTCGACTTCGCGATCGAAGAGCGGTAGCAGCGCCTCTGGGGTCTGGTCACCGGCGGTAAAGCCCGTGCCGCCGTTAATCACAATAACCTGCACCTCGTCGCTGGCGATCCACGCCGAAACCTGGGCGCGAATGGCGTAGCGGTTCTCTTTGACGATAGCTTTCGCTACCACCTGATGCCCCGCTTCGTGGGCCGCATCGCGCAGGAAGTGGCCGGAGGTATCCTCCTCTTCGCCGCGACGGCTGGAAACGGTCAGCACGGCAATGCGTGCCGGGATAAACTCTGCGCTGGCCTGACTCATAAACTGCCTCCTTGTAGGATCTATCCGCCGATATAGGAAAGGTTTTGCGTGATGCCGGTATTGCCCTGATGCAGGAAGTGGGTCTGCTTCTTATGCGTGAGCGCCTCAGCGATGCGCGCCTCCAGCTCCGCCTGCTGGGCATCTTCCGCCAGCAGATCGCGCAGGCTCACGCCGCCGTCGCCAAACAGGCAGAGATGCAGCTTGCCCACCGACGAGACGCGCAGCCGGTTGCAGCTGGCGCAGAAGTCTTTCTCGTAGGGCATGATCAGGCCAATTTCGCCGGTGTAGTCCGGGTGGCAGAAGACCTGCGCCGGGCCGTCGCTGCGGCCGCGCAGCTTCTGGATCCAGCCGCGGCGCAGCAGCTCATCGCGCAATACCATGCCGGAGAGGTGGTGCTTGCGGAACAGGTCGCTCCCCTCGCCGGTCTCCATCAGCTCAATAAAGCGTAGCTGGATGGGACGGGTCTGGATCCACGCCAGAAAGGTGTCGAGCTGGTGGTGGTTGACGTCGCGCATTAGCACGGTATTGACCTTGATCGTCCCGAAGCCCGCTTCGAAAGCGGCATCGATACCCTGCATCACCTGGTGGAACTTATCCTGGCCAGTGATGGCATGAAACTGGCGGGCATCAAGGCTATCAATGCTGACGTTGATGGCGGTCAGCCCGGCATCGCGCCAGCTGGCCACGTCCCGCGCCAGGCGGTAACCGTTGGTCGTTACCGCCAGCTGGCGGATGGCAGCATTCTCCCGCACCGCAGCGATGATCTCGGTAAAGTCGCGGCGCAGCGAGGGTTCCCCGCCGGTCAGCCGCACCTTCTCGGTGCCGAGCGCAGAAAAGGCGCGCGTCACCCGCCGAATTTCATCGAGGGTCAGAAAGCTTTTATTGGTGACCCCGCCCGGCTTGTAGCCATCGGGCAGGCAGTAGGTGCAACGGAAATTGCACACGTCGGTAACAGACAGACGCAGGTAATAGAACTTACGCGCGAATGCATCGGTAAGCTGTGAGGCCATGTACACCTTTCCAAATACGGGAGATGCAGTCATTTCTTCCTGCACCCTGGTGGCAACTGCCACGGCCAAAGCATCATATCCAGGGACGTAGACGCAGAGGCTAGAGTGTGTGTTAACGCTATAGATAGCGATAGTAGCGCGATAACGTCACTTTCGCCATCCCCGCCATCGCTATATAAACTTATACATAGCGGCTTAGTTGTGCATTTTCGTAACAGAATACGTGAAATTGCGCCTCTTGCTTTGATATGCATCATTTTCACCCGCACGGGGCATCGTCTTTTAGTGGTATTTGGGTTAACGTAGCGCAGTTTTTTAGCCATTAAGGAAGAGTTATGCGTAGTCGTACGCTTGCGGATCTTGACCGGGTCGTTGCCCTTGGCGGCGGACATGGTCTGGGACGTGTCATGTCCTCGCTGGGGTCGCTGGGTTCAAGGTTGACGGGGATTGTCACCACCACCGATAACGGCGGGTCAACCGGGCGTATTCGTCGCGCTGAGGGCGGCATCGCCTGGGGCGATATGCGTAACTGTTTAAATCAGTTAATTACCGAGCAGAGCGTCGCCTCAGCGATGTTTGAGTACCGTTTTAGCGGTAATGGCGAGCTTTCGGGCCATAACCTCGGAAATTTGATGTTAAAGGCGCTGGATCACCTTAGCGTAAGGCCTCTGGAGGCGATCAATTTAATTCGCAACCTGCTGAAGGTAGATGCGTTTTTGATTCCAATGTCGGAGCAGCCGGTGGATCTGATGGCCGTCGATAGCGAAGGACACACGGTATACGGTGAGGTAAACGTCGACGGGCTGACAACGCCTATTCAGGAACTGATGCTCTTCCCCTCCGTACCGGCGACCCGGGAGGCAATTGACGCCATTGCCGAAGCGGATCTGATCCTGATTGGTCCCGGCAGCTTCTACACCAGCCTGATGCCGCTGGTGCTGCTGGGCGATCTGGCCCAGGCGCTGCGCCGCACTCCGGCCCCGGTGGTCTATATCGACAATCTGGGCAAAGAACTAAGCGCCGAAGCGGCGCGGATGGATCTGGCCGCTAAACTGGCGCTGCTGGAGCAGCGCGTAGGCAAGCGGATCGTGGACGCGGTCGTGGTCGGACCCGAGGCGGAGACGGCGGCGCTCAGCGGCCGCATTGTGGTACAGGAGGCGCTGGAGGCCAGCGACGTTCCTCATCATCACGATCGTCACCTGCTGCGCGCCGCGCTGGAGCAGGCGGTACAGCGGCTGGGCTGAATTTCAGCCTTCCGGACTTTTCTGAAGATCTTAAGGTTGCCTTAACCCTCTTCTGCGAGCATACGCAGCATACTCTTTTCAGGACGTTATGTATGCGTATGTTCCCGTTCTACAGGCCAGCCTTAAAGCGCACGACCTTTACCCTCCTGTTTTCATTTTATATCGCCGTGGTGCTGAATCTCGCCTTCTATCACCAGGCCTGGACGCTGCTGGCGGTACACTCGCCGTGGTCGCTGGCGGTTTTCTTATCGATGCCGGTCGTCGCCTTCTGCGTAATTAACATTCTCACCACGCTGGCCTCGTTTCTCTGGCTGGATCGGCTGCTCATCTGCCTGTTTATTCTGCTCTGTGCGGCAACGCAATATTTTATCTGGACCTATGGCGTAGTCATCGACCGGACGATGATCGCTAATATTCTCGATACCACGCCTGCCGAGAGCTTTGCCTTAATGACGCCGCAGCTCCTGCTAACGATTGGCCTCTCCGGGGTGATGATGGCCATGCTGGCCTGCTGGCTGAGAGTCAAAAAATCGCCTGCTGGCTGGCGGAGCCTGCTGGTTCGCGGGGGAAATGTTCTCGTCTCGGTCGCCGTGCTGCTGCTGGTAGTGCTCTTTTTCTATAAGGATTACGCCTCGCTGTTTCGCAATAATCGTGAGCTGATTAAGACCCTGGGACCATCCAACAGCATTACTGCCGTCTACTCTTACTATAAACACCACCGGATGGATAACCTGCCGCTGGTCAGACTGGGTGAGGACGCCGCTCTCGTGCCGCAGATGCACCAGGGTGCGAAAAAGAACTTAACCATCCTGGTCGTAGGTGAAACCTCGCGGGCGGAGGATTTTTCGCTCTCGGGTTACGATCGGGAGACCAACCCGCGGCTTAAGCAAGATAGCGTGATCTACTTCCCGCAAACCAGCTCCTGCGGCACGGTAACGGCGGTCTCTGTTCCCTGCATGTTCTCGGGAATGGCGCGTAAGAACTACGACGAGCAGCTGGCCCACCATCGGGAAGGCTTGCTGGATATTATCCAGCGTGCGGGGGTACAGGTGCTGTGGAACGAAAACGACGGCGGTTGTAAAGGGGCCTGCGATCGGGTTCCCCATCAGGATGTCACCCAGCTTAATCTGGCCGACCTCTGCAAAGCGGGGGAGTGCGAGGACGATATCCTCTTCCACGGTCTGAAGCAGTATATCGATAAGCTACAGGGCGACGGGCTGATTGTGCTGCACACTATCGGCAGCCACGGCCCAACCTATTACGAACGCTATCCGCCGCAGTTCAGGAAATTTACGCCAACCTGCGATACCAACGAAATCCAGACCTGTTCGCAACAACAGCTTAAAAATACCTACGATAATACGGTACTGTACGTCGATTATGTCGTCGATAAAGCGATAAAATTGTTACAGGCGCAGCAGGATAAGTTTACTACCAGCCTGGTCTACCTCTCCGATCACGGAGAGTCATTAGGCGAAAACGGCGTCTATCTGCATGGCCTGCCCTACGCCATTGCGCCAGAGTCACAGAAACATGTGCCGATGCTAATCTGGCTATCGCCCGATTTTCAGCAGCGCTACCGGGTGAGTGGAGCATGTCTGCAAAAACGCGCTGCCAGCGAGGCATTTTCGCAGGACAACCTGTTTTCAACCATGTTGGGTATTACAGGCGTGCAGACCCATGTTTATCAGCCAGCCGATGACATTCTGGCTGCGTGCAAGGAGTCATGATCAATGAAAATATTAATCGTAGAGGATGATACGCTGCTGTTGCAGGGCCTGATCCTGGCCATGCAGTCAGAGGGATACGCCTGCGACGGCGTCAGCACCAGCCGGGAGGCGATGCTCTGCCTGGCGTCGGGACACTACAGCTTAATTGTGCTGGATCTCGGCCTGCCGGATGAAGATGGCCTGCACCTGCTGCAGCGGTTGCGGCGGGAGAAGGTCTCTTTACCGGTACTGATCCTTACCGCCAGGGATACCGTGGAGGATCGCATCTGCGGGCTGGATGCGGGCGCGGACGACTATCTGATCAAGCCCTTTGCGCTGGAGGAGCTTAACGCCCGCATCCGGGCGCTGCTGCGCCGCCAGCACAACCAGGGCGACAGTGAAATTACCGTTGACGATCTGCGCCTGAACGTCAACACCCGTCAGGTGTGGCTGGCCGGGCACTCGATGGATTTGACGCCAAAAGAGTATGCCCTGCTGTCACGTCTGATGCTGAAGGCGGGCAGCCCTGTGCACAGGGAGATCCTCTACAATGACATCTACAACTGGGATAACGAGCCGGCTACCAACACCCTTGAGGTGCATATTCATAATCTGAGGGATAAGATTGGTAAAGATCGTATCCGCACGGTACGCGGTTTTGGCTATCAGCTAATTAAAACGGAGCAGGCGACCTGAGCCTATGCCAGAGAAGATAAAAAAGGGGTTATCCCCGGCCCGCTGGACCCTGCGCGGGCGCCTGCTGTTGACCATTGGTTCGATCCTCGTGCTGTTTCAGCTCATTAGCGTCTTCTGGCTGTGGCATGAGAGCAAAGAGCAGATCCAGCTGCTGGTTGAGAGCGCCATCTACAAGCACAACAACCACGCCCATATTGAGCGTGAGGTACACGAGGCGGTCGCCAGCCTGCTGGTGCCAAGCCTGTTTATTATCGGCATGGCGCTGCTGATCTGCATGCAGGCGGTGAAGCTCATTACCCGGCCCCTCAGCGATCTGCAACGTGAACTGGAGCTGCGCACGCCTGATAATTTACAGCCGATAGTCCTCATTAACCCCTCGGCAGAGGTGGAAGCGGTCAGCTCAGCGATTAATCAGCTGGTGGCACGCCTGAACCTGACGCTCGATCGCGAGCGACTTTTTACCGCCGACGTGGCGCATGAACTGCGCACCCCGCTGGCGGGCCTGCGCCTGCACCTTGAGCTGCTGGCAAAAAGTCACCCTTCCGTCGACGTCAGCCGCCTGATTTTGCGCATCGACCAGATGACGGAGAGCGTTTCTCAGCTGTTGCAGCTGGCACGTATGGCGCAGTCGTTCTCGGCGGGCAGCTACCAGCAGGTGATGCTGATCCGCGACGTGATCCTGCCTCTGCAGGATGAGCTACAAACGATGCTGAGCGCCCGCGAGCAGACGCTGGTGCTGCCCGACGATCGGGATGACGTGGCGGTACGCGGCGATGCCGTACAGCTGCGGGTACTGCTGAGAAACCTGGTAGAGAACGCCCACCGCTACAGTCCGGAGAAGAGCGCCATCACCCTCAAGCTTGAGCAGGATCCGGCTCCGGTGCTGGCCGTTGAGGATGAAGGCCCTGGTGTAGACGAGGCGAAAAGCAAAGAGCTGAGTAAAGCCTTTGTGCGAATGGACAGCCGCTACGGCGGCATTGGCCTGGGGCTGAGCATCGTCAGCCGGATCGCGCAGCTACACGACGGGCAGTTTTACCTGCATAACCGCACGCCGAAGCCCGGCGTACGGGCCTGGGTGCGGTTTCCGCCTGTTGTTTCAACCGGTCAGGATGCGGCAATAAAGAGATCGCGAAGCTGATGGAGGCGATCGCGCAGCTGCGCCGCCTCCTCGAACTCCAGGTTCTGGGCGTGCTGTAACATCTGCGCTTCCAGTTCGTGGATCTTCTGCTGCAGCGCCTTCGGCGTTAGCGCCAGTTCTGACTCTTCCACCACCACCGGCGAACGGGATTTACCGCGCCCTTTCGCTTTGGTTTTGGCAATGTTCTCGCCCAGCGCCAGAATATCGACCACCTTCTTATTCAGCCCCTGCGGCGTAATGCCATGCTCTTCGTTGTACTCCTGCTGCTTCGCCCGGCGACGCTCGGTCTCGCTGATGGCTTTCGCCATCGACGGCGTGATCTTATCCCCGTAGAGGATGGCCTTGCCGTTGACGTTACGCGCCGCACGGCCAATGGTCTGAATCAGCGAGCGCTCCGAGCGCAGGAAGCCCTCTTTATCGGCATCAAGGATCGCTACCAGCGACACCTCCGGCATATCCAGCCCCTCTCGCAAGAGGTTAATACCTACCAGCACGTTGAATTCGCCCAGACGCAGGTCGCGAATGATCTCCATACGCTCCACGGTGTCGATATCCGAGTGCAGATAGCGCACCTTCTCGCCGTGCTCCTCCAGATACTCGGTCAGGTCCTCGGCCATACGCTTGGTGAGCGTCGTGACCAGCACGCGCTCGTTAATGGCGACGCGCTTGCGGATCTCCGAGAGCAGATCGTCGACCTGGGTACCTACCGGACGTACTTCGATAATTGGGTCAAGCAGGCCAGTCGGACGCACCACCTGGTCGACAATCTCTTCCCCGGATTTCTCCAGCTCGTAGTTGCCCGGCGTCGCCGAGACGTAGATGGTCTGCGGGGCTAACCCCTCGAACTCTTCAAACTTCATCGGACGGTTATCCAGCGCCGACGGCAGGCGGAAACCATACTCCACCAGCGTCTCTTTACGCGCCCGGTCGCCGCGGTACATGCCGCCAATCTGCGGAATGGTGACGTGTGACTCGTCAACCACCAGCAGGCCGTCGGCAGGCAGGTAGTCAAACAGCGTCGGCGGTGCTTCACCCGGACCGCGTCCGGAGAGGTAGCGGGAGTAGTTCTCGATGCCCGAGCAGTACCCCAGCTCGTTCATCATCTCAAGATCGAACTGGGTGCGCTGGGTAATACGCTGCTCTTCCAGCAGCTTATTGTTGGCCAGCAGCGTTTTGCGCCGGTCTGCCAGCTCGACCTTAATGTCCTCCATCGCCTGCACGATACGTTCGCGTGGGGTAACGTAGTGAGTTTTCGGATAGACGGTATAGCGCTGAATGGTGGATTCAACGTGGCCGGTGAGTGGATCGAACAGCGACAGGCGTTCAACCTCTTCGTCGAACAGCTCAACGCGCAGGGCCACGTCATCTGACTCCGCCGGGAAGATATCGATCACCTCGCCGCGCACACGGAAGGTACCGCGCTGGAAGGCCTGGTCGTTACGCGTGTACTGCAGCTCCGACAGACGACGCAGAATATCGCGCTGGTTGATGATCATGCCGATGGTCAGGTGCAGCATCATCTTGAGGTAGAGATCGGGATCGCCGAGGCCGTAGATGGCCGACACCGAGGCCACTACCACCACGTCACGACGCTCGAGCAGCGCTTTGGTTGCCGAGAGACGCATCTGCTCGATGTGCTCGTTCACCGAGGCATCCTTTTCGATAAAGGTATCCGAGCTGGGCACATAGGCTTCCGGCTGGTAGTAGTCGTAGTACGAGACGAAGTACTCGACGGCGTTGTCCGGGAAAAACTCCTTCATTTCGCCATACAGCTGTGCCGCCAGGGTTTTGTTCGGCGCCAGCACCATCGTCGGCCGCTGTAGATCGGCGATCACGTTGGCAACGGTAAACGTCTTCCCTGAACCGGTTACCCCGAGCAGGGTCTGGTGCGCCAGCCCGTCCTCCAGCCCCTCTTTCAGGCGGCGAATGGCTTCTGGCTGATCGCCAGAGGGACGAAAAGCGGAATTCAGTTTGAATGGTTTACTCATGAATGGCTACCTGATGAAGGAATGAGCGGGCAGGTGAGTAATTTTACTCGCGACAGCCGATTTTGCCAATAATTTATACTGGATAAAAAGCCAGTGGCAGACCAGAATATCTGTGTTACTTAAGGCAATTTCAAGCGCCGTAAGGAAAAATTGCCCTTGCGACAGAATTAAAAACTAAAAAAAATATCTTATCCCCAGAACTTTTTACGATTTAACATTTGTCAAGTCGGGTAGTGAAAGTTTTGTGTCAGTGGGTGACACTTTTCTTACATCCGTTGCTTTTATTTAAGCATTTGATTTTTAATAAATTATTGAAAAAGCCGCGTTTCGCATCAATTCATGCCCAGGCCGCATGTTCTCTCGCTTTGCACGCGTTTTCTAACTCTAATGCACAAGGTTATCCACAGGAATAGTGGATAACTGTCGCCAGCCCGTACCCCCTGTGACTCAGCGAAAACCAGGTTTTGCGAAACGCTACGCAGGTAAAAAAATTTTCCCACCATTTTTTATCGCATTTGCATGCGACTGCACCATGAAAAATCAGATTTGCGGAGGGTTAGCACTTATAGCGTGCAGAAGCAATCGGTCAAAATGGCGGATTAGCGCAATTTAGCGATTTTTCTTCATCCTGCTCCTAAAAACAGAGAATAACTCGCTTCTGGCAAGGCTTTTGCAACATATCGTTTACAGACAGGCCCGGGAGAGAAAATAATGTTGAGCTTACGTGCAGTAAATCACTATTACGGCGATCGCCATACGCTTTGGAATGTCGACCTTGATCTTATTCCTGGCACCTGCACCTGCGTCATGGGGCTACCGGGGATGGGAAAAACGACCCTGGTCAACTGTATCTCTGGCTATCTGCCCGTGGAGAGCGGCAGCATCATCTGGCAGGAGGCAGGTGCAGCCCCGCTCAACCTGCTGCAGGTAAAGATGGAAGATCGCCCGGCAATGGGCATCGCCTGCGTGCCGCAGGACAGGCGGATCTTCTCCCAGCTGACGGTTGAGGAGAATATACAGGTGGCCTGGCTGGCAGTCGGCGAACACGGCAGCGCCGTAACGCGCGATATCTACGATCTCTTTCCCGAGCTGTATGCCCTGCGCCAGATCAAGGGCGCAGGCTTGTCAGAGGATAACCAGCATCAGCTGGCGCTGGCCCGGGCGCTGGTAACCCATCCCCGACTGCTGATCCTTGATGAGCCGACCCGCGGGCTGGGCCAGGCCTTTATCCATAAGCTGGGTAACCTGCTGGTACGCCTGAACCAGGATTTCGGCATGACTATCCTGCTGGCGGAGCAGCACCTGTCATTTGTACGTCGCGTCGCCGATCGCTTCTATCTGCTGCATCGGGGACGCAACGTAGCCCAGGGGAGCGTTATGCAGCTGGACGATCCCCAGCTTTCCCAGTGGATGACGCCGAACGTAAAGCACTGAGATCGAGCCAGCGACCCGTTTCACTGGCTGGCGAAGCGTTCTCAAGCCACGGGATCTCGCCAAGGAACGGGGCGGGCAGCATGCGCTTAAGCGTAGCCAGATACTCAGCGTGACGGTTTCCCGGCACCACTACGTCATTAGCGATCCAGCCCGCCAGCCGCAGCCCGGCCTGCTGCACTGCCTGAGCGGTGAGCAGCGCATGGTTGATGCAGCCAAGCTTGACTCCCACAACTAAAATCACCGGCAGCTGCTCCTGAGTGACCCAGTCGGCAAAGGTCAGGGTCTCTGAGAGCGGCGTGAACCAGCCCCCTGCCCCCTCAACCAGTACCCACTCCGCCTGCGCCTCCAGCGCCCGCAGCCCTGCCGAGAGCGTTTCGGCCTCTATCGGCTGAGCAAGCGCAGCGCTGACGATGTGTGGCGAGGTCGGCTCGGCAAAGGTGTACGGGTTAACGGCATCATAGTCCAGAGCCAGCGTGCTGTTATGCTGCAGAGCCAGCGCATCGCTGTTGCGTAGCCCCGCTGGCGTCATCTCGCTGCCGGAGGCGACCGGCTTATAGCCTGCGGTCTGCCATCCTGCCAGCGCGGCGGCCTGTAACAAGGCGCAGCTGGCCACCGTTTTACCGACTTCCGTATCCGTGCCGGTGACAAAAAAGCGTTCAGTCACGTTCAATGACTCCCCAAAAAAGTGAATAGGTCAGCAGGCACCTACCCTGCTGCTGCGGCCATGCCAGCTGCAGGCGCTGAAGCTGGCCGCGGGTCAAAGGCTGGTTGTGCCTGCCAGCGTGCAGGTGCGTCGCGCCGATGCCCTTTAGCGAGCGCATGGCCGCCAGAGCATCGTCAAAGGCCAGCGTGATGTGCTGCACGTCATACCGGCCACGCCATGCACTAACGGTTTCCGCCAGCGTCTCTTCTGCTAAAAATCGATTGGCGTGGGGGCGGCTGTCTACCGCCTGCCAGGCCTGGTGCAGCTCCGGCAGCGATCCGCTCGCCAGGGTAGTAAAGGCCACCGCGCCGCCAGGACGCACTACGCGATGCAGCTCCTCCAGCGCCTGGCCGAGATCGTTGCACCACTGCACCGCGAGGTTGCTCCAGGCAAGGTCGAACCGGGCATCGGCCAGCGGCAGCGCTTCTATATCCGCTGCCACATAGTGCCGGGCAGCCTGCTGACGTTGCGCCTGCCTGAGCATCGGCAGGGAGAGATCGAGGGCAGTCACTTCAGCCCCCGCGTCCTGCCAGTAGCGGCTCATGCTGCCCGGCCCGCAGCCCGCGTCCAGTACGCTAGCTGGACGACGTTCGCCCAGCTTCGCCAGCAGCAGATCGGCGCTCTGGCGCTGCAGCTGGGCATGGCTGTCATAGCTCTGCGCCGCCCGGCCAAAGGCCGCCGCCACCGCACGCTTATTCACCAGGCTCATGCAGAACCTCCAGCAGACGATCGATGTCCTCGGGCTGATGGGCCGCCGTCAGGGTCAGACGCAGGCGTGCGGTGCCTGCGGGCACGGTGGGCGGACGAATAGCCGTCACCCAGCACCCTCTGTGTCTCAGGCGCTCCGCCAGGCTTAGCGCCCGGCTGTTATCGCCAACGATCAGCGGCTGAATAGCGCTTTGGGAATCGGTGACACGCATCGGAAGCGACGCTGCGCCCTGGCGGAAAAGCTGAATCAGCCCGGCGAGCGCCGCCCGGCGTTGGTCACCCTCCTCGCCGCGGATCACGCCCAGCGCGGCGCTGAGGGCCACGGCCTGGGCGGGAGGCATGGAGGTGCTGTAGATCAGGTGACGGGCAAACTGCTCAAAGTAGGTGGCAACCGCCTCGCTGCACAGCACCGCCGCGCCGCTGACGCCGAAACCCTTGCCAAAGGTCACTACCAGCAGCTCGGGCTTCACCTCCTGCTGCTGGCAGCTGCCGCGCCCTTCACTGCCGGTAACGGCGATGCCGTGGGCATCATCCACCAGTAGCCAGGCCCCGGCGCTACGCGTCTGTTCGGCGACGGCTGCCAGAGGCGCGCTGTCGCCATCCATGCTGAAGATCCCCTCGGTCACCACCAGCTGCTGGCCGACGCAGGGTTTATCCAGCAGCGCAGCGAGCTGGCTAACGTCGTTATGGGCAAAGCGCCGCAGCTGCGCCGGGCTGAGGCTGGCGGCCTCCAGCAGAGAGGCGTGGCTGAGCTTATCCGCCACGATGCGATCCGCTTTGCCGGTCAGGGCGGCAACTACCGCCTGGTTGGCGGCAAAACCAGAGATAAACAGCAGCGCCCGAGGGTAGCCCAGCCACTCCGCCAGCTCGCTCTCCAGAGCATAATGCGCCCGGGTATAGCCGCTGACGTGCCCGGAGCCGCCGCTGCCCACGCCGTACTGCTCCGCCCCCTGCTGCCAGGCACGCACGATAGCCGGGTGCTGGCTTAAGCCGAGATAATCATTGCTGGAGAAGTTGCAGTAGCGGCTGTCGCCTGCCGTCAGCCAGCGCCCCCCGCCCTGCTCGGCCACCCCGCGCATACGCAGGGCG
>JBCNNW010000104.1:0-13122 GCA_039594205.1 Pseudescherichia sp. | reverse complement strand
TTTAATATAGTGTGCTATTGTAGCTGGTCTTAATCGGGAGCAGGAACAGAGAATCCTCCCGCATAAACATTTTGAGGAAAGTCAAAACGTCATGACGCGCATGAAATATCTGGTGGCAGCCGCCACGTTGAGCCTGGCTTTGGTGGGTTGCTCCAGTTCAAAGGAAGAGGTGCCTGATAATCCGCCTAATGAAATCTATGCGACTGCTCAGCAAAAGTTGCAGGACGGTAACTGGAAACAGGCAATAACGCAACTGGAAGCGCTGGATAACCGTTATCCGTTTGGCCCTTACTCCCAGCAGGTTCAGCTGGATCTGATCTACGCCTACTATAAAAATGCCGATCTGCCGCTGGCTCAGGCCGCGATCGATCGCTTTATCCGTCTGAACCCGACTCATCCGAACATTGATTACGTAATGTATATGCGCGGCCTGACCGACATGGCGCTGGACGACAGTGCATTACAGGGTTTCTTCGGCGTCGATCGTAGCGACCGCGATCCACAGCACGCCCGTGATGCGTTTAATGACTTCTCGAAGCTGGTACGCGGCTATCCGAACAGCCAGTACGTTACCGATGCCACCAAGCGCCTGGTGTTCCTGAAGGATCGCCTGGCGAAGTATGAGTACTCCGTAGCGCAATACTACACCGAACGCGGCGCATGGGTAGCGGTGGTCAATCGCGTAGAAGGCATGCTGCGTGACTTCCCTGACACGCAGGCGACACGTAACGCCCTGCCGCTGATGGAAAATGCCTATCGCCAGATGCAGATGAATGCTCAGGCAGATAAAGTCGCGAAGATTATCGCGTCCAACAGCAGCAATACCTGATAGTCAAAACCTGACGCTCAAAAACACAAACGGCAGCTCCCGGGCTGCCGTTTTTTTATGCGGTTTCGGCTGCCTCTAAAGAAGTAGGCTGCGACGCAACTTATCAACTATGACTCCCCTTCTCCTATCCTTCAAGTGAAATCTCACCTCTTCCTGTCTTGCCTCACAAAATGTCGTCATTGACAAAAAGTGACAAAAATACGTGACATAAATCACACTTTTTGACCTTCAGAAAGGTATGCTGAGATCACCTGGACGGAAAGACAAGAGGTAACATCTATGACAGTGAACATTACCAGTAAACAAATGGAAATTACTCCGGCAATTCGCCAGCATGTCGCAGACCGTCTCGCCAAGCTTGAAAAATGGCAAACCCATCTGATTAATCCCCATATCATCCTCTCGAAGGAGCCGCAGGGTTTTGTTGCCGACGCAACCATTAATACCCCTAATGGCCAGCTGGTTGCCAGTGGCCGACACGATGATATGTATACCGCTATCAACGACTTGATTAACAAGCTGGAACGGCAGCTCAATAAAGTGCAGCACAAAGGTGAAGCCCGTCGCGCCGCTACGTCGGTGAAAGACGCCAGCTTCGTTGAAGAAGAAGAGTAGTCCTTTACATTGAGTGTCTCATCCACGCGCCTTCGGGCGCGTTTTTTATTGACAGGATGAAAACAGTACGGTTACTTTACCTGCAGACACATACAGGAATTATCCATGAAACAGACGCCGTTTTTCTTCGCACGCTTTTTTACCTTCCCCTGAACGGGAGGCGTTTCGTCGTATAAGAGCGTGTGCGAAGACGAACAGCAAGGCCTCCCAAACCGGGGGGCCTTTTTTATGGCTGAGAGACAGATAACAATAATGACTAAGGCAACACTATGACACCGGAAAACCCGCTGCTGGATCTGCGTAAAAAGATAAGTGCCCTGGATGAGCAACTGCTGGCGCTGCTGGCCGAGCGCCGCCAGCTTGCCGTTGAGGTGGGCCAGGCTAAGCTGACCTCTCATCGTCCGGTGCGCGATATCGATCGCGAACGCGATCTGCTTGAGCATCTGATCCAGCTGGGCAAAACGCACCACCTCGATGCACACTACATTACCCGCCTGTTCCAGCTGATCATTGAAGACTCCGTCCTTACGCAACAGGCCCTGCTTCAGCAGCATCTTAATAAAACCAATCCGCACTCGGCGCGGATTGCCTTCCTGGGTCCCAAAGGCTCCTATTCGCACCTGGCGGCGCGTCAGTATGCGGCCCGCCACTTTGAGCAGTTTATTGAGAGCGGCTGCGCAAAGTTCCACGATATCTTTCAGCAGGTGGAGACTGGCCAGGCGGACTATGCCGTCGTGCCGCTGGAGAACACCAGCTCCGGGGCGATTAACGACGTCTACGATCTGCTCCAGCACACCAGCCTGTCGATTGTTGGCGAGATGACCGTGCCGATCGATCACTGCGTTCTGGTCTCCGGCACCACCGATCTGAGCAAAATTGAAACGGTCTACAGCCATCCGCAGCCTTTCCAACAGTGCAGCCAGTTTTTAAACCGCTATCCGCAGTGGAAAATCGAGTACACCGAGAGCACCTCGGCGGCAATGGAGAGAGTGGCCCAGGCGAATTCACCGCATGTAGCGGCGCTGGGCAGCGAGGCGGGCGGCGCGCTGTATGGCCTGCAGGTACTGGAGCGCAACCTGGCAAACCAGACGCAAAACATTACTCGCTTTATCGTACTGGCGCGTAAACCGATTAACGTCTCCGATCAGGTGCCAGCTAAAACAACGCTGCTGATGGCCACGGGCCAGCAGGCCGGGGCACTGGTTGAGGCGCTGCTGGTGCTGCGTAACCACAACCTGATTATGACCAGGCTGGAGTCACGGCCCATTCACGGCAACCCGTGGGAAGAGATGTTCTATCTGGATGTCCAGGCTAACCTGGAGTCTGCATCCATGCAGAAAGCCCTGCGCGAGCTGGGGGAGATCACCCGCTCGCTGAAAGTGCTGGGCTGCTATCCTGGCGAAAACGTTGTGCCGGTCGATCCGGCTTAACGCTCAATAAAGGGGGATTTCTTCACGCCTGCCACCTTCACCGGCAGGGTGAAGATGGCCCCGGAGAGCGGAAACTTCGCCAGCTCGTCCGGCTTCATATTCTCCCGGGTGGTGGTAATAAACAGCGTCTTCATATCTTCGCCGCCAAAGCAGACCATCGTCGGGCAGCGCACCGGCAGGCGATACTCCTCTAACTGCTCGCCCTCGGGAGAGAAACGCGCGATGCGCCAGCCGTCGTACAGCGCGCTCCAGTAGCAGCCCTCAACGTCCGTCGCTGCACCATCCGGCTGCCCCTCCGCTTTTTTGAAGGTACGAAACACCTCGCGCCTGCCTGGCTCGCCCTGCTCATCCAGCGGTGTGCGGTAGATCACCTCCTGCGGCGTATCAGAGGTGTACATCCACTTCCCGTCCGGGCTAAAGGCTAATCCGTTGGCCCCACGAATATCGCACTGGATCACCTTTGGGGTCAGATCGTTATCGATCCGCATCAGCAGCGCACCGTTGTAATCCTGCGGTGCCCAGAAGGTCCCTGCGTAGAAGCGGCCAAAATGGTCAGTCCCACCGTCGTTAAAGCGCGCCAGCTCCGGGTTAGAGGGGTTATCACACACTTTTTGAGTCAGCAGGCCACGCTTGTCCGCCAGCCAGATGGCACTCCGCATCGCAACGATGAAACCGCCCTTCTCGCGCAGGGCAAAGCAGCCCACCTCTTCCGGAAACCGCAGCACGGTATGCTCAGCGGACGCCAGATGGTAGCGGTGGATCTCCCCCTCCAGAATATCGGCCCAGTACAGCGCCTGTTCTGATTCACTCCAGACAGGACATTCCGGCAGATGGCCGGTGTAATCAAACAGCAGTTGCGGCTCAGCCATAGAGACTCCCATACAGTAAAAAAGGCCAGCGGGTAACCCACTGGCCTTAAAGTATATACAGCTTTTTATCTATTGACGGCTGTCGTTGGCCTGCCGCAGCAGCACCCGGCTTTCGCTCTGGAAGCGCTGAGCGTAGTCGCCGAACCAGTGTTCAACTTTGCGGAAGCTGTCGATAAAGGCCTGCTTATTACCCTGCTCCAGCAGCTCAATCGCTTCGCCGAAGCGCTGGTAGTAGCGCTTGATTAGCGCCAGGTTGTTTCCGGAAGACATAATGATGTCTGCATAGAGCTGCGGATCCTGGGCAAACAGTCGCCCGACCATGGCCAGCTCCAGACGGTAGATGGGCGAGGAGAGCGCCAGCAGCTGCTCCAGCTGCACGTTCTCTTCCGCCAGATGCAGCCCATAGGCGAAAGTGGCAAAGTGGCGCAGCGCCTGGATAAACGCCATGTTCTGATCGTGCTCGACGGCGCTGATGCGGTGCAAACGTGCACCCCACACCTGCATCTGCTCCAGCAGCCACTGGTAGGCTTCCGGCTGGCGACCATCACAGTAGACCACCACCTGCTTCGCCAGGCTGCCGCTGTCCGGTCCAAACATCGGATGCAGCCCCAGTACCGGTCCTTTATGCACGCTGAGCATCGCCTGTAACGGCCCGCTTTTTACCGATGCCAGATCGACAAGGATACAGTCCGCCGGCAGCGGTGGCAGCGAGGCAATCACCTGCTCGGTAACGTGAATCGGCACGCTGACGATCACCATCCCGGCATCGGCGACAATCTTGCCTGCCTGCGCCCAGTCATCTTTCTCCAGAATGCGTACCTGGTAGCCAGAGAGAGTCAGCATCTTCTCAAACAGCCGGCCCATTTGGCCGCCGCCGCCCACAATCACCACCGGACGCAGCGTCGGACAGAGGGTTTTAAACCCTTTATCGTTCTCGCTGGAGTAGGACTCACGCATTACGCGTCTGAGCACATCTTCAATCAGGTCTGGCGGCACGCCAAGCGCGTCGGCCTCCTGACGGCGGGAAGCCAGCATGGCGGCCTCGCGCTCGGGAACGTAGATCGGCAGGCCATATTTACTCTTAACCTCACCGACCTCGGCCACCAGATCCAGACGCCTGGCCAGCAGGGCCAGCAGCGCCTTATCCACTTCATCAATTTGATCGCGCAGGGCGGTCAATTCAGCAACCATAACAACCTCTTAAGCCAAACGTGCTGCCAGATGCCCACGCAGATGTTTATTAATCTCACGCAGCAGCGCGTCGGTGGTCTCCCAGCTGATGCAGGCATCGGTGACGGAGACGCCGTGTTTCATCTCGCTGCGCGGCTGCTCCGACGACTGATTACCCTCATGGATATTACTCTCAATCATCAGGCCGATAATTGACCGGTTACCATCTTTAATTTGCGCCACCACGGATTCCGCCACCGCAGGCTGACGGCGGTAGTCTTTATTGGAGTTACCGTGGCTGCAGTCTACCATCAGGGCTGGCTTCAGGCCTGCCTGAGTCATCTCTTTCTCGCACTGGGCCACGTCCGCCGGGCTGTAGTTCGGTGCTTTGCCGCCGCGCAGGATCACGTGGCCGTCCGGGTTGCCCTGGGTTTGCAGCAGGCACACCTGGCCGGCCTGGTTGATGCCCACAAAACGGTGCGGCATGGCCGCCGCACGCATGGCGTTGATCGCCGTCGCCAGGCTGCCGTCGGTGCCGTTCTTAAACCCGACCGGCATCGAGAGACCGGAGGCCATTTCACGGTGCGTCTGGGATTCGGTGGTGCGTGCCCCGATGGCCGACCAGCTAAAGAGATCGCCCAGGTACTGCGGGCTGTTCGGATCCAGCGCTTCGGTTGCCAGCGGCAGGCCCATGCTGACCAGCTCCACCAGCAGACTACGGGCAATTTTTAACCCGGTTTCGACATCAAACGAACCGTCCATATGCGGATCGTTAATCAACCCTTTCCAGCCGACGGTGGTACGGGGTTTTTCAAAATAGACGCGCATGACCAGGTAGAGGCTATCGCTGACCTCCTCGGCAAGGGCTTTAAAGCGGTGAGCGTACTCAATGGCCGCCTGCGGATCGTGAATAGAGCAAGGCCCACAAACCACCAGCAGACGCGGATCGCGCCCGGCAATGATGTTAGAGATAGTCTGGCGCGATTGGGAAATCTGCGCCTCCTGCTCTGCCGTCAGCGGAAACTCCGCCTTCAGGCGTTCCGGAGTGATTAAAACCTGCTCGTCGGCGATATGGACATTATTCAGCGCGTCTTTTTGCATGATGGCGATCCTGGTCGTTCGTTGCGATAGTCTTTAGCGATAGTGTTCTCATTAGAGAGTAACCTAACACTATCACAACCGGTAAAGATTTCAATCCATAATACGTACATAATACTTTACAAGACCCCTTAAAATGCAATTTAATTGTGCTTTTTGTGTAAATAAAAATGTACACTGAGCAACCTGACGGCAACCAGGCTACGCTTTAATAAAAGAAAAAGGAGCATGACGATGAAACCTGGAATGTACGCACTATTAGCCATACTGCTGTCTGGCTGTTCGGTTGAACCTTACACACACGCCCCCACCTGGACCGGCACGGACTGGTATAGTACCGGACAAGACGATGCTCTCTCTGGTGCAGTAGTCAAAGAGAACAGCGTGCTGGCTGCGTTACATAACGATGCTAACGTTGATCGAAAACGTTATCTGCAAGGCTACAAAGAAGGCCTGAAAAAAATCTGCCACGACGACTTTCTCTATGCCTGGGGCCGGGCGGGTAAAATTTACCCTGCCGGCTGCGACACGCAAGATAGCGCCGCCCAGTTGCGTAGTGCCTGGCAAGCGGGAATGAAAGAGGGAACCCGCGACGCCATCCTCAATTAATAGTCGAAATATTATTCAATCTGTGAATACGTCGAGATCACCCGTGCCCGGGAAAGGGTAATATAACCACTATCACTAAAGGGTCTATGCAGGTAAACGCTGTTTTTTCTGCTACGTGTAATATTTAGCCGTCGTTGCGGGGAAATAATGATGAATACGGATCTTTCACGCCCAACTTTTAAGCGCACCCTACGCCGAATTAATATTATTAACGTGATTATTACAATGACGCTGGTCTGGTTTCTGATCTCCGTCACCTCGGTGTTAACGCTTAAACAGTATGCCCAGCGCAATTTAGAGCTGACGGGGGCGACCATGAGCCGCAGCCTGGCATTTGCTCTTGTCCGCAACGACGCCTCTGCTGCCGCCGATACGCTCTCGACGCTCGGCCAGCGCCAGCTCTATAGCGCAGCGCAGGTGCGCGATGCAAAACAGCACGTAGTGGCCGGCTGGTCTTCGACGCCACAAACCAGCTATGAAAAAGCCAGCGAGCTGATCCGGCAGGGGCTGCTTCCCCAGCCGGTTACGCAGCCGATCATGCATGACGGCACAGAGATAGGCGAGCTGCGCCTGACCGCTCAGGCCGGCCTGATTGGTCACTTTGTTCTGCTCTCCCTCGGCGTGCTGACCGGCTCGATTCTGTTTGCATCTGCGGTGGCGCTCGCCATCAGTCGCTACCTGCATAACGGCGTGTTCAACGCCCTGCAAAATATCACTGACGTGGTGCACGACGTGCGGACCTATCGCAACTTTTCCCGTCGCGTCGCCGATGAGCGTATTGACGAGTTTCATCGCTTTGGTCAGGACTTTAACAGCCTGCTGGATGAGATGGAGGAGTGGCAGCTAAGTTTACAGGCGCGTAATGCCCTGCTACTGCGTACCGCCCTGCACGATCCGTTGACCGGGCTGGCTAACCGCGCCGCTTTTCGCAACGCGATTAGCACTCTGATGAAGGATGAAACTGCCCAGAGCTGTTCGGCGCTGCTGTTTCTGGATGGAGACAACTTTAAATTTATTAACGATACCTGGGGCCACGCCGTCGGCGATAGCGTGCTGATTGAGGTGGCGAAACGGTTAACTGACTTCGGCGGTAAACAGCATACGGTCTACCGCCTGGGTGGAGATGAGTTCGCAATGATCCTCACCGGCGTACACACCGAGCACGAGGTAAAGCGTCTCTCAGGCGCGCTAGCCCAGCAGTTCTATCGCCCTTTCGATCTACATAACGGCTCTACCACCATGATGACCCTCAGCATTGGCTATGCGCTGGCATGGGAGCACGCCAGCGCCGATAGCCTGCTGGAGCTGGCGGATAAGAACATGTACAAAGTCAAACAGCGCCACTCAAAGACGCCCTGACTCCTGTTCCGGCTGCAGTCGTGCGGTGCTGGCCCGCCGCCAACGCAGAATATCGATAGCGATAAACAGCAGCAGGCTAATCCCCAACACCGGCAGCGCAAGGCCAATCAGCAGAGCGAGGATCAGGGTAATTAGCCGTCCTCCCCAGCCGAGCGCCAGCCAGCTCTGCACCAGGGTCTGCACTGGACTCACGCCGCCCTGCGTCGGACGGCGGATCCACCACAGCCGGTAGCCCACGACAATGCTGACGCACAGCGCACCGCCAAACAGGATCAGCGCCAGCTGGTTTGGCAGGCCGAACAGCACGCCCATATGGAAATCGACGCCCCAGCGGGTTAGCTTCGCCATCAGCGGGAAGTCAGCAAAGCGAGTCTGGTCGATGACGCTCATCGTGTGACCATCGATCGCCACGGCATCAACCTGGGTTGGCCAGGCGCGGTCGATCTCCGTGACCGTCCACGCCTGGTCTGCACTGCGCGGTGGGCGGATCTCAAGACGGGAAGCATTGATGCCGGTCTGGCGGGCTACCTGCAATACCTCATCATACTGAACGCTGTCGGCATCGCTCTCCGCCATCGGCATGGTCATTCCCTCATGGTGCTCATGATGGGCATGATGTTCTGCATGGGGATCGGCTGGCTGGGCGGCTCCGTGCAGTTGGGTATTGACCTGCGGCGTCATCCAGCCCAGCGCCGCGCGCATTTTATCAACGTTACCTCCCGCCCACTGGGACCAGGTCAGGCCGGTCGCGGAGAAGAGCAGCATGCCCGCCAGCAGCACCCAGCCCAGGCTTACGTGCAGGCGACGGCTGTTCTGCACCCGATTATTAATCCGTCGTTTTGGCCGGGTAAACCACCACAGCGCAATACCGCCGAGAGCTGCAACCCACATCCACGACGCCGCCAGCTCGCTATAGAGTCGCCCGGCATCGCCGAGCAGCAGGGAGCGATGCAGATAATCGATAGTCTGACGCAGAGGCAGAATACCGCTGGTGCCATAGACGGTCATATCGCCTTTTACCGCCAGGGTCACGGGGTCGATAAAGATAGCCCGGTTCTCCGAGACGCCAAGCTGCGGGTCGGCAAACATCACCCGCGTGGTCTCCCCGTCGATAAGCCCAGGGCGGACGGCGTGCAGCCGCAGCGCTCCACCGGTCACTCGCTCGGCTACCGCCACCTGCTCGGCCAGCGGCTGATGTTCACCGGTGGCTGTGCCGTAGAGCGCATCGTGATAGAGCGCACCCTCCAGCTGCGGCGTGGCGACATAGAGCGTCCCGCTGAGGGCGGCGATGAAGATAAACGGACCCACAAAGAGACCGATGTAGAAATGGAGGCGTCGCAGCAGGTTTACCCATGCCGCGCGCGAAGTGCAGGTAGTCATACTTTTCCTTTTTTTAGGTAAAAAGTTGCTGGTACGCCGGGGCGTACAGGAAATTTTTAGAGGGAAAAAGCAGACAGGCGCGGCGGCGCGCGGGTATCCGGACAGAGCCAGGGGAAGAAGTGCCAGTGGCAGACGGTGGGTAGCGGTGGCGTTATGCGCAGCCTGAGCAGCACGCCACAGAGCAGAACGATAAGCGCAAGGATCACGCCTGGCACGTGCGCTAGCAGCACGCAGTAGCCGCACGCCTCGGCATGGTCGACCGGCATGCTTTGCGATGCGGGCGAATGTTCAGGCATGACGTGATGCTCCGGCATCATCGACATCTCGTGGTGCATGCCAGGCATCGCACTCATGGGATCTTTTTGCAGCACAACGGAGATCAGTGGTGCAATCACGATCAGCAGGATCGCAAACAGTGCGGTCAATGCCGCTGCGCGTTTCCATGTTGAGTGATGCATCAGGTTAGCCACTAGCCCTCCGGTCGAGAGCAGACATTGTAAAGGATTTATAACGCAGGGGTTAACAATCTAAGCGCTTTTTTATAAAAAAGCTTAATTTTTTTCAGATGTATCGAAAAGACGAAGCTGTGCTAACCTTCTCCAGAAAGCAACCATCTGTTAATAAGCGTATAGGAATGTTAAAACCCTCTAATAAAAATCAAATCGGGCAACATATATTTTAATAATTGCACGTAACTTCTCTTTTTTACAATTTCCTTGTTGTATCCCATGCAACTATACTGAATATTACGTATTTCCAATTATCTTTTAATTATGGACATAATTCATGGACAATCAAACTATCAGAGAGATTCTGGATGCTGTTTATCGAGGCCAAATAAGGATACCAGCTTTCCAAAGAGGTTTTGTTTGGGATCCTGACAGGGTTGCCTTCTTAATTGATAGCATTTATAAAGGTTATCCTTTTGGATCACTACTATATTGGCGAACAAATGAAGCTCTTCAGACCGAAAGAACCTTAGGACCTTTTACTCTACCCGTTCCAGATTCTGACTTCCCGATTGATTATGTGCTTGATGGTCAGCAAAGAATTACATCTATATTTGGTGTATTCCAAACGGAATTGCCTAGAGCTCAAGATGATAATTGGAAAGACGTTTATTTTGATTACACACAAGAAGTTGATGTACAAGAAAGTCAGTTTGTAGCATTATCCCCAGATGAAGTTGATGAAAATAAACACTTCCCCTTAAACTGTTTATTTAACACTGTTGAATATCGCCAAAAAACAAGGAATTTTGATGATGTTTTAGCAGCTAAAATAGACAGTGTACAATCTGTATTTAAGGAAGCACGAATCCCTGTACAATCATTTCGTACCGATGAAAAAGAAAAAGTTGCTATCATATTTGAGAGAATTAATAGACAAGGAATTCCGCTTGATACATTACAACTCCTATCAGCTTGGACTTGGAGCGAAGACTTTCAACTTCAAAACCAATTCGAGGATTTAATAGAAGAACTTGAAGCATACGGTTTTTCTGAGCTTTCTGATAACATTAGCTTATTGCTACGTTGTACAGCTGCTGTTTTAGCTAACTCTTGCCAACCAGAAAGCTTAGTAAATCTTAATGGGGCAGAAGTTAGAAATAGGTTCAGTGAAGTCGTTAATGGCATTAAAGGAGCTTTAGATTTCTTAAGATCTGAACTTCATGTGCAATCGATTGACAACCTCCCATATCATTATATTCTTGTGCCGTTATCTACTTTTTTTTCAGTACCAGGAAATAGGGAGCATAGTTATACAGACGCTCAAAGGCGTAGCTTATTAAGATGGTTTTGGCGTGTTAGTTTTTCACAAAGATATAGCCATGGAACAATGCGTAATTTAAGTCAAGATATTGATGAAATAATCAAATTAAAAAACAATCAGCCTAATACACTTGGCGATTTTGCTGTAAATGTATCAGCAGAAAGGTTTAAGAAAGAAAAATTTACGCTAAGAACCGTAATGACTAGCGCATTTATATTAATGCTTGCACGATATAATCCTTTGAATTTTATAGATGGTTCTAGCATAGGATTAGATAGTAAACTAAGAGAATGCAACAGGAAAGAATTCCATCACCTTATGCCAAAAGCATTTTTACGTGACTCTGGTCAAAATGTTTATAATGAAAATTGCTTAGCGAACTTTTGTTTTATTTCAAGAGCTAATAATCGTTTACTTGGTGGGGACATGCCAAGTTTATACCAAGCAAGAATGACTGGAGATATACCTGCTATTATTCAATCTCATCAAATTCCTTCTTCACTTTTTTCTGATGATTTTCAAAGATTTGTTGATGAAAGAGCAGAGCTTTTGGAAACTATAAGTAGAGAGCTGTGTGCATAATTAAAGAGGCCACATTATGTGGCCTCTTTCCAAATGCATTAATAGATTATCGACCTGCTTAAAAACACAATATACTCAAAAAAGTATAAAGCACCCTCAAATAAAAAACTAGAAAACATCGTAGTTAATACAGGATCATTTAATTAATAATTTCTAATTACCAAATTAATAATAAAGCACCTTATGATTCTAGTAAAATTAAATTCAATGGTTTACACGTTGTCTGAAGCTCTGCCTTTCACTCTTTAATTCAGGCGAAAGACTACCCATTACTCCATGTTTACCCCATCTCCATTTGAAATATGCATCACTTGCTAAATCCAGCACAGCTCGACAGAATCCTGTAACGGACCAATATGGTAGAATGCTAATATTTCTCTTATTGGCAGAATTATTTTCCATTTGAAGTATTAAATCAATATTGTCACTTAAAAATTTGTCCAAAAACTTAACAGTTATATTTAATCCATCAATTTCATCGACAAATTTCATTATATCTTCATCGGTATACTCACGACCGGGGGTGTGCTTATTAATTAATGAAATAATATTAAAAGGATTTAATAAATCATTTTCATAATATGCAGGTTCAAGTTTAAGCTTTTCCGCATACTCATTATTTAAAATTCTAATCGAATCAAATTGTTCATCTGCTAGTTCGATTAATGCACTTAATCTATTTAACTTTCTATTTATCTCAACAGGAATACTGCTTTCTTTTTTGTACATCAATTTATGACTTATAGCGGCCCATGTATGCATTAAGATAGTTCTAACTTGTATTTCAATTTTTAATCCTGAGAGATCCCGGTATAATGGGCTATACAGCCACTCTTCTTTTAGACATATTATATAGTGCCGTGAAGAGTAACCAAATCTATCTGCGCCTGATTCTTTTTGCTTATCCGAAGATGATATAAAAGAAAATTCACTTTTTAAAATACTTTCAATTATCTCTAAATCAGATGAGTAGTAACAAATTACTCTTACCCCACAGATATCTTCCATCTCACTGAGCGGATTAATGTAATTTTTTCGTTCAATTTTCTCAATGAAAGAATTTAAAGTCTTAATCCTCCCTTCAAGCGAAAAAAGTTCTATTGCATTACCTATAAATAATTGATTTAAAGTATCAAGCATGACCTGCTTAAGGCGAGAATATTTGGCAATGTTTTGTTCATATATTTCTCTATTATTTTTCATAAAATTAACCTATATTAGATTATCAATAAAAATTAATAAATATCAACGTTACTTATTATCTATTTATTTTGCTTGCCAAAATCAGCCTTGCTATATTTTTAAATAAATACACCGTATTTAAATTATATCTAAGCCTAACATTTTATATATGGACATTACCATACATTTATATCTTACAAACTTATGAATTTATATTACTTCTTTA
>JBCNNW010000103.1:0-13423 GCA_039594205.1 Pseudescherichia sp. | reverse complement strand
CCCGCGAAGTGATGGACATTGACGAAGCCCGGGAAAAATATGCTCGCGGGCTTGCTATCTCGCTGACGGACAGGCAAATTGATGACCAGCTTTTAAACCGACTCCGTCAGTCTCTGGAACCCCACCGTTCGGGGACCATTCCAGTGCATCTCTACTACCAGAGAGCGGATGCGCGCGCCCGGTTGCGCTTTGGTGCAACATGGCGCGTCTCTCCGAGCGATCGTTTACTTAACGATCTGCGTGGCCTGGTTGGCCCGGAGCAGGTGGAACTGGAGTTTGACTAATACAGGAATACTATGAGTCTGAATTTCCTTGATTTCGAACAGCCGATCGCCGAGCTGGAAGCGAAAATCGATTCCCTGACGGCCGTAAGCCGCCAGGATGAAAAACTGGATATTAACATCGACGAAGAGGTGCATCGTCTGCGCGAAAAAAGCGTAGAGCTGACGCGCAAAATCTTTGCCGATCTCGGCGCATGGCAGGTCGCGCAACTGGCGCGCCATCCACAGCGTCCGTACACCCTGGATTATGTCCGCCTGGCATTCGATGAGTTCGACGAGCTGGCCGGTGACCGCGCCTACGCTGACGATAAAGCCATTGTTGGCGGTATCGCGCGTCTGGACGGGCGTCCGGTGATGATCATTGGTCATCAGAAAGGGCGTGAAACCAAAGAGAAAATTCGTCGTAACTTCGGTATGCCTGCCCCGGAAGGCTACCGTAAAGCGCTGCGTCTGATGGAGATGGCCGAGCGTTTCAACATGCCGATCATCACCTTCATCGATACCCCAGGTGCTTACCCAGGCGTGGGTGCAGAAGAGCGTGGCCAGTCTGAAGCCATTGCCCGCAACCTGCGTGAGATGTCGCGTCTGAACGTGCCGGTGATCTGCACCGTCATCGGTGAAGGCGGCTCCGGCGGCGCCCTGGCTATCGGTGTGGGCGACAAAGTTAACATGCTGCAGTACAGCACCTACTCAGTGATCTCCCCGGAAGGCTGCGCCTCTATCCTGTGGAAGAGCGCCGATAAAGCACCGCTGGCAGCGGAAGCGATGGGCATTATCGCCCCGCGTCTGAAAGAGCTGAAGCTGATCGACTCTATCATTCCAGAGCCGCTGGGTGGCGCACACCGCAACCCGGAAACCATGGCCGCGTCGCTGAAGGCGCAGCTGCTGGAGGACCTGGCCGATCTGGACGTGCTGAACAAAGAGGAGCTGCGTGACCGTCGTTACCAGCGCCTGATGAGCTACGGCTACGCCTGATCCCTGTAGAACGCCGGGCGGCGCTGACGCGCGCCCGGCCTACAAAACCCGCTCGCCTCAACTATGCTTACCTGTGAATTCGCACGGAGGTAAGCATTGAATATCATCGCCATCATGGGGCAGCAGGGCGTTTTTTATAAAGACGAGCCCCTCAACGAGCTTCACCTTGCGCTGGAGCAGCAGGGTTTCCAGCTCATCTACCCCACCAGCAGCAACGATCTGTTAAAACTCATCGAACATAACCCGCGCATCTGTGGCGTCATCTTTGACTGGGATCAGCACGGCCTGGATCTGTGCAGCGATATCAACCAGCTAAACGAGTATCTGCCGCTCTACGCCTTTATCAATACGCACTCAACGATGGACGTCAGCGCCCACGAAATGCGTATGGCGCTGTGGTTTTTCGAGTATGCGCTGGGCGTGGCCGACAGCATTTCGACGCGCATCCGCCAGTACACTAACGAGTATCTGGAGCAGATCACGCCGCCCTTTACCCGCTCGCTCTTCACCTACGTGAAAGAGGGCAAATACACCTTCTGTACCCCCGGGCACATGGCCGGTACCGCCTACCAGAAAAGCCCGGTAGGCTGCCTGTTCTATGACTTTTTCGGCGGCAATACCCTGAAGGCCGACGTCTCGATCTCGGTGACCGAGCTGGGATCCCTGCTCGATCACACCGGCCCACACCTGGAGGCCGAAGAGTATATCGCCCGCACCTTTGGCGCAGAGCAGAGCTACATGGTGACCAACGGCACCTCGACCTCCAACAAGATTGTGGGCATGTACGCCGCGCCTGACGGTAGCACGCTGCTTATCGATCGTAACTGCCACAAGTCGCTGGCCCATCTGCTGATGATGAGCGACGTGGTGCCGATCTGGCTCAAACCGGGACGCAACGCGCTGGGTATTTTAGGCGGCATTCCCCGCCGCGAGTTTAGCCATGAAAGCATTACCGAGAAGGTGGCGGCGACGCACGGGGCCAGCTGGCCGGTGCACGCGGTGATCACCAACTCCACCTATGACGGGCTGCTCTACAACACCAACTGGATCAAAGAGACCCTGGACGTGCCGTCGATTCACTTCGATTCGGCATGGGTTCCCTACACCAACTTCCACCCCATCTACCAAGGCAAGAGCGGCATGAGCGGCGATCGCGTGCCGGGGAAAGTCTTCTTTGAAACCCAGTCGACGCACAAGATGCTGGCCGCGTTCTCCCAGGCATCGCTGATCCACGTCAAAGGTGAATATGACGAAGAGACCTTTAACGAAGCCTACATGATGCATACCACCACCTCGCCCAGCTATCCGCTGGTGGCCTCTATCGAGACGGCTGCGGCGATGCTGCGGGGTAATCCTGGTAAACGGCTGATCAACCGTTCCGTTGAGCGCGCGCTCCACTTCCGCAAAGAGGTGCAGCGGCTGAAAGACGAGGCGGAAGGGTGGTTCTTTGATATCTGGCAGCCGGAGGATATTGCGGAGGCTGACTGCTGGCCGGTTGCGCCGGGGGAGGCGTGGCACGGCTTTCGCGAGGCGGATGCCGACCATATGTTCCTCGATCCGGTTAAGGTGACCATTCTGACGCCGGGCATGGACGAGCAGGGTAACATGGGTGAGGAGGGCATTCCCGCCGCGCTGGTCGCGAAATTCCTCGACGAGCGCGGCGTAGTGGTAGAGAAGACCGGCCCCTACAACCTGCTGTTCCTGTTCAGTATCGGTATCGATAAAACCCGGGCGATGGGGCTGCTGCGCGGTCTGATGGAGTTTAAACGCGCCTACGATCTCAACCTGCGAGTGAAGAACATGCTGCCGGACCTCTACGCGGAGGATCCCGACTTCTACCGCAACATGCGCATTCAGGACCTGGCCCAGGGGATCCACCAGCTGATCTGCCAGCACGAGCTGCCGCGCCTGATGCTGCAGGCCTTTGACGTGCTGCCGCATATGATCATGACCCCGCACCAGGCGTGGCAGATCCAGGTGAAAGGCGAGGTGGAGACCGTCGAGCTGGAGGCGCTGGTGGGAAGGGTCTCCGCCAATATGATCCTGCCCTATCCGCCGGGCGTCCCGCTGCTGATGCCCGGGGAGATGATCACCGAGCGGAGTCGGGCGGTGCTCGATTTTCTGCTGATGCTCTGCGCCATCGGCCGCCACTATCCCGGTTTTGAGACGGATATTCACGGTGCGAAGCGCGACGAGGATGGCGTTTACCGGGTAAGGGTCTTAAAACAGACCTGATCCCCTTGCGCAGGGATGCGCAGCGTCGTAACGTTGGCATGAAAAAAGGAGGGGTTATGCTTGGTTTAAAAAAGGTTCACCACATCGCGATCATTGCGACGGATTATGCAAAGAGCAAAGCGTTTTACTGCGACATCTTAGGCTTTACGCTGCAGAGCGAAGCCTATCGTGAGGAGCGGGACTCATGGAAGGGCGACCTGGCGCTGAACGGCGAGTATGTGATTGAGCTTTTCTCCTTTCCTTTCCCACCCGCGCGGCCCAGTCGCCCCGAGGCCTGTGGCCTGCGCCATCTGGCCTTCAGCGTGGATGACGTAGAGCGGGCTATTACGCACCTGCAACAGCACGGCATCGAGTGTGAGCCGGTGCGAATCGATCCCTTCACCGGCAAACGCTTCACCTTCTTTACCGATCCGGATGGTCTGCCGCTGGAGCTGTATCAGCAGGAATGACACCTTCACATCTTATGCAGAGTCTGCACGCACGACGCCGGTTTCTGGTAGCGTTTAGCGGCGGGCTGGATTCCACCGTTCTGCTGCACCAGCTGGTGCAGTGGCGCACCCAGCAGCCTGACCTCTCCCTGCGGGCGATCCATGTCCATCATGGGCTAAGCCCAAACGCTGAAGCATGGGTAACCCACTGTCAGCAGATATGCAGCCGCTGGGATGTGCCGCTGAGCATCGCCCGCGTGACGCTGACGGAGGAGGGCATGGGCATCGAAGCCCATGCCCGCAAGGCGCGCTATCAGGCTTTTGCCGAGGCGCTGCTACCGGGGGAGGCACTGCTTACCGCCCAGCATCAGGATGACCAGTGCGAGACGCTGCTGCTGGCGCTAAAGCGGGGCAGCGGCCCGGCGGGGCTGGCGGCCATGCCTGCCGAACTGCCCTTTCACGGCACCCATATACTGCGCCCGCTGCTCAACATAACCCGCGAGTCTCTGGAGCAGTGGGCCTGCGCCCATCGGTTGAGCTGGATCGACGATGAGAGTAATCAGGATGCCAGTTACGATCGCAACTTTATCCGTCTGGAGGTTTTGCCCCTGCTGAAACAGCGCTGGCCGCACTTCGCCAACGCGGCGGCGCGCAGCGCGGCGCTGTGCGGTGAGCAGGAGCAGCTTCTGGACGAGCTGCTGGCAGAGGAGCTGGCAAGTTTAGTCAGCGGGGAGGGGACGTTGGCCGTTGCGCCGCTGATGACCATGAGCGCCAATCGTCGGGCGGCGCTTCTGCGCCGTTGGCTGAGTGGGCTGGGTGCGCCGATGCCGTCGCGGGATCTGCTGACCCGTATCTGGCAGGAGGCGATCCTCGCCCGAGAGGATGCATCCCCGCGTCTGGTGCTGGGAACCCATGAGATCCGTCGCTTTCAGGGCCAACTCTGGTGGATAAAAAGCACGCCTGGCCAGCGGCAGACGGTTATCCCATGGCCTGGAACCCTGGCTCCGCTGACGCTACCCGCCGGGTTAGGCGAGCTGGCGCTGGTGCCGGGGGGCGATATTCGCCCGCCGCAGCCAGAGGAGCCGGTGACGGTGCGCTTTCATGCGCCGGGGATGCTCTACATTGCCGGACGCCACGGCGGGCGCAAGCTGAAAAAAATCTGGCAGGAGTTGGGGGTAGCTCCCTGGCTGCGGGAGACGACGCCGATGCTGTTTTACGGCGAGACGTTGATTGCGGCAGCGGGACATTTTGTCACTCAGGCTGGACTGGCAGAGAACGCGGAGGGGTTACGACTGACGTGGCGAAAATGACGGGCAGCATGCTGCCCGCGGGAACAGGTTCAGGATTCGCTCACCACAACGGTGCCGATATCCGGGTGGCTAAAGCTGGCAATTTTGTCGAGACGGAGTTCACGCGTTTCACCTGCTGCATCGACGAGCAGGTACTCAACGTTCTTTCGCGAGACTAAATCGCTGGCTTTACCCTTTAGCTCTTCGCCATCTTTCAGCGTCAGCGTCAGTAACAGATGATGCTGGCAGGCGAGTTCAAGGTTGTCATAGTCATCGCAGTTGATGGGTTGATACGTTTCATTCATTGACATAATCGCTCACCAGTAAGTTCGCGGCAGCCCAGGCTGCCTTTTCCCTGACGGGCTCAGGAAGCAGATCGTCCGACGCTACTTCATTGAGCGCTTTTAATACGCAACCCAGCGCATCCGGGATAAACCCTAACTCTCCGCTGGCAATTTCCGCATACCGCTTGCGTATTAACTCACAATAATTATCCACATACCCTCCTGTCAGTGTATTGACTTCGCCGTGGGATGTAAGTTTAAGCCTACGAAGATAAACTCTGTTTAGCAAGCTGACTATACCATACTCATCCCGGCAATATCAGCGGAGCGAATGTTTGCTACAATAGGCGCTATTTTGCGAAGGAGCGATGACATGGCATTGAAAGCAACCATTTATAAAGCGACGGTGAACGTGGCCGATCTGGACCGCAACCAGTTTCTTGATGCCACCCTGACCCTGGCACGCCACCCTTCTGAGACCCAGGAGCGCATGATGCTGCGCCTGCTGGCGTGGATTAAATTTGCCAACGAACGGCTCCAGTTTACTCGCGGCCTGAGCGCGGAGGATGAGCCAGAAGCCTGGTTGCGCAACGATCATATGGGGATCGATCTGTGGATTGAGCTGGGACTGCCGGAAGAGCGACGCATCAAGAGAGCCTGCACCCAGTCGAAAGAGGTGGCCCTCTTTACCTACAACAGCCGGGCGGCACAGGTCTGGTGGCAGCAGAATCAGAATAAGCTGTCTGGATTCAGTAACCTGAGCATCTGGTATCTTGATGATGAGCAGCTGGCCCAGCTGAGCGCCTTTGCCTCCCGCACCATGGCGCTACAGGCCACCATTCAGGATGGCGCAATCTGGCTCTCGGATGCGGAAAACAACCTGGAGATCCATCTGACAGCCTGGCAGAGCGCGGCATGATTGAGATTTCACGCAGCGTCGCTATTCCTGACAGCGAGATCGAGCTGACCGCCATTCGCGCTCAGGGAGCGGGTGGCCAGCACGTGAATAAAACCTCCACGGCGATCCACCTGCGCTTCGATATCAAGGCCTCCAGCCTGCCGGAAGCGTACAAGACGCGCCTGCTGGCGGCCAGCCACCATCTGATTACCAGCGACGGTATAGTGGTGATCAAGGCCCAGGAGTACCGCAGCCAGGAGATGAACCGCGAAGCGGCGGTGGCCCGTCTGGTGTCGTTAATTCAGGAATTGATGGTGGAGCAGAAGAGCCGTCGTCCTACGCGCCCGACGCGGGCGTCGAAAGAGCGTCGGCTGGCAAGCAAGTCGCAAAAGTCATCGGTGAAAGCGATGCGCGGTAAGGTGCGGGGCGGGGAGTAGAATCTGCCCGGCAGGCTTGCCGGGCAGAGCAGGACTTAGCCTTTGATGGCTTTCACCAGATAGTCGAGAATGTCGCCAGTCTTGATCATCTGCTTCTCGCCGTTGCGACGGTATTTGTATTCGATATCGTCGCTATCGAGGTTGCGGTCGCCGATCACGACAGTGTGCGGAATACCAATCAGCTCCATGTCAGCAAACATCACACCTGGACGCTCTTTACGATCGTCCATCAGCACCTCAATTCCCTGCGCGTTCAGCTCGGCGTAGAGCTTCTCGGCCAGCTCCTGGACGCGGAAAGATTTGTGCATGTTCATTGGCAGAATAGCCACCTGGAAGGGCGCAATCGCGTCCGGCCAGATGATACCGCGATCGTCATGGTTCTGCTCAATGGCTGCCGCCACCACGCGCGTCACCCCGATACCGTAGCAGCCCATGGTCAGGATCTGGTTACGGCCATCTTCACCCTGTACGGCAGCGTTCAGCGCCTGAGAGTACTTGGTACCCAGCTGGAAAATGTGGCCCACTTCGATACCACGTTTAATCATCAGGGTTCCCTGACCGTCCGGGCTTGGGTCGCCAGCCACTACGTTACGGATGTCAGCCACTTCCGGCATCGCCACGTCGCGATCCCAGTTAATGCCGAAATAGTGCTTGCCGTCGACGTTCGCGCCGGCAGAGAAGTCGCTCATGACGGCAACGGTACGGTCAATAACTACCGGGATCGGCATGTTTACCGGGCCGAGAGAGCCAGGACCCGCGTTGACGATAGCGCGAATTTCAGCTTCGGTGGCAAAGGTCAGCGGGCTGGCAACCTGCGGCAGCTTCTCAGCCTTCACTTCGTTCAGCTCGTGATCGCCACGCACCAGCAGCGCGACCAGCGGATAAGCGCCGCCCTCTACCGCTTTCACCAGTAGGGTCTTAACCGTCTTCTCGATCGGCAGGTTAAACTGCTCAACCAGCTCGGCGATGGTTTTCGCATTCGGCGTATCAACCAGCGTCATCTCCTGGGTGGCCGCCGCGCGCGGCTCTTTTGGCGCAAGCGCTTCGGCAAACTCGATGTTGGCCGCGTAGTCAGAGGTATCGGAGAAGATCACATCATCTTCACCGCTCTGGGCCAGCACCTGGAACTCGTGCGAGGCGCTGCCACCGATAGAGCCGGTATCCGCCTGCACGGCACGGAAGTCGAGATCCATACGGCTAAAGATTTTGCTGTAGGCAGCATACATCGCCTCGTAAGTGATCTGCAGGGATTCCTGTGAGGTGTGGAAAGAGTAGGCATCTTTCATCAGGAACTCACGAGAACGCATCACGCCAAAACGCGGGCGCACTTCGTCACGGAACTTGGTCTGGATCTGATAGAAGTTCAGTGGCAGCTGCTTGTAAGAGTTCAGCTCGTTACGAATCAGATCGGTAATGACCTCTTCATGCGTTGGGCCGAGAACAAAAGGACGCTCGCCGCGATCGGCAATACGCAGCAGCTCCGGACCGTACTGCTCCCAGCGACCGCTCTCCTGCCACAGGTCAGCAGGCTGGACCACCGGCATTAACACCTCGATCGCACCGGCGTTGTTCATCTCTTCACGCACGATATTTTCGACTTTTTTCAGAACGCGCACGCCGGTCGGCAGCCAGGTATATAACCCGGAGGCCAGCTTGCGGATCAACCCGGCGCGCAGCATCAGCTGGTGGCTGATCACTTCGGCGTCGGCAGGTGTCTCCTTCAGGGTGGAGAGCAGATATTGGCTAGTACGCATGTTATTACGATTCCATTTGGACGATGGGCACAGGCCCAAAGCGGGCCTGACACAAAAAAAGTGATTCAGTTTACCAGCGAGACAGCTATGTCAAAAGAGAGCGGGCAGAATTTAGCGCGCTTCCAGCGCAAAGACCTCAAAGCCCGCGTCGGTCACCCGCCAGCGGACGTTAAAATCGAGCAGCCAGACGGCATACTCCTTGCCTGCCTCTTCCTGCTGGCGATAGGCGGGGCGAGGATCCTGCGCCAGCACCTCAACGATAAACTGTCGGAGATGCGGATAGCGCTTCTCCAGCTGTGGCAGGCGCTCTGCAAGCTCGGGGGTAAAGCCCACCGGCATAGTGGCCTGCGGAGCCTGCTGGGCGTAGCTGGCTTTAGCCTCTGGCAGCGCTTCGGCAAAGGGCAGATAGGGTTTGATATCCACTACCGGCGTGCCGTCCACCAGATCGAGGCTGCCCAGATCAAGGATCACCTGCTCACCCTGGCAGCGGATACCTTTTAGTTCCACCAGCGACATGCCGATGGGATTCGGGCGAAAGGTCGAGCGGGTGGCAAACACCCCCATTCTGGCGTTGCCGCCGAGCCGGGGAGGGCGCACCGTGGGCCGCCAGCCACCCTCCATCGTTTGATGGAAAATAAACAGCAGCCAGAGGTGGCTAAATGCCTCCAGCCCGCGCACCGCATCGGCCTGGTTATAGGGGGCGATGAGATGAAGCTCACCGCCGCCGCTTTTCACCAGCCCCGGCTGGCGCGGAACGGCAAACTTCTCTTTATAGGGGGAGCGAATAACGCCTATCTGCGCAAACTGAAAGGTGCTCATTTCGCCGAAACGTTAAGCGCCGATCCGATGCACACGGCCTGGCGATAGCAGCCCGGCGTGCCGCTGGTCACTTCGCAGCTGTGCTGAAGTACCGCGTTGGCTTTCATTTTGGCCGCGTTGATCTGCATACGCTTGCGGGCGGTCGGGATATTCGGCGGAGAGTCCTGGTTGCTCGCCTGGCAGGAGTCACCGGAGACTTCACCCAGATCGCGGAACGTTTTGCCAATCAGCTCTTCCGGGTTAGTGATGACTCTGACCGGAGCCGGAGGTGTCACTCTGGCTTTCGCTGGCTCGGCTTTCGGCGGCGTGGCTGCGGTGCTTTGTACGGGTTCGACGGGAGATCTGCTTAGCATGGAGCAGCCGCTGAGCATGAGTGCCAGTAAACAGATCGGTAAAGCACGCATAGTATTTCCTCAATGAGTGATCAAATTGTCAGTTATTGAACCAGTTGCCTGCATAAATGACAAGACGGGCTTGCGCCCGCCCTGAATGATATTACACCGAGGAGAGATTACCAGCCTTTAACTGCGCCGCCGTTAAACACCTTGTTGGCCGCCTGGTCAACTTCGTCAGACTGATAAGCCTGCACGAATTTCTTCACGTTTTCCGCGTCCTTATTGTCTTCGCGGGTCACGATCAGGTTCACGTAAGGGGAGTCTTTATCTTCAACGAAGATAGCGTCTTTTGCCGGAGTCAGGTTGATCTGGCTGGCGTAGGTGGTGTTGATCACCGCCAGGGCAATCTGTGCATCGTCCAGCGAGCGCGGCAGCTGCGGAGCTTCCAGCTCAACGATCTTGAGGTTTTTCGGGTTCTCGGTCACGTCAAGAGCGGTTGGTAGCAGGCCAACGCCATCTTTCAGCTTAATCAGCCCCTGTTTCTGCAGCAGCAGCAGGGAGCGGCCCAGGTTAGTGGGATCGTTCGGCACCGCAATCTGTGCGCCATCCTGCAGCTCGCTCAGAGATTTGATCTTTTTGGAGTAGCCAGCGATAGGGTAGACAAAGGTGTTGCCTGCGGAAACCAGCTTATAGCCGCGATCTTTGATCTGCTGATCCAGGTACGGTTTGTGCTGGAAGGCGTTAGCGTCGATATCGCCTTTGCTCAATGCTTCATTCGGCAGCACGTAGTCGTTGAAGGTCACCAGCTCAACGTCGAGTCCGTATTTGTCTTTTGCCACTTTCGCGGCCACTTCTGCTACCTGCTGCTCGGCACCGACAATAACGCCCACTTTAATGTGGTTCGGATCTTTCTCGTCCTGGCCACAGCCTGCCAATACCAGCGCACCCATCAGCGCACCCGCCGCCGCAAAGGTCTTAAATTTGAACACCATGTTATTTCCTTAACTTACTGAGTCGATTGTGTTGTGTATAACGCTATTTATGCGTCACTGCCCGGACGATACGATCGCCAGAGAACTGAATCAGATAAACCAGCACGACTAATAGTACCAGCACCGTGTTCATTACGGTGGCGTTATAGCCGATATAACCATACTGATAGCCAATCTGGCCCAGCCCGCCTGCGCCGACCGCGCCACCCATGGCAGAGTAGCCTACCAGGGTAATCAGCGTAATGGTGGCCGCGTTGACCAGGCCCGGCATCGCTTCAGGCAGCAGTACCTTACGCACGATCTGCATTGGCGTCGCGCCCATAGCACGAGAAGCTTCAATCAGGCCGGTAGGGATCTCCAGCAGTGCGTTTTCCACCATACGGGCAATAAAGGGTGCAGCGCCAACGGTGAGCGGCACAATTGCCGCCTGCAGGCCGATGGAGGTGCCGACAATCACGCGGGTGAAAGGGATCATCCATACCAGCAGGATGATAAACGGAATAGAACGGAAGATATTCACCAGCGCGGAGAGCGTGCGGTAGAGCTTCGCGTTCTCAGCGATCTGCCCCGGACGGGTCACATACAGCAGCACGCCCACCGGCAGGCCAATCACGAATCCAAAAAAGCCGGAGACAAAGGTCATCGCCAGCGTCTCCCAGACGCCACGCGCCAGTAACCACATCATTGGCTCAGACATAACCCAGTACCTCTACTTTTACATGATGTTCCTGCAGCCAGGCGATGGCGGCCTGGGTATCCTGCTGCGTGCCGTGCATCTCGGTCAGCATAATGCCGAACTTCACGCCACCGGCGTAATCCATCTGCGCACTAATAATATTGTTATTAACGTTGAATCGACGCGCGGTCTCGGAGAGCAGCGGCGCATCTACGGACTGGCCGGTAAACTCCATACGCAGCATCGGCACGCTGTCCGTACTCGCTTCCGCCTTCAGGCGCTGCTGATAATCCTCTGGGATATCCAGATGCAGCGTGGACTGAATAAACTGCTGGGCTAACGGCGTCTTCGGATGCGAAAACACTTCGCTCACCGTATCCTGCTCAATCAGCTCGCCGTTACTGATCACCGCCACGCAGTCACAGATGCGCTTCACTACATCCATCTCATGAGTAATAAGAAGAATAGTTAAGCCGAGACGACGGTTGATGTCTTTCAGCAGCTCCAGGATAGAGCGGGTCGTGGCCGGATCCAGCGCGCTGGTGGCCTCGTCGCAGAGCAGTACCTTAGGATTGCTGGCCAGCGCGCGGGCAATCGCTACGCGCTGCTTCTGACCGCCGGAGAGGTTAGCGGGATAGCTATCATGCTTATCGCCAAGGCCGACCAGGTCCAACAGCTCGGTCACCCGACGCTTGATCTCAGCCGCCGGGGTGTTGTCCAGCTCCAGCGGCAGCGCCACGTTGCCGTAGACCGTACGAGAAGCCAGCAGGTTAAAGTGCTGGAAGATCATGCCAATCTGGCGGCGTGCACGGGTAAGCTGCGCTTCCGACAGGGTCGTCAGCTCTTCACCGCCGACCTGGACGCTGCCCTGCGTCGGACGCTCGAGCAGGTTAACGCAGCGAATCAGGGTACTTTTACCGGCACCTGATGCGCCGATGACGCCATAAATCTGTCCGGCAGGAACATGCAGGCTGACATTATTCAGCGCCTGAATGGTGCGGTTCCCCTGCTGGAACACTTTGGTGATATTCGAAAGTTTAATCATTAGAATATTTTTGTCGTAAGAGTTAGCCGTGGCATTTTGTTCTGCCAGAAACGGGCAGTGACCGTAAACACAGCGGATGGTAAGGCATCCAGACGTCTAATTCAATGTAACTCGCTATGATGAGCACTTTCTTGCCGCGTGAAACATGAGATACTAACGCGACACGTCTTTTTCAGGAGTAGGCCGGTGGCACAGTCAGTACCCGCAATTTTTCTCGATCGTGATGGCACGATTAATGTCGATCATGGTTATGTCCATGAGATTGACGACTTTGAATTTATCGATGGCGTCATTGACGCTATGCGTGAGTTAAAAGCGATGGGCTTCGCGCTGGTGCTGGTGACCAATCAGTCCGGCATTGCCCGGGGCAAGTTTACCGAGGCGCAGTTTGAGACCCTGACTGAATGGATGGACTGGTCGCTGGCGGATCGCGGTGTCGATCTGGACGGCATCTATTACTGCCCACATCACCCTCAGGGGGCAGTGGAAGAGTATCGGCAGGTGTGCGACTGCCGTAAGCCGCATCCAGGGATGCTGAACTCTGCGCGCGACTTTTTGCATATCGATATGGCCGCCTCTTATATGGTGGGCGATAAAGTAGAAGATATGCAGGCCGCGGCTGCGGCTGGCGTTGGCCATAAAGTATTAGTGCGTACCGGCAAACCGGTAACGCCAGAGGCGGAAAATGCGGCGGATTGGGTGCTTACCAGCCTTGCAGAACTGCCTGCAACGATTAAAAAGCAGCAAAAATAGACGTTATGATGAAAAGATGAGCGGTTGAAATAAAATTGTATTTTTCCGCTTGTCAGCTGCGAATAACTCCCTATAATGCGCCTCCATCGAAACGGCAAACGTGAATCACTTCACGGAAACAGCCGGTCCGGTTGAAGAGAAAAAATTCTGAAATTAAGGATTGACTCTGAAAGAGGAAAACGTATTATACGGGACCTCGCAACGGTGAGCGAAAGCCGCGTT
>JBCNNW010000102.1:0-14026 GCA_039594205.1 Pseudescherichia sp. | reverse complement strand
GAGTCAAGCGTTTATTTCGCTTTTCTCTGCCGAAGTGCCCGGAGGCGCCTCGCTGACCGGCCGGCTTATTCGCCGTTGTTCCGTGTCAGTGGTGGCGCATTATAGGGAGTTATTCGCAGCTGACAAGCCTTAAATGCAAAAAACTTTTCAAGCGCTTATTTTGCAGTCTTTATGCCTGCTTTGCCACCGATTTGCTGGTTAATTGTGCGATTTCGCGCGCAAATTCGCTTACGCGTGACCAGTCGGTATAGACCACCTCTTTACGCGTATCCGTTTCTCCCCCGGTCATCTTCATAATCAGGCGGATCATGATCCGGTCATACCAGGAGTAACGTGGATAGCGCAGGGCACCGGCAAACACCGCACAGCGATCCGGCTGCCAGGGTGAGTTCAATAAAAACTTACGCGTATAGCTATTGGTTTGCGGCGAGCTCTTTTCCGGTTTACGCGCCACCAGGTTAACGGCGTAGAAAGCACTGGGCAGCGTATTAAGGTGCTGCAGATGCTTTTTCACAAACCGATCCACGGCCGGGTGAAAGTGACCGTAGCGAATCGATGCCCCGATAACCACGCGGTCATACTCCTCCCATGCGATAGACTCTGTACGGTTCAGGTTAACCACATCGGAATAGACGCCCAGCTCGTTCAGCTCGGAGGCGATACTGGAGGCGATCTCACGGGTTTGCCCGTCACGGGTAGAGAATAGAATCAACGTTTTCATAGCGTGCTCCCTTATTCGCGCCAGAACGTTGGGGTAAAGAGTACCAGCAACGTAAAGACTTCAAGACGACCAAAAAGCATATTGGCGATCAGGATCCACTTCGCCACCGGATTCATGCTGGCAAAGTTATCCGCCACGACCCCAAGTCCCGGGCCGAGGTTGTTCAGCGTCGCCACCACGGAGGCAAAGGCAGAGAAGTCATCCACGCCCGTAGCAATGATCGCCAGCATACTGATAATAAAGACCAGCGCATAGGCGGAGAAGAAACCCCACACTGCCTCAAGGATCCGCTCCGGCAGCGCGCGGTTCCCCAGCTTGATGCTGTATACCGCATTAGGATGTACCAGACGTTTCAGCTCGCGGTTCCCCTGCTTAAACAGCAGCAGGATACGAATGACCTTCAGCCCCCCGCCGGTCGACCCCGCCATGCCGCCGATAAACGCCGAGCAGAGCAGGAGCACCGGCAGGAACAGAGGCCAGCGTGCAATGCTGTCGGTAGTGAACCCGGCGGTCGTTGCCATCGATACGACCTGGAAGAAGGCCTGGTTTAGCGTTGTCACCGCCGAGTTGTAGACATCGTGGAACCAGAGTACCAGGGTGCAGATCACCACCAGCGTTAGCTGCACGCCAATGAACATTCTGAACTCGGGATCGCGCCAGTAGACCTTCAGGTTACGCCCGCTCAGCAGCGAGAAGTGCAGGCCATAGTTACAGCCGGAGATCAGCAGGAAGATAGCAATAATAGTGTTAATTGTTGGGCTATCGAAATAGCCCACGCTGGCATCATGGGTGGAGAACCCACCGATGGCGATAGTGGCAAAGCTGTGTCCAATGGCGTCAAACGCCGGCATACCGGCAAACCAGAGTGCCAGCGCGCAGGCTACGGTCAGTAGCACATAGATAAGCCACAGCGTCTTTGCCGTCTCGGCAATACGCGGGCGCATCTTATTATCCTTCAGCGGGCCAGGCATCTCTGCACGATAGAGCTGCATCCCCCCAACGCCAAGAATAGGCAGAATAGCCACGGCCAGCACGATGATCCCCATCCCGCCGAACCATTGCAGCATCTGGCGATAGAAGAGGATACCGTGCGGCAGGGAGTCCAGCCCCACCAGCGTGGTTGCGCCCGTGGTCGTCAGGCCGGAGAAGGACTCAAAGAAGGCGTCGGTCACCGTCAGGTTGGGACGCTCTGAGAAGATGAACGGCAAGGCCCCCACGCTGCCCAGCACTGTCCAGAAGAGCACAACGATCAGAAAACCTTCCCGCGACTTAAGCTCCCCCTTCTCCCGGCGGTTTGGCCACCACAGCAGGGAGCCGATTGCCAGCGCCACAAAGAACGTTTGGGTGAATGCACGCCCCGCGCCGTCCCGATAAATTAGCGCGACCAGTCCGGGCAGGATCATCGTTCCCGAAAAGAGTATTACCAGCAGTCCAACGATTCGGGTAATGGCGCGAAAATGCATCTCTGCCGCTTCCTTAGGTATCAAGATAAATGAGGTGGGGATTATTCTTTAATGGCTGATAAATGCAATGAACCACGACTAAAATCTGCCAGCCGGGCGGAAAAGTCGCTCAGCCTGGCGCGGGGAAGCGCCACCCGCAGCTGCACGACCGCCTGATAGTCGCTGGTGACGATTTTCCCCTCGAACTGACCCAGTAGCGCTTCTACGCCAGCGAGCTGGGCATAATCACAACACAAAGTATATTCGGTCAGCGGTAATTTGCGGAGTGTGGTGAGCTGATTAAGCGCACGCTGTACGCCGCCGCCATAGGCTTTGACCAGCCCACCGGTGCCTAACAGAATGCCGCCATAGTAGCGCACCACCACGGCGGTGATCTCACCGACGCCGCTGCCCATCAGCTGGGCCAGCATTGGCTTGCCCGCCGTGCCAGCCGGTTCGCCATCGTCGGAGAAGCCCAGCTGCTGCGAGTCGTCCGGCGGCCCGGCCACCCAGGCGACGCAGTGGTGCCGCGCCTCCGGGTGCTCTGCCCGTACGGCGCTGACGAAGGCTTTCGCCGCCTCTACGCCATCGGTGTGGGCCAGCAGCGTGATAAAGCGGCTCTTTTTGATCTCCTCAACGAAGGTCACCGGCGCGGCCGGTATCAGCCAGCTCTCCATCAGGCCAGCTTCAGATCCCGGGTCATGTTCTCCACGCCGTTCTCGTGGATCACCACGTTATCTTCAATGCGGATACCGCCGAACGGCTTGAACGCCTCTATTTTCTGCCAGTTGAAGTGCTTGCTAAACTCGCCTTCCCGCCATGTGGCCAGCAGCGAGTCGATGAAGTAGATACCCGGCTCAATGGTCAGCACCATGCGCGGCTGTATTACGCGGGTACAGCGCAGGTAGGGATACTTCGCTGGCGCGGCCAGGTGCGTACCGGTATCATCCTGCATAAAGCCCGCGACGTCATGTACCTGCAGGCCCAGCGGGTGACCGATGCCGTGCGGCATAAACGGCCCGGTGAGATTGTTCTCGACCATCGCCTCTTCGCTGATATCGGTAATGATTTGATGACGACGGAGCAGCTTCGCAATGCGCTGATGGAACTGCAGGTGGTACTCGATATAGCTCACCCCCGCTTTCATGGTACCGATCAGCGCCAGCTGCTCCTCGTTGACGTCTTTAATGAGCTGCGCAAAATCATTGTCGCCATTAGCCGCCCAGGTCCGGGTCAGGTCGGCAGCGTAGCCGTTATACTCGGCGCCAGCGTCCAGCAGGAAGCTGCGCATCTCAGCGGATACGCGGTGATCCAGCTTCGTATAGTGCAGCACGGAGGCGTGCTCGTTAAGTGCCACGATATTGCTGTAGGGCACGTCGGTATCCCGGTGGCCGGTGGCGGTCAGGTAGGCGATATTGATATCGAACTCGCTCATACCGGAGAGAAACGCCTCGTGCGCCGCCTGGTGTCCCATGACTGCCGTCTTCTGCGCCTCCCGCATACAGGCCAGCTCGTAGTCGGTCTTATAGGCGCGGTAATAGTGCAGGTAGTCAATCACCCCTTTCGGGTTAATGTTCTCGGCTTTAATCTCCAGCTGCAGAGCGCGCTCTGTCACCGGGCCGATGTAGGCGATATTCCCCCGAGCCGCAGGCAGCTGGCTGGCGATACCGTCTGCTTTTGGCAGGGCAACGATCTCGACCTCTTCGGTCCAGAACGAGGTCGGCAGCGGCTCGACGTTGTGCCAGTAATCTACCGGCAGATAGAACCACAGCTTGGGCTTGTTGACACCGTCCACCAGCAACCAGCAGTTGGGAACCTGCGTGACGGGCACCCAGGCTTTAAACTGCGGGTTGACTTTAAAGGGGTACGGATGGTCATCAAGGAAGGTGTTGAACAGCTCGCCAGAGTGAATCAGTAGCGCGTCGAGCTTAAAGCGGGCCAGTACGTCCCGGGCACGTTCCTGTAGGGTAACGATATGATCTTTATAGAGTGCAGCCAGTGAGTCCATGATTTTCCCTTTTTGTTTAGACGTCAATTCTCCGCATCTTAGCATACCCGCTCACCCCTGCGTGTTTTCCGTTAAGCGTGATCCTCCCAGCAACTTTTTAAACTCTCATTTGCATTTTATTAACATAATAACCACACTCCGTGTCATCTGGTAAGACCAGTAACCCTGCTGGATTCAGGAGACTGACATGCTTTACAAAGGCGATACCCTGTACCTCGACTGGCTGGAAGATGGCATTGCTGAACTGGTGTTCGCGGCCCCCGGCTCGGTCAACAAGCTCGATACGGCGACGGTGGCAAGTCTCGGCCAGGCGCTGGACGTGCTGGAAAAAAGCCCCGCACTCACCGGGCTGCTGCTACGCTCCGACAAAGCCGCCTTTATTGTCGGCGCGGACATCACCGAATTCCTCTCTCTGTTCCAGGTTCCCGAAGAGCAGCTTAGCCAGTGGCTGCACTTCGCTAACAGCGTCTTTAATCGCCTGGAAGATCTCCCTGTTCCGACCCTCTCTGCTGTTAACGGCTATGCGCTGGGCGGCGGCTGCGAGTGTGTGCTGGCTACCGACTATCGTTTAGCGACGCCGGATCTACGCATTGGCCTGCCGGAAACCAGGCTGGGGATTATGCCAGGCTTTGGCGGCTCGGTGCGCATGCCGCGTCTGCTTGGAGCTGACAGCGCGCTGGAGATCATTGCTGCTGGCAAAGACGTAGGCGCTGAACAGGCGCTGAAAATCGGCCTCGTCGATGGCATCGTGGCAGCGGAAAAACTGCGCGATGGTGCGCTGGCCGTGCTACGTCAGGCCATTAGCGGCGATCTGGACTGGCGCGCCAAACGCCAGCCGAAGCTGGAACCGCTGAAACTCAGCAAAATTGAAGCCGCCATGAGCTTTACCATCGCCAAAGGCATGGTGATGCAGACTGCAGGCAAGCACTATCCCGCCCCGCTGACGGCGGTGAAAACCATTGAAGCGGCGGCCCGGTTTGGCCGTGATGAGGCGCTGGCGCTTGAGAACCAGAGCTTTGTCCCGCTGGCCCATACCAACGAGGCCCGCGCGCTGGTGGGCATCTTCCTGAACGATCAGTATGTCAAAGGGCAGGCGAAAAAATTAACTCAGAACGTTGATACGCCGAAGCAGGCCGCGGTGCTGGGTGCAGGCATTATGGGTGGCGGTATCGCCTATCAGTCGGCATGGAAAGGCGTGCCGGTGCTGATGAAAGATATCAATGATAAATCACTGACGCTGGGCATCAACGAGGCCAGCAAGCTACTCAATAAGCAGCTTGAACGCGGCAAGATCGACGGTTTAAAGCTGGCGGGCGTGATTGCCACTATCCATCCCACCCTCGACTACACCAGCTTTGATCGCGTCGACGTAGTGGTAGAGGCGGTTGTCGAGAATCCAAAGGTGAAAAAAGCGGTGCTGGCCGAGACCGAACAGAAGGTGCGCCCGGATACGGTGCTGGCCTCAAACACCTCGACCATTCCAATCAGCGAGCTGGCCAGCGTTCTGCAACGCCCGGAGAACTTCTGCGGCATGCACTTCTTTAACCCGGTACACCGTATGCCGCTGGTGGAGGTGATCCGTGGCGAAAAAACCTCGGAAGAGACCCTCGCCAAAGTAGTCGCCTGGGCGAGCAAAATGGGCAAAACGCCCATCGTCGTTAACGACTGCCCCGGCTTCTTCGTTAACCGCGTCCTGTTCCCCTACTTTGCTGCCTTCAGCCAGCTGCTGCGCGACGGCGCGGACTTCCGCCGCGTGGATAAGGTGATGGAGAAGCAGTTTGGCTGGCCAATGGGCCCGGCCTATCTGTTGGACGTGGTAGGCATCGATACGGCGCATCACGCCCAGGCGGTGATGGCTGCTGGCTTCCCGGAGCGGATGCAGAAGGATTACCGCGACGCCATTGACGTCCTGTTTGACGCGGGTCGCTTTGGACAGAAAAACGGCGAGGGCTTCTGGCGTTATAAAGAGGACAGTAAAGGCAAGCCGAAGAAAGAGGAAGATGCTGCCGTTGACGATCTGCTGGCAGAGGTTAGCCAGCCGAAGCGCGACTTCTCTGATGAAGAGATTATTGCCCGCATGATGATCCCGATGGTCAACGAAGTGGTGCGCTGTCTGGAGGAGGGTATTATCGCCAGCCCGGCGGAAGCCGATATGGCGCTGGTCTACGGCCTTGGCTTTCCACCGTTCCACGGCGGCGCATTCCGCTGGCTCGACACCCAGGGCAGCGCCAGCTATCTCGATCGGGCGCAGCAGTTTGCCGCCCTCGGCCCGCTCTATGCCGTGCCAGACGGCCTGCGCGAGAAAGCGCGCCATAACGAACCCTATTATCCTCCCGTTGCGCCAGCCCGCCCGGCAGGCGTTCTGAAATCGGCTTAAGGAGTCACAATGGAACAGGTAGTCATTGTCGATGCAATTCGTACCCCGATGGGCCGTTCAAAGGGCGGCGCGTTCCGTAACGTGCGCGCGGAAGATCTCTCCGCGCACCTGATGCGTAGCCTGCTGGCACGCAACCCGGCGCTGGACGCCGCGGCGCTGGACGATATCTACTGGGGCTGCGTGCAGCAGACCCTGGAGCAGGGCTTTAACATCGCCCGTAATGCCGCCTTGCTGGCGGAGATCCCCCACTCCGTTCCGGCGGTGACCGTTAACCGCCTGTGCGGCTCGTCGATGCAGGCCCTGCACGATGCGGCACGCATGATCATGACCGGCGACGCGCAGGCGTGCCTGATAGGCGGCGTTGAACATATGGGCCACGTGCCGATGAGCCACGGCGTTGATTTTCATCCCGGCCTTAGCCGTAACGTGGCGAAGGCGGCGGGCATGATGGGTTTAACCGCTGAGATGCTGGCACGCATGCACGGCATCAGTCGTGAGATGCAGGACCAGTTTGCCGCCCGCTCCCATGCCCGTGCATGGGCCGCCACCCAGTCCGGTGCGTTCAAAAATGAGCTTGTCCCCACCGGCGGTCACGACGCCGACGGCGTGCCGAAAATGTTTAACTACGACGAGGTGATCCGCCCGGAGACCAGCGTTGAAGGTCTCTCCGCCCTGAGGCCCGCGTTCGATCCGGCTAACGGCACGGTGACGGCGGGCACCTCCTCCGCGCTCTCTGACGGCGCAGCGGCGATGCTGGTGATGAGCGAAAGCCGCGCCCGCGAGCTGGGCCTGACGCCGCGCGCCCGTATACGTTCGATGGCGGTCGTGGGCTGCGATCCCTCTATCATGGGCTACGGTCCGGTTCCGGCCTCCCAGCTGGCGTTAAAAAAAGCCGGTCTGACGGTGAGCGACATCGATCTGTTTGAGATGAACGAAGCCTTTGCGGCGCAGATCCTGCCGTGCATTAAGAATTTGGGTCTGATGGAGCAGATTGACGAGAAGATTAACCTCAACGGCGGCGCGATCGCCCTGGGTCATCCGCTCGGCTGCTCCGGGGCGCGGATCAGCACTACCCTGCTGAACCTGATGGAGCGTAAAGACGCGCAGTTTGGCCTGGCGACAATGTGTATTGGGCTGGGTCAGGGGATTGCGACGGTGTTTGAGCGAGTTTAGGGTGATACGCAGGCCCGGCGGAAAGAGACCGTCGGGCCAGTAACGCCAGGGCTTAGATAAAGGCGAAAGCGTCGCCGAAGAGGCGATCTTCCCGCGCACTGCGTTCATTGCAGAAGAGATCCCGGGCGATTTTTGCCATCTCGAAACGTCCGGCAATATAGATATCATGCTCGGCCAGCGTGCCGAAATCCTGCAGCACCGCGGTTAATACTGTGCCGCTGCGGCCCTGCCACGCCTCTTCCGGCTGCTCGACCACCGGCACCACCTTCAGATTAGGGTGGTTAACCGCTAAGGCTTGCAGTTCAGAGAGATCGTACAGATGCTTCTCTTCACGCCCGCCCCAGTAGATGGTGATATCCCGTGCCGGATTACGCGCCAGCGCGGTCAGCAGAATAGAGCGCACGTAGGAGAAGCCCGTCCCACCCGCAATCAGGATCAGCGGACGCTCTTCGTCATCGCGCAGCCAGGCATCGCCGTGCGGAATATCAATGACGATTTCACGCTCTTTCAGGATCCGATCCATTACCGCCATCGCATAGAGGTTCAGCTCAGAAGCACCGATGTGCAGCTCGATGAACGCCTGCTCATCCGGCGTGGAGGCCATGGAGAACGGGCGCTTATCGCGCTCGTCCATCACCACCATCAAATATTGCCCGGCGCGAAAAGAAAACGCCGCGTCCGGTACAAGACGAACACGGTATACGGTATCGGTGATAGCTTCTACCGAGGTCACTTTACAGCTTAAGGTTGTCATGCGCTCCCTCTGTCGGGTCGTTTTATTACGAATCAAAAGGCAAAACGGCGGCGCATTAGCTGCCTTTACCGTCACTCATTATGGCCAGCTCATCCCAGATAGCGTCGATTCGCGCGGTAACAGCAGGATCCTTTTTAATCGGACGCCCCCATTCACGCTGAGTTTCACCGGGCCATTTGTTGGTAGCATCCAGCCCCATTTTTGAGCCAAGACCGGAAACCGGCGAGGCAAAATCCAGATAGTCTATCGGCGTGTTTTCTACCAGCACCGTATCCCTTGCCGGATCCATACGGGTAGTGATCGCCCAGATAACGTCGTTCCAGTCGCGCGCGTTCACGTCATCATCACAGACAATAACAAATTTGGTGTACATAAACTGCCGCAGGAAGGACCACACGCCCATCATCACGCGTTTGGCATGGCCGGCATACTGTTTTTTAATGGTCACGACAGCCAGGCGGTACGAACACCCTTCCGGGGGAAGATAGAAATCGACAATCTCCGGAAACTGCTTTTGCAGGATCGGCACAAAGACTTCGTTCAGCGCCACGCCGAGCACGGCCGGCTCATCCGGGGGGCGACCGGTGTAGGTTGAGTGATAGATCGCATCCTCACGCTGGGTAATATGCGTGACCGTAAAGACCGGGAAGCTATCAATCTCATTATAGTAGCCCGTATGGTCGCCATAGGGACCTTCCGGGGCCATCTCACCCGGTTCAATGTAGCCTTCAAGCACAATCTCCGCGCTGGCAGGCACCTCCAGATCGTTTGAGATGCACTTAACCACCTCGGTTTTGGTGCCGCGCAGCAGACCTGCAAAGGCATATTCGGAAAGCGTATCCGGTACCGGCGTCACCGCGCCTAAAATCGTGGCGGGATCGGCCCCCAGCGCCACGGCAACCGGAAAACGTTCGCCGGGATGCGCTGCGCACCACTCCTGATAATCCAGCGCGCCGCCGCGATGCGACAGCCAGCGCATGATCAGTTTGTTTTTGCCGATGAGCTGCTGACGATAGATGCCGAGGTTTTGCCGCTCTTTATGCGGACCACGGGTAACGGTAAGGCCCCAGGTGATCAGCGGGGCGGCATCTTCCGGCCAGCACTGCATGATGGGGATGGTGGTGAGATCCACCGCCTCGCCCTGCACCACCTTTTGCTGGCAGGGCGCGCTGCGCAGCCGTTTGGACGGCATGTTGAGCACCTGTTTAAACTGCGGCAGCTTATCAAAGAGATCGCGGAAGCCTTTTGGCGGTTCCGGCTCCTTCAGGAAAGCCAGCAGTTTACCCACCTCACGCAGGGCTGAGACATCCTCTTGCCCCATACCCAGCGCCACACGCTTCGGCGTACCAAAAAGATTACAGAGTACCGGCATGGAGTAGCCCGTCGGGTTTTCAAATAACAGGGCGGGCCCACCGGCGCGCAGCGTGCGGTCGGCAATCTCTGTTATTTCCAGATGAGGATCAACAGGCAGCGTAATACGTTTGAGTTCGCCCTGCTGTTCCAGCAGCGCCATAAAATCACGTAGGTCGTGGTATTTCATGCAGTTAATCATGGCCTCGGAGTCAGCCTTCCATTATACGGTGAACATCAGCGTGATGCTGTAATTTTGTTAAATTAGGGTAAATCGTTACGCCAACATGTGGCGATGACCGCTATAATCACCTTAGCCATCATTATCGGGTTTTGATATGCTTGCACACGATTAGCTAAAACAGAGTAATTATGCAAGCCTGGTATCTACTGTACTGCAAGCGGGGGCAGCTCGAACGCGCCCAGCAACACCTTGAACGCCAGGCGGTAAACTGCCTGACGCCGATGATCACGCTTGAAAAAATCGTGCGTGGCAAGCGCACTGCGGTGAGCGAACCGCTGTTCCCCAACTATCTGTTTGTCGAATTCGATCCAGAAGTGATCCACACGACCACTATTAACGCAACTCGCGGCGTCAGCCATTTTGTCCGCTTTGGTTCCACTCCGGCGACGGTGCCTGCGCCGGTGATCGCTCAGCTGGTGCACTATCAACCTGAAGGGGTGACCGACCCCGAGACACCTTATCCGGGTGACAGCGTGGTGATCACTGAAGGGGCATTTGAAGGGCTAAAGGCTATTTTTACCGAGCCTGACGGCGAAGCGCGCTCGATGCTGCTGCTAAATCTGCTTAATCAGCAGGTAGTGCAGAGCGTAAGAAACACCGACTTCCGTAAAGCTTAAAACGCGATACCGAACAGCTGCCTGACGTTGTTATCTGTTATCTCCGAAAGCCGGTCTGCCTCCTCGCCGCGTAGCTGCGCCACGCGTTGCAGAATATGCCCCAGCAAAGCAGGTTCATTGCGCCGTGATGCAGGCTTCGGCTTGAGATCGCGGGGCAGCAGATAAGGCGCATCGGTTTCAATCAGCAGACGGTCAGCCGGGATAAGCGGGACGATTTCGCTAAGTTCCTGTCCACGACGCTCATCACAAACCCAGCCGGTGATCCCCAGATAGAGCCCGCGCGCCAGACAGTCGCGCGCTTCCTGCTCTGAGCCGGTAAAGCAGTGCAGCACCGCGCCGGGGAGTTTATCCAGCCACGGGTCGAGCAGAGCTAAGAAACGTTCGTGGGCGTCGCGACAGTGCAAAAACACCGGCAGAGATAGCTCAGCGGCGAGTGCCAGCTGGGCGCTGAACGCCGCTTCCTGCGCCTGCGGCGTGGAGAAGTTACGGTTAAAATCCAGCCCGCACTCGCCAATAGCGACGACCTGGGGCAGGCTGGCCAGCTGACGAATGACGTCTGCGGTCTCCGGCTGCCACTGGCTGCTGTCATGCGGGTGGACGCCCGCCGTGGACCAGCAGTCCGCGAACTGTGCCGCCAGCGCCTGCGCCTGCTGGCTCTCATGCAGGTTGGTCCCGGTAAGCAGCATGCCGTTAACGCCTGCGGCGGCAGCTCGGGCGACAACCTGTTCGCGATCGCCAGCAAACTGCGAGCTGGTAAGGTTTACACCAATATCAAACATCGTCTTCGCTTTCGTCGTCTTCGCCCTGACGGAAGCGGCGTTTACCGGTATAGAAACGGGCGAAGAAGACCCCGACTTCAAACAGACAGTACATCGGGATCGCCAGCAGCGTCTGGGAGAAAACATCCGGCGGCGTCAGCAGCATACCGACAACGAACGCACCTACCAGTACGTAAGGCCGCTTACGACGCAGATCGTCCGGCGTTGTGACGCCCATCCAGCAGAGCAGGACAATAGCTACCGGCACCTCAAACGACACGCCAAAGGCCATAAACAGCGCCATGACAAAGTCGAGATAGCTGGCGATATCCGTGGAGACCTGCACCCCTTCCGGCGCGGTATGGGTTAAAAAGCCAAACGCCAGCGGGAACACCACAAAGTAGGCGAAGGCCATGCCGATATAGAACAGCAGTGAGCTGGAGACCAGCAGCGGCACAACCAGACGCCGCTCGTGCTTATAGAGCGCAGGGGCAACGAAGGCCCACACCTGGTAAAGAATAACGGGCGCAGAGAGGATCAGCGACACCATGAAGGTCAGCTTTACTGGCGTGAAGAAGGGCGACGCCACGTCGGTGGCAATCATCGTTGCGCCCTGGGGCATCTGTTTAATCAGTGGTGCCGAGACCAGCTGATAGATATCGTTAGCGAAATAGACCAGCACCACGAAAATGGCGAGCACCGCAATGATGCAGTTAAGCAGGCGTTTTCGCAGCTCAATCAGGTGCGTAATCAGCGGTTGGGTATCTTCTACAGCCATGTTTACGGTTTATCACTTGTCGATGAAGGTGAATGTGCGGCAGAGGCAGCAGGCTGAGCAGGCTTGCTGTCGACGGGCGTCTCCGGCGTCGGTGCCTGCGCCGGGGCGCTGGCCTGATGCTCCGCAACGGCAGGCGTCACGCCCTGGTGCTGCTCCTCATTGCCTTTCACAATCGGGTTATGGATGGTGTGCGCTACATCGCTTGCACGTTCGGGATCGTTGGCGTTGTAAGTGCGCTTCATTGACTCTGCCGCATGGCGCAGCTCATCCATAGACTCTTTTAGCTCCGGCGTCAGGTGATCCATGCTCGCTTTTTCAACCTTCTTCAGGCTGTCCTGAAGCTCCTGGATCTTCAGCTCCTGCGCCAGCTCATTCTGTACGGTGCTTGCCAGCGAGCGCAGCGCGCGCACCCACCCGGCCACCGTTTTAACCGCTACCGGTAAACGCTGCGGCCCCAGTACAATGAGGCCGATGACGAATACCAGTACCAGTTCGCCAAAACCAATATCGAACACGAATTACACCTGCTCTTTATCGCGACGTTTTTCTTCGTCTGTTTTCACATCGTCTTGCTTCTCAGCAAGGGTTTTTGTCGAGAAATCAGCGTCCTCCGCCGATTTTTTCTCGTGCTTATCGTCATCGCCCATGGCTTTTTTAAAGCCTTTGATCGACGCGCCGAGATCGGAACCGATAGAGCCTAACTTCTTGGTTCCAAACAGCAGCACAACGATGACGGCAATAATGAGCAACTGCCAAATACTGATACCACCCATACACGATCCTCAAGGATAGATGCTGAAATTAGCGGGCCGGTACAGCCTACCCGGCCCATAAGGCATGCGGCTACAGCACGCGGGTTTTTCGCCAGCCAATGAGCCAGGCGACCAGCCCACCGGCAATCAGCCATGCGGACGCCGTTTGCCACTCCGGACGATTAATCAAAAAGAGCGTCCCACTCAGAATCAACGTTGCCCCAATACCGAACAGATAACGAGACTGCCCCTGACGCACATTGTTAACACGCATCTCCCGGGCTATCAGATCCACGTTGTGCTGCAGCTGCTTATGCTGGCGCAGGTTGTGGTAGATCAGCTCGGGCAGCTCAGGCATTTTCTCAATCCACATCGGTCCCTTCTCTTTCAGAGAACGGACCAGCGCCGGGAAGCCTACCTGATCTTTGATCCACGTTTCGAGGAAAGGTTTCGCCGTTTTCCACAAATCGAGCTGCGGATAGAGCTGACGTCCTACGCCCTCGATATAAAGCAGCGTTTTTTGCAGCAGCACCAGCTGCGGCTGCACTTCCATATTGAACCGCCGCGCCGTGTTGAACAGGTTCAGCAGCACGTGGCCAAAAGAGATCTCCGCCAGCGGCTTCTCAAAAATCGGCTCGCACACGGTGCGGATCGCAAATTCAAACTCTTCAACGTTGGTATCCGGCGGTACCCAGCCAGAATCAACGTGCAGCTCGGCAACCCGACGGTAGTCACGGTTGAAGAACGCAATGAAGTTCTCTGCCAGGTAGCGCTTATCCTCTTTGTTTAACGAGCCGACGATGCCACAGTCGATACCGATATACTGCGGATCTTCCGGATGCTCATAGCTGACAAAGATATTGCCCGGGTGCATATCCCCGTGGAAAAAGCTGTCACGGAACACCTGGGTAAAGAAGACCTGCACGCCACGCTCGGCCAGCAGCTTCAGGTCGGTATTGTTTTTCTCCAGTGCGGCAACGTCGTTCACTGGAATACCATAGATGCGTTCCATGACAAGCATATTTTGGCTGCAGTAATCGGAGTAAACTTCT
>JBCNNW010000101.1:0-14061 GCA_039594205.1 Pseudescherichia sp. | reverse complement strand
AAGCAGAACGCCAAAGAAGTTAAAGAGTGCCGCCATAACGACCGCAATCTGCGAGCGTAATGCGCGAGTATAGATCACGGTTGCCACAGCGTTCGCCGTATCATGGAAGCCGTTGATCGCTTCGTAAAACAGCACAAAAACCAGAGCAAGTAGTAATAACAACCCGGTATGAAGATCCAGGCCAGCAAACAAATGTAACATAGGACGTTACGCCATTTTTGAGGTCATGAACGCCGCGCATTATCATGGACATTCGCAGCGGGGGCAAAGTGAAATATAGCTTTTTTTTGATATTTATCCTCCTGCTGTGAGGTCTGATAAATAATTATGTTATAAATTTCAATGAAATGGTCATTTTCACCACCATTTGCGCTGGTGCGACCACCGCATAAAATTTACAATCCGCGCCGGATTAGCGAAGAGGAATGCAGTGTGGAAAGGTTTGATGCCGTTATCATTGGGGCTGGCGCGGCCGGAATGTTCTGTGCGGCGGTAGCCGGCCAGGCGGGCTGTCGGGTGCTGCTGCTGGACAATGGTAAGAAACCCGGGCGTAAAATTCTTATGTCTGGCGGCGGTCGCTGCAACTTTACTAACCTTTATGTCGAACCGGCGGCCTATCTGAGCCAGAACCCGCATTTTTGTAAATCTGCGCTGGCGCGTTATACCCAGTGGGATTTTATCGATCTGGTCGGCAAGCACGGTATTGCCTGGCATGAGAAGACCCTTGGTCAACTTTTCTGCGACGACTCCGCGCAGCAGATTGTTGATCTGCTGGTGGCAGAATGCACAAAGGGCAATGTCACCACCCGTCTGCGCAGCGAAGTGCTCGACGTTACCCGCGACGATGCGGGCTATACGCTGCAGCTCAACGGTGAAAGCGTGGTCACCCACAAGCTGGTGATCGCCAGCGGTGGCCTGTCGATGCCTGGCCTGGGCGCATCGCCGTTTGGCTATAAGATTGCCGAGCAGTTTGGCCTGAAGGTGCTGCCCACGCGGGCGGGCCTGGTGCCTTTCACTCTGCACAAGCCGCTGCTGGAGCAGCTGTCGCTCCTCTCCGGCGTGTCGGTGCCCTCGGTTATCACCGCCGAAGACGGAACCGTGTTCCGTGAAAGCCTGCTCTTCACCCATCGTGGCCTCTCCGGCCCGGCGGTGCTGCAAATCTCCAGCTACTGGCAGCCTGGCGAATTTGTCACCATCAATATGCTACCGGAGTGCGATCTGGATGGGTTCCTCAGCGATCAGCGCGCCGCCCATCCGAACCAGAGCCTGAAGAACACCCTGGCGATGCAGCTGCCGAAACGTCTCATTGAGTGCCTGCAGCAGCTCGGGCAGATCCCGGACGTGACCCTGAAGCAGCTTAACAGCCGCGAACAGCAGACGCTGGTGGATAACCTTACCCGCTGGCGTGTGCAGCCCAACGGCACCGAGGGCTACCGCACGGCAGAGGTGACGCTTGGCGGTGTCGATACGCATGAACTCTCATCGCGCACGATGGAGGCGCGTAACGTGCCTGGATTGTACTTCATTGGCGAGGTGGTGGACGTCACCGGCTGGCTGGGGGGATATAACTTCCAGTGGGCATGGTCAAGCGCCTGGGCCTGTGCACAGGCGCTGGTAGAAAAAAACTAACGTGTTAGCGGTTATTCTAACAACCTGCCGTGTAACGCTTTAACCGCGCTGTCTGCCGAGCCTGCAGGCAGCAGGAAACAGAGACTATGGTCAGACGCTCCGTGACAGATCATGCGCACGGCATGCGTCTCCAGCTCGGCAAAGACCTCTTTGCACACCGCCGCTTCCTGAGAGAGCGCGTTGCCAATCAACGAGACAAGTGCCAGCCCGGTCTCGATCTCCACATGGCAGTGCGACGACAGCTCGGTAAGCAGGGCGCTGGTCAGCATATCGGCTTCGCCTGAGGTAGAGCCGGTGGAGTTAAGGATCAGCGCGATGCTCGTCTCCGAGGTGGTCACCAGGTCAATTGCCGTTTCATGGCGCGATAAAATCGCAAACGTCTCGGCTAAAAAGCGGTGCGTCGGCTGCGCGTTCAGGCTGGATAGCGTCAGCAGCGTCTGCTGACGACGTATGGCCAGGGCGCGATAACGCGACGGCGCCAGCGCATCGCGGCGAACCAGCGTGCCGCCCGCTGTCGGGTTGTTGCTGGCCCCGACAAATACCGGAATGTTTTTGCGCATCGCGGGCAGCAGGGTAGCCGGATGCAGCACTTTGGCACCAAAGGTTGCCATCTCTCTGGCTTCAGAGAACGAGAGATTATCAATACGTTTCGCCTGAGCGACAATTCGGGGATCGGTAGTATAGATCCCGGCGACATCGGTCCAGATATCCACACGTGAGGCATTAAGCGCCTCTGCCAGCAGGGAAGCCGTGTAGTCACTGCCTCCGCGACCAAGCGTGGTGGTTTGCCCTGTCGCATCGCTGCCGATAAAGCCCTGGGTGACAACCAGCGCCTGCTCAATCCGCGAACGCAGGCGTTTTTCCGCCAGCTCGGCGATGGCATCGATGGCCGGTACTGCGCAGCCAAAGGTGTCATCGGTGCGAATGACTTTGCGGGCATCAAACCACTGCGTTTCTACTTCACGTTCACGCAAAACTTCCACAAACAGCAGGGAGGACATCAGCTCCCCATGGCTCACCAGCTCATCGCATAGCGTGTCTGAACGGGAGTCGAGAGCCGTTTCGGCCAGGCGGCTAATATTGTCGAGGAGACGATCGATCTCCTGGCCAATAGCGTCCGGCTGTTTCAGGCGTGAAATAATGTTGTATTGCAGGGCACGCAGGGTCGCGATTTTGTCCAGCCGGTCAGGACCTTCCAGACCGGAAGCGAGTTCGACTAACAGGTTCGTGACGCCTGCGGAAGCAGACAGTACAACCAGACGAACATTTTTATCAGCAAGGACGAGGGTGGCACTACGGCTCATCGCGTCAAAGTCAGCTACGCTGGTTCCGCCAAACTTGGCAACGATGATGTGTGGATAAGTGTGAGTCATAACAATCTCATATCAGGGCGCCATATCGATATGGCATGAAAATTTTCATTTCGGCATAAGGGAAGTGCTCTTCACCTTACGAAATGTCCGCCCGCGAACATTTCTGCTTAAATCTCAGGAACCTGCTCTTTTTGCCTCTCACAGGTTACAGGGTGGAATCGCATAAATAGTTAAATAAGGTCTTCCTTATCGGTTTGGGATTTTGACGGCGGGCATAGTAAGTGATTTAACTCATTGAATCGATAATTTCTTCATCGTTTACGTTAAACTGATGCTAAAACATTTCTTGTCATTGATTTTTAATAATATTTACATAAAAGCCCACAGAAAATAAAAGATTGAGTCCGTTGCTGAAAACACATATATTAGCCGCGATTTTTACCCCCCCTTGAACCCTTATTCAATCGGTGTTTTAACAACGCCAGGTTGTAGGAGAGATATGATGACGGATAAAGTCCGTATTGATTCTTTGAGTGCTGATTCCTTACCGCAGAGCAATGAGACCTTTCTGGCCAGACAGGCCGAGTTTGAATCCAACGTCAGAAGTTATCCGCGTAAATTGCCATTAGCGATTACTAAAGCGCAGGGCGTGTGGATCACCGATGCAGATAATAAACAATACCTTGACTGTCTTGCGGGCGCCGGAACGTTGGCGCTGGGCCATAATCATCCTGATGTGATCCAAAGCATCCAAAGCGTCCTTACCAGTGGCTTACCGTTACATACGCTCGACCTGACCACGCCGTTAAAAGATGAGTTCTCAGCTTATCTGCTCTCGCTGCTGCCGGGCCAGGGCAAAGAGTACTGCCTGCAGTTCACCGGGCCTTCCGGCGCGGATGCCGTTGAAGCGGCGCTGAAGCTGGCGAAAAAAGTGACCGGCCGTTCCGGCGTCATCAGCTTCTCCGGCGGTTATCACGGCATGACGCATGGCGCGCTCGCCGTAACCGGTAACCTGTCGCCGAAAGAAGCGGTCAACGGCATGATGCCGGAAGTGCAGTTTATGCCTTATCCGCACCAGTACCGCTGCCCGCTGGGCATCGGCGGCGAAGCCGGGGTGAAAGCGCTGACCTACTACTTCGAAAACCTGATCAACGACGTTGAGAGCGGCGTGCGCAAACCTGCTGCCGTGATCCTCGAAGCGGTACAGGGCGAAGGCGGCGTGAACCCGGCTCCGGCCGAGTGGCTGCAACGCATCCGTAAAGTCACGCAGGAACACGGCATTCTGCTGATCCTTGACGAAGTCCAGGCGGGCTTTGCCCGTACCGGTAAATTCTTCGCCTTTGAGCACGCCGGTATCGAGCCGGACATTATTGTGATGTCGAAAGCGGTAGGCGGCGGTTTACCGCTGGCCGTGCTGGGCATTAAAAAGCAGTTCGATGCCTGGGCGCCGGGTCACCATACTGGTACCTTCCGTGGCAACCAGCTGGCGATGGCCACCGGCCTCACCACGCTTAAGATCCTCAAAGAAGAGCGTATTGCCGATAAAGTTGCTGAGCAGGGCGAATGGCTGAAGGGCCAGCTGGCTGAGATGCAGAAACGCTTCCCGGTTATCGGCCACATACGCGGCCTGGGCTTGATGATCGGAATTGAGATCGTTAAACCGCAGGAAGCGCAGGATCATATGGGCTGCTACCCGGCGGACGGCGATCTCTCTGCGCTGCTGCAGAAAAAATGCTTCGAAGCGGGCCTGATCCTTGAGCGCGGCGGCCGTGGCGGTTGCGTACTGCGTCTGCTGCCTTCGCTGCTGATCAGCAAAGAAGAGCTGGGGATCTTCCTCGATAAATTTGAAAACGCGCTGCTGAGCGCTGGCGTGAAGCCTGTTTAATCGGAGCAAATGAGCACATGTCTGATCTAAATCCGATTCTCTCTGGTTCCGCGCAGAGTATCGCCGCCTATCAGGAAGCGATTGAGCAGAGTACGCAAGCGGTGGTGCAGTGGCTCAAGCAGCCTGAGATGTATCAGGGCAAAACCGTTGCGGAACTCCGTGAGCGCATCAATTTAGAGTTTAGCGCTGAGGGCCTGGGCAACCAGGCTGCCATTGAGCGCGCCGTGGAGTATTTCCTCAAGGACAGCCTCTCGGTGCACCATCCGCAGTGCGTGGCGCATCTGCACTGCCCGAGCCTGGTGATTAGCCAGGCGGCGGAAGTGCTGATCAACGCTACCAACCAGAGCATGGACTCCTGGGATCAGAGCCCGTCCGCGACCATCATTGAGGTCAAGCTGATTGAGTGGCTGCGTGAGCAGGTCGGTTACACAGCGGGCGATGCCGGGGTCTTCACCAGCGGCGGTACGCAGAGCAACCTGATGGGCCTGATGCTGGCGCGCGATGCCTTTTTCGCTCGCCAGGGGCACTCCGTTCAGCAGCACGGTCTGACCGGTAATCTCAGCAAAATCAAAGTGTTATGTTCCGAAAATGCACACTTCTCTGTGCAGAAGAACATGGCGCTGATGGGGCTGGGCTACCAGGCCGTGACGCTGGTGAAAACCGATCAGTTCTCGCGTATGGATCTCAACGATCTTAAAGCGAAGCTGGCCCAGGCGAAAGCCAACGGTGAGCAGGTGATGGCGATTGTTGCTACCGCCGGCACTACCGATGCGGGCGCAATCGATCCGTTAGCTGAGATCGCCGCGCTGGCAGCTGAAGAGCAGATCTGGGTACATGTGGATGCGGCCTGGGGTGGCGCGCTGCTGCTCTCTGAGAAGTATCGTCACTTCCTGAACGGTCTGGAGCTTGCAGACTCTGTCACGCTGGACTTCCACAAGCAGTATTTCCAGACCATCAGCTGTGGCGCGTTCCTGCTGAAGGATGCGCGTCACTATCAGCTGATGCGTTACCAGGCGGCGTACCTGAACTCTGATTTCGACGAAGAGCAGGGCGTGCCGAACCTGGTATCCAAATCTCTGCAAACCACCCGCCGTTTCGATGCCCTGAAACTGTGGATGGGCCTGGAAGCGCTGGGTAAAAAGCAGTACGCCGAAATCATTGATAACGGCGTGACCCTGGCGCAGCAGGTGGCGCAGTTTGTTGCTGAGCAACCGCAGCTGGAGCTGGTCATGCAGCCGCAGCTGGCTAGCGTGCTGTTCCGTTTCCGTCCGGAAAACGGCGACAGCACAGGCGTTGCATTGCTGAACCAGCGCATCGGCGATGCGTTGCTGGCCTCCGGGGCGGCGAACGTTGGCGTAACGGAAGCGGACGGTGTCACCTGCCTGAAGCTGACCCTGCTCAACCCTGTCGTTTGCCTGGAGGACGTAAAAGTTCTGCTGGCCAGCGTGATCGCCTGCGGACAGCAGCTGCATAACGCCTGATTAAAGCAGAGGTGAAAAAAGCCGACCGCAGCGATGCCGTCGGCTTTTTTTTACTATAAATTGTCCTTAATTCTTTTAATGAAACGATAGTACTCTCGCATTTCATAGAGTTTAAGTTTCCCACTCATATCCTCCCAGCCTGAATCTCTCAGACGATCTGAGGGCTGCCACGACTCTTCACTGCCTCTAATCTCTTGCAGCGTTTGCTGTGGGGTCAGTGCGGCATCAAGATTTTTCGGTAGGTCTTTAGGGGAGACGATGGTGACATCAGAGAACCGGTAGCACCTATAAGGCGTACTGTTTTTAGCGATCGCTCTCCATCCGCCCGTTTTATTAACATCTCTCTCTCGATTGGAAAGCAGCAGTGAAAACGCCAGATACCAAATCTCTGTGTTGCCGCAAAAATCACTGATCTCGATATATTGATGATACCGGTTAAGCTGGATGGCATCCTGGTCATCAGCATCATTCTCGCCGCTTAATGCTGAAAAGTAAGGAAAAAGCGGCGTGCCATAAAAAGAGATTCGACCTTGATTGGCATACTCTTTGGGCGGGCTGTGCTTAGGGATTAATGTTCTTAACTCAGGGCCAGTTGTGCTAATCCCTATGTACTCTCGCTTTTCAATATTTTCAAAGAGCTGCGCCCGGAAAATACCGCCGTTTATCGCGACAACGTTGATTTCATAATCAAAATCTATAGTGCCAGACATCACCGAACTGTAGATTTTGACCTGGTGATTTGCATTGCCAAAACAGCGTTTAAATCGACTGTCCTTTGTCAGGAAAACATCATAGCTGCCGCGTGCGTTATAGCTGGCCAATCGGGCGCTGAGCTTATTTTGCGCCAATGATCGTCGTGCAATGAGCATTGAGATGATTGCCACAGTTGCGGAAATAACCGGGATAATGCTCTCTTTTATCGATATGTCCATGTAGGTATCTCCTTTACGGCATCAAACAGACGGTTATTATAAATAAATTCTATACAGCATTGCTCGTATGTTAAAAAAATGCAATTTATTTAAAAGTTCTGGTGACGAGTTAAGTAATTAAACATGTTGGTTATTGTAGGCGCTGGTTTTTTAATTTGTAGTAAGCGCGGATAGTCAGGTATAATTAAAAGATTGACTAGCCAATGAGGAGAGGAACAACATGGACAAGGCAGAGATTGAAGAAATGCTTTTAAAAGAGGGGTTTACAGGAAAGGAGGTTTTAGCTATCCGCCAGCATGCGGAGAGGGATGGTTATCCATATCCTTGGTTGCTCTCTCAGTTAAAAAAACGTTTTATCGTATCTGCAATAATTATGTTGATTCTTTTTGCAGGATTAATTTATACTGCATGTAATGGCACACAACAAAATCTTGTATCTTATTCAATAACATTGATTATTGGATATGGAATATCATATGTATTTACCCCTCTGAAACCGGCATATAAAGCCTATCGTTTTATTAAAAAGCATGGTCATTTATTATAGGTATCAGTAATTGATTTGATTGTCATCCCATCATTATAAACTTCAATAAACAACTCATTTCGGCTCATTTCTTTAATGCCGCGCACATAATCTGTATTAAGATAATAAAAAAGTCTCCAGGCTGCGGGTTTCTCTATAAGTCTGACGATGCCGTAGACAGATAGGGCTAAATCCATTGAGCTGTAAGCAATCTGCCCTACTTTTTGATCAAAGCCAAGGAATTTTGCTGAAGCTATATAGCCTTGCTTTAGTAGCCCTTCGCTATCATCTTTCCCATATACGAGATTTTCAACTGACTCCTGGGCGCCATTTAGTCCATGTAAAACTAGCATGCCGCCAAATGCCGTTCCTATGATTGTACCAGTTGCAAGTGAAGCGCTAATGATAGAAAAACCTGCTATGACCTGAAGTCCACTTAATACAACCCCAACACCATTGATTACATAACCCCAAATATCGCCATTTTTAACTAGCTCAACCGATGCATGAACAGCAGCTGTACCAGCACGTAGCATTCTGTCCTGAATGGCAAGGTATTCGTTTTCTTTTTTTATATTTTGAATACATTCCTGACACTTATCATTAGACGCCCCAGATCGGATTATATTAAGTTGAACATTAATAAAGGATTTAACATCATCCTGAAACTGTAATCGAGTAAAACCATTTTTGAGGTGAATGAAAGATAGTTGTATGGCATTGCTGAGCAAATGATTAGCCTCCGCATTAGCCATTGTTAAAAAATAGTCAGCAAATCTATGTGGTTTCCAGTAGTCCATAGCGGTACCATTATGTCATCATATCTTCTAATACGTCTATTTAAACAGATTGGCTTGCTAAGGGAAAGAAAAAGGACCGACTATGAGTACTGATCTATTCTTAAAAATTGATGGTATTACAGGTGAGTCGCAAGATAGCAATCATAGGGGCTGGATTAATATTGAATCGTTTACATGGGGTGCCAGTCAGCCTGGGAGTATGAGTATTGGCGGTGGTGGTGGCGCTGGGAAGGTTCAGTACCGCGATCTCTCTGTTCTGACACATATAGACAAAGCAACTCCCGCTATCATGCGTTATGTATCTATTGGAAAGCATATGAATAAAGTAGAACTTTCCGTATGTAAAGCCGGTGGTAGTCAAATTGAATACTGTCGTATTACTCTTGAAGACGTCTTAATCACCAATGTGGTTTTTAACGGAACCACTAATCGAGATCTAATCGGTTTGTCGTATCAGTTTCAGGCTTCGAGGGTTAAAACTCAGTACTGGGAGCAATCCGCAGGCGGTGGTAAAGGCGCAGAGACCCAATCTGGCTGGGATATAAAAGGAAACAAGGAAGTATAAATTTTTTTTCAAACTTGTTTCATGAAGGTTAACTATAATCTGATTATCGCAATCAGGGGGATCAACTATGACTAGTGTTTTTGTTTCCTATTCTCATAAAGATGAGCAATATCGTGAAGAGTTAGAGGTTCATCTTGCTATGTTAAAGCGTGAGGGAACAATCGATGTATGGCATGACAGACGTATCCTCGCTGGTACTGAGATCGATTCCAGTATTGACGTTGAACTAGATAATGCGGATATTGTATTGCTATTAGTGAGTCCTCACTTTCTGGCGTCTGCATATTGCTTTGATATTGAAGTCCAGCGTGCTATGCAACTTCGTTCACAAGGAAAGTGTGAGGTTATCCCGGTTATTTTGCGGCCATGCGAGTGGCAGGCAGCTAATGCTCCTTTCAGCAAGCTTCTTGCTGTGCCGCGTGATGGTCTTCCTGTATCGAAATGGCCTGATAAAGACGATGCTTATCTTAATATTGTCCATCAACTGCGTAAAACACTGCAATCCGTTTCCAAAAATAATGAAGAGAAATCGCTGGATCGAATAGCGCCAACCAGTAATTTTATCCAGCCTAGTATTTCTCAAATAGATAATCCTCGATCGAGTAATTTGAGACTTGCCAAAAATTTTACTGACGTTGACAAGGACAGGTTCCTGGATGATGCATTAAATTATATCAAAAGATTTTTTGAGCTTTCGCTTACAGAACTTAAAGCCAGGAATGAAGGGATTGATACACGTTTCATTCCAATTGGTCACAATGCTTTTGGCTGTGTAATTTATCGTGAGGGTAAAGCTGTAGCGAAATGTGGAATAAGATTAAATTCACGCGGTTTTTTCGGTAATGGAATTATTTATACAAATGATGAAACTGCCCCTGAAAATACGATGCAAGACTCTTTATCTGTTGATCACGATAATCAGTCGCTATTTTTGGTACCCATGGGATTGAGTTATGGAGGATCACAGCGTACAACGAAGTTCACTTTCAATGGTGCGAGTGAATATCTTTGGGATTTGCTCATATCGCCCTTACAGCGAATTCAATAAATAAGGCTTTAATTTAGCTTACACTAATTTAGGTAGGGCCCTGGCTACAGGGCTTGGAAAATTCTATGTTACGAAAATGCCATCCTGAAAATAAAGGGCCAACAAAAAAATAAATTCCAGACATGTTATCACATCTGGAATTAAATACGTTCAGGTAAAGCGGTTGAAAAAGTGCCGGCGCGCTTAGCTCCCTATCAGCCCGCCGTCGGCCTTCACAATGACCACTGTAGAAGAACGCGGACGACCGTTCGGATCGGCATCCGGCCAGTTCGACACCGCACGCGGATTGGCCGGATCGGTGATGCCGTCGCCCACCTCACCAGGGTGCTGAATATTAATAAACAGCGTCCGGTTATCCGGGGTAAAGGCGATGCCGGTGATCTCGCAGCCGCGCGGCCCGGTGAGGAAGCGACGATACTCGTTGGTGCCCGGAATGGTAGCCACCATCTGGTTGTTACCCATATCAGCATAGGCTTTCTGGTTGATGGTGCTGGAGGAGACGTCGGTCTGGATCCACAGTACGCCACGATGGTCGAAAGAGAGACCATCCGGGCTACCGAAGGCGGCTCCCTGCATGGAGCCTTTAGCCTGCGCATCGTTGCCGTCGGTGCGGCCCGCCATCACCAGAATATCCCACTTAAAACGCCCTGACGCCGGATCGTTGTTCTCTTCCAGCCAGTGCATGATGTGACCAAACTGGTTGTTAGCGCGCGGGTTGGCGGCGTCAACCGGGGCCTTGCCCTCTTTGCCGCGATCGCTGTTGTTGGTAAGGGTGCAGTAGACGCTGCCAGGGGTGTTCGGATCGACGGTGATCCACTCGGGGCGGTCCATTTTGGTCGCGCCCACAACGTCAGCGGCAAGACGGGTTTTGATCAGCATATCGCCCTGGCTTTCGAAGCCGTGGCTCTGATCGAGACCGTTCTCGCCAAAGACCAGTGGGAGCCAGCTGCCGCTACCGTCCTCGTTAAATTTCGCCACATAGAGCGTGCCGGAGGTGAGCAGATCCATGCTGGATTGGCGGTTGGCCGGATCGTACTTTTTGTCCGAGACAAACTTGTAGATGTACTCAAATTTCTGGTCATCGCCCATGTAGACCACCACGCGGTTGTCAGCGGCGAGGGTAACCATCGCACCTTCGTGCTTGAAGCGACCCAGCGCCGTGTGCTTGCGCGGCGTGGAGGTTGGATCGTAAGGGTCAATCTCCACGACCCAGCCAAAGCGGTTCGGCTCGTTCGGGGTTTTATCCACGCTGAAGCGCTCGTCCACCTCGTTCCAGCGATAGGAGTCATCTTTGTCGCCGATGCCGTAGCGCTTCTCCAGCGCGTTACGATCCGCCTTCTTCACAAAAATATCGGACCAGTTCTCTTCGCAGGTGAGGTAGGTTCCCCACGGCGTATGGCCGTTGGCGCAGTTCTGCATGGTGCCCAGCACCTGCTCCCCCTGCGGATCGGCGGCGGTTTTCATCAGCGGCTGATGGCGCGCCGGGCCGGTGAGCTGGATTGGAGTGTTAACGGTGATACGGCGAGCGAATGAGGAGGGGCGCACCACCTGCCAGTCATCGCCGCGCCTCTGCACTTCGATAACCGAGATGCCCATTGCGTTCTGCCCCTTGCGGGCTTTGTTGAGATCCCAGTTGGCGTCGCCATCCTTGAACAGCATCCCGTTATCAATGTACTCATGGTTCATCGCCAGCAGGCCATGCTCAGGACTGTCTCCGCCCTGTGGCAGGCTAAACCACGCCATACCGTCGTGATGCATCCCCGCCTGGGCTGCCTGCTCGTCGGTGGTGTTGCTGCCATCGGTCTTGAACGCGGGCATTGCATCCTTCAGACCCACCGGCTCGCCCCAGCGATAGAACGGTCGTGCGATATAACCCTCTGGCACAATCACCGTATCTTCAGAAGAGACCGGAATGCTGGTGAACCCCAGTGAGACCGCCTTAGCCAGTGCGGAAGGGCGGCCAACGGCGGCAAAAGCGGCCTCCGGTTTCACCAGCAGCGGGAAGGAGACCGCCGCGCCCGCGACCACGCCCATCTGCAGCAGTCGACGGCGGGAGAGAAAGACGTTTGCAACGTCTGAAAATACCGGGTTGGCGCTGCGGTTACTGATCTCTTCGCTATGTTCTTTTTTGAATAGGGATTTTAACGGTCTGCTCACGACGGCGTCCTTTGGTTAACCAGAGAGTAAAGTGACGCCGTCAGACTAAGTAATTATTGTTACAATTTTATAACAGTCATCGCGCCGCGCTGCGGTGCAGGATCAGCTCGGTGATCTCCGACGGATGACCCAGCCGCAGTGGGAAACCGTTCCACAGGCCCGTGCCGTTGCTGACATAGAGCGTCATATTGCCTACCTGATAGCGCCCGGAGACAAAGCCGTTGTTTGCCGGGCTGACCAGCAGATCCAGCCCGCGGATCATCCCCCCGTGGGTGTGGCCGGAGAGCTGCAGCTTGACGTTATGCCTGGCGTTATCGCGAGCTGAACCAGGACGGTGATCGAGCAGGATAATGCTGTCATCGGGACGAACGCCCTTTAGCGTCTGCTCAAGGTCCGGGCCAGTCTCCTCAACGCGCTGGGCTGCTTCGTCGTTGACGCCCGCCAGCACGATAGACTCATCGCCGCGCGTAATGCGCACGTGGCTGTTTTGCAGAAAAGGGATCTTCAGCTGCCGGTAAATCTTCATCCACCCGACATAGTCAAAGTAGTACTCATGGTTGCCGGTGATGGCATAGAGACCGCTTTTGGCCTGTAGCCGGGAGAGCGGCTCGACATCCTTAAAGCGGCGATCCACCGTGCCGTCGGACATATCCCCGGTCAGCACCACCAGGTCAGGATTGAGCCGGTTAGCTTTCGCCACTACCTGCTCTACCCATGCCCTCGGCAGCAGGCGGCTGGCGTGGATATCCGTCAGCTGAACGATTTTAAAACCTTCAAAGGCAGGCGGTAGATCGGGGAAATTTATCTCGACGGTGCGCACCGCCGGGATCTCAATCGCCTGTTTCACGCCGATGCCCGACAGCACCAGCGCAACCACCATCAGCGCTACGCCGGATGAGGTTTGCGGCAGACGCTTACGCAGCAGCCACTTCAGTAGCAGGCCGCCGACGTCGCGCACCAGCAGCAGCCCGGCAAACATCACGATAGAACCAAACAGCCAGCCCTGGGCGATCATCACCGGCTCGGGCCATTCGGGGGAGAACATACTGCCGAAGAACAGCTTGCCCAGCAGGTGAAATTCGCCCGCCACCAGCAGCACCAGCGCCAATCCTGCGCGTACCCACATCGGCAGCGACAGCGGCAGAATAAACCGCGCTATCACGTACAGAGCGGGTATCAGCGTCCAGATAAAAAACATATTTTTACTCCCTTAACTCACCCGCTCCAGATTAGGATCGTAAATCTTTCAGCAATGCCGCGTGGAAGCGCGCCGGATCTTCCATCTGCGGGGCGTGGCCCATGCCGTCAAACTCCACCAGCGTCGCGCCAGGGATCTGCTTCGCCGCCTCTTTACCCAGCACGCTATAGTTACCCACCGCCTTTTTCACCTCCGGCGGTGCGGTATCGCTGCCTGGGGCGGTAGTATCCCCGGTGCCGATAAACAGCGTCGTCGGTACCCGCAGATCCTTAAACTCATAGACTACCGGCTGGGTAGCGATCATGTCGTAGAGCAGGGCGGAGTTCCACGCTACGCGCTCCTTACCCGGCCCGTTGCTCAGCCCAGCCAGCATATCGACCCACTTGTCATACTCCGGCTTCCAGTTGCCCATGTAGTAGGTCTTCTGCTCATAGGCTTTGATGCTCTGGGCGCTGGTTTTTAGCTCCCGCTGGTACCACTCGTCAACGCTGCGGTAGGGGACGCCTTTGGCTTTCCAGGGTCCGGCG
>JBCNNW010000100.1:0-14136 GCA_039594205.1 Pseudescherichia sp. | reverse complement strand
AGCGTTTATTTTTCGCTTTTCTCTGTCAGAACTTCCGGAGAAGTCCCGCTGACCCGGCGGCCTGTATGCCGTTGTTCCGTGTCAGTGGAGGCGCATTATAGGGAGTTATTCCGGGCTGACAAGCGCTAATTTCAAAAAATCTTTCAAGCGTCTCTTTTTTGTGCAAACCCGCCATCTGTTGCGAGTTTTTCAAGCGATTTGAAGCCGTATCGCTGCAAAACGGGCAGTAATTGTACAGTCTCCGGCGTTACGTCCATGCAGTATGCAATGTTTTCATCAGAGGATTTAGCATCGGGTGCATCGTGCTCCAGCAGCCATGCGGTTCTACGCGCAATTGCTGCCCCCGAATCCACCAGCCGCGTTCCCTCCGGAAGCACCTGCAGCAGCTCCTCCTGGAGAAGCGGAAAGTGGGTGCAGCCGAGAACGACGGTATCCGGCGGCTCTGCCATCCTTAACCACGGGCGGAGAATACGACGCAGCCTGTCGAGGGAGACGGGTTCACCGTGTAGCTTCGCTTCGGCTATCTCTACCAGCTCAGACGATCCCAGCAGCTCAAAGTGACACTCATTAGCAAAGCGCTGAATAAGTTCGTGCGTATAAGGACGCTTTACCGTACCGCGGGTTGCCAGCAGGCCTACGATGCGGTTGGCGGTCAGGCGTGCCGCAGGCTTAATCGCGGGCACAACGCCGACCACCGGAAACCCGAACTTCTCGCGCAGGGCAGGAAGCGAGACGGTGCTGGCAGTATTACAGGCAATTACCGCCAGAGAGAGGGGATAGCGCGCCTGAACGGCGGTGACAATTTCCACCACGCGCTCAACGATGAACGCCTCTGACTTCTCTCCGTAGGGGAAAGCAACGTTATCGAATGCATAAATGTAATGGAGATTCGGCAGGAGACGCCGAATCTCATCGTAGACCGAAAGCCCACCGACGCCGGAGTCAAACACCAGCACGGTGGGTCTTGGATCAGAAGGTGTAGCTGCCAGAGACGGTGTATTCTCGTCCTGCAGTATGGTAGCCATAAACTGTCTCGTAATCTTTATCGAACAGGTTAGCTATTTTACCACGAACGGTGAACTGTGAGGTGACTGGATACGATACTGCGGCATCCCATAAACTGACGCCGCCCATCTTGACCCGCTGATAGGTGGTATAGTCCGTATCGTAACGCGTGCCCAGGTAGTGATAGGTCATGCTCCAGCCGAGATCGTAGACCTGCCAGTCGAGCTGATACTTCACCTGCTGCTTTGCTCGGCGTGTCAGCGGCTCGTCAGTAACCCCATTACGTGAATCGACATAGTCATAGCTCAGGCTGTGTCCCAGCGGGCCGGTATCGAAAGAGGCCGTCGCTTCCACGCCCTTAATCCGTGCCTTGCCGACGTTATAGTACTTCATCGCGCCATCGTCATAGTCGATGAGGTTATCCACGTCGTTACGGTAGCCAGAGACGCGCCAGTTCACACCTGCCGTCAGGCCTTCGAAAGCGCCTTCCCACTGCTTGCTCTCTTCCGGATTGAGATCGTCGTTGCCATAGAAGCCATACAGCTGGCCGAGGTTAGGTGCTTTATACGCTGTGCCGTAGGAGGCGATAAAGCGATAGCCTTCGATGAACTCCCAGCCCGCGCTGCTCTGCCAGGTGCCGTGGCGGCCAAACTGCGAGTTGTCATCGCTACGCACTGCACCCTCCAGCGTAACGTCACCCAGCTGCTGTAGCGCGGTCAGGTAGACGCCGGTGTTGCGCTGGTCATAGCCCTCATCGACGTAGTTGGTTCCCGGCTCGGTGCTCTGCTTCTGCCAGTCGATGCCCGCCCCGACGTTGCCCTGCCCGACATCAACGGTATTCGCCCACTGCACATTATACTGTTTAATCTCATCCAGCGTGGCGTTCGAGTCATAACGCCCCAGATGCGGATCGTAGTTAAAGTCTTTGCTGTGACCATAGCTGGTCAGCAGCTGAGAGCGGAAGATATCGCCGTTAAAGCGCAGGCCCGCATCCCACGTCTGGCTGTAGAGCTGACGGGTATCTACTAACACGTCCGGCGTGAAGCTGCTGTAGTAGCCTTCGTAGTCGGTACGGTTGTCATAGCCGTAGCCGCGCACAAAGCCGCTCCACTCTTCGGAGAAGCTATGCTCCAGCGCACCATACAGCGTCTTGTTCATAAACCCGTCGCGATCGGGCTGCGCCAGGCCACCGGTGTTTCCCTCGGCTCCGATATCGAAGCCTTTGGTATAGGTGTAGTCGCCTGCCAGCGTCACGCGGGTGTTGTCCCCCAGCTTCTGCTGCGTGCTGGCCTCGTAGTTCTGGTAGCCTTTTGACCCGATGCCTGCCGACAGCGTTGTGCCATCGGTCTCGCGCGTAGTGATGATATTCACCACCCCACCGATAGCGTCGGAGCCGTACACTGCCGAACGCGGGCCACGGATATACTCGATGCGCTGCACCAGCGCCAGCGGGAACTGGCTGAGATCGGACGAGCCGCTAACGCCGGCCTGGTTGAGGCGCACGCCGTCGACCAGAATCAGCACATGGCTGGAGTTAGTACCGCGAACATAGAGAGAGGAGGTCTGCCCCATGCCACCGTTCTGCGAGATATCCACGCCAGGCAAACGACGCATGACATCGGTTAAGGAGGTTGACTGCCAGCGATCGATATCCTGGCGGGTGACAATGCTGACCGGTGCCAGCACCGTTTTTACCGGCTGCTGAAAACGGTTTGCGGTGACGACTAACGTGTCCGGATTGCTGTCCTGCGCCCAGCCGGAAAATGCCGTGACGGAGAGCGCCGTCATCAGCGAAGCTTTTTTTATCATTGTAAAAGCATCCACAATATAAGAAGGATGCCGCAGACCCCATCAATAGCACGCGATGATGTGAGCCAAGTGCGACGTATGCCGGCAGGTCTTCGGGCTTGGACATTTTCCGGAGTGATGACTTCCCGCCCTACGGCAGTGTCTGCTTTCGCTATCACCCCAACTCTCCTTACCGCTGCGCGTCAGCCCCAGATTTACACTGGATTCCCTTTTAACTCACAGGACCGGAGCGTGGATGCTACCTGCAGGTCGTTATAGATGTCCAGACTGCTAAGATAAGAAAACGCAAAACGTCGGGACTGGACAATACGCGCACAATCCCTACAATCCCCGCGTAATCTATTTTCACTCAGGACGCATCATGACCCCCGAACACCTCCCGATAGAACAGTACGACGCTCAACTGGCCGAAAAAGTGGTCCGTCTGCAAAAGATGATGACCCCATTTTCCGCGCCTGCGCCGGAGGTGTTTCGCTCTCCTGTCAGCCATTACCGGATGCGGGCCGAGTTTCGTGTCTGGCACGACGGAGATGACCTGTACCACATCATCTTCGATCAGCAGACCAAAAGCCGGATCCGCGTGGATAGTTTCCCAGCCGCCAGCACCCTGATCAACCAGTTAATGGCAGCAATAATGGACAGCGTGCGGAGCAATAGTCTCCTGCGCCACAAGCTATTCCAGATCGATTACCTGAGTACCCTTAGTAACCAGGCCATCGTGACGCTGCTGTACCATAAAAAGCTGGATGAAGCGTGGCAGGCCGAGGCGCAGGCACTGCGCGATGCGCTGCGGGAGCAGGGGCTGGAGGTGCATATCATTGGTCGGGCGACCAAAACCAAAGTCATGCTGGATCGGGACTACGTTGACGAGCGCCTGCCGGTAGCGGGCCGGGAGATGATCTACCGTCAGGTTGAGAACAGCTTTACTCAGCCTAATGCGGCGATGAACATTCAGATGCTGGAGTGGGCGCTGGACGTCACCACCGATTCAACCGGTGACCTGCTGGAGCTTTACTGCGGCAACGGCAACTTCTCTCTGGCGCTGGCACGCAACTTCGATCGCGTGCTGGCCACTGAAATCGCGAAACCGTCTGTTGCAGCGGCGCAGTACAACATTGCCGCCAACCAGATTGATAACGTGCAGATTATCCGCATGGCAGCGGAGGAGTTTACTCAGGCGATGAACGGGGTACGTGAATTTAACCGTCTGCAGGGCATCGATCTGAAGAGCTACCGCTGCGAGACGATTTTTGTCGATCCGCCGCGCAGCGGGCTGGATAGCGAAACAGAGAAGATGGTGCAGGCCTATCCGCGTATTCTGTACATCTCCTGTAATCCGGAGACGCTGTGCCAGAATCTGGAGACCTTCAGCCAGACGCATCAGGTGGAACGCCTGGCGCTGTTCGATCAGTTCCCCTACACGCACCATATGGAGTGTGGGGTACTGCTGGTAAGGAAACAGGCCGGATAAGCGCAGCGCCATCCGGCGTTTACGGCAGGTGGCGCTTCGCTTACCTGCCCTACAAAAAATTACTCCGTCAGCTGGTGCTTGCGGTTACGCAGACGATAGCCGATCCAGAACACCAGCACTACCGACAGCACGGCAGGCACGAAGTTAGAGCCAATGGCCGGATACTCGGCCCGCACCACTGCACTGTAGAGCAGCACGCCTAAAATAAAGCAGGCAGCGGCCAGCGCCGGCAGCCCCAGCGGCATAGTGCGGTTTTGATAGCGTTGATGCAGGCAGTAGACCGCCAGCACCAGCGAGATAACAGGGAACAGCGAGAACGGCACGATTGAGCTAAAAATCGCCGTAAACGTGCCGTTAATGGATAAGCCAGCGATCAGCGCCAGCAGTAACGTACCTTTATCTTGACCTGACTGTTTCATTACTCGTCCTTCACTCTTCGGGTTGGTGCGACATTCTTTCCTGCTCACGGCGATACCAGTAGTAAGCGCCTTTCGAAATCATCCTCAGCTGCAGCACCAGGCGCTCTTCCAGCTGCCTGCGCTGCTCCGGGCCTACGTCCAGCGCCTCTGCACCAGCGCTGAATACAATGGTGACCATCGCTTCGGCCTGGGCCTCGGTGAACGCTCGCGGCATATGGCTTTCGAGCTCAAGGTAGTCGGCAAGTTCCGCAATAAAGTGCTGGATCTCGCGGGCGACGGCAGCGCGAAAAGCGCTGGATGTCCCTGAACGTTCGCGCAGCAGCAGGCGAAACGCGTTGGGGTTATTGCCGATAAACTCCATAAAGGTCGAAACAGAGGTACGGATCACGCTGCCGCCTTTGGCAATACGCTGACGCGCCTGCCGCATTAGCTGGCGCAGCATCAGCCCGCTCTCGTCGACCATCGTCAGGCCAAGCTCATCCACATCGCGGAAATGACGATAGAATGACGTGGGGGCAATCCCCGCCTCGCGCGCCACTTCGCGCAGGCTCAGGCTGGCAAAACTACGCTCAGCGCTTAACTGACTAAATGCCGCTTCCACCAGCGAACGCCGGGTTCGTTCTTTTTGTTGCGCTCTAACGCCCATCACGATGTCTGAATCCTTCCAAAGGCCTGCTGGCACTATACCAGAGATAAGCTAATCGGTTTGCCCGGCTTTGTGAATGACTGTTTACACGCTGTTGCATCTTTCGTCAGGGAAAAAAGCACAGCGATAATTGGGTTATCTCCTTAGCGATGTTACTATTATGTTGTTTTTATGTATAAGAACAGGTAAGCCCTACCATGCCACATACTTACGATTACGATGCAATAGTGATAGGTTCCGGTCCAGGTGGCGAAGGCGCTGCGATGGGACTGGTAAAACAAGGTGCCAGGATCGCTGTCCTTGAGCGATACCATAACGTGGGTGGCGGATGTACCCACTGGGGCACCATTCCCTCAAAGGCGCTTCGCCATGCGGTCAGCAGGATTATCGAATTTAATCAAAACCCTCTGTACAGTGACCACTCCCGCCTCCTGCGCTCCTCCTTTGCCGACATCCTTAACCACGCCGACAGCGTGATCAACCAGCAGACGCGCATGCGTCAGGGATTTTACGAGCGTAACCGCTGTGAAATTCTGCAGGGCGACGCCCACTTTGTTGATGCCCATACGCTGGCGCTGGAGTGCCATGACGGCACGGTTGAGACGCTGACGGCAGAGAAGTTTGTTATCGCCTGCGGCTCCCGCCCCTACCGTCCGGCAGACGTCGATTTTTCTCACCCCAGGGTCTATGACAGCGACTCGATCCTCAGCATGCAGCATGAGCCACGCCATGTGATCATCTATGGGGCTGGGGTGATTGGCTGTGAATACGCGTCGATCTTTCGGGGAATGGATGTCAAAGTCGATCTGATCAACACGCGCGATCGCCTGCTGGCGTTTCTCGATCAGGAGATGTCGGACTCGCTCTCTTACCACTTCTGGAACAACGGCGTCGTGATCCGCCATAACGAAGAGTATGAGCAGATCGAGGGTACGGACGACGGGGTGATTATGCACCTGAAGTCAGGCAAAAAGCTCAAGGCCGACTGCCTGCTCTACGCCAACGGACGCACCGGTAATACCGATAGCCTGCAGCTGGCCAACGTTGGCCTGGACGCCGACGGGCGCGGGCTGCTGAAGGTCAACAGCATGTACCAGACCGCGCAGCCGCATATCTACGCCGTGGGTGACGTTATTGGCTATCCAAGCCTGGCTTCTGCCGCCTACGATCAGGGGCGAATTGCCGCTCAGGCGATGATCAAAGGCGAAGCGACGGCACATCTGGTGGAAGATATTCCTACCGGGATCTATACCATTCCGGAGATCAGTTCGGTCGGTAAAACAGAGCAGCAGCTGACGGCAATGAAGGTGCCCTATGAGGTGGGCCGGGCGCAGTTTAAGCACCTGGCGCGGGCGCAGATTGTGGGAATGAACGTCGGCACGCTGAAAATTCTGTTCCACCGCGAGACGAAAGAGATTTTGGGGATCCACTGCTTTGGCGAGCGCGCGGCTGAAATTATTCACATCGGCCAGGCGATTATGGAGCAGAAAGGCGGCGGTAACACCATTGAGTACTTTGTTAACACCACCTTTAACTACCCAACCATGGCGGAAGCCTATCGGGTAGCTGCGCTAAATGGCTTAAACCGCCTCTTTTAGCGCTCTGTCGAAATGGCCATCCATCGTTGTACGGATGGCCTCAGCCAGCTGCTCATAACGGCTGCGTAGCGGAGACCCCGGACGATAGACCAGACCAATGGTACGCTTCGGCTCTGGCTTGATGCACGGCAGGTAGATCACCCCATCGCGCTTGCGTTCGGACGGTACGGCCAGCGCAGGCAAAAGGGTAATGCCGCTGCCGGCAGCGACCATATTGCGCAACGTCTCAAGGCTGGTGGCACGGAAGTGGGTATCTTCGTCCGCGCCCGCTTCGAAGCAGAAGCCCATCGCCTGATCGCGCAGGCAGTGACCATCTTCCAGCATCAGCAGCTTCTCGCCTGCCAAATCGGCCATCGGGACACGATCGCGGTTCGCCCACGGGTGATCCTCGTAGATCGCCAGCATCATTGGCTCATCAAACAGCGGAACCTCGATAAAGGCCTCGCTCTCTTTTACCAGCGCCAGAATGGCACAGTCCAGCTTGCCGCTGTCCAGCTGGGCCAGCAGCTGTTGCGTCTGCGCTTCGTGCAGATACATCTCCAGCTTCGGGAAAGTTTGATGCAGCAGCGGAATAATCTGCGGCAGCAGATAGGGTCCAACGGTCGGGATCAGGCCAATATGCAGCGGGCCGGACATGGTTTCCCCCTGCTGGCTTGCCATCTCCTTGAGCACTTTGACCTCGCGCAATACGGTGCGCGCCTGATCCACCAGCAGCAGTCCAGCCTGGGTAAACAGCACCTTGCGGCTGGTACGCTCCAGCAGCATCACGCCTAGCTCATCTTCCAGCTTGCGGATCTGCCCGCTGAGCGTAGGCTGGCTAACGTGGCAGGAGTCGGCTGCCCGGCGGAAATGGCGGTGTTCGGCTAACGCTACCAGGTATTCAAGATCACGAATATTCATTATTCATCCTCCGACGCCACGATAGTTCGTGGCGATAGATAGAATAGCAATCAATGATTATCCCTATCAAGCACTCTCTGACTCTGCACGCCATTTTTTGTATAAAAAAAAGCCGGACCCAGGCCCGGCATCTCTTATATCAGTGCGATTAAATCAGGCGTGCTCTGGCATCGCTGATAGCCTGGGCAACCTGCGCTGGCGATACGCCACCCTTCGCCGCACGCTTATCCAGACAGGATTGCAGGGAGAGAATGGGATAGACGTCGTCGCCAATCACGCTGCTGAATTTTTGCAGGTCGGCGAGAGCAAGATCCTCCAGCGGTTTACCCTGGGCGATCGCCTCTACAACGGCTTCACCCACAATATGGTGCGCCTCACGGAACGGCACGCCCTTCGCCACCAGGTAGTCCGCCAGCTCGGTCGCGTTGGCGTAACCCTGCTGTGCCGCCTCCTGGCAGCGCGGACGTTTCACCTGAATGCCGTCCAGCACCAGTGTGGCCATGTGCAGGCAGTCCAGCCAGGTATCGAGAGCATCAAACAGCCCCTCTTTGTCTTCCTGCATATCTTTGTTATAGGCCAGCGGCAAACCTTTCAGGGTCATCATCATGCCCGTCAGTGCCCCCTGTACGCGACCACATTTGCCACGGATCAGCTCCAGCGCATCCGGGTTTTTCTTCTGCGGCATCAGCGAGGAGCCGGAGGTGACGCGGTCAGACAGCTCAACGAAGCCCGCTTCACCGGTGTTAAAGAAGATCAGATCTTCGGCAAAGCGCGACAGGTGCACCATGCCGATAGAGGCGTTAGAGAGCAGCTCCAGCACGTGATCGCGATCGGATACGGTATCGAGACTGTTACGGGTCGCGCTGGCAAAGCCTAACCAGCCCGCCAGCTGCTCACGGTCAATTTCATAGGCCGTTCCTGCCAGCGCCCCGCAACCCAGCGGGCTAACGTCCAGACGCTTCAGGGCATCCTGCAGGCGGCTTTCGTCGCGGGCCAGCATCTCAACGTAGGCCAGGCACCAGTGGGCAAAGGTCACCGGCTGCGCACGCTGCAGGTGGGTATAGCCCGGCATCACTGCATCCTGGTTAGCCTGCGCGGTCTCAACCAGCGCGCCCTGCAGCTGACGGTTTGCCGCCAGCAGCTCGGCCACGGTCTCTTTACACCACAGCTTCAGATCGGTTGCCACCTGATCGTTACGGCTGCGACCGGTGTGCAGCTTTTTACCCAGCGGGCCAACCTTGTCGATCAGCTTGCCTTCTACCCAGCTATGGATATCTTCAGCATCGCTCTCGAGGATCTGTTCCGGATTAAGGCGCACCTCTTCCAGCAGGTTGTTTAGCGCCTCTTCTAACCGTACTTGCTCATCGGCGGTCAGTACGCCTACCGTCACCAGCGCTTTGGACCAGGCCACAGAGCCGACGATATCCTGTTCGGCCAGGCGGTAGTCGAAGCGCAAAGAGTCATTGAACTGTTTGAACCGTTGATCCGCTGCCTGTGTAAAACGCCCACCCCAAAGTGCCATAACGTGTTTCCTTTATATCTTTGAATTTCATTGCCCGGTGGCGCTGCGCTTACCGGGCCTACAAAACAATAAATCGATTATGCCAAAATGCGCGTGCCAATCGGCGTGCCGTTGAACAGCGCCGGAAGCTGCTCGGCGTGGCGCCAGGAGGCGATATCCACCGGACGGCCCAGCGTGCGGGCGGCATCCAGCGCGGCGTTAACCTTGACGATCATACCGTCGGTAATAATGCCCTGGGCGATCAGCTGCTCGGCTTTTGCCGCCGTCATCTCGGCGATGCGCTGACCCTTACCGTCCAGAATACCGCTCACGTCGGAGAGCAGGATCAGATCCGCGCCGAGGGTTGCCGCCAGTGCCGTCGCCGCCTGGTCGGCGTTAACGTTCATTAGATCGCCCTCGTCGGTTACCCCAATAGAGCTGACAATCGGCAGGAAACCGCCTGCCAGCAGAGTGTTGATCAGCACTGGCGAACCCGGCTGCGCCTGGCCCACGTGGCCCAGATCGTCATCAAGCTGGGTCACCTTGACGCTATCACCGTCGCCGAGGAACAGGCCCACCGAGGCGATCTTATGCTTCTTCGCCCAAGCCAGCAGCGTTTTATTGGCGGTGCCCGCCAGCGCGCCGGTAATAATGTCGATCTGGTCGGCAGGGGTCACGCGCAGGCCGTTTTTCTTGGTCACCGGCAAATTGAGCTGCTTCATCAGCTCATCCACCACGCAGCCGCCGCCGTGGACGATCACCAGCGGACGCTGATGCGCTTCACGATAGTTAACCAGGGCGGTAAACAGACGCGCCAGCGCCTCTTCGCTATCCAGCAGTACACCACCGAGTTTGATAATTAATGGATTCATCATCACACCTTAAATAAGAGACTGCGTTTCAGGGTAGCCGAAACGAATATTTGCACACTGCATTGCCTGGGCGGCAGCGCCTTTGAGTAAGTTATCTTCTGCGGCGACGATAATCAGATGCTCATCCTGTACGGCAAAACCGATATCACAGAACGGCAGACCCACCACGTTTTTCAGCGCTGGTACACCTTTATCGTAGAGGCGCACCAGCGGCTTATCAGCGTACGCCTGCAGGAACGTGACTCCAACCTGCTCTTTGGTCACGCCCGGCTTCAGGCGACAGGTAATGGTTTCGAGGATCCCACGCGGGAAACTGCCCAGATGCGGGGTAAAAATCACATCCGTGCCGAGGTGAGTGGCGATCTCTGGATGATGACGATGGTTAAAGATGCCGTACGGCTGCAGGCTCACTTCACAGAAGCTGTTTGAGATGGCCGCCTTGCGCCCGGCACCGCTGACGCCGCTGGTGGCGTTGATCACCGGCCATTGGTTGAGATCCAGCAGCCCGGCGTCGATCAGCGGCTTCAGCGACAGCTGTGCCGCTGTCGGGTAGCAGCCCGGCACCGCGACCAGCGTCGCCTCTTTCAGCCTGTCAGCGCTCCACTCCGCCAGGCCGTATACCGCCTGTTCAAGCAGCTGCGGGTGCTGGTGGGTAAAGCCGTAGAATTTTTCATAGAAGGCGGCATCGTTAACGCGGAACGCGCCGGAGAGGTCGAACACGATGCAGCCTGCCGCTAAAAACTGCGGGGCGAGGTCATGGCTCACCTCATGGGCGGTAGCCAGGAACACCACGTCGACACCTGCAACAAACTCGCTGATATCGGACATTGGCTGCAGGGGCAGGTCGACAATGCCTTTCAGCTGCGGGTGCAGATCGGAGATTAATTTTCCTGCATCATTGCTTTGCGCTGACACGGTCAAAGCGGTTATGGTCATATGAGGATGGCGATTCACGTAGCTTACAAGCTCTGCGCCCGCATAACCGCTAGCGCCTACAATCAGCGTATTCAACATCGGGTTCCTTTATGCTCAACGTTAATGTATTTTTATTCACATTTACTGCATGAATATTGATACTATCACGACCTAAGGTGTGTCAACAATGAAAATGAATTTACCGCCATTTATCGAGATTTACCGCGCCCTGATTGCCACGCCGTCCATCAGCGCGACGGAAGAAGCGCTGGATCAGAGCAATGCGTCTTTAATCAATCTGCTTGGCGGGTGGTTTGGCGACCTCGGGTTTAACGTAGAGATCCAGCCGGTACCCGACACGCGCAACAAATTCAATATGCTGGCCAGCATTGGCGAGGGCGCAGGCGGCCTGCTGCTGGCCGGACATACTGATACGGTGCCCTTCGATGATGGTCGCTGGACCCGCGATCCCTTTACCCTGACCGAGCATGACAACAAGCTCTACGGCCTCGGCACAGCGGACATGAAAGGCTTTTTCGCCTTTATTCTTGATGCGCTGCGTGACATAGACGTGACCAGGTTGAAAAAGCCGCTCTATATTCTGGCGACCGCCGATGAAGAGACCAGCATGGCTGGGGCGCGCTACTTCTCTGAGAACGCTGCCATTCGCCCGGACTGCGCGATCATTGGCGAACCGACCTCGCTACAGCCGATCCGCGCGCATAAAGGCCATATCTCTACGGCGGTACGGGTCCTGGGCCAGTCGGGCCACTCCAGCGACCCGGCGCGCGGCGTCAACGCCATTGAACTGATGCACGACGCTATTGGCCGCCTGATGCAGCTGCGCGATGACCTGAAAGAGCGCTACCACTTTGAGGCGTTCACGGTACCTTACCCAACGCTGAACCTCGGCAGCCTGCATGGCGGCGATGCCTCAAACCGCATCTGCGCCTGCTGCGAACTGCACATGGATATTCGCCCTCTGCCGGGCATGACGCTGAACGATCTCAACGGCCTGGTGAATGACGCGCTGGCTCCGGTGAGCGAGCGCTGGCCGGGACGTCTGAACGTTGCCGAGCTGCATCCGCCGATCCCAGGCTACGAATGCCCGCCGGATCACCAGCTGGTCCAGGTCGTGGAAAAGCTGCTCGGCACCAAAACCGACGTGGTGAACTACTGCACCGAAGCGCCGTTTATCCAGACGCTCTGCCCAACCCTGGTGTTAGGCCCGGGCTCGATCAACCAGGCCCACCAGCCGGATGAGTACCTGGAGACACGCTTTATCAAGCCTACCCGGGAGCTGATTACCCAGGTCGTGCATCACTTTTGCTGGCACTAAACACGCTCCCCTCTCCTGCAGGAGAGGGGAAAATGCCGCCGTTAACATAAGTTCTACTTATCTGCTTTAAAGCGAATTAAATTTCGTAAATTACGCACGTTTATTCGTTTGCTGAACCGATTTCGCCGCAATTGACGCACGGGGTTTTACGTGGCTTTATAAAGAACAACTGAGAAAAATGTCCGGCAGATTTCAGATACAGGACATTTATAATTGAGATGGGGTGTCTGGGTTAACATGAACGAACAATATTCCGCTTTGCGTAGTAATGTCAGTATGCTCGGCAAGCTGCTGGGAGAGACCATCAAAGAGGCGCTGGGCGAGAACATTCTCGATCGCGTCGAAACGATCCGTAAGCTGTCTAAATCCTCACGCGCTGGCAACGAAGCTAATCGCCAGGAGCTGCTCACCACGCTGCAGAATCTGTCAAATGACGAACTGCTGCCGGTCGCCCGCGCCTTCAGCCAGTTTCTGAATCTGGCCAATACCGCCGAGCAGTACCATAGCATTTCGCCGCAGGGCGAAGCGGCCAGCAACCCGGAAGTGATTGCCCGCACCCTCAGAAAGCTGAAGGATCAGCCCGATCTCAATGAAGGCATCATTAAAAAGGCGGTGGAGTCGCTGTCGCTGGAGCTGGTGCTCACCGCACATCCGACAGAGATCACTCGCCGGACCCTGATCCACAAGATGGTAGAGGTCAACAACTGCCTCAAGCAGCTGGATAATAAAGAGATTGTCGATTACGAACGCAACCAGCTGATGCGCCGCCTGCGCCAGCTGATTGCCCAGTCCTGGCATACCGATGAGATCCGTAAGCACCGCCCAAGCCCGGTTGACGAGGCCAAGTGGGGTTTTGCGGTGGTGGAAAACAGCCTGTGGGAAGGGGTACCGAACTACCTGCGCGAGCTGAACGAGCAGCTGGACGAAAACCTCGGCTATAAACTGCCGGTAGATTTCGTCCCGGTGCGCTTTACCTCCTGGATGGGCGGTGACCGCGACGGCAACCCGAACGTCACCGCAGAGATCACCCGCCATGTGCTGCTGCTGAGCCGGTGGAAAGCCACCGATCTGTTCCTGAAAGATATTCAGGTGCTCATCTCTGAGCTGTCGATGGTGGAGTGCACTGACGAACTAAGCGAGCTGGTTGGCGAGGCGGGCGCAAGCGAGCCGTACCGCTACCTGATGAAAGGCCTGCGCGGCCAGCTGATGGCGACCCAGGCGTGGCTGGAGGCGCGTCTGAAGGGCCAGCGTCTGCCGAAGCCGGCTGGCCTGATCAGCCAGAACGAGCAGCTGTGGGAGCCGCTCTACGCCTGCTATAAATCACTCCAGGCCTGCGGGATGGGTATCATCGCCAACGGTGAGCTACTGGACACCCTGCGTCGCGTGAAGTGCTTTGGCGTGCCGCTGGTGCGTATTGACGTCCGTCAGGAGAGCACCCGTCACACCGAAGCGCTGGGCGAGCTGACCCGTTATCTCGGCATTGGCGACTACGAAAGCTGGTCCGAAGCCGACAAGCAGGCGTTCCTGATCCGCGAGCTGAACTCGAAGCGTCCGCTGCTGCCGCGCAGCTGGGAGCCAAGTAACGAAACCCGCGAAGTGCTCAACACCTGTAAAGCGATCGTTGATGCGCCGCAAGGCTCCGTTGCCGCCTACGTCATCTC
>JBCNNW010000010.1:0-61376 GCA_039594205.1 Pseudescherichia sp. | reverse complement strand
GGGTGATGACGGGCTCGAACCGCCGACCCCCTCCGTGTAAAGGAGATGCTCTACCAACTGAGCTAATCACCCCCGCTGTGTGGAGTCGCATTATAGGGAGAGTTGAAAATGAGTCAACGCCTTTTCTCAAGATTTTGTTTGTTCGTCGTAAATTTAGACAAAGCGGCGTATAAATGACTACGCGCGCATGATTTCTAAACAAAAAACGGCTTTGCGTCACCCGCAGTAGTAACAACATTGAGGAATCAGCGCAGGGTGATAGAATATTGCCCACTCTGTTTTCCAGGACTTGCCGGCTGTCGGCATCGTTATCAACGTAAGGCCATTTCATGAAAATCAAAACTCGCTTCGCGCCAAGCCCGACCGGCTATCTGCACGTCGGTGGTGCGCGTACCGCTCTCTATTCCTGGCTTTTTGCACGTCACCAGAACGGTGAGTTTGTGCTGCGTATTGAAGACACCGATCTTGAACGCTCAACGCCAGAGGCTATCGAAGCCATTATGGATGGCATGAACTGGCTGAATCTGGAGTGGGATGAAGGTCCCTATTTTCAGACCAAACGTTTCGATCGCTATAACGCGGTTATCGACGATATGCTGAAAGTGGGCACCGCCTACCGTTGCTACTGCTCTAAAGAGCGTCTGGACGCGCTGCGTGAAGCGCAGATGGCGAACGGCGAGAAGCCACGTTATGACGGCCGCTGCCGCCACGATCGTAGCGAACATGCTGCCGATGAGCCTTGTGTCGTACGCTTTGCTAACCCGCAGGAGGGATCGGTGATCTTTGACGATCAGATCCGTGGCCCAATCGAGTTTAGCAACCAGGAGCTGGACGACCTGATCATCCGCCGCACCGATGGCTCTCCAACCTATAACTTCTGTGTTGTCGTCGATGACTGGGATATGCAGATTACCCATGTGATCCGTGGTGAAGACCATATCAACAACACCCCACGCCAGATCAACATCCTGAAAGCGCTTAACGCGCCGGTGCCGGTCTACGCCCACGTCTCGATGATCAACGGCGACGATGGCAAAAAGCTCTCCAAGCGCCACGGCGCAGTGAGCGTTATGCAGTATCGTGACGACGGTTACCTGCCGGAAGCGCTGCTTAACTACCTGGTGCGTCTGGGCTGGTCCAGCGGCGATCAGGAGATCTTCAGCCGCGAAGAGATGATCAGCCTCTTCTCGCTGAGTGCAGTGAGCAAATCCGCCAGCGCCTTCAATACCGATAAGCTGCTGTGGCTGAACCACCACTACATCAATACGCTCGCTCCGGAGTACGTTGCGACACATCTGCAGTGGCATATTGAGCAGGCAAATATCGACACTCGCACCGGTCCGCAGCTCTCAGAGCTGATCGGATTGCTGGGCGAGCGTTGTAAGACGCTGAAAGAGATTGCTGAGAGCTGCCGCTACTTCTATGAAGAGTTTGCCGAGTTCGACGCCGACGCTGCTAAGAAGCATCTGCGCCCGGTTGCGCGTCAGCCGCTGGAGGTTGTACGCGACAAGCTGGCCGCTATGACCGACTGGACGGCGGAAAATATCCACCATGCAATTCAGGCTACCGCCGATGAACTGGAAGTTGGGATGGGTAAAGTGGGGATGCCGCTGCGCGTGGCCGTGACCGGGGCAGGGCAGTCGCCTGCGCTGGACGTTACCGTACATGCAGTTGGCAAAACCCGCAGCGTTGAACGTATTAATCGTGCGCTGGGCTTCATCGCGGAGCGCGAAAGCCAGCAGTAAGCAGGCGGTAACCGCACTCAACAGAAACGGCAGGGTTAACCTGCCGTTTTTTTTATGCCTCTGCGTCGGCGATGCCCAGCCGGGTTAAAAACCCGCGCAGGCCTTCTCGTGCCAGGAAGCGTTCCAGACGCTCCTGCTCTGCGGGCGTCATATTCTGCAGAACGGTATTTATCTGGCGTAGCGAGGCAGTTTGAAACAGCGTGCCATAGTCTGCGGCAGGTTCCGCCATAGACCATGCCGACTGGCGATGGCGAACAACCGGCGTTTTGCGCATATAGGCCAGGACGCGCTCATCAATATGAATCAGCCGCGCCCGACCACCCTTCACGCCGGTCAACGTCTCGGTTGTCCAGTTCTGTTCGCGGATCCAGCGATTAACAGTTTGTCTGGCAACGCCAAGATAGTCCGCCATCTCTTCAGGCGTCATTTTATCAGGTAGCTTCATCTTATTTTTCCCTGCTGCGAATGCCAAGCCGTTGGAGTAAGCCACCGATCCCTTCACGCATTAACAGGGTGGTCAGCTGCTTCTGTTCTGAGGGGGTCATCTCTTTCGCCAGCGTCACCAGCAGTACATCAAGGGATGTATCCAGGGGGGCTTCAGGGTAAGAGGTAGCGTCGGCGGCCCGGCGAGCGTTGTGTATAAACTCACGCACCTGCTCGTTGATATGCACCACGCGCGCTTTTCCACCCTGTACGCCGGGCCTGGGTGATGTTGCCCAGCCCTCTTTACGAACCCACTTATTGATTGTTTGGCGGCTATAGCCTGTCAGCCTGGCTAACTCTTCCGGCGTCATTCGTTCCTTGATCATATGATTTCCTGACGAGCAGTAGGGGTAATTAGTGGTTCATTTTATAGCACCATTTTACGCGAAAATGTGACAGGTTTAACTCCTGGCTGCGAGCAGGCCCGCAATGTCGTTCATTTGTTTGCTTTTTCAGCGGTTGAGAGGCGGAGCGAGATTTTGCCGTTGACACCTGACAAAGGAATTCATATTATGCCGCCCGTCAACACGACAGCTTTACGCAACGGGGCTATAGCTCAGCTGGGAGAGCGCTTGCATGGCATGCAAGAGGTCAGCGGTTCGATCCCGCTTAGCTCCACCAAATTCTGAACCCAACAGATTTGGTGCGTAAAGAAGACTGTGGGGCTATAGCTCAGCTGGGAGAGCGCTTGCATGGCATGCAAGAGGTCAGCGGTTCGATCCCGCTTAGCTCCACCAAAATTCAGACCCTCGCGTTTAGCGAGGGTTTTTTTATGCCTGTCATTTTCACTTCATCAACGTAGAGTAAAATTCCAGGGCGATCCAGGATAATTCCGGAATTGCTTAACTATCGTTAAGCACCAGTTCACTCTCAGCTCGCCAACTTGATTCACCTTGTGAATGAACCTATTATTTCTGCCCGGCAAAGTCGCGCCTTAAGAGCACATTTTATTAACTCAAATGAAAATGAAAATATACAACCATATAAAAGCGTTTTTACTTGCGTTAATAATGTGTATAGCCGCTGTTCCTCTTTCCCGTTTTATTTCTCCTCGTGCGCAGGTGGATGCGAGTGAAATCTTTCTGGCATGGCTACCGTTCAGCGTATCGCTGGCGATGATTTTTCTATTTGGTCGGTGGGCAATCGTTCCGCTGGTGGCAGGTTTTGCTCTGGTTTATGAGTGGCTTCTGGATTTAACGCTGCTACAAACAGGTGTTTTTCTTTTTTGTTTTTTTACTCCGCTGCTGCTGACGTGCGCCATTGTACGTTGGCAGCTGGGCAAGCGCTGGCGACACGGCTTGCCCAATCGGGATATGGGGGTACGCACCGTCTGGCTGGCGTTTGTGGCCCCGGCCGGGGTTAAAGCGACAATGTATCTGGCAGGAAGCGAAGTGGCGTTTCCTGCGCCGGTAGCAAAGTTTTTTGATACCACCTCGGTTATTTACAGCATCATTGATATACAGAGTCTGATTTGTGCAGCGTTGATTTTCACAATGATGTTTTATTATCCGCTGCGCATGGTGGTTAATCCTCGCTATGGGCGGACGCTATGGCGAAAAAGCATCAAACCCTTTTTTTCGCGGCGCAGAAGAAATTTCACTTTAGTCTGGCTGCTGACATTAACTCTCTTTCTTATCGTTGTCTGCTCACCGTATCACTCTGACTTTATAGCGGGCTATCTGGTACCGATCATCTTTATTTTATTTACCTTAGGGATAGGTAAGTTAAGTCCGCCATTAATTGGTCTGAGCTGGGCAGTTACCGCTCTGATGCTGCTCGCCAATAATCAAAATTTCTTGCAGGGTGTCTACACAGAATACTCAATGGCCTTTGTGCTGTCGGTGCTGATCTCCTTTACCATCTGCATTCTCTATATGGCCGCTATCTACCGGCGCAGCGAGTGGCTTAAGCGGGCGTGGAAGGCCCAGGCCCTCACCGATCCACTGACCGGGCTGCCGAATTTACGCGCCCTTGAACAGCAGCTGGAGAAGCAGTCGCACCGGGTAGTCTGCTGTCTGCACATCAGCAACCTTGAGTTTCTCAGCCGACACTACGGCATGATGATGCGGGTCGAGTGTAAGCGCAGCATCACTCGTGAGCTACAGCCGCTGTTGATGAGAAATGAGACGGTGTACCAGCTGCCAGGCAGTGAACTCTTACTGCTGCTCAACGGAACCGATCCCACGGCGCGTCTGCAGCATATGGTGGACTACCTTAGCGGGCGGAAAATCTTCTGGCACCACACCGCAATGGATATTGAATTTGGCGCATCCTGGGGGATTATCGAAGGCGGCGGGGAGATATTTCACCAGACGTTGGGCCAGCTGAGCTGGCTTTCTGAGCAAGCCTGTGCAACCTCGCACGTGCTGGCCCTGACCCAAAGTCTTGAAACCGTTTGCGACCACACCACCGATCGCGTGCTGCTGCTTAATCGCGTCAAGCGTGCGCTGGAGGAGGAGGGGCTGCTGCTCTACGCCCAACCAATCCAGAATGCGGATGGGGTAGGTTACCATGAGGTGCTGACCCGTCTCTCGGTTGAGGGGGAGATTATGACGCCCGACCGTTTTCTGCCGGTAATCGCCCAGTTTAACCTGAGCATTCGCTTTGATATGCAGGTGCTAGAGACGCTGCTGCGCTGGCTACGGGCGCACCCGGTTCCCGGTTCACAGGCGCGTTTTTCCGTCAACCTGATGCCGCTGACGCTGATGCAAGAAGAGTCGGCCATGCAGATTATGGCGCTGTTTAAGAGCTATGGCGTTGTACCCCAGTGTGTGATCATTGAGATAACCGAAGAGCAAGCCTTTTCCAATTCGGAAACCAGCATGTACAACATCCAGCGCCTGCAAAACTATGGTTTCAAGGTTGCGATTGATGATTTTGGCACCGGCTACGCTAACTTTGAGCGCCTGAAGCGTCTGCATGCTGACATCGTGAAGATTGATGGCTGCTTCGTGAAGGATATTCTCACCGACCCGCTGGACGCGATGATCGTCAAATCGATCTGCTTTATGGCAAAAGCAAAATCCCTGACGGTGGTGGCAGAGTATGTAGAGACTGAGGAGCAGCGCGATCTGCTGCTATCGCTGGGCGTGGACTATCTCCAGGGTTACCTGTTGGGTAAGCCTGAGAGGCTGGCGGATTAAGCATAAAAAAACCGGGGCAGGCCCCGGTTTTGTTTGCATGCGCTCTCTGGTTACAGCACGAGCGCAGCGATAGAGGCTGACAGTACGCTCACCAGCGTAGAGCCGTAGACCAGCTTCAGGCCAAAGCGGGATACCACGTTACCCTGCTCTTCGTTCAGACCTTTAATGGCACCTGCGATAATGCCGATAGAGGAAAAGTTAGCAAAGGAGACGAGGAACACGGAGAGGATCCCTTCCGCGCGCGGGGAGAGGGTGCTGGCGATTTTCTGTAGGTCCATCATGGCAACGAATTCGTTAGAGACCAGTTTGGTCGCCATAATACTGCCCACCTGCAACGCTTCACCAGCCGGCACGCCCATTACCCATGCAACCGGATAGAAGATGTAGCCCAGGATACCCTGGAAGGAGATACCCAGCACGGCAGCGAACAGCGCGTTCAGACCGGAGATGAGGGCGATAAAGCCGATCAGCATAGCGGCAACGATAATCGCCACTTTGAAGCCTGCCAGGATATACTCACCCAGCATCTCAAAGAAGCTCTGGCCTTCGTGCAGATTGGCCATCTGCAGGTTCTCTTCGCTCTCATCCACGCGGTAGGGGTTGATAAGCGACAGAACGATAAAGGTGCTGAACATGTTGAGAACCAGAGCCGCCACAACGTACTTCGGATCCAGCATAGTCATGTAAGCGCCGACAATCGACATCGAAACGGTAGACATCGCCGTTGCCGCCATGGTGTACATGCGGTTGCGCGACATCTTACCGAGGATATCTTTATAGGCGATAAAGTTTTCTGACTGCCCCAGAATCAGCGAGCTTACCGCGTTAAAAGATTCCAGCTTGCCCATGCCGTTAACTTTTGACAGCACGGTACCGATAGCACGGATAACGATCGGCAGAACGCGAATGTGCTGCAGAATACCGATCAGCGCAGAGATAAAGACGATAGGGCAGAGCACCTTCAGGAAGAAGAACGCCAGGCCTTCATCGTTCATTTTACCGAAGACGAAGTTTGTCCCTTCGTTTGCAAAGCCGAGCAGTTTCTCAAACATCTCGGAGAAGCCACGCACAAAGCCCTGACCAATGTCAGAGTTCAGGAAGAACCAGGCGAGTAAGACTTCAATAACCAAAAGCTGAACAACGAAACGAATACGAATTTTCTTGCGGTCACTGCTAACCAGCAAGGCAAGCAGCGCCACAACGGCAAGCGCCAAAACAAAGTGAAGAACGCGGGACATACTTTTTGCTCCAAACATGAGGCAGGTTTAGTTTTCGTGCACATTCTATGAAACAAGAGTAAATAAAACGAGATCAAATACACACTATAGTAATGTCCTGTGACGAGACTCAAAAATAGTGATCAAAGATACAATTCTGTTATGTTAATAAAAGAAGTGTAAAACCCATTTACGCTGCTAAACTTGTAACAAACTGGGTCATCCCCCTACGCATTACTGCTCTTTTCCTGACGTTCACTCCGTTAATCGGTTTTATCTATCAAAGAAATCCACCCGATCTTACTTGATAATCATTCGCATTTTGCTAGCATGAAACATAGCAAAGGCTATATTAGAGGCAAAAATGAACGATAGCAGCGTTGAGAGTAGTAGCGGGCGTACAGCGCGGAAGCTTCGGTTCGCATTGATGGGACCCGCCTTTGTGGCAGCAATTGGCTATATCGATCCCGGTAACTTTGCTACCAATATTCAAGCCGGGGCCAGCTTCGGCTATAAGCTGTTGTGGGTCGTGGTATGGGCAAACCTGATGGCAATGCTGATTCAGGTGCTCTCTGCCAAACTCGGAATTGCCACCGGCAAAAACCTTGCCGAGCATATCCGCGATCGCTATCCGCGCCCGGTGGTCTGGTTCTACTGGGTACAGGCAGAGATCATCGCCATGGCTACTGACCTGGCTGAGTTTATCGGTGCGGCGATTGGCTTTAAGCTTATTCTCGGCGTTTCCCTGCTGCAGGGAGCGGTGCTGACCGGTATCGCCACTTTTCTGATCCTGATGCTTCAGCGTCGCGGCGATAAGCCGCTGGAGAAGGTGATCGGCGGACTGCTGCTATTCGTCGCAGTAGCGTACGTTGTTGAGTTAATTTTCTCTCAGCCTAAGCTGGTGGATCTGGGAAAAGGGATGCTGATCCCGAGCCTGCCTACTACTGAGGCGGTGTTCCTCGCCGCCGGCGTGCTGGGTGCGACCATCATGCCGCACGTTATCTATCTGCACTCCTCTTTAACGCAGAATCTGCACGACGGATCGCGCAAAGAGCGCTATTCGGCAACCAAATGGGATGTTGCCATTGCGATGACCATCGCTGGCTTTGTTAACCTGGCGATGATGGCCACCGCCGCCGCGGCGTTTCACTTTAGCGGTCATACCGGGGTTGCCGACCTCGATCAGGCCTATCTCACCCTTGAGCCGCTGCTAAGCCATGCGGCCGCCACCATCTTTGGTCTGAGCCTCGTGGCGGCCGGGCTATCTTCTACCGTAGTGGGCACGCTGGCCGGACAGGTGGTGATGCAGGGATTTGTCCGCTTCAGCATACCGCTGTGGCTGCGTCGGTCTATTACCATGCTGCCGTCGTTTATTGTAATTCTGATGGGGCTGGATCCGACGCGTATCCTGGTAATGAGCCAGGTTCTGCTAAGCTTTGGTATCGCGCTGGCGTTGGTACCCTTGCTGATCTTTACCAGCAACGACAAGCTGATGGGGGAGCTGGTCAATACCCGGCTGGTAAAACGTCTCGGTTGGGTGATTGTGGGTCTGGTAGTGGGCCTTAATATGTGGCTGCTGATAGGGATGGCGCTGGGGCTGTAAAATGAGAGTAACGCCGGGGGGCGGCTGCGCCTGACCCGGCCTACGGAATGAATTACGCTTTTATCAATGGTGGTGACCATGGCCATGGCCATGCCCGCGACCATGACCATGACGATCGTCACGATCGCTCCAGCCTTCCCGATAGCCGCGCTCGTATGCCTTACGGTTATCCCAGCCGCGATGATAGCCGCGATCGTGCGGGCGCCAGCGATTATCGCGCCACTGATAGTGACGGTGCCAGTAGTCCCGGTCGCGCCAGTCTCGGCCATCCCAGTAGTGGCCCCGATCGTCCCGGTCGCCAATCTGAAGTTTTATAGATGGCAGCAGGGTGATCTCACCGGCGTATGCGACCAGCGGGGCTGTCGTCGCCATTAACAGTGCTGCCAGAATAAGTGACCTGAACATAAAAATTTCCTCCACGAGCGGGCCACGGTGGCCTGTAAGCAAATATTACGAGAGGTAAAGTCCCGTAGCATTGGCTTAACTCCTAATTCACGAAGGGCAGCACTTTTTGTTAAAAATGATTAATCCGCGGCGTTCAGGATCGCATCAATTGCGGCACTCTCTTTTTCGGTAAAGTGGCGGTTAGCCAGCGTGCCAACGGCATCATCCAGTTGGGCAGTTTTACTCGCGCCAATCAGCACCGAGGTGACTCTGTCCCCGCGCAGCACCCACGCCAGCGCCATTTGAGAGAGCTTCTGCCCGCGCGCCTGCGCCAGGTCATTAAGCTTACGCACCTTCTCTAGCTTCTCATCAGTAAGCTGGTCGGGGTTGAGGAAGCGGCTGCCGCTGGCGGCCCGGGAATCGGCAGGAATGCCGTTGAGGTAGCGGTCCGTAAGCTGTCCGCCCGCCAGTGGCGAGAAGGCAATACTGCCGACGCCTTTTTCCGCCAACAGATCCAGCAGTTCATCCTCCACCCAACGCTCGAACATGGAGTACTTTGGCTGATGAATCAGGCAGGGCGTGCCCAAATCGTCAAGAATAGCGATAGCCTCGCGGGCCAGATCCGCCGGGTAGTTCGACAGCCCTACGTAGAGCGCTTTCCCCTGGCGCACGACGTGGTCCAGCGCGCGCATGGTCTCTTTTAGCGGCGTATGTGGATCCGGACGGTGATGATAGAAAATATCGACATACTCAATACCCATCCGGCGGAGGCTCTGATCGAGACTGGCGATAAGATATTTGCGTGAACCCCAGTCGCCGTAGGGGCCATCCCACATGGTATAGCCTGCTTTACTGGAGATAATCAGCTCGTCGCGGTACGGCAAAAAGTCTTCCTGCAGGATACGGCCAAAGTTACTTTCAGCAGAGCCAGGAGGCGGGCCGTAGTTATTGGCAAGGTCAAAGTGGGTGATGCCAAGATCGAAGGCGTGACGTAGCAGCTGACGACTGGTCTCAACCAGCGTGGCGTCGCCAAAGTTGTGCCACAGCCCTAGCGATATTGCCGGTAGTTTAATACCGCTCTCGCCGCAGCGGCGATACTCCATTCCCTGATAGCGTTCAGGATTAGCCTGATAAACCATGCCTTTACTCTCTCTCTTTCGTTAAATAGTCGTCAAAAAACAACATTACAACGGCCGTGCTAATAAAACCCGAGCAGGGGTTAATCTTTGCGACGTGGCGCAATCATCAGCGGTTTACCCGCCAGTAGCAGCCACGCGGGAAGCATCACAATACACAGAAGCGGCAGCAGGGTAGTATCCGGCACCACCGCCGCTGCCATAAACAGGCTCAGCCAGCCGTCGCGGGTCACCACCAGCACCAGGCCAAGAATGGCGCACGACACGGTGATGGCTGCCGGGACGGCCTCGACGTGCTCGTGCAGCATCAGTCCTAACGCCACCGCCACAAACACCGCCGGGAAGATGCGTCCGCCACGAAAACCGCAGGCGGCAGCAATCACCAGTGCAGCGAGCTTCACAACTGCAAACAACAGATAGTCGCTGACGGTAAAGGTCTGGCTGAACGCCAGCTGCTGCATCTCGCTAAGTCCCTTAAAGAGGGTGATATGACCACCAATAATGCCAAGAATACCGAGCAGAAAGCCGCCGATACCGAGGCTCAGCACCGGGTTACGTAGCCGGTGCATCAGCTGGTGCAGGCGCGGCAGGCACCACACCGCAATCATCCCCAGCGCAATGGCGATCGCGGCTACCACTGCGCCGCTGAAGATATCCACCAGCTGCATCTGCCCGTAGTGTGCGATCGGCAGCGAGAAGTGCGGGTGGAAAAAGAGGCTGGTGGTCAGCGCGCCCGCGGCGGCGGACATCAGCGGGGCAAAGAGGCGATCCCAGAGCGGAGCATCGCTATTTCCCCCCAGGGTCTGGGAGAAGATCAGCGCTGCGGCAACCGGTGTTCCAAATAGCGCGCCAATGGTGCCGGCAGAGGCCAGCACCGTCCAGTCCAGGGCGGTCACCCGGGGAAAGAGGCGGGCACCTACGGCAACCGCAAGGGCAATATTGACCACCATAATCGGATGCTCAGGCCCGAGGCTGACGCCCCCCGCCAGGCCGATAATCAGGGCACAGAGCAGGCCGGGTAGGGTAGAGAGGGCTACCGGCGTACTAATCAGCGGCTCTGTCGCCGGATCGGGGCCTCCGTGGCCGGTACTGAATCGTAGCACCAGCCCAACGGCCACGCCGGTCAGGGTCAGCAGCAGCAGCGTCCAGAAAGGAGAGTCAAGGGGAACACCCAGCCTGACGGGCAGACTGGACCAGAGAATAGACTGCAGCATGGAGGCGACTTTCATCACCACCACCAGTACAACGCTCGATGCGACGCCAATAATCAGCGCGGGGAGCGACAGCAACAGCATAGTTCTGGCTCGCGGATGGAGCATGATGATTTCCTTCTGCTTTCACTTAGGTGCACCATTGCACGGCTCGCCTGGCGGCGTCGACACAAATGATGCGGAAAGAGTAAAGTTATTCTGTGATGAAGCTCTATAATCCCTCAGCACTCGTGCTATGGTCGTTGTTGTTACAGCGCCTTGAATCTACAGTGTGCCAAAGATTTATTCTGACTTTAGCGGAGCCGTAAAAGAATGACAAAGTATGCTTTAGTAGGAGACGTAGGCGGCACCAACGCGCGTTTAGCGCTATGTGATGTCGCCAGCGGCGAAATTTCCCAGGCTAAGACCTATTCCGGACTGGACTATCCCAGCCTTGAAGCCGTGGTTCGCGTCTACCTTGCTGAACACAACGTCAGTGTTGAAGATGGCTCTATCGCCATCGCCTGCCCGATTACCGGCGACTGGGTCGCTATGACTAATCACACCTGGGCCTTTTCCATCGCTGAGATGAAGCAGAACCTTGGCTTTGCTCATCTGGAGATTATTAACGACTTTACCGCCGTGTCGATGGCGATCCCGATGCTGGACAGAGATCATCTCACCCAGTTTGGTGGCGGGGAGCCGGTCGAAGGTAAACCGATTGCCGTCTACGGTGCGGGAACCGGTCTCGGCGTCGCGCACCTGGTGCATGTCGATAAGCGTTGGGTAAGCCTGCCAGGCGAAGGCGGCCACGTTGACTTCGCGCCAAACAGCGAAGAAGAGGCGATTATTCTTGAGGAGCTGCGTGCCGAAGTGGGGCATGTCTCTGCCGAGCGCGTCCTCTCTGGCCCCGGACTGGTTAATCTCTATCGGGCGATTGTGAAATCCGACGGTCGCCTGCCGGAAAACCTGCAGCCAAAAGACGTGACCGAGCGTGCATTAGCGGACAGCTGCACCGACTGCCGACGGGCGCTGTCGCTATTCTGCGTGGTGATGGGCCGTTTTGGCGGCAACCTGGCGCTGACGCTGGGCACCTTCGGTGGGGTCTATATTGCGGGCGGTATCGTGCCGCGCTTCCTCGACTTCTTTAAGGCTTCCGGCTTCCGCGGCGGCTTTGAGGATAAAGGGCGCTTTAAAGCCTACGTACAGGACATTCCAGTCTACCTGATTGTGCATGATAATCCTGGTCTGCTGGGCGCCGGCGCGCATATGCGCCAGACCCTGGGCTACGTGCTCTGATCAAAGGTGCATTAGCTGTCTGAACTCCTTGACCTTGCTGCGGCTGACGGGAACCTGGAAATCAAGATCCCGCAGCCGCAGAATATAGGTGTTGTTAAACCAGGGTTCGATTTCGCGGATCTTGTTCAGATTGACGCAGTAGGAGCGATGGCAGCGGAAAAAGTGGGCCGTCGGCAGCTTGCTGCAAAACTCGGTGATGTTCATCGGCATCACGTAGGACTCTCGCCGGGTGTAGACAAAGGTCATCTTCTCATGGGCTTCGGCGTAGTAGATATCGTGAATGCTGGTGACGATAATACGCTCGTCTTTGATAAGATTGATGGTGTCGTTCTCGCGGGTGGCTACGGTACTGCCGCCGGAGCCGGACTGTTGCTGCCAGGCGGCTTCCAGCTTCTGTAGCATGGTGATGATGCGCGACTCCTGGTAGGGCTTCAGAATATAGTCAAATGCCTCCAGCTCAAACGCCTCGACCGCATGCTCTTTCCAGGCAGTAATAAACACAATAAAGGGCTTATGCGCGAACTGGCTGATGTTCTGCGCCAGCAGCACCCCGTCCAGCGATGGAATATTGATGTCAAGAAACAGGGCATCCACCTTGTTATGCTGAAGGTACTTCAGCACGTCCAGCCCGTCATCAAAGGTTGCGACAATCTCCATCTGGCTGTGCGCTTTGATAAGCCAGCTAAGCTCCTGCTGGGCGAGGATCTCATCTTCCACAATGATAACTTTCAATCTGGCTCTCCTGTTTAACGCAGCAGCGTAACCGGTCCGGGAACCGGCGTGCGCTGATGCGGTACGTAAAAGGCAATCTCCGTACCCGGCTCAAGGCGGCGAATGTGTAACCCTTCGCCGTAGAGCAGCTTCACGCGGTGATGAACGTTCAGCAGGCCGATTTTATTCCCAGGCATCTCATTAGCTTCAACGCGCTCAATCACTTTTGGATCGATGCCATTACCGGTATCGCGCACGGCAATGCGTACCCGGTTGCCGCACTCCTCAACGCTGATGGTCACTACACCTTTACCTTTGCAGGACTGAATGCCGTGAACGATGGCGTTTTCCACCAGCGGCTGGATCAAGAGGCTAGGGATCACGCAGGTGACCTCTTCATCAATATCATAAATCACCGTCAGCTTGTCGCCGAAACGTGCCTGCTCAATGGCAATGTAATCTTTAATTTGATACAGCTCTTTTTTGATGTCGATCTGCTCATCGTCATTAAGTTCGATGTTATAGCGCAGATAGCGCGACAGGTTGATGATCAGCTGCCGGGCGGTATCCGGATTCATACGAATCGATGATGAGATGGCGTTCAGGGCGTTGAACAGAAAGTGGGGGTTAATCTTGCTCTGCAGCGCCCGCAGCTCTGCTTTGTTAGCCATCTCCCGCAGCTGCTCGGCGCGTGAAACCTCCAGCTGGGTGGAAATAATCTGCGACAGGCCGACAGCCATCTCCTGCAACGACGAGGTGATCTGGTGGGCGTGACAGTAGTAGATCTTGAGCGTGCCGGTGACGACGCCTTTCTCCCGCAGAGGGATCACCAGCATGGAGTGGATCTCCGGGGTACGGTGCGCTTCGTCGTTGTTTTTAATTATAATTTGATCGTTGTCGATCGCCTGACGAGTCGTCGGACTGATAATGTCATCGCTGTCCTGATAGTTATTCTCCCCAACGCCGACATAGGCAAGGACGTGATCGATGTTGGTAATGGCGACCGCATCGGCATGAATATCGGTGCGAATAATATTGCACACCTGGCGCAACGACTCGCTGTTCACATGGCGGAAAAGGGGCAGCGTTTTATTAGCGATATCGAGGGCCAGCTTCGCCTGGCGGGCCGCGCTGGCCTCCTTCTCACCTTCAACGCTCTGTACCAGCAGTACAATAAAGCCAATGCATACCGTACCCAGGATCATCGGCACGCCGATTTTTGACACAATATCCAGCCCCAGCGCGGTGGTAGGTGCCCAGAGTACTACCAGAATCATCGTCAGAGTTTCACAGAGCATGCCGGCAATGATCCCGATGCGCCAGTGCTGCGCCTTCGGCGTTTTAATGTTGATCCAGCCGGAGAGAATGCCCGCGACGATGCTGGTAATAAAGCAGGGAACGGCAGTTACGCCGCCGATATCGATCAGGTAGCGATGGGTACCGGCAATCACACCGGTAATAATACCGACCCAGGGACCAAACAGGATCCCACCTGACATGACGGCGATAATACGCACGTTAACCAGCGAGCCTTCTACTGGCACCCCTGACCAGGTGCTAAACAGGGCAAACAGCGAAAAGATAGCGGTAACGCCCAGCAGCTCTTTTGGCGAGTGGGCCGTTTTGTGAAGCAGCTCGCGGAACAGGCGGATGCGGATCAGAAAGAAGAGGCAAATAAGCATTAACGCCGCACGATCGAAAACCGCCAGCAGCATATTAAAAATTTCGTGCACGGGTAGCTCTTGTAAATGACGTGAAAAAGCGATGATAAAAAAATTAGCGACAGAAGACCAGTTAACTTCCCCACTGATAAAAAAGGATAAACCTTAATAATAAAAGGGGATTAGCCAGCTGACGCCGTCCAGGCAGCAGGCCGTGCCATATAGAGTAATCGTAAGGTAATTTCATTGATATCATAATGTTAAAAAGTGAGACGTTTAATGTATAAATTAGCGTCAGTGCTTTACATGGTTCAAACCGGAGTTCCGCTTTTCTTCGCTAAACAATTTTTACTTTTTCTCTCGACAGCGGGAAATTATTCAGGCTATTTTCAATGCTATGCCACTACGACAGGTGGCAACGTCGCTCGGACGGTCCGGGCGCTCACGTTATCCGAGGAATCTATGGCTGAATTCAGTCCTGAACGCCGCTTTTCGCGTATCGATCGTCTCCCCCCTTACGTTTTTAACATCACTGCCGAACTGAAGATGGCTGCGCGTCGGCGCGGCGAAGACATTATTGACTTCAGCATGGGCAACCCCGACGGTGCGACCCCACCGCACATTGTTGAAAAGCTCTGTACCGTGGCACAGCGGCCGGATACCCACGGCTACTCGACGTCACGCGGCATTCCACGCTTGCGTCGGGCTATCTCCCGCTGGTACCACGATCGCTACCAGGTTGAGATCGATCCGGAGAGTGAGGCCATCGTCACCATTGGTTCTAAAGAGGGGCTGGCGCACCTGATGCTGGCCACTCTCGATCACGGCGACACCGTGCTGGTGCCTAACCCAAGCTATCCGATCCATATCTATGGAGCGGTTATCGCCGGGGCGCAGGTACGTTCCGTACCGCTGGTAGAGGGCGTTGACTTCTTTAACGAGCTGGAGCGGGCTATCCGTGAAAGCTATCCGAAGCCAAAAATGATGATCCTCGGCTTTCCGTCGAACCCTACGGCGCAGTGTGTGGAGCTGGACTTTTTTGAAAAAGTCGTCGCGCTGGCAAAGCGTTATGACGTGCTGGTAGTGCACGATCTGGCCTATGCCGATATCGTTTACGACGGCTGGCAAGCGCCGTCTATTATGCAGGTGCCCGGCGCACGTGACGTGGCGGTAGAATTTTTCACCCTGTCAAAAAGCTACAACATGGCAGGCTGGCGGATTGGCTTTATGGTAGGCAACCCGGAGCTGGTGAACGCCCTGGCGCGGATTAAAAGTTACCACGACTACGGGACCTTTACGCCATTGCAGGTGGCGGCCATTGCTGCCCTGGAGGGCGATCAGCAGTGCGTGCGCGATATTGCCGACCAGTACAAGCGTCGTCGTGACGTACTGGTTAAAGGGCTGCACGAGGCGGGCTGGATGGTAGAGATGCCGAAAGCTTCCATGTACGTATGGGCAAAGATCCCGGACGCCTATGCTGAGATGGGCTCGCTGGAGTTTGCTAAGAAGCTACTTAACGACGCTAAGGTTTGTGTTTCACCAGGCGTAGGGTTTGGCGAATATGGCGACACTCACGTACGCTTTGCGCTGATTGAGAATCGGGATCGTATTCGTCAGGCCGTACGGGGAATCAAAGCGATGTTCCGTGCCGATGGCCTGCTTCCCGTTACGCCAAAAGCTCCCCCGGAAGAGAGAGAGTAGCAGGGCACTAATGGGTCCGACAGAATAGAAACAGGAGCCAAATGGCTCCTGTTTTTTTATGCGTGATAGCTGCTCAGATCATCAGGGCGAACGTGCCGGCCCAAACAATGACCATCACAGAAATGCCCATAAAAAAATATTTCACGTTTCATCACTCCGCATACGACAGGGTACGCATTAATGAACATCAGGACTGATTATAGAGAGATGAGGCTGCACTAAAGCGAAATTGAGAATTTTCTCGCTCAGGAGGGCGGCATCACCCCGAAATTTCGGGTGTATGTACACCAGACGGGGCTAATGTACGCTTAATTTTTAAAGGGTGCAAGCGTGTTTTTTCTAAATACTTTTAGTAACTTAGCTGTGTCGTGGAACGGCGACACTTTTATTTCTATTAGCAATCATTTGCTATTCAGCGACGCAACCAACGTGACAGCAGAGTGCTTTTTTACACTTGATTTATAAGAAATTTTTGATGAAAAAGTGTGCGTCAGATCGCGTTTTTACGCTTCTACCGGCGAATGAGAAGCCCGCCAACAGAGGGCGGGCTGGCGGCATTACTCAAGTGCAGCTTTAGTCAGATCGTCCTGAACCTGCTGGCGCTGCGCCGGGGTCAGCACTTGGTTAAGATCGAAGTAGTACTTCACCTTATAGTAGCGTGCCTGCTGTTCAGCATTGCTGAAAGCGGAAAGCTGCGTTTTAACCGTATTTTCACTCCACTTACCTGAGCGGATCATATCGATGATCGCACCCTCTTTCGCGCCGGTAACCTTAATATGGTCAATATTGGTCTTAAGCTGCTGGTGAAGCTGCTCGATTTTTGTCACCTGATCCTGGCTCAGCTTCAAATGCTGCACAATAGGATCCTGTGAAGGCGTCGGTGCTGGGGTAACATTTGCTGCAAAAGCCGCACCGGATGAGAGTGCCAGCGTGGAGACCAGTAAAGCGGAACGCAAAAATTTGTTCATATGTTTATCCAAAAAGCATGATGAAAGCAGACCAGCGAGCCAGTCCAGTCGCTGCTCTCTGCCATAATAGATGGCCGGATGGGAATAGATGCTTTTCCTCATCCTGACTAATAACAGAATACGTATTTGCGATACGCGCAGCCATGCAGAATTGTTTTGCTAACGGTAAGCGAGTGAAAATATCGGTGGAGTAGAAGACTAATTGTGTCTTTTGATGACTTTCTTCAATTGATAAGTAAATAATAATCAGGTATTTTTATTATGAATATGTTTAACGTAATTTATTGATTTAAAGGATTTTTAAGTGAGTTTTTTGATTTTTTAATATTACTTTGCTCACCATTAAAAAAATTATCTGATGTTTGCCCGGCGATGCCTTTTTCTTACTAAAAAGTGAAATTTTACGCAGTAACGGGTATGTCACTTATTATATTTGCTGTCCGGCGGATATTAAGCAGGGCTGATGATCATCAAAAGAGATGAGGACGTCTTAATGGACAGAGACGAATCTGATATAGATTATTACGAGCGGCGCCGCATAACGCATTTCTACCAGGCTGCACCACCGTCAAGAGTGAATGAATCCATGGTATAATCCTACTCCTCATTTCTCTTTTCGCTTTGGGGCATTTTTAAATGCAACAGCCCGTTGTGTATGTAGGTGAATGGCTGGTTACACCCTCTGTTAACCAAATCAGCCGGCAAGGACGTCAGCTTACCCTTGAGCCGCGCTTAATCGATCTGCTGGTGTTTTTTGCTCGCCATCCCGGGCAGGTTCTAACCCGGGATGAACTTATCGATAACGTCTGGACACGTAGTGTCGTCACTGGCCACGTTGTGACCCAGAGTATTTCCGAACTGCGAAAGTCATTAAAAGATGGCGATACTAACGCGCCTGAGTATATCGTTACGGTACCAAAACGGGGCTACAAGCTCACGGTGCCGGTCACATGGCTTAGTGAAGAAGGGCAGGAGGCAGGGGATATCCTACCGTCTGCGCCAGGTACGCTACCTGAGGCAACGGCGGAGCCACCGCCTGAAAGCATCCCACTACGCAGTCGGCTTAATGCTTTTGTTGTCTGGGGGCTATTTCTGCTGGCGCTGGGCTCCTGCGTGGCGCTGGTTGCGTTGGCGACCATGGATGCCCGTCCGCCAATAACCAAAACACGCATGCTGCTGAATCCGCGCGATATTGATATTCATCTAGTCGATGGCAACGGCTGTACCAACCGCAGCACCCAGCATGCCTATGCGATTGGGCTGGGCAGCCTGATCACGACCACGTTGAACACCTTCTCAACCTTTATGGTGCATGACAAAACTAACTACAACATCAATGAACCCAGCAGCTCCGGTAAAACGCTGACCATTGAGTTTGTTAATCAGCGGCACTATCGCGCCCAGCAGTGTTTTATGTCGATTAAACTGGTCGATAATGCAGATGGTTCAACCATGCTTGATAAACGTTACTTCGTCACCAGCGATAATCAGCTATCGATTCAGAACGATCTTATGAACAGCCTGTCGGATGCGCTAACCCAGCCGTGGCCAGCGCGTTTACAGACCATCTTAAGCCAGTATCAACCAGCCCAGAGCACGTCGCTGGTGGCCTTTTATCAGGCTCACCAGCTATTAATGAACGGTGATGTCGACTCGTTGATGAAAGCCAGTGAACGTTTAAATGAGGTTTTGAAACAGTCGCCTGATTTTATCTATGCACGAGCGGAAAAAGCGTTGGTCGATGTCTTACGTCACTCCCAGCAGCCTTTGAATGATGAACAGCTAGCGGCACTTAATAATGAGATAGCGCGCCTGAGTGATACGCCTGGCATGAAAGAGATGGCGATCCTCTACCAAATTGAAACCGTCGATATGCTCAGCAAAGGCAACGTTGGGGAGGCCTATAAAAACGTAAACAAATCTATCGACCTGGAGATGACATGGATGAGCTATGTGCTGCTGGGCAAAGTCTATGAAATGAAAGGTCAGAATCGCCTTGCGGCAGATGCCTATATTACCGCCTTTAATTTACGCCCCGGTGATAACACACTCTACTGGATTGAGAACAGCGTATTTCAGACATCGGTAACTCGCGTCGTTCCCTATCTGGATAACTTTCTTGCAGAACAATAAATAATGCGTGGTTAAGTTAAATTAATGTTTAAATAATGCTTTATCTTGTTATGTAAATGATTGCTTGTGTTTGGGGTGAAATGGTAAATGCGGACTTTTTCTGTTTTTAACTTATTGTAATTGCTGCACGTTTATCTTTTCCTGACCTTTGGAGGTTATCCTGATATGTAACTCCAAAAGGTCAGGGTCTCACTTTTTTGCAGTTTGTTTTTATTTCACTTTATCTTTAGGACTTTGTGACTTCAGATGCGTAATCTCGCTGGCAGTTGGTCGGGTCAATAATATGTTTCAACTCATGATCCGCACCTCCAAATAACTCTCAGGAGATAACGAAACATGAGTACTGCCAAAAAGATCGGGCTGTTTGCCTGCACCGGTGTTGTCGCCGGAAATATGATGGGGAGCGGTATTGCCTTATTACCTGCAAACCTCGCCAGCATTGGTGCAATTTCTATCTGGGGCTGGGTCATCTCTATTATTGGTGCCATGTCGCTGGCCTATGTTTATGCGCGGCTGGCAACTAAAAACCCTCAACAGGGCGGACCCATTGCTTATGCGGGGGAGATTTCACCCGCCTTTGGTTTCCAGACCGGTGTCCTTTACTATCATGCAAACTGGATTGGTAACCTGGCTATCGGGATCACCGCCGTTTCTTATCTGTCTACGTTTTTCCCGGTATTAAATAACCCTGTTCCTGCCGGCATCGCCTGTATTGCCATTGTATGGCTCTTTACCTTCGTCAATATGCTTGGCGGGACCTGGGTAAGTCGCCTGACGACCATCGGCCTTGTGTTGGTGCTTATTCCCGTGGTGATGACGGCGGTTGTAGGCTGGCACTGGTTTGATATGGCTACCTACCAGGCAAACTGGAACACCTCTACCACCACGGATAGCCACGCGGTAATCAAAAGTATTCTGCTCTGCCTGTGGGCCTTTGTGGGCGTCGAGTCCGCAGCGGTCAGCACCGGCATGGTGAAAGATCCGAAACGTACCGTCCCGCTGGCAACCATGCTGGGAACGGCGCTGGCCGGGGTTGTTTATATTGCCGCGACGCAGGTTATTGCCGGTATGTACCCCGCAGCGCAGATGGCCTCATCCGGTGCGCCGTTCGCCGTGAGTGCTTCTACCATCCTCGGCGGCTGGGCTGCGCCAATCGTATCGGCGTTTACCGCTTTTGCCTGCCTGACCTCGCTGGGATCCTGGATGATGCTTGTTGGTCAGGCCGGTGTGCGTGCCGCTAACGATAACAACTTCCCGAAAGTGTATGGCGAAGTCGATAGCAACGGCATTCCGAAAAAGGGCCTGCTGCTGGCTGCAGTCAAAATGACCGTTCTGATGGTGGTGATTACCATGATGAACTCCGCCGGAGGCAAAGCATCCGACCTGTTTGGTGAGCTGACCGGTATCGCGGTACTGCTGACCATGCTGCCTTACTTCTACTCCTGTGTGGACCTGATCCGCTTCGAAGGTATCAATATCCGTAACTTCGTTAGCCTGATCTGCTCCGTGCTGGGCTGTGGGTTCTGCTTTATCGCCCTGATGGGTGCCAGCTCATTTGAACTTGCCGGTACCTTCATCGTCAGCCTGATCATCCTGATGTTCTACGGCCGCAAAATGCACCAACGGCAGCTTGGTAACGCCGCAGCCAAAAGAGAAACCGCCAGCGCGCTGTAAACCTTAACCCTTTCCTGTAGCCCTTCCTTCACCTGTCACCTACGGCGGGAGGGGCTTGCTCAAGCCGGAGATTAGATTATGAACGTTATTGCTATCATGAATCACATGGGCGTTTACTTTAAAGAGGAGCCTATCCGCGAACTGCATCGTGCTCTCGAACGCCTCGACTTTCGCGTTGTTTATCCTAACGATCGTGACGATCTGTTAAAGCTGATTGAAAACAATGCCCGTCTTTGTGGCGTTATTTTTGATTGGGATAAATACAATCTCGAGCTGTGTGAAGAGATCAGCAAAATGAACGAGTACATGCCGCTGTACGCGTTCGCTAATACCTATTCCACTCTTGATGTCAGCCTCAACGATCTGCGCATGCAGGTACGCTTCTTCGAATATGCACTGGGCGCCGCCGAAGACATCGCCCACAAAATTAAGCAGAACACCGATGAATACATTGATGCCATCCTGCCGCCGTTAACCAAAGCGCTGTTCAAATATGTTCGCGAAGGTAAGTACACCTTCTGCACCCCAGGCCATATGGGCGGGACGGCTTTCCAAAAAAGCCCGGTCGGCAGCCTCTTTTATGACTTTTTCGGCCCGAACACCATGAAATCCGACGTGTCGATTTCGGTCTCCGAGCTGGGTTCCCTGCTGGATCACAGCGGCCCGCATAAAGAAGCGGAAGAGTATATCGCTCGCGTATTCAATGCCGAGCGTAGCTATATGGTGACCAACGGTACCTCGACCGCCAATAAGATCGTCGGCATGTACTCCGCTCCAGCGGGCAGCACCGTGCTGATTGACCGTAACTGCCATAAATCGCTGACCCATCTGATGATGATGAGCGATATAACGCCTATCTACTTCCGTCCCACCCGCAACGCCTACGGTATTCTTGGTGGGATCCCGCAGAGTGAGTTTCAACATGCTACTATCGCGAAGCGCGTCAAAGAGACCCGCAACGCGACCTGGCCAGTGCACGCGGTGATCACCAACTCGACCTACGACGGTCTGCTCTACAACACGGACTACATCAAGAAAACCCTGGACGTGAAGTCAATCCACTTTGACTCTGCCTGGGTGCCCTATACCAACTTCTCGCCAATCTACGCCGGTAAGTGCGGGATGAGCGGTGGTCGCGTGGAAGGGAAGGTGATCTATGAAACCCAGTCCACGCATAAGCTGCTGGCGGCTTTCTCCCAGGCATCCATGATCCACGTTAAAGGTGACGTTAATGAAGAGACCTTTAACGAAGCTTTCATGATGCATACCACCACCTCACCCCATTATGGCATCGTGGCCTCTACCGAAACTGCGGCAGCGATGATGAAAGGCAATGCCGGTAAGCGTCTGATCGACGGATCCATCCAGCGTGCCATCAAGTTCCGCAAAGAGATCAAGCGCCTCAAAGGGGAGTCTGAAGGGTGGTTCTTTGATGTCTGGCAGCCGGAGCATATCGACCAACCTGAGTGCTGGTCGCTGCGATCTGACAGCGCATGGCACGGTTTCAAAAATATCGATAACGAGCATATGTACCTTGATCCAATCAAGGTCACTATTCTGACGCCGGGGATGACAAAAGAGGGCGCGATGGATGAGTTCGGGATCCCGGCCAGCATCGTGGCGAAGTACCTGGACGAACGTGGCATCGTAGTAGAGAAAACCGGGCCTTACAACCTGCTGTTCCTGTTCAGCATCGGTATCGATAAGACCAAGGCGCTGAGCCTGCTGCGTGCCCTGACCGATTTCAAACGCGGCTTCGACCTGAACCTGCGGGTGAAAAATCTGCTGCCGTCGCTGTACCGCGAGGATCCGGAATTCTATGAAAATATGCGTGTTCAGGAGCTGGCGCAGAATATTCACAAGCTGGTTGAGAAGCACAACCTGCCGGATCTGATGTTCCGCGCATTTGAAGTGCTGCCGTCAATGGTAATGACTCCGTTCGCCGCGTTCCAGAAAGAGCTACACGGTCAGACCGAGGAGGTCTACCTCGAAGAGATGGTTGGCCGCGTTAATGCCAACATGATCCTCCCGTATCCGCCGGGCGTTCCGCTGGTGATGCCAGGCGAGATGATCGCTGAAGAGAGCCGCCCGGTGCTGGAGTTCCTGCAAATGCTGTGCGAAATCGGCGCGCACTATCCGGGCTTCGAAACGGATATTCACGGCGCCTACCGCCAGAAGGATGGTCGCTACACCGTTAAGGTGCTGAAAAACGATAAATAACCCGTAAAGACGTCTGCCTGGCCTGCGGGATCGTAGGCCAGGTAAGCGTAGCGCCACCCGGTAAACTTAGCCAGCCCAGGGAGACCCTATGAAAACACCCTCACAGCCGCGTGCGATCTACTACATCGTCGCGATTCAAATCTGGGAGTACTTTAGCTTTTACGGCATGCGTGCCTTACTCATCCTCTACCTTACCCATCAGCTCGGCTTCGATGACAGGCATGCCATTAGCCTGTTCAGCGCCTACGCCTCTTTAGTTTACGTTACCCCCATTCTCGGCGGCTGGCTTGCCGACCACCTGCTAGGTAACCGCGCGGCGGTCATTGCTGGCGCACTGCTGATGACCCTTGGCCACGTCGTGCTGGGTCTGGGTTCAGATTCCACAAAAAGCCTCTATCTCGCGCTGGCTATTATTATCTGTGGCTATGGCCTGTTTAAATCCAACGTAAGCTGCCTGCTGGGTGAAATGTATAGCCCAGAGGATACGCGCCGCGACGGCGGCTTTGCACTGCTCTATGCCGCCGGTAACGTCGGATCGATAGCCGCGCCGATCGCCTGCGGGCTGGTGGCACACTGGTACGGCTGGCATGCGGGTTTCGCGTTGGCGGGCATTGGCATGTTTATCGGTCTGGTCATCTTTTTAAGCGGCCAGCACCACTTTCGCCACGTCCGCAGCGTTAACAAACCGGCCCTCTGCGCGGCGAGCTTTATGCTGCCCGCCTGGGCATGGATGGCGTTACTCCTGTGTGTGGCCCCGTTCTTCTTCTCGCTGCTGCTGAAAAATAACTGGGCTGGCTATCTGCTGGCGATCGTTTGCGCCATCGCCGCCCGGATTGTGGCGCGCATTATGGTGAAGTTTCCTGAGTATCGCCGTGCGCTATGGCAAATCGTCCTGCTAATGATAACCGGCACGCTGTTCTGGGTGCTGGCGCAGCAGGGCGGCAGCTCCATCAGTCTATTTATCGATCGTTTTGTTAACCGTCACATTTTGCATGCAGAGATCCCGACCGCGCTGTTCCAGTCGGTAAACGCTGTTGCGGTAATGGCAGCAGGCGTTGTGCTGGCGTGGCTGGCCACTCCCCGGGGCGGCATCCACTCCGCACTGCGCGTATGGCTGAAATTTGCGATTGGTCTCGTGCTGATGGCGGGAGGATTTATGCTTCTGGCGATAAATGCCCGCGGCGGACAGCAGGATGGGCAAGCATCCATGGGCCTGATGATTGTTGGCCTGGCACTGATGGGCTTTGCCGAGCTGTTTATCGACCCGGTGGCAATGGCGCAAATTACCCGTTTCAACATGCCCGGCGTCGCCGGAGTGCTGACCGGTATCTATATGCTGGCAACCGGCGCGGTTGCTAACTGGCTGGCAGGAGTCGTCGCCCAGCAAACCACCGAGCCACAGTCCAGCACCGCCGCGCTCGCCGCTTACCAACACTTTTTTTTGCAGATGGGACTGTGGACCTTTGGCTGCGTAGCGCTGATTGTCGCGCTGTTTGCCGCTGCAAAGCTGACATTCATCTCTCCGTCCCCCTGCGCACAGCAATCCAGTCGTGATTAACTTTTTAAGGAGACAACATGTCCGAACAACAGGTACACGATGCCGATGAGGCAATCGATCTTAACAGTGAACTAAAAACCCGCCGCGAGAAGCTGGCGCAGCTGCGTGAGCAGGGCGTTGCGTTCCCGAACGACTTCCGCCGCGACCACACCTCCGATGCGCTGCACGCCGGGTTTGATGCCAAAGAGAACGAAGAGCTGGAAGCACTGAACGTCGAAGTGAGCGTGGCCGGTCGTATGATGACCCGCCGCATCATGGGCAAGGCATCCTTCATCACCCTGCAGGACGTTGGCGGCCGTATTCAGCTGTACGTCTCCCGTGACGACCTCCCGGAAGGCATCTACAACGAGCAGTTCAAGAAGTGGGACCTGGGCGATATCCTCGGCGCGAAAGGTAAGCTGTTCAAGACCAAAACCGGCGAGCTATCCATTCACTGCACCGAGCTGCGTCTGCTGACCAAGGCCCTGCGCCCGCTGCCGGACAAGTTCCACGGCCTGCAGGATCAGGAGGCGCGTTACCGCCAGCGCTACCTGGATCTCATCTCCAACGATGGATCCCGCAATACCTTTAAGGTACGTTCGAGAATTTTAGCTGGCATCCGCCAGTTCATGGTGAGCCGCGACTTTATGGAAGTGGAAACCCCGATGATGCAGGCGATCCCGGGCGGTGCCTCTGCGCGTCCGTTCATCACCTACCATAACGCGCTGGAGATGGATATGTACCTGCGTATCGCCCCGGAGCTGTACCTCAAGCGTCTGGTGGTGGGTGGCTTCGAGCGCGTGTTTGAGATCAACCGTAACTTCCGTAACGAAGGTATCTCTGTTCGTCATAACCCGGAATTCACCATGATGGAACTCTATATGGCCTACGCGGACTATAAGGATCTAATCGAGCTGACCGAATCCCTGTTCCGTACCCTGGCGCAGGATATTCTGGGTACCACCGAAGTGCCTTACGGTGAGCAGATCTTCGACTTCGGCAAGCCGTTCGAGAAGCTGACCATGCGCGAGGCGATCAAGAAATACCGTCCGGAGACCAACATGGCGGATCTGGACAACTTCGACGCGGCGAAAGCGCTGGCCGAGTCGATTGGTATTCACGTTGAGAAGAGCTGGGGGCTGGGCCGTATCGTGACCGAAATCTTTGATGAAGTGGCCGAAGCGCATCTGATCCAGCCGACCTTCATCACCGAGTATCCGGCAGAAGTCTCTCCGCTGGCGCGTCGTAATGACGAGAATCCGGAGATCACCGACCGCTTTGAGTTCTTTATCGGCGGACGTGAGATCGGCAACGGCTTCAGCGAGCTGAACGACGCGGAAGACCAGGCTCAGCGTTTCCAGGATCAGGTGGATGCGAAAGCCGCCGGTGATGACGAAGCGATGTTCTTTGACGAAGACTACGTGACCGCGCTGGAGCACGGCCTGCCGCCGACGGCAGGGCTGGGCATTGGTATCGACCGTATGGTGATGCTGTTCACCAACAGCCACACCATCCGTGACGTGATCCTGTTCCCGGCGATGCGTCCGGTTAAGTAACGCTCTTATAAACGCCGGATAGCGCTGCGCCTATCCGGCCTGCTTTTGCTTACCACATTAAATCGTCAGGCACGACGAAATCGGCATACGGATCGTCTTCATCCCTGGCCTGCTCGCTAAGTTCGCTACGCAATACAATGTAACTCGCATCACGCTGGGCAATTTTATCAGCTACGCTGGCAGGAATGATGGCGTACTCGTTCTCGACACTGTTATCTGTCACCAGACGCGCAATGGCAAGGCGACCGCCGATCAGCTGCGCCTGAGTGGTTTTATCGACGTAGATTTTTTTAATCAGGTTGCCATCGGTGAAGTTATAGCCAATGTCGCCTCTGGAAATGACAATCCTGTTCATCTCAATCAGCTGCTTAATCTGCGCCTTATACTCTTTTGCTAAGGCTGCCTGCTTCTGCTGCTCGCTGAGCTGCTTGTCACGCTCGATCTGGGCTTTTTTATTCTCTTCAACCGCCTCTCTGGCCTCACGCGCCTGAACTCGCGATTTCTTAGCGGTGCGTTGCACTTTCGCCACTTTTTTGCTGCTTACTAAGCCAGCTTTTAGCATCTGCTCTTGTAGGGTTAACTTTGTCATCTTTGTCGCTAAATCCAGTAAAGTCGTCGCAAGATTATAACCCTAACAGTAGAGGCGGGGCCAGATGACAGGGAGATCTCTGTCCCAGTGTAGGTCACGGCAATAAGCTTCAGAGAGAGGAAGGGCCGCCATAAGGGGCGCTTCTTTTAATAATGCTTTAAATTGGTAATTAATTTGTTAAAATAATCTTCTATTTGTTCAAATTAAGTTGATTGCAATAACAGATGTCACATTTCAGAAAAGTAGTTCCCGCTTTTTCGCTTATCGCGATGCTTGTTGCCTCTAACGTTCACGCTGAAGAAACTGCTGAGAAAACAGACGTACTGTTGATTGGCGGCGGTATCATGAGCGCCTCTCTGGGTACGCTGTTACAGGAACTTCAGCCTGACTGGAAGCAGGTCATGGTTGAGAAACTGGACGGCGTTGCGCTGGAATCCTCTAACGGCTGGAACAACGCCGGTACGGGTCACTCTGCTAACATGGAGCTGAACTACACGCCTGAGCGTGCAGACGGTTCGATTGACGTGAGCAAAGCGCTGGAGATCAACGAGCAGTTCATGATCTCGCGCCAGTTCTGGTCATCGCAGGTGAAGCGCGGCGTGCTGAACGACCCGCACTCCTTCATCAATTCTACCCCACACATGAGCTTTGTCTGGGGCGACAACGTTGACTATCTGACCAAGCGTTATGCGGCACTGCAGCAGACGACCCTGTTCCAGGGCATGCAGTTCTCTACCGACCAGCAGCAGATCAAAAAATGGGCGCCGCTCATCATTGAAGGCCGCGATCCGCAGCAGCGCGTTGCTGCCACCTGGACCCCGGTCGGGACCGACGTTAACTATGGCGAGATAACCCGTCAGCTGGTGGGCAGCCTGAAAAAGACCAGCAACTTTACGCTGGAAACCGGTGCAGAAGTCACTGATTTCAAACGTAACGGTGACAACTCCTGGCACGTAACTATTACCGACGTGAAGAGCGGTAAAGAGCGTGCGGTTGATGCGAAGTATGTCTTTATCGGTGCTGGCGGCGGCGCGCTGAAGCTGCTGCAAAAAACCGGTATTCCGGAAGCGGATAACTACGCAGGCTTCCCGGTGGGCGGTTCGTTCCTTGTAACCGAAAACCCGGAAATTACTCGTCAGCACACCGAGAAAGTCTACGGCCAGGCTTCCGTGGGCGCGCCGCCGATGTCAGTTCCGCACCTGGATGCCCGTTACCTTGATGGCAAACGCGTGGTGCTGTTTGGGCCATTCGCCACCTTCTCCACCAAATTCCTGAAACAGGGTTCGTTCTTTGACCTGCTGAGCACCACGACCACCAAAAACGTGATCCCGATGACCGATGTCGGTCTGGATAACTTCGATCTGGTGAAATACCTGATTGGTCAGGTGATGCTGAGCGACGATGACCGCTTCGAGGCGCTGAAAGAGTACTATCCATCGGCGCGTAAAGAGGACTGGAAGCTGATCCAGGCAGGCCAGCGCGTGCAGATCATTAAGAAAGACGCAGATAAGGGCGGCGTGCTGAAACTTGGAACCGAAATCGTTACCGATCGGCAGAAAACCCTGGCGGCGCTGCTCGGCGCATCGCCTGGCGCATCTACCGCTGCACCTATCTCTATCAACGTGATCAAGCAGCTCTTCCCGGCACAGTTTGCTTCGGCGCAGTGGCAGGAAAAACTGCATGCCATCGTACCGACCTACGGTCAGAAGCTGAACGGCAACGTAGCGCTCACCCAGCAGGTGTGGGATGAAACCGCTTCTACGCTGAACCTGACCAAACCACCGGTCATTCAGATGAAGGACGCGGCGCAGTCCATGCCGCAGGCAAAACCGGCTGAAGCCGCGCCTGCCCAGCACGACATGGCGCTGTAAGCGTTAAGCTCCTGTGTAAGCCCCCGCCGCTATGCGCCGGGGGCTTTTTTATGGGTTTTCTGCTGCGACATGAAGCCTCTGGGATTATCGTAGGGTTAGAGACAGTAGGTGGCTTCATCTATAGTGGCTGGAAGGGAATTCAGAAGTGATTACGCAAGAGAGAGCGTTACAGATAGCCAGGGATTACGCCGAACAAAACGGGCGCGGTTGGGATGAGCAATGTCATAAAGCCAGCCCTATGACTATAGAGGGTGAACCTGTGTGGATGGTTGCGACCTCTGATATTGAGTACTCTGACGAACTCCCATGGATGATGAAGCATATGCCAAATCCCTCGTACTATTATGTCAGTATGGGAGAGGCAAGGTGTATTGCAGTTGGGAGCCGTGAAGGAGAGTATCTGCATTTAAGAAATGATTAACAATGGCCTTTGTCAGCCTTCGTAATTTATTCAACCTCCCATAATACATTTGTTTCGGTTAATGTTTCAGGCTGAAGGAAAGCAAGGACGATACAGAGGCGATGATAAGTTCGCTGATATCCCACATCTTTATCATAAAATTGTTACCGGAAGAGGATGAGCAATGAAAAAATGTCTGTTCATGTGTTCGCTCATCCTTCTTGCCGGGTGCGCTGGATCAGGGGATTGATTGCCTGATGTCCAGAATGCGAATGTTGACCTCCATGGAGCAAAACCGTGTATAGCTTCTGTCTTTGCTCCTGACGATCGCATATCCTCCATTCAGATTGGTAGCACATCTGGAGACAAGGATAGTTTTCGTAAATATTTTACTGATAACTCATTCACTGCGCTGAGTAGTAAGTATCCGCCTTTATTTGATTATTAGTTTTCACCGGGGAAAAAATACCTTGTCTATTACAGTGTAGATAACCCCAGTAACAAAAGGGAAAGGATAATCCAGGCCAGTTTCTCTATAATTTATGAGCTAAAAAGTAGGTCTTAAAAAAGGTAGATTTAAGGGCTTTGTGCATTATATACCTTTAAGATTATTTGTTTATTTTGATAGATTTTATTCACTTTTATAAAGTATAGCCTTCTCATTACCCGACTGAAGGTAAGTTTTACCATCTATATTTATGAAACTTTTCCCATTAAGGTTTCCTCTCACAATAATTGCTATGCTGTTATATACACAACTTTTATGCTCGCCATTCGTATCATCAAAGCAGGTATAGTCATCGATTGAGCCATCTCTCGTTCCTTTTGGCAATGCTTCATAACCATCGAAATTCATGACGATAACTGTGAAATTATCAGGGGTATTAAAGATGTGGTATTTTTTCTGGAGCAACTCTTTGTTTTTCAACCACCAGTTTACTTTTCCTTCTGTAGTCATTGGTAAGTGTTCAACAAAAACAGCACCATTATCTACTCTGACTATTTTTGTTGGTCTTACAGCAATCCATATGCAGCATGCAATTATAAAAAAAATTAAAATCGCCCCAATCCTTTTGTAATTAAACATTGTTTTCTCCTGTCAATGTTACAGTAGCTTCAAAGTTCGTGAAAAACGGTTTTTGAGCAAAATGCTTTGCCCGTTGTAGGACAAACCAGATCCTGAAGAAGGCAATAGAATTGAATTTAGTTTTCAATATATCCTCTTTGTCCAAGCCAAAATGATCTTGTGCTCTGTATTTGATAATTGCAGTATATTTATTGCCTTGAAAAGTTAGGTTTTCAATAGATATTTCTGTACTGTTTATGTCGTGAACGGCGATGCCCATACCATTGACCCAATCTTTCCATCTTGTGTATTTGGGCAAGTGGCTTTTAGATAGCACATTAGAAAATTGCTCTTTAGTTAATTTATTCTTGTTAAAATCAAATTGCTCGATAGTATTTTTAATAATGGATAGGGTGCTATCAACAGAGCGATCAGCTAAAATAAGATTTTTATAAGCATTGTTCATTGTTGGATGTTGATAATCTCTTCCATTGTTCCGTTGCATATGATTGAAAAGATCTATGATCAAGCCTTGATATGGACCTCGAAAAGAGAAAACATACGATTGAGATCGTAATTCATCATATAACATCGCAATAGCTCTTTCTCTACTAACCGGAGGGAGCGAGCTTGTAAAAGGATGCTTATAGGAGGGACCAAAAGTTTCCCAGTCAATGAAGGTTGATACTTGCCCGAGATGATAATGCGTTTTTAACGTATTAACATCAATGTCGCCACTTTGCATATCATCGACATTTCTGTCATTGAATCTTTTCTTCGTGGAGAAAATGATCAACTTCTTATCGATACCCTTCATTAAAAATCAATCCTTTTCAGTCAGATAAGTAACTACTATATATTTTTACTTAGAATAAGAAATTAAGATTATTCTTAACATTTTGCTGGCTAAGAGTACCAGACAAGCTAGCCTCTTTCTGCTCTCGGCGTTCGTCTAAAGGGCTAATACCTTGAGCCAGCTTTGCGGCAGCCTTAGCAGCCTTACTTCGTGCCTAAGACAAGATTATTATCGGATATGTGCCTAACGAGAGACGGTGCAACTTACCCTCGCGACGATAGCGGAAACGCCAGAGTTTGACCCGTTAGGCTTGATTATTATGAATAAGCCAGCGCCATAGGTGAGGACATACTCCGTCTCATCGGGTGATACGCTTTTAATAAGTCGATAAGAATCTCTCCCGAAGTGCTAACAGGATGAGAGTAACGAAAAGAGATACTTTTAATCGTGGCTTAAAGTGCTACTCGCTGGAAAACATTAGATATGAGAAACGCTACAAAGCCTTGTGTGGCATGGGCTTGCGGGGATTTTTTAGAGGTAGGAAAAAGTGTTCAAAGTGTCCCCTGCAGGAATCGAACCTGCAACTAGCCCTTAGGAGGGGCTCGTTATATCCATTTAACTAAGGGGACGAGGCGGCACGAGTATAACGCTTTTTGGCCGCTGCGTTAAGCTCAGTACCGCCTGACTGCTTAAAGTGTCACCGTTTATGCCTTATTCATCTTTTTTCGGGCCTCTTTCGCTTCGGCTGCCGCCTCGGCTTTGCGCTTGTTGCTCATATCATTGCGGATCTGCGCATGGCTGAGCAGAGCGAAGATAAAGGTGCCGCCGCAGATGTTGCCCGCCAGGGTCGGAATGGCGAAAGGCCAGAGGAAGTCGGTCCAGGGGACAGTACCATTAAAGACCAGGTAGAAGATCTCTACCGCGCCCACCACGATGTGGGTAGTATCCGCGAGAGCAATCACCCAGGTCATCAGAATAATTACCACGATCTTCGCCGAACCAGCGGCCGGAAACATCCATACCATGGTGGCGACCAGCCAGCCGGAGATAATGGCATTAGCAAACATCTCCGCCGGGGTGTTTTTCATCACCTCCATACCGATTTCAACAAAGGCATCCCGCGTGGCCTCGTCAAAGATCGGCATATACTCAAACGCCCAGGCGGCAATCGCTGTGCCGATTAGGTTGCCCAGCAGCACGACGCTCCAGAGACGCAGCAGCAGGCCACCGTTTTTCCAGGTCGGGTTCTGCATCACCGGCAGCACGGCGGTGACGGTATTCTCCGTAAACAGCTGCTGGCGAGCCATAATGACGATAATAAAGCCGAAGGTATAGCCGAAGCTCTCCAGCACATAGCTGCCGGGAATACCCTCCAGCTTAACGTGAAAGATCCCCTTTACCAGCAGCGATGCGCCCATCGACAGCCCGGCGGCGATGGCTGACCACAGCAGCGCCATCGCATCGCGCTCCATCTCTTTCTCGCCATCCTGACGAATATGTTCATGGATCGCCATCGCGCGGGAGGGGAGCTCCTCTTCATCTACCTCTATCTCTTCACCGCGCTCGTTCTCCTCGCTCTCCACCTCAATCTCTTCTTCCGCCAGATCCTCAGATTCCTTGCCGATCTTATCTTCTTTTAATTCGTCCACGATGGGTCACCTTTCTATTACTCACTTTAATGCTATAAGCGTAGCGGTATCCGCTAATTTTGCCGGGAAGCGCACCTGTCGCAACGGTACTTTTTGCAGGCAATATTAAAATGGATAGCGAAACAGAGAAGAAAGCCAAAGCCAGGCTATGCTGAAATCATACCGACGCGCTACTCCGCGCGCATGGACATCTTAAAACGTGCTGATACAATCGCTTGCGTATTCTACGGCGAACGCCGGGGCGCTGTGCGTATGTACCGCCACGGATGGCATTCAGTCATCGCCAAATTTTACAGGGAGACATCTATGAAATTTCGCCTGACGGCGCTCGCGCTGGGCACTACGCTTCTGGTCGGATGCGCCAGCTCTGATTCCGGTGAGCCACAGGGACGCTCGGATCCGCTGGAAGGGTTCAACCGTACCATGTACAACTTCAACTTCAACGTGGTGGATCCCTATGTTCTGCGTCCGGTGGCGGTCGCCTGGCGCGATTACGTGCCGCAGCCCGCGCGAAACGGCCTGAGTAATTTCACCAGCAACCTTGAAGAGCCCGCCATCATGGTGAACTCCTTCCTGCAGGGCGATCCCTACCAGGGGATGAAGCACTTCACCCGTTTCTTCCTGAACACCATTTTGGGCATGGGCGGTTTCATTGACGTTGCCGGTATGGCGAACAAAGATCTGCAGCGCACCGTGCCGCGCCGTTTCGGCAGCACGCTGGGTCACTACGGCGTCGGCTACGGTCCCTATGTGCAGCTGCCTTTCTACGGCAGCTTTACGCTGCGTGAAGACGGCGGCGATGCGGCGGATACGCTCTATCCAGTGCTCTCCTGGCTGACATGGCCGCTGTCGGTAGGCAAATGGGCAGTGGAGGGCGTTGAGACCCGCGCCCAGCTGCTGGACTCCGATGGCCTGCTACGCCAGTCTTCGGACCCTTATATTCTGGTGCGCGAGGCTTACTTCCAGCAGCATGACTTTATCGCCAACGGTGGTCAGCTGAAGCCGGAGGAGAACCCGAACGCGCAGGCGATTCAGGGCGATCTGCAGGATATCGACGCCGAATAATCCGGTACAAGACAATAAAAAAGGTGAACCGAAGTTCACCTTTTTTTTATACGCGTTTTTGATTAAAACGCGTAGTTAAAGTTCGCGCCGTAGAGCCAGGCCTTGCCTTCAGACTCAAAGTTATACGGGCCTTCGGTGAACTTCACCTTCTGACCGTGCATATAGGAGACGCCGACGTCCACGGAGGCATCCTGATTGAAGGCGTAGGTGGTACCCGCGCTCAGCCAGAGGCGATCCTGGTCCGGAATAGAGATAGAGCGTTTGTCAGCCGGGATCGGGCTGTCATCGTAGGCAATACCGCTGCGGAAGGTCCAGTTATCATCCATATAGTAGGTGGTACCCAGCGCCAGGCGGTAGGAGTCGCGGAAGCCCTCATCTTTATAGAACAGGGTGCCGCCGTCGCTGTTCTTCGCTTTCAGCTCCTGGAACTGGCTCCAGCTGGTGTAGGCCAGGCTGTAGTGGACGGCCCATTTCGGTGCCACGCGGTTATAGCCTGAAATTTCCCACATCTCTGGCAGGTTCAGGTTGAGCGCACCATCGATGGTGTTGCCACCGGTGCCGGAAGGCAGGCCGCGCGGCCCCAGGAAGCTGTTAAAGGCCGGGTTCAGGCTGCTGCGGTAGTCACCGTCAAAGTCAATTTTGATCTCAGAGCGGTAGGTCAGGCCGTAGCGGTTGTCTTTATCCAGCTCGTAAAGAATACCGGCGTTCCAGCCGAAGCCCCACTCGTCACCCTTCAGGTAAGCAATCTGCGTATCGCTGGTCAGGCTGTTGGCATAGCCAGCAATCGAGCGCAGCGCTGCGCCCTGCGGCGTGGCAGACGTAAAGCCTGGGGTGCGGCTCAGCTGGCCTGCGGTAAGCTGGCCGAGATCGCCGGCGTAGCGCTCCAGCTTCGCTTTCGCATATACCGCGTCAAAACCAACGCCGAAGCTCCAGTGATTATCCAGACGATACGCACCGCTGAGGTTCAGGTTGATGGTCTCCAACTCGGTTTTACCACCCATCGACCCTGCGGCGTAGGTGTCGTTAAAGTCGGTAGCCAGACCGTAGTTAGAGGTCAGGGACGCGCCCCAGCCAAACTGGTCATTAATAGGCGCAACGAAGTGCAGGTTAGGCACCCACGCCGTCGGCGCGATGTTATCCGAATCCAGGCTACGACCAGACGGAGAGACGCCGGAGACGTCCACGTCCGGATCAACAAAAATAGCGCCGCCGGAGAAAGTAGGGCGATCAAACATCGTAATCAGGGCGGGGTTACGGCTAACGTTGCCTGCGTCATCAGCGATAGCGCCTTCACCGGAGTAGGCACGGCCAAGGCCAGAGGAGGAGAACTCATTAAGTTGGAAGCCTGCTGACCAGGCTTGTGTAGAGACAATTGCCACTGCAACTGCGAGTGCAGACTTGGTAAACAGGGTTTTCTGGCTCATGACCATAACCTCATAATTTATTTTTATACAATAAATGTTACATGCCGTAACAGGAGCGCGGAGTGTAGGGTCTGAGTTACGACAGACAAATCAGACCAGTGGCGAGAGTATAGGTCTGACCAGCATGAATGTTGCAAGTATGTTGATAAGTATTTTCAAATGTGATCACGGAAACGCGATCTGGTTGGCAAAAACGCAACGGCCTTCAATGAGGGGAAAGGGTGATTATTGCGCCAGATCATTTTTAAGTGTGATATCGGTCACTTATCCACTTTTGGCGCGCTAACCGCTGGAGACCGCAATCGCCAGCGCGTAAAATACCCTCACTATTTATCGGGCACGCTACGTGCGAATGAGAGAGGAATTCAAGATGAGTAAATGCAGTGCTGATGAAACCCCCGTTTGCTGCTGTATGGACGTTGGCACCATCATGGACAACAGCGACTGCACGGCCTCTTACAGCCGTGTGTTTGCCGATCGTGCCCAGGCCGAAGAGACCCTCGCGGCGCTGACGGAAAAGGCGCGCGGCGTTGAGTCTGAACCGTGCGACATCAAGTCCACTTTTACCGACGTTGAAGGCGGTGTGCAGCTCGATATCGACTTCGTTTTTGCCTGCGAAGCCGAAACCCTGATCTTCCAGCTGGGCCTGCGTTAATCTTCCTCTTACGCTCCCGGCACCGGGAGCGTTCCCTGCGCTTTTCTCTGTGTTTTAGCTCGCATTTTTTCGCGCTTCCGCTTGGCTAAATGTAAAAAAATGGTTAAGACTATTATCAGGTCAGACCACTTTGCGCATTATGTCAACAGGGGAGTGTTATGAGTCAGGCATTACCGCTTGTCACCCGTCAGGGCGATCGTATAGCCATCGTGAGCGGGTTACGCACCCCGTTTGCCCGCCAGGCCACTGCGTTTCACGGCGTCACCGCTATTGAGCTGGGCAAGATGGCCGTCGGTGAGATGCTGGCGCGCAGCGAAATTTCGCCAGAGGTTATTGAGCAGGTGGTTTTTGGTCAGGTTGTGCAGATGCCGGAAGCCCCTAACATCGCCCGCGAAATCGTGCTCGGAACCGGGATGAACGTGCATACCGATGCCTACAGCGTGAGCCGCGCCTGCGCGACCAGTTTCCAGGCGGTGGCGAACGTTGCCGAGAGCCTGCTGGCAGGCACTATCCGCGCGGGTATTGCCGGGGGAGCCGACTCCTCGTCCGTGCTACCGATTGGCGTCAGTAAAACCCTGGCGCGTACCCTGGTCGATCTCAATAAGGCCCGCTCCGGGGGGCAAAAGCTCAGGCTTCTCTCCCGCCTGCGTCTGCGCGATCTGCTCCCGGTGCCGCCTGCGGTTGCCGAGTACTCGACCGGGCTGCGCATGGGCGACACCGCCGAGCAGATGGCGAAAACCTACGGCATCAGCCGCGAGGAGCAGGATGTGTTCGCCCACCGCTCCCATCAGCGCGCCGCCCAGGCGTGGGCCGACAATCGGCTGACGGAGGAGGTGATGACCGCCTATTCGCCTCCTTACCGCGAACCTTTTATTCAGGACAATACGGTGCGGGCCAACGCATCGCTCGCTGACTACGCGAAGCTGCGTCCAGCTTTTGACCGCCAGCACGGCACGGTAACCGCGGCCAATAGTACGCCACTCACAGACGGCGCAGCGGCGGTGATCCTGATGACCGAATCCCGCGCCCGTGAGCTGGGGCTTACCCCGCTCGGCTACCTGCGCAGCTACGCCTTTACCGCTATAGATGTGAAGCAGGACATGCTGCTTGGCCCGGCGTGGTCTACGCCGCTGGCGCTGGAGCGGGCCGGGTTAACCCTTGGCGATCTTACTCTGATTGATATGCATGAAGCCTTTGCCGCGCAGACGCTGGCTAACCTGAAGCTGATGGCCAGCGACCGCTTTGCTCGCGAGGTGCTGGGACGTGACCACGCGACAGGCGAAGTCGATGAGAGCCGATTTAACGTGCTGGGTGGCTCGATCGCCTACGGGCACCCCTTTGCCGCCACCGGCGCACGGATGATTACCCAGACGCTGCACGAGCTGCGTCGTCGCGGGGGCGGCTTTGGGCTGGTGACCGCCTGCGCTGCCGGTGGGCTGGGTGCGGCCATGGTTCTGGAGGCCGAATAATGGATATGGAAACTGAGATGGTTACCCCCTCCGCATTTACCCTTACCGTGCGTCCGGACAATGTCGCCGTCGTCACGATCGACGTGCCCGGCGAGAAGATGAACACCCTTAAGGCGGAGTTTGGCAGCCAGGTTCGCGCCATCGTTAAAGCGATCCGTGACAACAAAGATCTGCGCGGCGTAGTGTTTATCTCCGCCAAGCCGGACAATTTTATTGCCGGGGCCGATATCAACATGATCGACAGCTGCACCTCTGCCCAGCAAGCTGAAGCGCTGGCGTATGAGGGGCGGAAAATTATGTCGGATATTCACGCGCTGACGATCCCGGTAATTGCCGCCATTCACGGACCCTGCCTCGGCGGCGGTCTGGAGCTGGCCCTGGCCTGCCACGGACGTATCTGCACTGACGATGCGAAAACGGTATTAGGCTTGCCGGAGGTTCAGCTCGGGTTGCTGCCGGGTTCGGGAGGCACCCAGCGCCTGCCGCGTTTAGTCGGTGTCAGCACCGCGCTGGAGATGATCCTTACCGGCAAACAGCTGCGGGCGCGCCAGGCGCGGAAGGTGGGGCTGGTAGATGACGTTGTCCCGCATGCTATTTTACTGGACGCCGCCGCGGCGCTGGCGCTGAAGGGCCGTCCCGCCAGCCGTCGGCTGCCGGTAAAAGAGCGCATTCTTGCCGGTCCCCTTGGGCGGGCGCTGCTGTTCCATTTCGTGGGTAAAAAGACCCAGCAGAAGACCCACGGTAACTATCCGGCGGCGTCACGTATTCTGGAGGTTATCCATATCGGGCTGGCGCAGGGCAAAGGCAGTGGCTATACCGCAGAGGCCCGCGCTTTTGGCGAGCTGGCGATGACGCCGCAGTCCCAGGCGCTGCGGCAGATCTTCTTTGCTACTACCGAGATCAAAAAAGATCCGGGTAGCAGCGTCGATCCCGGCCCGCTGCAGTCAGTGGGCGTACTGGGCGGCGGCCTGATGGGAGGCGGCATCGCGTACGTTACCGCCAGCAAGGCCGGGCTGCCGGTGCGCATCAAGGATATCAACCCCGCGGGCATCAACCATGCGCTGAAATACAGCTGGCAGCAGCTTGATAAAAAGGTCCGCCGCCGCCATATCAGATCCAGCGAGCGGGACAGCCAGATGGCGATGATTTCAGGCGCAACGGACTATCGCGGCTTCTCCCGGCGGGACGTGGTCATTGAGGCGGTGTTTGAAGATCTGGGTCTGAAGCAGCAGATGGTCGCCGACGTGGAAGCGCACTGTGCGGCGCACACTATTTTCGCCTCCAACACCTCCTCCCTGCCAATCGGTGATATCGCCGCCCGAGCGACGCGTCCGGAGAAGGTGATTGGTCTGCACTTTTTTAGCCCGGTGGAGAAGATGCCGCTGGTCGAGATTATTCCTCACGCTGGCACGGATGAGCAAACTATCGCCACTACGGTAAAGCTGGCGAAAAAGCAGGGAAAAACGCCCATCGTGGTAGCGGACAAGGCCGGGTTTTACGTTAACCGGATCCTTGCGCCCTATATTAACGAAGCGATGCGGATGCTGACCGAAGGTGAGCGCGTAGAGCATATTGATAACGCGCTGGTAAAGTTTGGTTTCCCGGTCGGGCCGATCCAACTTTTAGATGAGGTAGGAATTGATACCGGCACTAAAATTATACCTGTACTTGAAGCGGCTTACGGGGATCGTTTTTCACCGCCGGCAAACGTCGTAACCGCAATTTTGAACGACGATCGCAAAGGCAGAAAAAATGGCCGCGGTTTCTATCTTTATGAGTCAAAAGGGCGTACAAGCAAGAAACAGGTGGATCCGGCAATCTATACGCTGGTCGGTGCAGCAGACAGCGGGCGTTTAACCGAAGCCCAGGTGGCTGAACGCTGCGTAATGATGATGCTTAATGAAGCTGCACGCTGTATCGATGAAAAGGTCATCAGAAGCGTGCGCGATGGCGATATCGGCGCAGTTTTTGGCATCGGTTTTCCGCCGTTCCTGGGCGGGCCGTTCCGCTATATGGATCGCCTCGGGGCGGGTGATGTCGTTGCAACGCTGCAGCGTTTAGCCGCCCAGTACGGGGAACGGTTTACGCCCTGTGAGATTTTGTTACACATGGCGCAGCACGGCATCACGTTCTGGCCGCACAGGGAGGCCGATCGGGTAAGTTAAGGTCTGGTAAGGGTAAATCTGGCGTTAAATGACGCTGTGTTGTTCAATTTCTAAACAGAGATTGACGAGAGTTACGCCGTTGAGGTAAAACACAGCGTTTCATTCGACGAATGGATAAGGCACAATGCCCGGCCACTGCTATTTCCCGACGCGTTTACGCTGCGCTGCTCGGGCGATATCGGTGCTTCTGGTTAACAAAAGCGGTGCAATATGCAAGTTTTTATCATGCGTCACGGCGACGCTGCTCTCGAAGCAGCCAGTGACTCGGTACGTCCTTTAACCCTGTGTGGCTGTGATGAGTCCCGTCAAATGGCAACCTGGCTAAAAGGGCAGAAAGTAAACGTTGAGCGCGTACTGGTCAGTCCGTTTCTGCGCGCTGAACAGACGCTGCAGAAGGTAGGGGAGTGTATGAACCTGCCGGGCAGCGTAGATGTGCTGCCTGAGTTAACACCCGGCGGCGACGTGGCACTGGTTGGCGACTATCTTCAGGCGCTGGCCAGCAAAGGCGTCTCCTCCGTGCTGGTGATCTCTCACCTGCCGCTGGTGGGCTATTTGGTCTCCGAGCTTTGCCCGGAAGAGGCTCCGCCGATGTTCCTGACCTCTGCGATTGCCAGCGTGACGCTGGACGCCGAAGGTAAAGGTACCTTTAACTGGCAGGTTAGCCCCTGCAACCTGAAAATGGCCAAGGCGATCTAACGCCGCCAGGCCGTTGCTTAAGAGCCGCTTATGCGGCTCTTGTCATTTCTGCCGTCAGGGCAACTCGGGCGGCTGCCACTCCTCCACCTCAATTAAGACCAGCAGCGCCGCGTCGCCGCCGTACTCTTTCGGTGCCTGGTGAAAAGCCATTATGTGCGGATGCTGTGCCAGCCACAACGGCGTCTGCTGCTTCAGGACGTGCTTCCCGTGACCGTGCATGACGCAGGCGCAGAAAACATGCTCCCGGCGGCAGGCGGCGATCAGCGCCCCCAGCTCCTGCTTCGCCTGCTGCTGGGTTAAGCCATGCAGATCAAGAAACAGCTCCGGCGAGTAGTCTCCCCGGCGCATCTTCTTTACCTCGAAGTGGCTCACGTCCGGGCGAACATACTTTACCGGCCCGTCGGTATTGAGCAGCGGCTGGAATTCATCAGAAAAGTAGTGGCTGGCGTCGGCCTGCTCCTGAAGCAGTCGTTTTACCGGCACTTCGCTGATCTTCTTGCGCAAAGGACGGTGCACAATCGTATCCTGTTTGATCTGGCGCGTGCCGGTCATCAGCTGGCGGAATAGCGCCTGATCCCCCTCGCTAAGTGATGTTTTCTTCTTCATTTATTCATCTCATTTCTGATTTTTTTCAGTTTACCCGACTCGCCGCGCTCTGTGTTCAGGCAAAATGCTTTTTTCCGGCGGGCTGTGCGCGAGAATGCTGATTTATCGGCGTCTTCATGGCAAACTAGCCGCCGAATTTATAGCAAGGCATGTCCCGGAGGATAGCGTGGATAAAATATTTGTCGATGAAGCAGTAAGTGAACTGCACACCATTCAGGACATGTTACGTTGGTCGGTCAGCCGATTCAGCGCGGCAAACATCTGGTACGGGCACGGTACCGACAACCCGTGGGACGAAGCGGTGCAGCTGGTGCTGCCGACCCTCTACCTGCCGCTGGATATACCGGAAGATATGCGCAGCGCGCGGCTGACCTCCAGCGAGCGCCACCGCATCGTTGAGCGCGTGATCCGCCGGGTCAACGAGCGCATCCCGGTTGCCTACCTGACCAATAAGGCCTGGTTCTGCGGCCACGAATTTTACGTTGATGAGCGTGTGCTGGTGCCCCGTTCGCCCATCGGTGAGCTGATCAACAGCCGCTTTGCCGGCATTATCAACCACCAGCCACAGCATATTCTCGATATGTGCACCGGCAGCGGCTGCATCGCTATCGCCTGCGCCTACGCGTTCCCGGACGCGGAAGTTGACGCCGTGGACATCTCAACCGAGGCGCTGGCCGTGGCCGAGCACAATATCGAAGAGCACGGTCTGATCCATAACGTGACGCCTATCCGCTCCGATCTGTTCCGCGACCTGCCTAAGGTGCAGTACGATCTGATCGTCACCAATCCACCCTACGTGGATGAAGAGGATATGTCAGATCTGCCTAACGAGTATCGTCACGAGCCTGAGCTGGGCCTGGCCTCCGGCAGCGATGGCCTGAAGCTGACGCGCCGCATTCTCGCCTGTGCACCGGACTACCTCACCGACGACGGCGTGCTGATTTGTGAAGTTGGCAACAGCATGGTACATCTGATAGAGCAGTACCCTGAGGTACCCTTTACCTGGCTTGAGTTTGATAACGGCGGCGACGGCGTCTTTATGCTGACGAAGGCGCAGCTGCTGGCGGCCCGGGAGCACTTCAGCATCTACAAAGATTAATAAAACAGTAAGCGTATTTACACAACGACAGTGGAGCCGTGATGGCAGGAAACAGTATTGGACAACTCTTTCGCGTGACCACCTTCGGGGAGTCGCATGGCCTGGCGCTCGGCTGCATTGTCGACGGCGTACCACCGGGGATCGCCCTGAGCGAAGCCGATCTGCAGCACGATCTGGATCGCCGCCGTCCGGGCACCTCGCGCTATACCACCCAGCGCCGCGAGCCGGACCAGGTGAAGATCCTCTCCGGCGTTTTTGAGGGCGTCACCACCGGCACCAGCATCGGCCTGCTGATTGAGAATACCGACCAGCGCTCGCAGGACTACGGTGCCATTAAAGACGTTTTCCGTCCGGGCCACGCTGACTACACCTACGAGCAGAAATATGGCCTGCGCGACTACCGTGGCGGTGGACGTTCGTCGGCCCGTGAAACCGCCATGCGCGTGGCGGCAGGCGCGATCGCTAAAAAATTCCTCGCGGAAAAATTAGGTATCACCATCCGCGGCTGCCTGACCCAGATGGGCGATATCCCGCTGGAGATCAAAGCCTGGGACCAGGTTGAGCAGAACCCGTTCTTCTGCCCGGATCCGGACAAGATTGACGCCCTGGATGAACTGATGCGCGCCCTGAAGAAAGAGGGCGACTCCATCGGGGCGAAGATTACCGTCGTCGCCGACGGCGTGCCACCGGGCCTGGGCGAGCCGGTGTTTGATCGTCTGGATGCTGACATTGCCCATGCGCTGATGAGCATCAACGCCGTTAAAGGGGTGGAGATTGGCGAAGGATTTGCGTCGGTAGCCCTGCGCGGTAGCGAGAACCGCGACGAAATTACCCACGCTGGCTTCACCAGCAACCATGCGGGTGGCATTCTTGGCGGTATCAGCAGCGGCCAGCAAATTGTCGCCAATATCGCGCTGAAGCCGACCTCCAGTATTACCGTGCCGGGGAAAACCATCAGCCGCACCGGGGAAGAGGTGGAGATGATCACGAAAGGCCGTCACGACCCTTGCGTAGGTATCCGTGCCGTGCCCATTGCCGAAGCGATGCTGGCCATTGTCCTGATGGATCACTTTATGCGCCAGCGGGCGCAGAACGCGGACGTGACAACAACGATCCCACGCTGGTAAACCATGAAAAAAACGCTCATTGCGCTGCTGGCGGTGCTCGCCAGCCATGTCACGTTCGCCGCAACGCCGTGGCAGAAAATCACCCAGCCGATTGCCGGTAGCGCGCAGTCGGTGGGCGCCTTCTCTAACGGCTGTATCGTTGGTGCCAGCGCGCTGCCGATTCAGTCTGACGCCTATCAGGTGATGCGCACCGATCAACGCCGCTACTTTGGCCATCCCGACCTGGTGCAGTTTATTCAGCGCCTCAGCGGCCGGGTGCATAATCTTAACCTCGGAACCGTGCTGATCGGGGATATGGGCATGCCTGCTGGCGGGCGCTTCAACGGCGGCCACGCCAGCCATCAGACCGGACTGGATGTCGATATCTTCTTACAGCTGCCAAAAACGCGCTGGACCGCGGCGCAGCTACTGAAGCCCCAGGCGCTGGATCTGGTCTCCCGGGACGGCAAGCACGTGGTCCCCTCCCTGTGGCAGCCGGAAATCAACCATCTGATTAAGCTGGCCGCAGAAGATAACGACGTGACGCGCATCTTTGTTAACCCGGCCATTAAGCAGCGGCTGTGCGAAGATGCGGGAAGCGATCGCGACTGGCTGCGCAAGGTTCGCCCCTGGTTCCAGCATCGGGCGCATATGCACGTTCGTCTGCGCTGCCCGGCGAATAGCCTGGAGTGCGTCGATCAACCTCTGCCACCGCCGGGTGACGGCTGTGGTGCGGAGCTGCAAAGCTGGTTCGAACCGCCTAAACCTGCCTCAACGAAGCCTGAGAAGAAGACACCGCCGCCGTTGCCGCCTTCCTGCCAGGCGCTACTGGACGAGCATGTACTTTAATGGAAACTTTTAGCGATCTCTTTTTGGTCTCTCCGCTGCTGCTGGCAGTGCTATTTTTTGTGGCCCTGCTGGCCGGATTTATTGACTCTCTGGCGGGCGGCGGCGGGCTGTTGACCATCCCGGCGCTGCTGGCGGCGGGAATGACCCCTGCCCAGGCGCTGGCGACTAACAAGCTGCAGGCCTGCGGCGGCTCCATCTCCTCTTCTCTCTACTTTTTGCGCCGTGGAGTCGTGAGCCTGGGCGATCAGAAGCTGAATATTCTGATGACCTTTATCGGCTCCATGGCGGGGGCGCTGCTGGTACAGCACGTCCAGTCTGACGTGCTGCGCCAGATCCTGCCGGTGCTGATCATCTGTATCGGCCTCTACTTCTTGTTGATGCCGAAGCTCGGGGAAGAGGATCGTCAGCGCCGCCTCTACGGCCTGCCGTTTGCGCTGGTGGCTGGCGGCTGCGTAGGCTTCTACGACGGTTTCTTTGGCCCAGCCGCCGGATCGTTTTACGCCCTGGCCTTCGTGACGCTTTGCGGCTTCAATCTGGCGAAATCCACCGCCCACGCCAAGCTACTCAACGCCACCTCCAATATTGGCGGCCTGCTGCTGTTTATCATCGGCGGCAAGGTGGTGTGGGCGACCGGATTTGTGATGCTTGCCGGGCAGTTTATCGGAGCGCGCGTCGGCTCCAGGCTGGTGCTGAGCAAAGGGCAAAAGCTGATCCGCCCGATGATTGTTATCGTCTCGGCGGTGATGAGCGCCAAACTTCTTTTTGATAGTCACGGACAGGAGATCCTCCACTGGGTGGGGATACACGCATGAGCAGTACGATACACCGCTACGAGCAGCTGATTGAGATCTTCAACGGCTGCTTTGCCGATGATTTTAATACGCGCCTGGTGAAGGGCGACGACGAGCCTGTTTACCTTCCGGCTGATAACGAGGTCGACTATCACCGGATCGTTTTTGCCCATGGCTTTTACGCCAGCGCCCTGCATGAAATTTCACACTGGTGCGTTGCCGGCAAGGCACGCCGGGAGCTGGTCGATTTTGGCTACTGGTACTGCCCGGACGGTCGCGATGCTGCTACCCAGGGGCAGTTTGAGGACGTCGAGGTGAAGCCTCAGTCCTATGAATGGCTCTTCTGCGTGGCGGCGGGCTTCCCGTTTAACGTCAGCTGCGACAACCTTGAGGGTGACGTTGAGCCGGATCGCATTGCCTTTCAGCGCCGGGTACATGCCCAGGTGATGACCTGGCTGGAGCAGGGGATACCCGAGCGTCCGGCGCGGTTTATCAAGGCATTACAGGATTATTATCATACGCCGTCTTTAACGGCAGACCAGTTCCCGTGGCCGGAAGATCTGAACTAGCGGCACGGTTTTTTTAAAGAGGAAAGAAGATGATCGCGGAATTTGAATCACGCATTCTGGCGTTAATTGATAACATGGTTGAGCACGCCAGTGACGATGAGCTTTTCGCCAGCGGTTACCTGAGCGGCCACCTGACGCTGGCCGTTGCCGTGCTGGAAAACGGTGACGATCACTCCCCGGAGGCGGTTTACGCCCAGGTAAGCTCCAGCCTTGAGCAGGCGATTCAGGGCGGCGAACTCTCTCCGCGCGATCAGGTGCTGGTGCTGGAGATGTGGGAGAGGCTCTACCAGCAGGCTAACGCCTAAGCTGCGGTCATGCCCGGTGGCGCTACGCTTACCGGGCCTGTAGGCCGGGCAAACGCTGTGCCGCCCGGCGCACCATCGTTACATCTAAGTACGCGTCACTGCCTTACCCTTCAGCAGTTTTCTTACCCACAGACGATTTGGATTCAGCGCCGCCAGGGTCTCCGCCTCCAGGGGGATCGGCTCGTCACTCATCTGCGCTGCCAGGATCTCTGCCGCCAGCGGAGCGCTGCATAGCCCGCGTGAACCCAGCGCGCCAAGCATATACAGCCCTGCGTGCACCGGGGCCGCAACGGCGTGCTCCTGCTGCTCTGCCAGGTTAGCATAGTTCTCTACGGTAGCCGCATAATCGGCGACGTTACCTACCATAGGAAGATGATCGCGCGTTGCGCAACGCACGCCACTGCGGGCAGATTTGTCGCTGACGTCCACCGCTTTCGCCCAACCGGCATTCGGGAAGCAGTCGATTAACCGCTGGCGGTTTTGCTGCTGATCCTCTTCGCTGTAGCTCGCCTCCTGCTGGCCGCGGTGGTAGCTCGCGCCGATACAGTGCTCACCATTAGATAGGTTTTGCGGCGTCAGGTAGCCGTCATAGCACAGCACCTGACGCAGCGCCGACAGGCCGGGACGAGAAGGGATATGGCTCACCTGACCGCTGACGGCGTAGACCGGCAGGTTTTCTGTCTGGGTGAACTGATTTACGCGGTGGCCATTCGCCAGCACTACCGTCTGATGGCAGGCGCTTTCGCCCTGAGTAAACGTTAGCTGCCAGCCGGTCTCCGTAGCGATAAGGGCGTCAACCTCGGATTGATATTGCACCCGCAGCCCCTGAGACACCGCCAGCGCCAGCGCGGCGGCGGTGAGCTGGGCCGGGCAGAGCCAGCCGCCTGCCGGATACTGAATGCCACCGCAGCCGGTCTCCACCCCGGTTGTGGCGTTAACCGCTTCGGCATCCACCGCCACGGCTATCTCGAAAGGAAGTTCCAGGCTAAGCATCTGGGCAATCTTCTGCTGGCTCTTCTCGTCCCAGGCAAGCTGGGTAACGCCGCACCAGTCGTGGTCGAATGCCACCGGCAGGGCATCGTAGAGCCTGCGGGCAAAGGTAAAGGCGGCCGGGAAGAAGCGGGCCAGGGCCGGATCGTGGGCGCTCAGCAGAGGGTAAAGCGCCCCCTGGCGATTACCGGACGCTCCCTGAGCGGGGGCGTCGTCGGCGCAGTAGAGCGTCACCTGCCAGCCCCGGCGCAGCAGCGCCAGCGAGAGCAGGGCGCTGGCGATACCTCCGCCGACAATCGCCACCTCTTCGCCCGACGCCGGTATGCGGGCAAACCACGGCGTGCGCCGTGGGATGCTGAGCGTCTGCTGCATCTCGCCGGTCAGCATCTCGCGCTTGCGGCCAAACCCTTTTCTTTTTTGCATAGAAAAGCCCGCCTCCTGCAGACCGCGGCGGACAAACCCGGCGGAGGTAAAGGTGGCGAGCGTGCCACCAGGATGCGCCAGACGGGCCATGGCATTGAACAGCGACGGTGTCCACATCTCCGGGTTTTTCGCCGGGGCAAAGCCGTCAAGAAACCAGGCGTCAACCTTCTGGTTGAGGGAATCATCCAGCGCATCGGTTAATATATTGATATCGCCAAACCAGAGATCGAGCGTAACGCGCCCACCCGCCAGCAGCAGACGATGGCAGCCCGGCAGGGCGGCAGGCCACTGCGCCTGCAGCTGCTCAGCCCACGGAGCCAACTCGGGCCAGTGTTGGTGCGCCTGAGCAAGATCCGCCGCCTTCAGCGGAAATTTTTCGAAACTGATGAAGTGTAACCTTTGCAGCGTAGCCTGCGGATGGGCGAGCAAATAAGCGTCAAACGCCTGCCACAGCGTGAGAAAGTTCAGCCCGGTACCAAATCCGCTCTCGGCGACGATGAAAAGCGACCGTGGATGCAGCGGAAAACGCGTGCTTAGCTGATTGCCATCGAGGAAAACATGGCGTGTCTCCTCAAGTCCATTATCATTAGAGAAGTAGACGTCGTCGAAATCTCGGGAAACAGGTGTACCCTCAGCGTTGAATTCGAGGTTGGCAGATTGTATAGCGGTTTGTTTCACGTAAGTTACTCGTGTGGCAGGCAGTGGCACGATCTTAGCGATGTCGGCCCGCTGGCGCAAATTTCTCCAGAAATTCGCTGATCGGACTTGTTCGGCGTACAACTGTACGCTATCTTGCGAATCGAATCTTACTATAGTGCGAATGACAGAGGTATTGAATGAAACGTGCAGTGATTACTGGCCTGGGCATCGTTTCCAGCATCGGTAATAACCAGCAGGAAGTCCTCGCATCTCTGCGTGAAGGGCGCTCAGGGATCACTTTCTCTCAGGAATTTCTCGATTCCGGTATGCGCAGCCACGTATGGGGTAATGTAAAACTGGACACCACGGGCATGATTGACCGCAAAGTGGTCCGTTTCATGAACGATGCCGCCATCTACGCCTTCCTCTCTATGCAGGAGGCCATCGCAGATGCTGGCCTGAGCGAAGAGGTTTACCAGAATAATCCACGCGTGGGCCTGATTGCTGGCTCCGGCGGCTCCTCCAGGGCGCAGGTCTTTGGTGCAGACGCCATGCGTAGCCCGCGCGGCCTGAAAGCGGTTGGCCCTTACGTGGTCACCAAAGCAATGGGTTCGGCGGTCTCCGCCTGCCTCGCGACGCCGTTCAAAATCCACGGCGTAAACTACTCTATCAGCTCCGCCTGTGCGACCTCTGCACACTGTATCGGTAACGCGGTTGAGCAGATCCAGCTGGGCAAACAGGACATCGTTTTTGCTGGCGGCGGCGAAGAGCTGGGCTGGGAAATGGCCTGCGAGTTCGACGCGATGGGCGCACTCTCTACCAAATACAATGACGATCCGGCGAAAGCCTCTCGTACCTACGATGCAAGCCGTGACGGTTTCGTTATCGCCGGCGGCGGCGGTATGGTGGTGGTGGAAGAGCTGGAGCACGCTCTGGCACGCGGCGCACACATCTACGCGGAGATCGTGGGCTACGGTGCCACCTCCGACGGCGCTGACATGGTTGCACCATCCGGTGAAGGCGCAGTGCGCTGCATGCAGATGGCGATGCACGGCCTTGACACCCCGATCGACTACCTGAACTCCCACGGCACCTCTACGCCGGTAGGCGACGTGAAAGAGCTGGGCGCGATCCGTGAAGTCTTCGGCGACAACAGCCCGGCTATCTCTGCGACCAAAGCGATGACCGGCCACTCGCTGGGCGCGGCGGGCGTGCAGGAAGCGATCTACTCCCTGCTGATGCTGGAGCACGGCTTTATCGCCCCGAGCATCAACATCGAAGAGATGGACGAGAAAGCGGAAGGCCTGAACATCGTCACCGAGACGACAGAGCGTCAGCTGAACACCGTGATGTCCAACAGCTTCGGCTTCGGCGGCACCAACGCCACCCTGGTGATGCGCAAGCTGAACAACTAATTGCCCTGCGGCAATAAAAAAGGAGCCTGCTGGCTCCTTTTTTTATGGCTCACGCCGTGGGCAATTATGTGACACGCGTCCGGCAATCTGCCGCATCGGTTGCTATCCTCGGGTAGATTCCAACGAAGAGGAGGGTACAGATGGCTGGATTTAAAGCAGATTTTCTCTGGGGCTGTGCGGTCGCTGCGCATCAGCTGGAGGGCGGCTGGCAGGAGGGTGGCAAAGGGGTCAGCGTTGCCGACGTGATGACCGCCGGGCGGCATGGCGTGCCGCGAGAAATTACCGAAGGCGTCATTGAGGGGAAATACTATCCCAACCATGAAGGCATCGACTTTTACCATCGCTACCCGCAGGACATTAAGCTGTTTGCGGAGATGGGCTTTAAATGCTTCCGCACCTCCATCGCCTGGACACGCATCTTCCCTCGCGGCGATGAGCTGGAGCCGAACGAGGCCGGGCTGCAGTTCTATGACGATCTCTTCGACGAGTGCCTGAAGTACAACATCGAGCCGGTGATCACCCTCTCGCACTTTGAGATGCCCTATCACCTGGTCACCGAATACGGTGGCTGGCGCAACCGCCAGACAATTGAGTTCTTTGTTCGCTTTGCTAAAGCCGTCTTTACCCGTTACCAGACGAAGGTAAAGTACTGGATGACCTTTAACGAGATCAACAATCAGGCCAACTTCAACGAGGATTTCGCGCCGTTCACCAACTCCGGGCTGCACTATAAGCCAGGTGAGGATCGCGAGCGGATTATGTATCAGGCCGCGCACTACGAGCTGGTGGCCAGCGCGCTGGCGGTGGAGGCGGGGCACGCGATCAATCCGGATTTCCAGATTGGCTGCATGATCGCCATGTGTCCGGTCTATCCGCTCACCTGCGATCCCAACGACATGATGATGGCGGTTAACGCCATGCATCGCCGCTACTGGTTTGCCGACGTGCACGTGCGCGGTTACTACCCGAAACACACCCTGAACTATTTTGCCCGGAAGAAATTTAACCTCGATATCACCGGGGAGGATCTGCGTATCCTGCAGCGCGGCTGCGTCGATTACATTGGCTTTAGCTACTACATGTCTTTTGCCACCAAAGCCACCGAGGATAATCCTCGCCTTGACTATGACGAAACCAAAAGCCTCGTCACTAACCCGTGGGTAAAAGCCTCCGACTGGGGATGGCAGATCGATCCGGTGGGGTTACGCTACTCGTTGAACTACTTCTACGATCTCTACCAGCTGCCGCTGTTTATTGTCGAGAACGGCTTTGGTGCTATTGATAAGCTGGAAGCAGACGGCACGGTGGACGACAGCTACCGTATCGCCTACCTGGCCGATCATATTCGCCAAATGAAGAAGGCGGTGGAAGAGGACGGTGTCGATCTGATGGGCTACACCCCATGGGGCTGCATCGATCTGGTGTCGGCGGGCACCGGCGAGATGAAAAAACGCTACGGCTTTATCTATGTCGATAAAGATAACGAAGGCCACGGCACGCTGGCGCGCAGCAAGAAAAAATCGTTCGACTGGTACAAAGCGGTGATCAGCAGCAACGGTGAGAACCTGTAGCGGAAAAAGCCAGTCAGCGACTGCACTGACTGGCTGGCACCGCATGACTATCAGGGGATAATCCGCTCGCGCTTCAGTCGTTCAAACAGCCCGGTAAAAGAGTCCAGCGTGCTGCGATAGCCGATAAACCCGGCCTTGCGGCTTTTACTCATATCGGTAAAGGCCTCCATCGGACGGCCCAGGTCGGCATCGGTATGCCACCATGAGACCAGCTTGTTGATGTCCGCCTCACGCAGCTGATGGTGCGCGGCAATCGTCCGCCAGGCGGCTTCGGCCTCCAGCATCCGCCCCTGCAGGGGCATCATCTTCTCAGGGTAGGGCGCGGCCTCAATACCAAAATACGCAGCGAGGCGCAGCCACAGCCACTTCCAGCGGAATACGTCGCCGTTAACGGCGTTGAAGTCCTGGTTGGCTGCCGTCGGGCTGGTGGCCGCCCATTCCAGCTGCTCGGCCAACAGGCCAGCATCGGTCACGTCCGACACGCCGTTCCACTGCTCAGGGGATCCTGGGAAGATAAAGGGCCAGCCTTTTTCCCGGCACAGGGTAGCGTAAACCGCCAGCGTCTGGCCCATGTTCATGGCGTTGCCCAGCGCATAGCCAACAATGGTATGCGGACGATGCACGCTCCAGCGGTAGCCATACTTCTCGGCGCCGGCGAAAAGCTCATCCTCCTGGGCGTAGTAGAAGTTCTCTACCGGCTGGCGGCCCTGCTCCTCGCGGAAGGGCGTTACCGGCACCGCGCCTTTGCCGTAGGCTTCAAACGGCCCCAGGTAGTGCTTAAGCCCGGTAACCAGCGCCACGTGCGCCCCGTGCAGGCGATTACCCAGCGCCTCAATGACGTTTTTCACCATCGCGCCATTCACGCGGATGTTCTCTTTCTCGCTCTCCTGGCGCGCCCAGACGCTAAAGAAGAGCGCATCCGGTTTGACCGACTTCAGCGCCTCGTTCACCGCCGCCGCGTCGGTCAGATCCGCCGTCAGGCTGGTACAACCCGCCAGCACGTCGCCGCGCCCGCGAGACAGGCCGGTGACCTCCCAGCCCTCTTCCAGCAGCTTCTCTGCCAGGGCGCGACCAATCACGCCGCTGATACCGACTATCAATGCCTTTTTGCGCATCGTTCTCTCTCCACTCCTGAATAAGCCAGATAAAAAGCCTAATAGAGAATTGCGTTCTTATCCCGCTTATCTGCGCCAGGTGCGCGTTAAATCACCAGCCAGATCAGCGCCAGCACAACCAGCAGGGCGATAGCAATCAGGCCCGGGCGGGCGGAGAGCGAGCGGAACGACTCTATTACCGGCGCGAATAGCGGGTTATAGATCGGTTGGATATGACGCGGCTCCTGCAGGGCCTCGTTGCGCTCGGCACGGCGCAGGAAGATGTAGTTAAGCAGATCTTGCACCTGGGCGGTGGTCAGCACCGTCTGCGGCGTGACCTGATATGTCTGCTGGGCATAATCCTGAACGCGCTGCCATTCGCGCTCGTCCAGAGGCTGCTTCAGGGCCGACTGCAACGTGTGTAGATTGGGTGCCGTCTGGCTGCTGAGAGTCTGGCGCGCCTGTAGCCAGGTCAACAGGTGGGCAAACTGTTTCGCCGGGATCGGCTCGCCGGTTTTCGCGCCGGAAAGCTCAATCATCGACTGCCAGATCAGCTTGCTGGACTCGCCCGTGGCGGCCGCCAGGCGGGTGACCGCCTGGTTGAGCGTGTTGTGCTCGGCAGGCAGCATTGGACGATCGGTGGCCGGACGCTGCTGGGGCTGGGGGATCGCCAGTTCGCCTTTTTGCAGCATCACCAGCACGGTTTTCAGCTGCTCGGGAGAGAGCTGGCTCAGGGCCGTCTGGCCAAACTGATGGCGGATAAACGTGCTTACCGCCTGGCGATTGTTGCCCTGGCCCAGCAGCTCCGTCAGCTGCGAGAGCACCTGACGGTTGGCATTATTCTGGACGGCCCCCTCCAGGCGCTGACTCAGGCTCTGCTCGGCGGCAGGGAAGTGCCTGGAGAGCAGCGGAGCGTCGTTTTTTAAACCCAGATCGTGTTTCACCCCGGCCCAGACTTCGGCGCTCTGCTGCTGCGTCAGGGCCACCAGACGGGTAATCAGCCTCTCCAGCACCGTGCGCTGCTGAGTAGAGAGGGGCTGGTCGCCTGCGGCGGCGGTGGGGGTGGTCGGTTCTTGCCCGGGAGGGCGCGCCGGCGCACCCTGAATGGGTTGCATCATCTCTGTCCTTCTCTCTTACGTATGCGGCTCGCGTAACGGTCTGCGGCATTGTCGGTATGCCTGGCGGCGAGATTATGGCACACTTGCGCCGTTATCTCCCGTTCTCATACAGGTACCGTAACGTGAAAATCCTCGTTGATGAAAATATGCCTTATGCCCGCGAACTCTTTAGCCGTCTGGGTGAGGTCAAACTCGTTCCCGGCCGGCCGATCCCGGTAGAGGCGTTGGCTGATGCGCAGGCATTAATGGTGCGCTCCGTCACTAAGGTTAATGCGTCGCTGCTCAGCGGGACCGCCGTTAAATTTGTCGGTACGGCTACCGCTGGAACCGATCATGTCGATCAGGCATGGCTGGACGAGGCGGGGATTGGCTTCTCTGCTGCACCGGGCTGCAACGCGATTGCGGTCGTGGAGTATGTCTTCTCCGCCCTGCTGATGCTGGCCGAGCGCGACGGCTTTACGCTGAAAGATCGCACCGTGGGCATTGTCGGCGTCGGCAACGTGGGATCGCGTTTACAGGCGCGGCTGGAGGCGTGGGGCGTGCGCACCCTGCTGTGCGATCCGCCGCGAGCCGATCGCGGCGATGCAGAGGATTTCCGTCCGCTGGAGTCGCTGGTGCGCGAGGCCGACATCCTGACCTTCCACACGCCGCTGTTCAAAGAGGGGCAGTACAAAACGCTGCACCTTGCCGATGACGCGCTGATCAGCGCCCTGAAGCCAGGCGCGATCCTGATCAATGCCTGCCGGGGCGGGGTGGTGGACAACGCTGCGCTGCTGGCACGTCTGGAGGCCGGGCAGGATCTCAGCGTGGTGCTGGACGTCTGGGAGCCGGAGCCGGATCTCAACGTCGAGCTGCTCAAGCGAGTTGATATCGGCACGCCGCACATCGCGGGCTACACCCTGGAGGGCAAAGCGCGCGGCACCACTCAGGTCTTTGAGGCTTTTAGCGCCTTTATCGGCCATCGCCAGCAGGTGGCTCTCGATACCCTGCTGCCCGCGCCGGAATTTGGCCGCATCACCCTGCATGGCCCTCTCGATCAGCCAACGCTGAAAAGATTAGCCCACCTGGTGTATGATGTGCGCCGCGACGATGCACCCCTGCGTAAAGTGGCGGGCATCCCGGGTGAATTTGATAAGCTGCGCAAGAACTACCTTGAGCGCCGTGAGTGGTCATCGCTCTATATTCAGTGCGATGACGCCGAGGCCGCAAGCCTGCTGCACAAGCTTGGCTTTAGCGCTGTCTATCACCCGACGCACTAAACTCATTCTCTTTCGCTCTCCGCCAGACGGCGGAGAGCGTACTGCTATTGTCTGGAGTAAACCACCATGTCAGAAGGCTGGAACATTGCCATCCTGGGCGCGACCGGCGCTGTCGGCGAAGCCCTGCTCGAAACGCTTGCTGAGCGTCAGTTCCCGGTGGGCGACCTGTACGCCCTGGCCCGTCACGAGAGCGTCGGTAAAGATCTGCGCTACATGGGTAAAACAATCTATGTCCAGGACGCCGCCGAGTTTGACTGGACGCAGGCGCAGCTGGCCTTTTTCGTCGCCGGAGCGGAGGCCTCAGCCACCTATATCGAAGAGGCGACCAACGCGGGTTGCCTGGTGATCGACGCCAGCGGCCTGTTTGCGCTGGAGCCGGACGTGCCGCTGGTTGTGCCGGACGTTAACCCCTTCGTGCTGGCCGACTACCGCAACCGCAACGTGATTGCCGTCGCCGACAGCCTCACAAGCCAGCTGCTGACCGCGCTAAAGCCGTTGATTGAAGAGGGTGGCCTGTCGCGCATCTCCGTAACCAATCTGCTGTCGGTCTCTGCTCAGGGCAAGGCGGCGGTGGATGCGCTGGCCGGGCAGAGCGCTAAGCTGCTCAACGGCATCCCCGTCGATGAAGAGGACTACTTTGGCCGTCAGCTGGCCTTCAACATGCTGCCCCTGCGCGTTGATGGCGAAGGCAGCGTCCCAGACGAGCGCCGCGTCGTCGACCAGGTGCGTAAGGTGCTGCAGGATGAGGGACTGATGATCTCTGTCAGCAGCGTCCAGTCGCCGGTCTTCTACGGCCACGCGCAGATGGTGAACTTTGAAGCGCTGCGTCCGCTGGCGGCGGAAGAGGCGCGCGACGCCTTTGCCCGTGGCGAAGATATCGTTCTCTCCGAAGCGGGTGAGTTCCCGACCCAGGTGGGCGATGCTTCCGGCAGCGCTCATCTCTCCGTCGGCTGCGTGCGTAATGACTACGGCATGCCGGAGCAGGTCCAGTTCTGGTCAGTGGCGGACAACGTGCGCTTCGGCGGCGCGCTGATGGCGGTGAAGATCGCCGAGAAGCTGGTGCAGGAGTATCTCTACTGATGTCTGAGGTGCAGGAGAAGCCGATCTACCGGCTGGCGCTGGGCATAGAGTACGACGGCAGTAAATATTATGGCTGGCAGCGACAGAACGAAGTCCGCAGCGTGCAGGAGAAGCTGGAGAAGGCGCTCTCCCAGGTCGCCAACGAGCCGATCTCCGTCTTCTGCGCGGGCCGCACCGATGCTGGCGTGCACGGCACGGGGCAGGTGGTGCACTTCGAGACTACTGCCCTGCGTAAAGAGGCCGCCTGGACGTTAGGTGTAAATGCGAATTTACCTGGTGACATTGCGGTGCGCTGGGTAAAAGATGTGCCCGATGATTTTCATGCTCGTTTTAGCGCCACGGCTCGCCGTTACCGCTACGTCATCTACAATCATCGATTGCGCCCGGCGGTACTCGGCCAGGGCGTAACGCACTACCATCAGCCGCTGGATGCGGAGCGCATGCACCGCGCGGCCCAGTGTCTGATAGGCGAGAATGACTTTACCTCGTTCCGTGCGGTACAGTGCCAGTCGCGCACGCCGTGGCGTAACGTGATGCACATTAACGTAACCCGTTACGGTGCATATGTGGTGGTCGATATCAAAGCCAATGCCTTTGTACATCATATGGTCAGGAATATTGTCGGCAGCCTGATGGAAGTAGGCAGCCACAACCAGCCGGAGAGTTGGATAGCAGAGCTGCTGGCGGCAAAGGATCGTCGGCTTGCGGCAGCAACGGCAAAAGCGGAAGGGCTATACCTGGTGGCGGTAGACTACCCCGCCAGGTTTGAACTGCCCGTGTTGCCAATGGGTCCGCTGTTTTTAGCGGACTAAATGCAGACAGACAAAGGCTACTGACATGGATTTTATCTACTTTCTGATCGACTTTATCCTGCACATTGATGTGCATCTGGCGGAGCTGGTGGCCGAATACGGTATCTGGATCTACGCTATTCTGTTCCTGATTTTGTTCTGTGAGACCGGGCTGGTAGTGACCCCGTTCCTGCCGGGTGATTCGCTGCTGTTCGTGGCCGGGGCGCTCTCTGCGCTGCCGGGTAACGATCTCAACGTGCATATGATGGTGATGCTGATGATTGTCGCGGCGATCCTCGGCGATGCGGTGAACTACACCATAGGCCGCCTGTTTGGCGATCGGCTCTTCAGCAATCCCAACTCGAGGATATTCCGTCGCAGCTATCTTGATAAGACCCATGCGTTCTACGATAAGCACGGCGGCAAGACGATAATTCTGGCGCGATTTGTGCCGATCGTCAGAACATTTGCGCCATTTGTGGCGGGAATGGGGCATATGTCCTATCGTCATTTTGCGGCCTTTAACGTCATCGGTGCGCTGCTGTGGGTGCTGCTGTTCACCTATGCAGGCTATCTGTTTGGCGATCTGCCGGTGGTGCAGGAGAATCTGAAGCTGATGATCGTCGCGATTATCGTGCTCTCTATCCTGCCAGGCGTAGTGGAAATTATTCGCCATCGACGGGCGGCATCACGACAGGCAAAATAGGAACCCGGCAACGGTTCGACCACTTTTTTGTCCCAAGTTGCCGACTGTTATGTTTTAATGTGCCCCATTTATGGGCTACCAGGTTCATGCAGAAAGGTTATCAATGAGCTGGATTGAACGAATTAAAAGCAATATTACCCCCACCCGCAAGGCAAGCATCCCTGAGGGCGTGTGGACCAAATGTGACAGCTGCGGCCAGGTGCTTTACCGTGCCGAACTGGAGCGTAACCTCGAGGTCTGCCCGAAGTGTGACCACCACATGCGTATGTCAGCGCGTAATCGCCTGCATAGCCTGCTGGACGAAGGGTCCATGGTGGAGCTGGGTAGCGAGCTTGAGCCGAAAGATGTGCTGAAGTTCCGCGACTCTAAGAAGTACAAAGATCGTCTGGCCACGGCGCAGAAAGAGACCGGCGAGACAGACGCGCTGGTGGTGATGAAAGGCACCCTGCACGAGATGCCGGTAGTGTCAGCAGCCTTTGAGTTTGCCTTTATGGGCGGCTCTATGGGTTCAGTCGTCGGTGCGCGCTTTGTGCGTGCCGTTGAGCAGGCGCTGGAAGACAACTGCCCGCTGATCTGCTTCTCTGCCTCCGGTGGTGCGCGTATGCAGGAAGCGCTGATGTCCCTGATGCAGATGGCGAAAACCTCTGCTGCGCTGGCAAAAATGCAGGAGCGCGGTCTGCCGTACATCTCCGTGCTGACCGACCCGACCATGGGCGGCGTCTCCGCAAGCTTTGCGATGCTGGGCGACCTGAATATCGCCGAGCCGAAGGCGCTTATCGGCTTTGCCGGTCCGCGCGTCATTGAGCAGACCGTGCGTGAGAAACTGCCGCCGGGCTTCCAGCGCAGTGAGTTTCTGATCGAGAAAGGCGCGATCGATATGATCGTACGCCGTCCGGAGCTGCGCCTGAAGCTGGCGAGCATCCTGGCGAAGCTGATGAACCAGCCTGCGCCAAACCCGGATGCTCCGCGTGAAAGCGTAGTGGTACCGCCGGTACCGGATCAGGAAGTCGGCATCTGATAAACCAGAGGGCAGGGCCAGCCGGCTCTGCCTTTTTTCTTTTCACACTGGCATCAATCCCCGGGCACTATGGAAACGAAAAGCACTCCTCAAGCCACGTCGCCCCTGGCCACGTGGCTTTCTTATCTGGAAAACCTGCACGGTAAAACCATCGATATGGGACTTGAGCGCGTCAGCCGGGTGGCCGCTGCGCTGGAGGTACTGAAGCCTGCGCCTTTCGTCTTTACCGTGGCAGGCACCAACGGTAAAGGCACTACCTGCCGTACCCTGGAGTCAACTCTGCTGGCGGCGGGCTACCGGGTTGGGGTCTATAGCTCTCCCCATCTGGTGCGCTACACCGAGCGCGTGCGCGTGCAGGGCGGCGAACTGCCCGAGCTGGAGCATACCCGCTCGTTTGCCGCCATTGAGGCTGCCCGGGGCGAGACCTCGCTGACCTACTTTGAGTACGGCACCCTCTCAGCGCTGTGGCTGTTTAAGCAGGCCGCGCTGGACGTGGTGATCCTTGAAGTCGGGCTGGGTGGACGCCTGGATGCGACTAACATGGTGGATGCTGACGTGGCGGTGATAACCAGCATCGCACTCGATCATACCGACTGGCTGGGACCGGATCGCGAAAGCATTGGCCGGGAAAAAGCCGGGATCTTCCGCGGCGGCAAACCTGCGGTAGTGGGTGAACCCGATATGCCGCACACCATTGCCGAGGTGGCGAGCGAGAAGGGAGCTAACCTGCTGCGTCGCGGGGTCGACTGGCGCTATGAGGTGGCGGATAATAGCTGGACATTTCAGGATGCAGCGGGCGAGATGAGCGCGCTGCCGCTGCCCCAGGTTCCACAGCCCAACGCGGCCACCGCCCTGGCGGCGCTGCGGGCCAGCGGGCTGAAGGTAAGCGAGCAGGCGATCCGCGAGGGCATTGCCGGTGCGATCCTGCCGGGTCGTTTTCAGACGGTGAGCGACTCACCGCGCCTGATCCTCGACGTGGCGCATAACCCGCACGCGGCGGCTTACCTTGCTGAGCGGCTTGCAACCCTGCCGTCGGGCGGGCGGGTACTGGCGGTGGTCGGGATGCTGCACGATAAAGACATCGGCGGCACGCTGGCCTGTCTGGAGCGCTGCGTCGATAGCTGGTATTGTGCCCCTCTGGAGGGGCCGCGCGGTGCAACGGCAGAGCAGCTGCTGGCCCACCTGAAGGGCGGATCTGCCTATGCTGACGTTGCGCAGGCGTGGCACGCGGCGATGGCGGATGCCAGACCTGAAGATACCGTGCTGGTGTGTGGTTCATTCCACACGGTGGCACATGTCATGGAAGCGATGGACGCGGGGAGAGCCGGTGGCAAGTAAGTTTCAGAACCGTTTAATGGGAACCATTGTGCTGGTTGCGCTGGGGGTAATTATCCTGCCAGGGCTGCTGGACGGGCAGAAGAAACATTATCAGGACGAGTTTGCGGCGATCCCGCTGGTACCGAAGCCGGGCGATCGCGATGAGCCGGACATGATGCCTGCGGCAACGCAGGCGCTGCCTGCTCAGCCGCCGGAGGGGGCCGCGGAAGAGGTGCGTGCGGGCGATGCCGCCGCGCCGTCGCTGGACACCTCCCGCCAGGCGCTTGAAGGTAGCGCGCTGGAGGCGGAGCAGTACCCGGTTGAGACGCCGAAGGCGAAGCCGGTCGAGAAGCCGCAGCCTAAGCCACAGCCGCAGCGGGATCGCGCCAGCGAGCAGTTAGCCGCAGCGAACGACGCGCCGGTAGCGCCGCCTAAACCGGCAGCGGAAGAGAAGCCTGCGCCAGCCGGTAAAGCCTGGGTGGTCCAGCTCGGGGCGCTGAAAAATGCTGATAAAGTCAACGAGATCGTCGGCAAGCTGCGCGGAGCAGGGTATCGCGTTTACACTATCCCTAATACGCCGGTACAGGGTAAAATAACGCGGATTTTGGTCGGCCCCGATGCCTCCAGAGACAAGCTAAAAGGTTCGCTCGGCGAGTTAAAACAGCTGTCAGGGTTAAGTGGCGTGGTAATGAACTACAGCGCAAACTGATCCTGTGGCAGAGTAAATTAAGAGCGACCGGCAGGCCCGTAGAGGCAAAAGGTCTGATGGCGTTGAATATTTTTTCAGCGCCATTTTTATTTCTGCGCAGCACGGAAATCGCTACGCAAACGTTTTCTTTTTCTGTTAGAATGCGCCCCGAACTGGACGACAGGGCGTAAAATCATGGGACACATATGGTCTGGATTGATTACGCCATCATCGCGGTGATTGGTTTTTCCTGTCTGGTTAGCCTGATCCGCGGCTTTGTTCGTGAAGCGTTATCGCTGGTGACTTGGGGTTGTGCTTTCTTTGTCGCCAGTCATTACTACACTTACCTGTCAGTTTGGTTCACGGGCTTTGAAGACGCACTGGTGCGGAACGGAATTGCTATCGCAGTCCTGTTTATCGCAACGCTGATTGTCGGCGCTATCGTTAACTATATTTTCGGCGCGCTGGTTGATAAAACCGGTCTGTCGGGAACCGACAGGGTGTTGGGGATCTGCTTCGGTGCGCTACGTGGGGCGCTGATTGTTGCCGCAATCCTGTTCTTTCTCGATACCTTCACCGGGTTTTCGAAAAGCGATGACTGGCAGCGTTCGCAGCTGATCCCGCAGTTCAGTGTCATCATCAGGTGGTTCTTTGACTATCTGCAAAGCTCGTCTAGTTTTTTGCCCAGGGCGTAAGCCCTGCGATGTGGCCTAGCGAGGAAATGACATATGTGCGGTATTGTCGGTATCGCCGGTGTTATGCCGGTAAACCAGTCGATTTATGACGCGTTAACGGTGCTTCAGCACCGTGGTCAGGATGCCGCAGGCATCATCACTATCGATGAAAACAACTGCTTCCGTTTACGTAAAGCGAACGGGATGGTTAGCGATGTATTTGAAGCCCGCCACATGCAGCGCCTCCAGGGGAACATGGGTATTGGCCATGTGCGCTACCCGACGGCTGGCAGCTCCAGCGCGTCTGAAGCCCAGCCCTTCTACGTTAACTCGCCGTATGGCATCACGCTTGCCCACAACGGCAATCTGACCAACGCCCACGAGCTGCGTAAGAAGCTGTTCCAGGAGAAGCGTCGCCACATCAACACCACCTCCGACTCTGAAATCCTGCTCAATATTTTCGCCAGCGAGCTGGATAACTTCCGCCACTACCCGTTAGAGGCGGATAACATTTTCGCTGCTATCGCTGCGACTAATCGCCAGATCCGCGGCGCGTACGCCTGCATCGCGATGATTATCGGCCACGGTATGGTCGGCTTCCGCGATCCCAACGGCATCCGTCCGCTGGTGCTGGGCAAGCGTGACATCGGCGACGGCCGCACCGAATACATGATGGCCTCCGAGAGCGTGGCGCTGGATACGCTGGGCTTTGAGTTCCTGCGGGACGTTGCTCCGGGTGAAGCGGTCTACATTACCGAGAAGGGCCAGCTCTCTACCCGCCAGTGTGCCGACAACCCGGTCAGCAATCCGTGCCTGTTTGAGTATGTCTACTTCGCCCGTCCGGACTCCTTTATCGACAAGATCTCCGTCTACAGCGCCCGCGTCAATATGGGTAAAAAGCTGGGGGCGAAGATTGCCCGCGAGTGGGAAGACCTGGACATTGACGTGGTGATCCCGATCCCGGAGACCTCCTGCGATATCGCGCTGGAGATCGCCCACATTCTGGATAAACCCTACCGTCAGGGCTTTGTGAAGAACCGCTACGTTGGCCGCACCTTTATC
>JBCNNW010000001.1:0-190701 GCA_039594205.1 Pseudescherichia sp. | reverse complement strand
TACGCCGGACCAGAGAGGATCAGCATCGTGGTGAGATACCAGAGCAGATGCTTACGCAGGCCGAGCTTGTCCTGAATAAAGCCGTAACAGATTTGGGCAAACAGCGCGGAGACCGACAGCACCGCAAAAATAATTCCGGTGTCCCCTGCTTTGAGACCGACCTCCTGATGTAGCCAGATGGAAAGCAACGATCCTGAGGAGGACCAGGTAACAAAAAAGAAGAACAGCAAGGCACTGAGTAACGGATAACTGTGAGAGTGATGGACTTTCATCATGGCAATCTCATATTGGAGTAATGCCGTTATGGTAACGTTAACAAATAGTCGCTCTCACGCCATTTAGCGGAGATACTTGATGTTAATCACAAAAGTTAACGTTAACATAATGGTAATGCGATCAAGATCAACATTTTCGGCTCAGTGCCGGTGATACGCGATGAGCAGAATAGCGTATGATCCTTTTACATCAGCAACTTAGTTCTTCTGCTTCAGCAATACGGTAATAATGGAGTTGATACATGGCGTCTCTGAAAGATGTGGCAAAACTGGCAAACGTATCGCTGATGACCGTATCGCGGGCGTTAAATAGCCCGGAGCGGCTTAAACCTGAGACCCTGGCGCGCGTGCAGCAGGCTATTCAGCAAACCAACTACGTGCCGGATCTGTCAGCCAAGAAGATTCGTGGTGCCCATGCTTCGCCGAGCACCATTGGCGTGCTGGCGCTGGATACCGTGACGACCCCTTTTTCGGTCGAGATAACGCTCTCTATTGAAGAGACTGCTCGCGCCCACGGCTGGAACAGTTTTGTGGTCAATATGTTTTCTGACGACAGTCCGGAAACCATGGTCGATCTGCTGCTCTCGCACCGGCCGGACGGCATTATTTTTACCACCATGGGGTTACGGCAGGTACCGCTGCCCGCTAAGCTGCTCACCCTGCCCTGTGTGCTGGCAAACTGTGAAAGCCTGCACGAGCCGGTGGCGAGCTACATTCCGGATGATGAACAGGGTCAGTACACCGCGGTAAAGGCGCTGCTGGCCGCGGGATATCGTCGCCCGCTCTGCCTGCATCTACCGGAAAAGCATCTGGCTACCATACGTCGCCGTCAGGGACTGGAGCGCGCGTGCCGCGAAGCCAATATCGATCCCGATTCGCTTGACCATCTCTATATGCCGTTCGGCGATGAGCACTACCGGGATATGCCAGCCCAGCTGCTGGCGCATATTCGTCAGGGCAAGCCGCAGTTTGACTCAGTGATCTGTGGTAACGATCGCATCGCGTTTATGGTCTACCAGACGCTGCTGGCCCAGGGGTTACGTATCCCGCAGGACGTGGCGGTGCTGGGCTACGACAACATGGTAGGCATCGGCGATCTGTTCTTTCCACCGCTGTCGACGGTACAGCTCCCGCACTATGATATTGGCCGCCTGAGCGCGCTACATATCATCAATCAGGAGACGCACAGCCACACTATTCGCGTTGAAAGTCCGCTGCTGCTGCGTGAGTCACTTTAAAAAATGGCCCCCGGTAGCGCTAACCGGGGGCGCGCGACAGGTCAGTTACTCTTTTGCTATCGGGGTGGCATTCTCGTCGATTTTCGTCTCGCCCTGAATAGCGGCGATCTTCTTCTCGACCTCCGCCACCTGCTCGCTGCTGTGCAGCAAGGTATAGGTCAGATCAAATTGCGTGCTGGCACCCGGCTGCAGCTGCTTGACGCGTTTCTGCTCGCGTTCAATCGTGACCGGATAGGCATAGCTAGTACCCGGCTCAATCCCGGTGACGTAGCCCTGTTTAACGGTATCGGTATTTTTCCATAGCGTCAGCACCGGCAGCTGGCGAGTGTCGAACTGGATAGAGGCTCCCTTGTCACCCGCCCTGTTCACCACTGCCGCCACGGTCTGATGATCTTCTCCGGAGAGCGGCTGGATGTTAAACACCATCTCATCGAAGCCCTTGGTCGGGCCGGCGTAGGTCTGCCATGTCTTCAGGCCCTCTTTGGCATAGTCGTTAAACGGACTGATGCTGGACATCGGCGCAAGGAATCGTGCCCCCTCTTCGAGGATCGGCATCCCAAAGTTACTGTGGTAGATAATCTGGTAATCATGCGGATAGTCAGCGTGGTTAGTCAGCACATCATGCAGGCTAAAGCTGTTGCTGCCGGGTACATAGCGCAGCTCGGTCATGGTCTGCAAATCGGCCTTCTTGAAGGTGCTCTCTCTGATCAGGCCACGAATGCGTATCTCATGCGGGGCGGCATCGGCTACCTCGACCTCGACCTGCGAGGCGGGGGTATTGCCTGCTTTTCCGTGCAGAGTATAGATCTGGCCATCAGCGGTAACCGGATGCCCGGTCCACTCATAGCCGCAGCGCACCATCATTTCATTGAAACCTTCCAGCCAGCCCAGTCCGTTGCGGCTCTCCAGATTGATAAATGCCGGATTGACCACCTCTTTCACCGGTGAATTCCAGCCCATTTTCGTACCAAAGCCTTCAATGCTCAGCAGATTCATACCCCGTGTCGGACTCAGCGTGATGGTCAGCCCATCCTGGCTGGTGATGACGAGGATTTTACTTCCCTCCTGCTTACCGCCATGCAGCACTTTCTGCTCAATGCTGAACGGCTTCTCTTTCATGTTCAGCTCACTGCTGGAGATCTTCCAGTTTCCTTTATCCATGCCCTGTTCAGCGCTGGTCAGCACCCAGGTTTTAGCCGCCGCCTGACCAGAGACCAGCAGAGCAAGCACCGTTAACGCCAGTTTGGTTTTCATTGTTCTTCCTTTTTGCTGAATCGATTATTACGTTTCGCCGGAAAATCTACTGATTTGCAGGTTAAAGAAATGTGACCTGACTCACCTGATGAGAAAGGTCATATTTTCAGGGGAAAAGCTGTGGATTTGATCGCATAAATTATGCAAAACCACCGCATAGTTGCGAGAAAAATGCGGGGTCAATAAGAATTTGCTTTATCGTTTCAGCTATTAAATTAGATTTTTTGGTTCTGGGGTAGCTCTGAAGGCATTAAGGCTCCTGTCCAGGCTCACCTGCGATTCGTAGCCAGAATCAAGCACGGTATTATGCGTCGCGGCAGGAGCAATCAGCACGGCAGTGACCTCAAGCGCCTGTCGGCGATCCGTTGCCAGCAAAGCCCCCACCTGTGTAGTAAAGCACGATGCTGCCTGAGCACTCTGTACATCAGCAGGTTCACGGGCTGCAACGATGTGATTACTGGAAATGTAATTCCCCCTGCCGGTAACAATATGAATGATCACCGGCGTTGCGCCGGGCGGTGTGATGTGCAACGTTTCCAGGGATTCTGAAATATGATTACCGATCACCGAGTTGTTATCGCCATTGATATGCACAATGCCAAAGGTGTCATCGAGGCCATTATCATAGCCCTGCATTGGCGGCCATGGCTCCCGGTCGCGCAAGAGATGATTAGCAGAAATCAGGTTTTCCGTACAGCTACCCTCCAGGATAATCATGCCTGGATAGAAGGAGTGGAAGCGATTGCCGGTGACGCTTGATCGCGCTACCCCTGCGAAGTGTACGCTGCTTTTCCCGCGGGGAAAGATGTTGTTTGCAGCAATCAGCAGTCCGCCAAAATTTTCAGCAGCGATAGTGAAGCCTTTGTAGCCAGCCCCCATCAAGTTATCAGTAATTTTGGAAGCTTGACCCGCGCCGCGTAGCTCGACACAGTTACCGCATTCAGCAATAAAATTATCGTGCACCGACAGCGCGTCGGCGTTGTAGATGGTGATGCCGTGCTCAAGGTAAACAAAGCCCATGCCGGTGATACGGAACGAATCCTGCGCGCTGGCGATATAGATACCCGTCTTGCCGTTCACATAGCTATTTTCCGCATCGTTATGCCCCAGTCCGTCATCGACAAAGTGCAGACCATCAATGCAGAAGCCGGAAAACTCTACGGAGCTAACGCGTGGCTCACCGCTGCGTTCAACGTAGAAGGCTGCCCCAGCATGCTCCTCTTCGCCGACGCCTGCGGCGATATCGACGAGGATCCGGCTACCGCCTGGCCAGATCTCATGCCAGTTTGGCCACTCATTTTCCGGCGCGTTAAAGCGGATGCTGGACGAGGTAAAGCCATGCCCCGCGCCCATGATTTTCAGATAGCTGATATCAATGACTACCTGGGTGGTAAGGCGGTAGTCGCCGGGCGGAATAGTGATTACTGCGCCAGGCTTGCCGCCGCCGTTACTGTCATTTTGCGTTTGCCGGCGTTTAATATCGATGATGATGCTGTTAATTACCTCACCAATATCGCTATAGGGATTGCCGGTATTCCACTGGGTTACATCGTAATGGTTGGGACTCGTCATCGGTACATCCTCCTTTAAATAACAGAAAGTTCACGCTTTGCCAGATCGACTTTTATTTTTTCGAGCAGCTGATTATCGAGTATGAAATAACGTACCATCCAGGCGCTGATGAAATAGCTCACCATCGGTAGTAACGAGAACATGATAATTATGCCCTGTAGGGTTTGTGGATTTTGTTGCGGCTGGTTAGCGACATAGCCTGTAAATGAGAGGATCCAGGCGACGATGGCACCAGCAACGGCCAGGCCCATTTTTAGCATAAACAGATTGCCTGCAAATGAGATGCCGGTCAGACGCTTGCCGTACTTCCAGTCACCGTAATCATCTACGTCGGACATCATGGCCCACAAAATAGGACCAGACTGAATCAAATGCAGAATATTAATGACGATAAACAGGGATAACAGCGGCGTCAGCGATTGCGGATCGACAAACCACAGCGCGAACGACAAAATCCCGAGGATAATATTGATAATGCGAAAGAGCTTTATTTTATCAAATCGGTCGGTGAGCGGCTTGGCAATCACGCTGCCGAGCATATTACAGGCAACGCCCAGCGCCATAAAAAAGGTCACAAATCCCACCGAAGCGTGCATCACATAGGTAGCGTAATAGATGGTCACCGCGCCGCGAATAAATGCCGGAAAGACGTTTAGGAACGTAATGGAAATCATCAGTAACCACTGGTCATTTTTGATGATATCTTTTAAATCCCGCATCAATGAGTCATTAGCTTTAACCGACACCACCCGCTCTTTAATGCTGGCGAAGCAGAACAGGAACATTAAGGTCGCCGCCCCGCCCATGATCATCATGGTCAGCTGAAAACCCGAGGCGCGATCGCCCTTTCCCAGCCATTCCGTCAGCGGCAGAATGGATGAAGAAACAATCAGCGTCGCCAAACCGTTAAGAAAGAATCGCCACGACAGGCAGCCCAGCCGCTCTTTCTGATTGAGGGTGATCACACCAGCCACGGAGCAGTACGGGATATTTATTGCGGTATAAATAAGCGACATTATCAGATAGGTCACCCAGGCATAAATAATTTTGCCGCTCATGCTAAGCTCGGGCGTGGTAAACATCACAACCGCGCCCAATCCAAAGGGCACGGCCATCCATAATAGCCATGGGCGAAATTTACCCCAACGAGAGGCCGTACGATCGCATATGGCCCCCATCACCGGATCGCTAAAAGCATCAAATATACGGATCACCAGAAATAAGGTGCCTACTACCCCGGCATCCAGCCCATAGACATCGGTATAAAACCAGGTCAAATAGAGAGCCAGCACACTCCAGATCATACAGGAGCCAGCATCTCCCATACCGTATCCCACCTTTTCTTTCACGCTCAGCTTCTCATAGACGCTGTGCTTTCGTGTTGTCGTTACCGATATAGTTGCAGACATAGCGTGGCCTACCTCTTTTTTGCGCAGTCGTAAATGCCGGGCATAGGTCATCAGACCTGTACCGTGCGGGTATAATGTCAGGAATAAATTGTGTCAGGTGAAAGCGAATAACCTCATCACAGCGTAGTGATAGTAAGCCTGACGCTGCTCTCCCGAATAATGAGCCGAGAAACAATCTCGATCATATCGATACTTTCCTGTTGGCTTCTATTCTTTACTATCTGAAACGCCAGGTGCGCAATTTCATTGATTGGCTGCGCAACGCTGGTTATTTTTTGAGTTTGCGCCAGAACCGTATTATCAAAGCTGGCGATGGCAATATCATCCGGAACCGTTATGCCCTGCGCTTTCAGTCCGTCAATAATATAGCAGGCGGCAACGTCGTTATAGACCAGCAGACAGGTACAGCGAGACGGATCGTTTTTCAGATTATCGATAATCGCATCCAGATTATGGATATGCCCGGATGTTTTCTCTCCTTCCCCTTTACCGATCCAGAATTGATGAGCCAGCGCCAGCTGCAGACCGTGGCCGGTAATTTTTTTGCTGTAGGCCGAGACTTTACGATTATCCACGCCCTCCTGAGCGATAAACCCAAAGGCGGTATGTCCGCTATCGATAAAATGCGCTGCAATACTCTCTGCACCTTTGGTCTGGTTGATAGATACCGAATGAAAAAACCGCGACACCTGCGTCACCACGGCGACGGGTATTTTCGTGACGCTGAGCCATTCAGACAGCTCTGCCTCCGCTTCGGTGGGCACCCACAGCAGGCTATCGATACCCATTCCGATGAGGCTATGAATAATGTGTTTATCCTGCTGCGGCTGATTCTGATGCGTTTTAACAATTACTGATTTGCCAATATATCTGGCCTCCTCTTCAAAGGTGGCCAGCAGTTCGCAGAAATGCGGATTCACCAGATTGGGTAAGACCACGCCGATCAGACCAGAACATTTTCCGTTGAGCTGCACGGCGCTTTTCATTGGCACATAACAGAGAAAATCCATGGCATCCCGTACCGCCTGGCGCGTTTCCGGGATCACGCCCGGATGATTGTTTAGCACGCGTGATACAGTGGCGGTAGATACGCCAGCTTTTTTTGCTACGTCTTTAAGGGATGCCATATACCGTTACTGTTTCTCAATTTCATGTGCAGTAACTATAGAGTGTGACGGAGGTCAAAAATGTAAGCCAGTTCACATGTCTTCTCGTTACATCAGCGTCCCGATCTGGCTCTCATTTTTTTACATTTTAATATTAATTATGTATTTCACAGATCGCCACGCATGAAGCCTGGCATTTTTACTCACGTCAAAAGATAATTCCTCGATGACACTATTTCTGCATGTGATTGTTACATGGGCGATGTGAAAAATATTGACTATATACGTAAACAACCGCCCGGCTTGCGCAGTTTTAATCCATTTCTTATCTACTCTGAAACATCCACTCGTGGCGCGATCGTATCAGACGTACAGACTATGAGCATGCCCGTAGACTGAAGCGCAGCATATATCAAAGTTTACACCTTCTTATATTTACAGCCTAAATTGCTCCATATCAAAAAGAGATGTTTAACTTTGTAAAGCACTATAAATTAAAGACATTTTTTCAAAGAAATTTAAGGTATAACAAAAATCATTGACACCTTAACTCAAACTGCTACATTTTTAGTCACATGCAGTGACTATTGTTTTTGCAGCTGTAAGTTTTTTTACTATTGCGATTCAGTGTTGTCAAAAGGAGAAAACATGGAATGGAAAATCATCGACTCGCTAGCCAGCCCTTGCACTGGGACCTTCTTTGCCGCAGTATCCTCCTCCCGGAACTTAAAATTGATATTGTGGTACAGAAGTGATTTTTTCTTACGATCTGGGCACAGTATTTCAACAGGTGATATCGGTTTTGCAAGCAATGGTCCGTTCAAAAATATCAATATTATACATGCATTCCCTTTTAGTACTGAGTTGTGGAGCAGATTTATCAAAACGACGCACTGTCCAGCAAATTCACCCGACGTTAATGGCCCCTGTTTAAAAAGCTCTTCATGCCAATTTAAACAGTGTCCATATGGAATTAAAAAATCTAACCTTCATAATTAAATATTTATTTTAATATGTATCTATGACATCAAATTAATCAACCCACGATGGCGTGGGTTGATTAATAATCGACGCCTAATGTTTTAATGACTGGACGGATAGATGCCGAAGTCACCATCTGGAGCGTACCCGATACGAAATGTCAATGTACTGCCTGCGTCAATGTCGGCAGACTGGGCGCTCATGCTCCCGCTGCAGAAATCTTTCGGCAAGGTACTAATGACATACTCTCCAGGCGACGGATAGACAATGACCTCTTGTGAGGTATCTAAATCGGCTACCGGTTTGCCATTAATGTAGACACGACTTAAGCATGTATTACCCGTAAAACTCCCATCGCGCTTGATCACAACCGCGCCGCTGTCCCTTTTTTTCACCAGAAGTTGTGGAGCAAGAATTTGTTTCTGTGGCGCTAGCTTCGCCTGTTGATCAGACCCAGATTTGGGCGTGCAGCCCATCAGACCAATAGCCACTGCCACTACAAGCACTGTTTTCATTTGTTAGCAGTCCCATGTTTACAAGAAATGACCTTATCGTGATGTGCTAATGCAAACTTCGGCATTGATAATAAAAAAGCCGCCAGACGGCGGCTATCATGCTTTTATGCGAGTTCCAATCCCGATCATCGCCTGTTTGGTGAAGTAATAGTGGATAGGCTTGCTATACCTTAACCTACCTTATCCAGGCGTACTAAAGGGCACAAAGCAAAGGTAATCTGTTGTTTTAGTACTGCTAAAATAGCTAACAAATCAAACGGAAGCCGATATGAACACATTTACTATTATTGCCATTCCTTTTTTTATCTCTTCCGTGGTCTTCCTTCTTCTCGCAGCAAGGCTGAAGCAATCCGTCTGGCTCATTGTTGGCGGTGTTTTTATGTGTTCGTCAATGGTCAATGCGGTGATTGGCATGACCCTTTGAAGCGGTCCTGTCTAACACAGCGTTAGAACTTTCTGGTTTCCGCTGCAAAAATAGACAACTCAGGTAAACTTAAGGTCGTTATGCAACCACTAAGGGGAGACGTCTGATGGCCACAGCTAAAGCGTACGATCTTGATCAGGCATATGAGCTACTCAACTCCGGTAAACATCGGGAGGTTGAGCTGGATTTCGATATTGATACCGATGCGTTTTTCCAGATTGCCGATGAGTATGGCGATAAGGGCGCAGAGATAAAGCGGTCTAATAACCACTTCGTTATCAGGTTAGAACCTTTATCTATACCCTCTTTCAACTAGCTTTTAAACTTCCTACAGCAGGCGCAGCATCGGCCTGCTGTCGCTAAGCGCTGCCACCATCAGCACAGCCCTGAGGTTTGAACACCCGCGTCGTTGATGCAGGACTCTTAATTAGCTTCTCTGCTGCCCTGCGCGGCCTGCGTAGCAACTCGCCGCCGCAGTTTGGGCAGCACATCGCCATTGTTTCCGCACAGCTGGCACAAAATGTACACTCAAACGAACAGATCAGCGCCTCGGTAGAATCGGGCCGCAAATCGATGTTGCAGCACTCACAGTTAGGTCTTAGCTCGAGCACAGGGCGATCCTCATTGGCTAAAGATAGTGGCGTAGGTATTAGCAGCTATTTATATACCAGCCGCTGTCATCCCGCATCCCCCTCTATACTTTCTGTATTAAAACAGGAGGTCTCTATGTGTGGACGATTTGCTCAGACGCAGGTGCGGGAAGAGTATCTGGCCCTTTTTGCTGACGAGGCAGAGCGCAATATTCCTTTCGACCCCGAACCCATTGGGCGATATAACGTAGCGCCTGGCACCAAAGTACTTCTGTTGAGTGAGCGTGAAGAGAGGCTGGCGCTGGATCCCGTTCACTGGGGCTACGCGCCCGGCTGGTGGGATAAGCCTGCGCTGATCAACGCCCGCGTCGAAACCGCTGCCAGCAGCAGAATGTTTAAACCTTTGTGGCAGCATGGACGCGCCATCTGCTTTGCCGACGGCTGGTTCGAATGGAAAAAGGAAGGGGACAAAAAGCAACCTTACTTTATCCACCGCAGCGACGGTCAGCTAATCCTGATGGCGGCCATCGGCAGCGCGCCGTTTGAACGCGGCGACGAAAATGAAGGCTTTCTGATTGTTACCGCCGCGGCCGATAAGGGTCTGATTGATATCCATGACCGACGACCGCTGGTACTCACGCCAGAAGCCGCCCGAGCGTGGCTACGGCAGGCGACCAGCGGTAAGGATGCGGAAGATATTGCAAAGCGCGGCGCAGTGCCGGCAGAGATGTTCATCTGGCACCCGGTTACGCGCGCGGTGGGAAATATTAAAAACCAGGGTCCGGAGATGGTCGAGCCGCTAGAGTAGTGTCAGGACCCGGTAAAGCATCTAGCGCCGCTTGCCTGGCATCATGCGCAGGAGCGTATCATCTTTCCAGACGTAGTGATGTATTAGCGCAGCGGCGGCGTGCAGGCCGATCACGTAGTAGCCCAGCGTCGCCAGGGTAACGTGCCAGCTTTTCAGGGTATCGACCAGATCGAAATCCGACTCGCTGGCGTGCGGCATTGCAATGCCAAAGGCAAACCAGGTGTTACCGCGATTCCACATCATCAGCAGGCCAATAATCGGCAGGGCGATAAACAGAATGTAAATGACCAGATGACCAAGATGCGCCATACCCGTCATCATCGCCTTTGGTTTGGGCGTAATTAGCGGCGCAGGCAGCTTCAGGCGCACCAGCAGACGCGTTACCATTAATACCAGAATGGAGATGCCACAGGAGACGTGGACCATATTGATCAGCGGACGGGCGCTACGGGGAAAATATCCGCGAAATTCCATTGCGCAGTAGGCCACCACCACAAGTAAAAATACCAGCCAGTGGATGGTTATTTGTAACCCGGAATATTTGCTGCGCATCAGATTTTCCTTATCTAAAACAGTAAAAAGCAAACATACCGGGCTTTGATTAAAACTTCATTAAATATTATTGGGCAGAATCAATCACGACTGCAGATAGACTACCTGGGTTTGCAGATACTCGTTCAGGCCATGGCGACCATCTGCGCCGCCGATGCCCGATTTCCGCCAGCCAGCATGGAATCCCTGCATCGCTTCAAAGTTCTCACGATTGATGTAGGTCTCGCCAAACTTCAACCCTTTAATCGCTTTCATGGCGGTATTAAGGTTCTGCGTATAGATTGAGGAGGTTAGACCATACTCGCTGTCATTAGCCATCTCCAGCGCCTCTTCCAGGGTATCAAAGACCACTACCGGTAGCACTGGACCGAAGGTCTCTTCATGCATGATGGTCATATCCTGACGCACGTCCAGTAGCAACGTCGGCGGATAAAAATAGCCGTTGCCCTCAACCGCTTTACCGCCAAGCGCGATTTTCGCCCCCTGCTCTACGGCACCAGCCACTTTCTGCTCGACGCGGGCCAGCGCGGCGGCGTTGATGAGCGGCCCCATGGCAATATCGTTGCGGGCGGCAGGATCGCCATACTCTACAGCGTTCATCGCCTCCCCCAGACGGTTAACGAAGCGATCGTAAATGCCTTTCTGCACATAGACGCGCTCGGCGCAGTTACAGACCTGCCCGGTATTGATTACCCGTGAGTCGACGATGGCCTTCACCGCCAGCTCCAGATCGGCATCGTCCATCACGATGGCGGGTGCTTTACCGCCCAGCTCAAGGCACACCTTGGTAATATTTTTTGCCGCGGCCGCCATGATCTTCTCCCCTGCGCCGACGCTGCCGGTCATGCTGACCATCGCCACCTTCGGGTTGCCCGCCAGCTCCTGACCCACGGTCTCTCCGCGTCCGAGCACCAGATTAAATACCCCACGCGGCAGGCCGATACTGTCGACGATTTTGGCAAAAGCGATAGCGTTGTTTGGCGTGAACTCGCTCGGCTTAATGACGATAGTATTGCCGGTGACCAGGGCCGGAGCCAGCTTGCGGGCAATCAGGAAGAAGGGGAAGTTCCATGGCAGGATGCCGGTGGTGACGCCTAACGCGCGTTTAAAGACCAGAATGTTCTCGCCGGGGCGGTCGCTCTGAAGGATCTCACCTTCGTAACGGCGCGCCCACTCGGCCATGTACTCAATGTAATCAGCGGTAAAGGCGACCTCAACCTCAGCCAGCTGCTGAATTTTACCGCCCTCCTCAACAATCAGAGCGCTAATTTCGCTGGCCTGCTCACGGATCCCTGCCGCGATTTTCCGCAGCCACCCGGCACGCTCAATGGCAGGGAGCGCCTCCCATGCAGGCTGGGCGCGAGCGGCGGCATCAATGGCTTTACGCGCATCTTCCGCCGTACCGTCAGGGATGCGTGAAATCAGCGCTTCGGTCGCCGGGTTAACAACGTCAATCCAGGCCTCGCCCTGCCAGGTGACAAACTGACCATCAATATACATCGGGTGCTGTACGGGTGCTGTCATGTCCTGCTCCTGTAATGGGATTGTTTTTAACAAGTAAATCTGATGTTAAAAATTTACAGGCGTCGTGAATATTTCACAGAGCCACAGGCCGAATTTGTGAGTGATCTCATAATAAACAGCGCGCTACATCAGCCGTTTATATTAGCGCCCGCGCTCGCAGGGTCGGCATCAGCGTCTCATCCGCCTGCATAACCTGCCACGCACGGGTTATCTCATCAGGCATATCGACATGGGCAATGAAGTCACGTCCGTTAGGGCCGTAGCCCTGCTCATCATCGCGCAGCCGCGCCAGCTCGCCGGGGATCAGCGACAAATAGCGATCGATTGGCCAGAGTCCCTCCTCTTTAGGCAGAAAGGTCAGACCGTGGCTGCCGTTGGCAAGCTCAGGGGTAAAACCAGGATAGCTTACGCACCGCACCTCATGGGTAAACTCCGCCAACACGCGGGCAAAGGTCGCCATCGTCCGACGCTGCATAGTGGGATCCTGCACCACAACCAGCGTTTCTACCGGAATGCTATGCTCGCGGATCAGCGCCCATGAGAAGCGAGCATTTTCGCCACAGTTTGTTGAGCGCTCCTCCAGCATCAATTTTTCTGCCGGTATTTTCCAGAACTGGCGAGCAATATCACCAATAATCGCCGCCTCGGTACGTCCGGTAGTGCGCACCTTGTTATAGCGCGGGTGGCGTGCGATGGCGGCGTAAAGAAATGGCGTTGAGTGACCGATGCCGCCGCTGACGATCAGCGGCAGCCCCGAGGATGCGGCCAGCTTACAGGCGGCATCGATAGTGGGGATCACGGCATTACCGGCCAGAACAAGGCAGCCAGCCTGGGCTGGTAACGGCTTACCATCGAACTCATGCTGCGCCAGCCAGCGCCCCAGCACGTTGACTGCCGTCAGCGTCTTTTCTGGCAAAATTGGAAAGCGGGTCATAAACATTGTCACCTCCTACAGGATATATCCCAGCAGGTTAACAAAGCCTTAGGTAAAGAAAAGGCGATCTCTCCTAATCGCTGATTTCGCTTTATTCATTAATTTGATAAATAATCAGAACTATTAGTACACTCACCAATACAGAATGCTTAATGTTAACAATCTATGGATGACCGACAGCTGACGAAACGCGACCCCTATGCACCCCGTGAATGGGCGGCGCATGAAAAACCGATGCTGCTGGGGTCCCCCTCAACGCCGCTGCACCCCGTCCCTAAGCGTATCGCCTACGGCATCGTGGGTCTGCTGGTTTGTCTGACCGGCGCGCTGGGCAATGCGATGGTATCCGCCAATCTGCAAAATTTGCAGGGGACCTTTGCCGCCTGGTCAACGGAGATCGCCTGGCTACCAGCGGTTTACGTCATGACCAACGTCTCGATCAACCTGCTGCTGGTGAAGTTTCGCCAGCAGTATGGCCTGCGCGCTTTTACTGAAGGGTTTCTGGTGCTTTACGTGCTGGTGACCTTTTTCCACCTCTTCGTCAACGATCTCAGTTCGGCGATCATGGTGCGGGCGGCGCACGGCATGGTGGCGGCGGCCCTCAGCTCGCTGGGGATCTACTATCAGATCCAGGCCTGGCCTGCCCGCCATCGTCTCAAGGCGTTGACCATCGGGATCACCGGCTCGTCGCTGGCGATCCCGATGGCACGGCTCTTCTCAACCGAGCTGCTGCAAACCGACGAGTGGCGCGGTCTGTACCTGTTTGAGCTGGGGCTGGCGCTGGTCTCACTGGCCTGCGTGGTGATGCTTAAGCTGCCGCCGGGCGATCGAAAAAAAGTGTTCGAGAAGAAGGATTTTATTACCTTTATGCTGTTTGCGCCGGGCATGGCCCTGCTCTGTGCCGTGCTGTCGCTGGGGCGTCTGGAGTGGTGGTTCGAAACCCCCTGGCTCGGCTGGGCGCTGGCGGGGGCGCTGGTGCTGATCGTGAGTGCCATCGTCTTTGAGCACAACCGCAGTAACCCGCTGCTCAATACGCGCTGGCTCTCCAGCGGCAGCATCGTGCGGCTGGGACTGATTATGATCCTGATCCGTATCGTACTGGCGGAGCAGAACAGCGGTGCCATCGGCTGGCTACAGTACATTGGCCTGCAAAATGAGCAGATGACTAACCTGGCCTGGGCTATTTTTGCCGGCATCGTCTGCGGCATTGTTGCTAGCTGCCTGACCATTAAGCCCCAGCGGCTGGCCTGGCCGATTGTCACCTCGCTGGCGGTAATGATCGTCGCCTCCCTGATCGACAGCCACTCCACAAGCCTGACCCGTCCCAATCAGTTTATGGTGAGCCAGTTCCTGCTGGGCTTCGGCAGCGCCTTCTTCCTTGCCCCGGCGATGCTGGCGGGCATCGGCAGCGTGGTCACCGAGCCGCGTAACCTGGTGAGCTTCTCGGTGCTGTTTGGCATGAGCCAGAACCTCGGCGGCCTGCTTGGATCGGCGGTGCTGGGCACCTTCCAGGTCTGGCGCGAGAAGTACCACTCCAGCCTGCTGGCGGATCAGCTCACCACGCTGGATCCGCTGGTGACCGAGCGCCTTCAGCTCTACACCCAGCAATATCAGAATTTGATTGGTGACAGTACCCTGCTTAGCGCCCAGGCCGTTGCCCAGCTACAAAACGTCAGCTCTGTTGAAGCGAATATCCTGGCGTATAACGATACTTATATGCTGACCGCGACTATTGCTGCCGCCACGCTGCTGTGGATCCTATGGCGGCTGCTGCGGCTACGTATTACCGCCCGTCTGGCCCTAAAAAAAGCAGTTAACAACCCGAAATAGATTTGGAAGCGCATTAATGAAAGCAGTGTTACAACAGGAGTGGTTATGAGTCAGCAGGATGCCGCTAAAGAGCAGGCACATACCCGCAGCAATCTGCGCGTGGTTTCAATTTTTGCCGCCGCCGCCATTGGCATCGTAGGCGTACTGGTGATCCTTTACGCCTGGCAGCTGCCGCCGTTTACTCGCCACACTCAGTTTACCGATAACGCCTACGTGCGCGGCCAGACGACCTTTATCAGCCCGCAGGTCAACGGCTATATCACCGAGGTGAAGGTGCAGGACTTTGCCGTGGTGAAGCGCGGCGATCTGCTGGTGCAGATTGACGATCGCATCTATAACCAGCGGGTGCATCAGGCTGAGGCCCAGCTGGCAATGAAAGTGGCGGCGCTCAACAATAACCTCCAGCAGCGCAAAAGCGCCGAGGCGGTGATCAAGCGTAACGAGGCGGCGCTGCAAAATGCCCAGGCGCAAAACCAGAAGTCGCAGGCAGATTTGCGCCGGGTGAAAAATCTCACGGCAGATGGTTCCCTGTCGATTCGTGAACGCGATGCCGCGCTGGCCAGCGCGGCGCAGGGTAACGCCGATATTGCCCAGGCCCGGGCCACGCTTGAGACCTCCCGCCAGGATCTGCAAACGGTGATTGTTAACCGTGCAGCCCTGCAGGCCGATGTTGAGAATGCCAGGGCGGCACTGGAGCTGGCACAGATCGATCTGCAAAACACCCGTATTGTCGCCCCGCGCGATGGCCAACTGGGTCAGATGGCGGTGCGGCTCGGTGCCTACGTGACGGCGGGCACGCACCTGACCTCGCTGGTTCCCTCCCAGCGCTGGGTTATCGCTAACCTGAAAGAGACGCAGCTCGCCAATATTCACACTGGGTTGCCGGTGCGCTTTACCGTCGATGCGCTGAACAACCAGGCTTTCTCCGGTCGGGTGGAATCTATCTCCCCGGCCACCGGGGTTGAGTTCAGCGCCATCTCCCCGGATAACGCCACCGGCAACTTTGTGAAGATTGCCCAGCGTATTCCGGTCCGCATTGCGGTAGAGGGAAACGCAGAGCAGATCGCTCGTCTGCGCCCCGGCATGTCGGTGCAGGTGCATATTGATACCCGGGAGGCGAAATGAGACCGTTTCGCCCCGCGCTGCTGGCGCTCTGCGTTGCGCTGGCTGCCTGTCAATCGGTTGACGTCCAGCCTGCGAAGCCCAGCCTGAAGATCCCGGCCCAGTGGCGCAGCACGGTAGGGCCAACCAGCCAGGCCGAGGCAGTGTGGTGGCGGAGTTTCCACGATAGCCAGCTCAACCAGTACGTAGACCAGGCCCTGCGCTATAACAGCGATGTTCTGATCGCTCGTGAGCGGGTCAATGAGTATCAGGCGCGAGTTTACGCCGCCGAGGGTAGCCTGTTCCCGACCCTGGATGCGGGCCTCAGCGGCACGCGAGCGCGCACGCAGTCGGCAGCGACAGGTCTGCCAGCTTACAGCACGCTTTATCGAGGGAATCTCTCTGCCAGCTACGATGTGGATCTGTGGGGAGCCAACCGCAGCACGGCCAGGGCCGCGCAGGCCTCACTGGAAGCGCAGCAGGCCGCCGCCGCCGCCGCGAGCCTGACCGTGGCGTCGTCGGTGGCAACGGGCTACGTCACGCTGCTTTCGCTCGATGAGCAGCTGCGCGTCACCCAGTCAACGTTGAAGGCGCGTGAGGAGGCGTTTACCCTCGCCCAACGGCAATATGAGGCTGGCTATAGTTCGCGGCTGGAGCTGATGCAGTCCGACTCTGAGCTGCGCGCCACCCGGGCGCAGATCCCGCAGATCCAGCATCAGATTACCGAGCAGGAAAACGCCCTGAGCGTGCTGACTGGCGACAACCCAGGCGGCATCAGGCGCAGCGACGATTTTGATAAACTGACCCCGCTGCGCATTCCCGGCCAGCTCCCCTCCTCGCTGCTCAACCGCCGGCCGGATATCGTCCAGGCGCAGCGGGAGCTGATCGCTGCCGATGCCAGCCTGGCGACCTCGCAGGCTAACCTGCTGCCCTCTCTGAACCTGACGGCGGGCGGTTCGGTGCAGGATGATACACTGGCGGGGTTACTCGATAATCCGCTGCGGCTGTGGAGCGTCGGCGGCAGCATTCTCGCCCCGCTGCTTAACCGTCAGGCGTTAAATGCGCAGGTAGATGTATCCCAGTCCCAGCGCAACCAGGCGCTCTATAGCTATGAGCGTACGGTGCGCAACGCCTTTAAAGAGGTTAATGACAGCCTGGACGCCATTGCTCGCTTACAGGAGCAGCTGGTCGAGCTGCAGGCGCAGGTGGAGGTAGCAGACGAAACGCTGCGCATCGCGCAGAATCGTTATCAGAACGGCTACTCCTCCTATCTTGATGTGCTGGATGCCCAGCGCACGCTCTTCTCGGCCCAGCTCAACGTGGTGCAGGTGAAGAACAGCGTGCTGCTGGCGCAGATCGACCTCTATCGGGCATTGGGCGGCGGCTGGTCGGGACAACTCTGAACCTCTGCTCTATCGCCGCACCGGTAACAGGGTTAATGCCCGGCGGCGGCAGGCCTTGCCGGGCCTACAGGGTATGCAGGCTTTCGTAGGCCCGGTAAGCGTAGCGCCACTGGGCACACTGTTAGCTGGCGATCTGCTCCATCGCCTGCAGGATCCGCTTGTCCGATATCGGGTACGGGGTTCCCAGCTGCTGAGCAAAGAAGCTCACCCGCAGCTCCTCGATCATCCAGCGGATCGCCTGCACGTCATCATCGTTGCGGCGGGCGGGCGGCAGCTTGTTCAACCACTGCTGCCACGCCTGCTGTACCTGCTCCACTTTTAGCATCTGGGCGCGATCGCGGTGCGGATCCACCGCCAGCTTCTCCAGCCGTTTTTCGATGGCCTGCAGATAGCGCAGGGTATCGCCCAGGCGGGTAAAACCGTTGCCGGTGACAAAACCGCGATAGACCAGGCCTGACATCTGCGCTTTTACGTCCGACAGCCCCAGCGCCATGGTCATATCCACGCGCCCTTTCAGGCGCTTGTTGATATTGAACACCGCGGTCAGGATCTGCTCAACCTGTTTGGCAATCTCCACTACCGTCTCGTTCAGCTCGGCGCGCACCTTCTCATGCAGCGCCGCGAAGCCCTCTTCCGTCCACACCGGACCACCCGCCTCATGGATCAGCTTATCCACGCCGCAGGCGATACAGTCGTCGATCAGATCCAGCACTTTGCCGTAGGGGTTAAAGTAGAGGCCCAGCTTGGCTTTGTTAGGCAGCTTCTCATGCAGATACTTAATCGGCGACGGGATATTGAGCAGCAGCAATCGGCGCAGGCCGCGCCACATGGCCTGCTCCTGCTCCAGCGGGTTATCAAATAGCTTGATCGCCACGCTGTCGCGCTCGTCCACCAGCGCTGGCCACGCTTTGACCTTATAGTTGCCGCGCTTCTGCTCATAGCTCTGGGCGAGGGTGCCGAAGCTCCAGATATGCAGCCCGCTCTGCTCGATGCCGTCATCGGCCACCGCCGATAGCGTCTCCTGCACTTTGCCCTTCAGGCTCTCCTTCAGCGCCGTCAGGTCACGCCCCTCTTGCAGCTTGCGGTTTTTATCATCCACCACGCGGAAGCTGATCTTCAGATGATCGGGCACCTGCTCCCACTGCCACGCCTCGCGATCGACGGTGACGCCGGTCATACGGCGCAGCTCGCGCTCAAGGGCATCCAGCAGCGGCAGCTCAAGCGGCGTGACGCGGCCCAAAAACGCCTCGGCGTAGTTGGGCGCGGGTACGAAGTTACGGCGGATCGGTTTCGGCAGCGACTTGATCAGGGCGATAATCAGCTCCCGGCGCAGACCGGGGATCTGCCACTCGAAGCCGCTCTCCTCCACCTGGTTGAGCAGCGGCAGCGGAATGTGCACCGTCACGCCGTCGGCGTCCGCGCCCGGTTCAAACTGGTAGCTCAGGCGTAGCTTGAGATTGCCCTGATGCCAGAAGTTGGGGTAGTCCAGCTTGCTGACCTGCTCCGCGCCCTCTTTAATCAGCATGCTCTTTTCAAAGTTGAGCAGATCCGGCGTCTCGCGGCTGGCCTTTTTCCACCAGCTGTCAAAGTGGCGGGCAGAAACGGCATCGACGCTAATGCGCTGGTCGTAAAACTCAAACAGCGTGTCGTCATCCACCAGAATGTCACGGCGGCGCGACTTATGCTCCAGCTCTTCGATCTCGGTGCGCAGCTTCAGGTTGTCGCGGAAGAAGGCGTGCCGGGTCTGCCAGTCACCTTCCACCAGCGCATGGCGGATAAACAGTTCGCGGCTGAGCGCCGGGTCGATCTGGCTATAGTTGACCTTGCGCGCGGCAACCACCGGCAGGCCATAGACGGTGACTTTTTCCGTCGCCATCACCGCCCCCTGGGCCCGCTCCCAGTGCGGCTCGCTGTATGAGCGCTTGAGCAGGTGCTGCGCCACCGGCTCGACCCACTCGGGATCGATCCGCGCGGCGATGCGCCCCCACAGGCGGCTGGTCTCTACCAGCTCGGCAACCATCGTCCACTTCGGCGGTTTTTTAAACAGACCGGAGCCGGGGAAGATAGAGAACCGGGCGTTGCGCGCGCCGGTAAACTCCTGCTTGTCGGCATCCTTCATGCCGATATGCGACAGCAGGCCGGTAAGCAGCGCGATATGAATTTCGCGGTACTCTGCCGGCTCGCTGTTAACCGCAATACCCAGCTCTTTCACCACCTGGCGCAGCTGAGTATAGATATCCTGCCACTCGCGGACCCGCAGATAGTTGAGGTAGTCGGTGCGGCACAGACGGCGGAACTGGTTCGACGACAGCGCTTTCTGCTGCTCGCCGATGTAGTTCCACAGGTTCACAAAGGCAAGGAAGTCAGACTCTTTGTCATGGAAGCGGCGATGTTTTTCATCGGACGCCTGCTGCTTGTCCATTGGCCGCTCGCGGGGATCCTGAATCGAGAGCGCGGAGGTGATGATCATCGCCTCACGCACGCAGCCCAGCTTCTGCGCCTCCAGTACCATCCGGGCCAGACGCGGATCCACCGGCAGCTGTGATAGCTGACGCCCCTGGGGGGTGAGCCTGTAGGCCGTCTGGCTCTCATCGGTGGTAATGGCCCCCAGCTCCTCCAGCAGGCGCACGCCGTCCTGAATGTTGCGCTTATCCGGCGCTTCGACAAACGGGAACGCCGCGATATCGCCCAACCCAAGGGCGGTCATCTGCAAAATAACCGACGCGAGGTTGGTGCGCAGGATCTCTGGATCGGTAAACTCCGGCCGCGAGAGGAAGTCGTCCTCGGAATAGAGGCGAATACAGATCCCCTCCGATACACGGCCGCAGCGCCCTTTACGCTGGTTGGCCGACGCCTGTGACACTGGCTCAATCGGCAGACGCTGTACTTTAGTGCGGTAGCTGTAGCGGCTGATACGCGCCGTGCCCGGATCGATCACGTACTTGATGCCCGGCACGGTGAGGGAGGTTTCCGCCACGTTGGTGGCCAACACAATGCGCCGTCCGCCGTGAGGCTGGAAGACGCGGTTCTGCTCGCTGTTCGACAGACGCGCATAGAGCGGCAGCACCTCGGTATGGCGCAGGTTGAGCTTGTTAAGCGCGTCGGCAGTGTCGCGAATTTCGCGCTCGCCGCTCATAAAGATCAGGATATCGCCGGGACTTTCGCGCCCCAGTTCGTCAACGGCGTCGAAAATCGCCTGCAGCTGATCGCGCTCGGTATCATCCGCCTCCTCCACGATGGGGCGATAGCGCACCTCCACCGGATAGGTGCGGCCCGATACTTCGATAATCGGCGCGTTGTTAAAGTGACGAGAGAAACGCTCTGGATCGATGGTCGCCGAGGTGATGATGATCTTCAGATCCGGGCGTTTCGGCAGCAGCTCTTTAAAGTAGCCGAGCAGAAAATCGATGTTCAGGCTGCGCTCGTGCGCCTCATCAATAATGATGGTGTCGTACTGCATCAGCAGCCGGTCCTGCTGGATCTCGGCCAGCAGAATACCGTCGGTCATCAGCTTGACCATGGTATTCTCACTGACGTGATCGCTAAAGCGCACCTTATAACCGATAGCGCCGCCCGGCTCGCTTTTCAGCTCCTCGGCAATACGGTTTGCCACAGTGCGCGCCGCCAGCCGACGCGGCTGGGTATGGCCGATCAAACCTTTAACGCCTCGCCCCAGCTCCATGCAGATTTTTGGCAGCTGGGTCGTTTTACCCGAACCAGTTTCACCGGCAACAATCGTCACCTGGTTGTCGCGGATCGCCTCCAGAATGTCCTGCTTCTTCTGGCTGACCGGCAGATTCTCTGGATAGCTAATTTCCGGACGCGATGCCGCGCGCCGCTCAACGACGGCCCGAGCCTGAGCGATCTCCTGAGTCATCTCGCGCAGGATGGCCTGCTGAGATTCAGGATTTTTAACCTTCTTCACGCCGTGCAGACGACGGGCGAAGCGCTGCCGGTCGCGGAGCATGAGGTTATCGAGGTGAGTGTTGAGGTCGGCGAAGGACAATTTCTGTTGTTCTGTCATAGTGTTATCTGGCAATAGGCTGCCGGTAAAATCTCGCTTTTACGTTGAGTGTAGAGTACCACATCCGTTCTCGCTTTGACTTATTCAAAAAATTCGAATGTAGGCTTCGATATATTGCGCTATTCAAAACGCTGATTTGTGAATAAAGTGACAAGCAATTATTTGGGGGCGAACCTCATCAAATACAACAAAGGAAACACCCATGAGCAAAGTATTAGTTCTTAAATCCAGTATTCTGGCAGGGTACTCGCAGTCTGGTCAGCTGGCTGACTATCTGGTCGATCAGTGGCGCGAGAAGAACAGCGCGGATGAGATCACCGTGCGTGACCTGGCGGCTAACCCGATTCCGGTACTGGACGGTGAGCTGGTTGGCGCGCTGCGCCCGAGCGATGCTGCGCTGACTCCGCGTCAGCAGGAAGCGCTGAAGCTCTCCGATGAGCTGATTGCCGAGCTGAAAGCCCATGACGTGATTGTGCTGGCGGCCCCGATGTATAACTTCAACATCCCGACCCAGCTGAAGAACTACTTTGACCTGGTTGCCCGTGCAGGTGTGACCTTCCGCTACACCGAAAACGGCCCGGAAGGCCTGGTGACCGGCAAACGTGCGGTTGTGCTCTCCAGCCGTGGCGGCATCCATAAAGATACCCCGTCTGACCTGATTGCCCCATACCTGAAGCTGTTCCTCGGCTTCATCGGTATCACCGACGTGAACTTCGTGTTCGCCGAAGGCATCGCCTACGGCCCGGAAGTGGCGACCAAAGCCCAGGCCGACGCGAAAGCGGCTATCGACAGCATCGTTACCGCCTAAGCATTTTCCCCTTCTGCTGCGGCAGAGGGGGTATTTACCCTTCCCGCACTGTTTATTCCGAGCCGCACCGCAAATCCTTTACCCTGTTATATCCACCGCGCCACCCGCCGTTAGAATGCCGTTGGGTGCTTGAGGCTTTTTGCGGCTTCAGGCATGTCGGGAGTCCAGAAAGTTGAAAGCCCCAGGCGATATTTCTATCAACCTGAGGCTAACGACCAAACCCAACAATTTGGATGTTAGCCCCTTCTTTGCATGGAGGCAATAACATGCCGACGAAATATGCCCTTGTGGCAATCATAGTGCTATGCGGTACGGCACTGGGATTTACGCTGATGGTGCGCGGCTCACTTTGTGAGCTGAGTTTTAAGCAGCGTAGTATGGAGTTTAAAGCTGTTCTCGCTTACGAATCGAAGAAGTAGCTTTCATGCGGGGAGCAATCCCCGCAACTGCCAGATCGGGTTTGACCTCAACGCACCCTTTCACTGCCGCTCCTTAAGCAAAGCTTCTACCTCTTTATCCGCCTTGATGTTAATGTCATGCTCGATCTTCACGTTCATATTGATGGTAATCGGCTCTTTTGGCGCAGCTACCTCGATACGCGGCGTGCAGCCATTCAGCGTCAAAAGAAGCAGCAGGGCAAAAGAGGCGTTTAGGGTTTTCATTATTTTTCCTTACATCCCCGGTCGGCTGAGCAGCCCGGCAGTGCCGCATGCTGTTCAAGCCATGTCTCTACGTTGTCGCCGTAGCGCAGGCTGCGCCACAGGGTGAATACGTTTTCTTCATGATGGTAGTTGAGATTCACGGTGTTGCGTTTCCCATCAACGAAGCTGGTGCCGTGCAGCGTGGCCTGAAGCGTCAGCGCGCCCTGTTTATCGAGGTTGAGCGTAGTCCAGGAGCGCGAGATCTCCATATAGCGCAGCCAGTTAATGGCCGCCCCCGCCGCGATATTCTTCTTCGCCAGCGCGTCGGCAGTATCATTATCAAGACGCAGCGTCAGCGCGCTCGGGCTGTTTAGCCAGCCATCTTTAATCAGCCACTTATCATGCGTCAGCCAGAGCGGCAGCGCGCCGTTAATTGGCCCGGAGAGCGCGATCTGTTTTGGATGCAGGGCGGAAATCAGCTCGCTTGAGGAGATTTGTTGCAGGCGCAGCAGCGCGGCATCGTGCTGGGGCATCCGCAGCTGCTGCATGGTCACCTTGCCGCCCAGCAGATCGACGCTGACGTCGCTAAGCAGCAGCGGATTATCCTCGCGCCAGGGGTAGGCTCCCTGCAGATCGGCGGTAAAGTTGCGGGCGGTAACCTGGTTGCTAATCTCAGCGATGCGCAGCGATACTGGACCCCGCGTGCCAAACTGCCAGCCCGCCTCGCTAAAGCGGAAGGGTAAGACAAAATCGACGCCGTTGAACTTATTATCGGGCAGCCAGGCACTGCCCCGACGGATCGCGCCGTGACCACCCGCTTCAAACCCCTGGTCCGTCGCAGCAGAGAACGCAATCTGGGCATAGAGTTCACCGTCGCGCAGATCCATCTTCCAGTCGGGCGGCACCAGCGGCTGAAAAACCTTTAACGGCTGGCGCGGCCACCACGCCAGACCGCGCAGGCGCTCTCCATCCCAGCGACCATTGACCCGTACCGGACCGATCGCTGCTGCATGAAGATCGCCTTTGAACTGGAATTGCGTCGGTTCACTGCCCTCGACGCTAAACTTAAGCGTTGAGGGGGGCAGCGCCCCGCCGCCGTTGAAAGAGGTCTCCTGAGCCTCCAGCGCCAGCGCGCCGCTAAAGTGCGGATGCAGCGGGTCCCGCGACCAGCGAACAGGGGCGTCGAGCACCATTCTCGGCTGGCGTACCTGTAACGTGCCATACTGCAACTTGTCGAAACCGGTAGAGAGATCCGTCAGGACGATCTCGCTATCCCGCCACTCTCCCCGGCCCTTAACGTCCCAGCGTGCCTGCATTGGAGTAAAGTTGCCGTCGCCCCAATAGGCCCACTGCCATAGCCCGTTGTCCGGCAAAAAATTCTGCGCGCGGCCATCAAGGTGCAGAGCAAAATCACCCAGCTGCGCCTCATGCGCCCGTAAAATAGCCTGGAGCCGCCCGTCAATTCCCTGGCGGGTCAGCGTGACGCCAGCCAGCGGCCAGCGCACCTCATCAATATTCAGGGAGTCAATCACTCGCCCTCGGGAGCGCAGCAGCGCGCCGGGAGAGAAGCGCAGCTGCGGCTCGGCCAGCGAACCCGTTAACTGGGCTGGCAGCATCGCGTAGAAGATCAGATCCCCCTGCTTCGCCTCGCCGGTGAGCTGGAGCGGCATTGCGCTCTCCTGCATGCTCAAGCGCCCCGGCCCGAAACTCAGCACCGCGTTGCCCTTGCCGGCCTGCCCCTGGGTTAGTACGTTGAGCCGACCGCTAATTTCGCTCTTCTCCAGCCCCTGCTGCCAGTTTTTCACCTGCAGACCAACGCGCCCGCTCAGAGGAAGACCCGCCTGATGAGGCCACTGCCAGCGGCCATCGCTCATCGTCAGCTGCTGTCGGGTCACCTGCCAGGGCAGATCCAGCAAAGGATCGGGGTTGTCCCTGGCCATGACGATCAGCTGACCGGCGTTACCCCGCCACTCCACCTCGGCATCGACGCCGGAAGGTATCTGCGGCAGGCTGAGCGTCGCCGTGGCCCGCCCGTTAACCGGTACCCCGGCGGGCAGGCGCGGCAGGGTAAACTCCCCCGACAGGGCAATCGGCGGCTGGCCATCCAGCAGGGAGAGCGCCAGCTCGTTAACCCTCAGCGTCTGTCCGCGCAGGGTGCCATCAAGCCTGAGCCGTTTGCCGCGATAGCGCAGCTGCTGAACCTGTGGGGTTAACGAGAGAGATAGCGTCCCCTCCCATGACTGAAAAGGTGACACTGTCACCCGCTTAATATCAATCCACGTATAGGGCAGCATGGCTTGCCACTCGGCCAGGGTACGCGGCGCGGCGGTAGTGGGATCGGTTTCAGGGAGCTTTGCCAGACAGCTTTGGTGGAGATCAATCGCGTCGATGGTTACCTGCCAGCGGCTGGGATGAGCGATCTCGGCGTTCTGGATCCAGGCGAGGGGGCAATCCCCCACCAGGTAACGCAGGTCAGGGATGTACAGCGCGTGTCGGGTCAGGCGCGGGCTGGCCTCCAGCATAATACGGGTACCTGCAGGTAGCCAGATCCCCGCCAGCCCCGGCAGCCATTGGGCGAGCGTAAGCAGCAGCGTCAGCGGCAGCAGTATCAACACCAGGAGAAGCGCAATGGCGGCTTTGTATCTACCCTTCATGGGCAAGTCAGCATCCCGAAAAGTAACTCATACTGACGCCATTGTGCCACGTTAAGCTGTTGATTACATACTCTCAACGACCCTTACTTTTAGTGGTGCAGCATCTCGTCGACCACCTGCTCTTTGCTGAGCTGATACGGATAGTAGGTCGGCCAGTTGTCCATCTCCTTCAGCAGCGCCTCCTGGGAGGTGTTGCCCATAAAGATATGGAAGTGCGCTGACTTGCGTGGGCCAATCGTATGATCGCTAAACTGCACGAACTTAGGCGCGCTGCTGCTGGCGTCCTGACACTCAAACAGATAGCGGACGCCCTTTTTACCGGACACGTAGGTAAGAATTTTGTAGCCCGCGGACACGTATTTACAGCTGCTCACCTTGTCGCCGGTATGAAACTCCATCACACCGTTCTCAATGCCCAGCGTATCAACGTCGGTAATATATCCCTTGCGGTAGTACTCTTTAATCTCGTCAGCCGTTTTGCTCTTATCTTTCTCCGCTTTCTTTTTGAAAACCGGATCGAGATCGCCGCTTAGCAGATAGGGATAGATGGATTGCCACATGCCGTCCCAGTCGCTCAGATCGCGTGCTTTGACATCTTTATCATCGAACTCACCTTCGGCAGCTTTTTGTTCCAGCGCCGTCAGCGGCTTACCGTGCGAATGGTGACCGTGTGCCAGTGCCTGCCCACCGATTAGTAACGCACCCAGAGCGACTGCAAAATTTCCAAAATGATTAGCCAACGTTATACCCTCAGTCCATGTTAAGAGTTGAGATGTTATAATATAACATTAATCACATCAATTATTATGTTAAGACATGACGTAAATAGCTATAATTACTCCTAAATCACTGGAGAACAGCCTATGAAACTCGCCGTATACAGCACCAAGCAGTACGATAAAAAGTACCTGCAACAGGTTAACGAGAGCTATCAATACGATCTCGAATTCTTCGACTTTCTGTTAACGGAAAAAACTGCGAAAACGGCCCACGGCTGCGACGGAGTGTGCATCTTTGTTAACGATGATGGCAGTCGTCCGGTGCTGGAAGAGTTAAAGAGGCATGGGGTTAAATTTATCGCCCTGCGCTGTGCCGGGTTTAATAATGTCGATCTCAATGCGGCCAAAGAGCTGGGGCTGCGCGTGGTTCGCGTCCCGGCCTACTCGCCGGAAGCGGTCGCCGAACACGCCGTCGGCATGATGATGACCCTTAACCGTCGTATCCATCGCGCCTATCAGCGTACCCGCGACGCCAACTTCTCGCTGGAGGGGCTGACCGGCTTCACTATGCACGGCAAAACCGCTGGGGTGATTGGTACCGGGAAGATTGGCGTGGCAACCCTGCGTATTCTGAAAGGTTTTGGTATGCGCCTGCTGGCGTCCGATCCCTACCCGAGCGCGGCGGCGCTGGAGTTAGGCGTCGAGTATGTCGATCTGCCGACGCTGTTTGCCAATGCCGATGTCATTACTCTGCACTGTCCGCTGACGTCTGATAACTACCATCTTCTTAACCGCGACTCCTTTGCGCAGATGAAGGATGGTGTGATGATTATTAACACCAGCCGCGGCGGTCTGGTCGACTCCCAGGCCGCTATCGAGGCGCTGAAGACGCAGAAGATTGGTGCGCTGGGCATGGACGTGTATGAGAACGAGCGCGATCTCTTCTTTGAAGACAAGTCTAACGACGTGATTCAGGATGATATCTTCCGTCGTCTTTCAGCCTGCCATAACGTACTGTTCACCGGCCATCAGGCATTTTTAACTGCTGAAGCGCTGATCAGCATTTCGGAAACCACGCTGGAGAACCTGCGCCAGCTGGAAAATGGCGACGTCTGCCCTAACACACTGGTATAGATACGCTAAGATCTGCTCCCTCCGCTGGCGGGGGGAGTTTCAGACTATCCCGCAAGACATCCCCCACCGTACTGATAAGATAGAAACAGTCATGGAGAACGTTCAGGGAATCCTTATGAAAAGAGTTATCGCGTTAACTGCGCTGTGTGTTCTGCTGGCAGGCTGCGTGCGGGACGGGAAGGTTTCAGTAACCAGCGAGCAGCTTATCGGCCACCGCTTTGTGCTGGAAAACGTTAACGGCACCGCTGTCACGCCCGGCGAGAATCCGCCCGAGCTACGCTTCGGCGAGAAAATGGCCATCTCTGGCAGCATGTGTAACCGCTTCTCGGGCCAGGGGAAACTCTCCAGCGGCGAGCTGACGGCGAAAGAGCTGGTGATGACCCGCATGGCCTGTGCCGATCCGCAGCGCAGCGAGCTGGATAGCGTTATTGGCACCCTACTTAATGAGGGCGCGCAGGTAGACCTGACCGATAGTCAACTTACGCTGACAACGGCGGATCAGACGCTCATCTATAAGCTGGCTGACGCAGGACAGTAATCAGTAGCTGCCGCAGGTACCTGTGGCAAGAGATTGCTCGCTACAGCGTTTACCGTTAGGCAGCGCACACATGCCCGTGGCGGAACCATCCAGCTGACGGGCAATAGAGAGCGAACCGCCAATCATGGCACAGTTTGCTTCACCCGTACTCGACATAGCAGCCTTCAGCCCTGGCGCGACATGCGCCGCCGTGGCCTGCTGTACAGGCTCGCTGCTACATGCCGAAAGTAACCAGACGGCACACCCTATCCATAACGCTGTACGCATTTCTTCTCCCCTTCTGAGTTAGCAAAACCTATGCATAATAGGCAGCGTAGCGCCTGACGTCGAGAGGAGGATGCGGGTTTTCTGTCCGGCATAGCGTTTTTTGCCACTCTGACGCTATGCCACAGTCTGAAAGGGGTTTACGCTGAGGTGCGTAAATCCAGCGCTACGTGGGCAGCGGAGAGAGGTGCTGAAACGTTATCCAGAATGACCATGGATGATTTACAAAAAATGCATTTTGCGCCGAAAGGGTTAGATTCGCTAACGTCAAAATGTGAGGTTCTGTATTGTGACCCATGACAGCACGGGCAGCGGAAATGAATGTGATTAGTAATAGTAGTATCCTTTTTTCATAATTATGTTCAACGAGGGCTGACCGTCTGAGTCTGCCTTAACCCGCTGATTCCCATTACAAGTATAGCGGTCGTTATCGTTTTTGGAGAATTAGTTGCAGAGAAAATTACTGGCTGAATAAAATACTTATCAGCAGGGAAAACATCTACAGGGAAATATCAGAAGATACAAACAGTGAGAGGGTTTCGTGGAGTACAAAGATAATTTCAGTGCTACATCGTTATGCTATTAACGCATGATTAACCGCACAGTGCAAGGGGAAAATGAAAATAGTTTCCCAGTGCTACGTATGGAAAAATGCAGGGCTGGATTTTGCGATATCTTCACTTTCAGATCAAAAACCGCTTCAGGACCTCTGTCTATACTGGAGTGAGAGAGTGAACATTTACGCAATGAGAGCAAATCTATGATTACAGTTGATGGTAATGGCGCGGTCGCCTCGGTGGCGTTCCGGACCAGCGAAGTTATCGCCATATACCCGATTACCCCCAGCTCGACGATGGCAGAGCAGGCGGATGCCTGGGCCGGCAACGGGTTGAAAAACGTCTGGGGCGATACGCCTCGCGTGGTAGAGATGCAGTCTGAAGCCGGGGCGATTGCCGCCGTGCACGGCGCGTTGCAAACAGGGGCGCTCTCGACCTCCTTTACCTCATCGCAGGGTCTGCTGCTGATGATCCCCACCCTCTACAAACTGGCCGGTCAGCTGACGCCTTTTGTGCTGCACGTTGCCGCCCGTACCGTTGCCACCCACGCGCTCTCTATCTTTGGCGACCACTCCGACGTGATGGCCGTACGCCAGACCGGCTGCGCCATGCTCTGCGCAGGCAGTGTCCAGGAAGCACAGGATTTTGCGTTGATCTCCCATATTGCGACCCTGAAGAGCCGGGTGCCTTTTATCCACTTCTTTGACGGCTTCCGCACCTCTCACGAGATCAACAAAATCGTCCCGCTGGCTGATGAGACCATCCGCAGCATGCTTCCCGCCGATGAGATCGCCGCCCATCGCGCTCGCGCCCTAAACCCGGACCATCCGGCGATCCGCGGCACCTCTGCAAACCCGGATACCTATTTCCAGTCTCGCGAGGCGACCAACCCGTGGTACAACGCGGTATATGAACACGTTGAACAGGCAATGGATGACTTTGCCGAGGCCACTGGCCGCCGCTATCAACCGTTTGAGTACTATGGCCATCCGCAGGCGGAGCGGATCATTGTGATTATGGGTTCCGCGATCGGCACCTGCGAAGAGGTAGTAGATGAGCTGCTAACCCGCCATGAGAAGGTCGGCGTGCTGAAGGTGCGCCTCTATCGCCCCTTCTCGGCCCAGCATCTGCTGGCAGCGCTGCCACAGAGCGCCCAGCGCATTGCCGTACTGGATCGCACCAAAGAGCCAGGCGCACAGGCGGAGCCGCTCTATCTCGATATCATGACTGCGCTGGCAGAAGCCTTTAACCAGGGCGAGCGCGACACGCTGCCGCGGGTGATCGGCGGGCGCTACGGTCTCTCCTCGAAGGAGTTTGGCCCGGAGTGCGTGCTGGCTATCTTTAACGAGCTGCAGGTCGAGAAACCCAGGCCGCGTTTTACCGTCGGCATCTATGATGACGTGACCAACCTCTCCCTGCCGCTGCCGGAGAACACCCTGCCCTCGGGCGCTAAACTTGAAGCGCTGTTCTACGGTCTGGGCAGCGACGGCAGCGTCTCGGCGACTAAAAACAATATCAAAATTATCGGTAACGCCACGCCGTGGTATGCCCAGGGCTACTTCGTCTACGACTCGAAAAAAGCGGGCGGCCTGACGGTGTCCCATCTGCGGGTCAGCGAGCAGCCGATCCGTTCCGCCTATCTGATCGCCCAGGCAGATTTTGTTGGCTGCCACCAGCTACAGTTTATCGATAAGTACCAGATGGCCGAGCGCCTGAAGCCTGGCGGTATCTTCCTGCTCAATACGCCCTATAGTGCCGACGAGGTCTGGGTGCGGCTGCCGCAGGAGGTGCAGGCGGTACTGAACCAGAAGCAGGCCCGCTTCTATATTATTAACGCAGCGAAGATTGCCCGCGAGTGCGGTCTGGCGGCGCGGATCAATACCGTCATGCAGATGGCATTTTTCCATCTGACGCAGATCTTACCCGGCGACAGCGCGCTGGCCGCTTTGCAGGGTGCCATTGCCAAAAGCTACAGCAGCAAAGGCCAGGAGCTGGTCGAGCGCAACTGGCAGGCGCTGGCCCTGGCCCGCGAGTCGCTGTTCGAGGTTCCGCTGGAGCAGGTTAACGCCTCCAGCCCGTACCGCCCGCCGGTGGTCAGCGACGCCGCGCCGGACTTTGTGAAAACCGTCACCGCTGCAATGCTGGCGGGGCTAGGTGATGCGCTGCCGGTCTCCGCCCTGCCGCCGGATGGCACCTGGCCAGTAGGCACCACCCGCTGGGAAAAACGCAACATTGCCGAAGCGATCCCGATCTGGAAGCCGGAGATCTGTACCCAGTGTAACCACTGCGTGGCTGCCTGCCCGCACTCCGCCATCCGTGCGAAGGTCGTCTCTCCCGAGGCGCTGGACAACGCCCCCGCCTCTTTACAGTCGCTGGACGTTAAATCCCGCGACATGCGCGGACAGAAGTATGTTCTTCAGGTCGCGCCAGAAGATTGCACCGGCTGTAATCTCTGCGTTGAAGTGTGCCCGGCCAAAGATCGCCAGAACCCGGAGATCAAGGCCATCAACATGATGTCACGCCTTGAGCACGTGGAGGAGGAAAAAGTTAACTATGACGTCTTCCTTGACCTGCCAGAGATGGACCGCAATACGCTGGAGCGTATCGACATTCGCACCTCGCAGCTGCTTACCCCGCTTTTTGAGTACTCCGGGGCCTGCTCGGGCTGCGGCGAAACGCCTTATATCAAGCTGCTGACCCAGCTCTACGGCGACCGGATGCTGATTGCCAACGCCACAGGCTGCTCGTCAATCTACGGCGGCAACCTGCCCTCTACCCCCTACACCACCGATGCCAACGGGCGTGGTCCGGCATGGGCTAACTCACTGTTTGAAGATAACGCCGAGTTCGGGCTGGGCTTCCGTCTTACCGTTGATCAGCATCGCCAGCGGGTGATGCGCCTGCTGGAGAGCTTCTCCGGGGCGATCCCGGCAGAGCTTAACGCGGCGCTGCATGCTGACGCGACGCCGGAGGTTCGTCGGGAACAGGTTGCCGCCCTGCGCCAGCACCTTACCGGCGTGGCGGGCGCGGAAGAGCTGCTAACCGATGCCGACGCGCTGGTGGAGAAATCTGTCTGGCTGATTGGCGGCGACGGCTGGGCTTACGACATTGGCTTTGGCGGCCTGGATCACGTCCTGAGTCTGACGGAGAACGTGAATATTTTGGTGCTGGATACCCAGTGTTACTCCAACACCGGCGGTCAGGCCTCGAAGGCGACGCCGCTGGGGGCGGTGACCAAGTTTGGCGAGCACGGCAAACGCAAGGCGCGTAAGGATCTGGGCGTTAGCATGATGATGTATGGCCATGTCTACGTGGCGCAGATCTCGCTTGGCGCGCAGCTTAACCAGACGGTGAAGGCGATTCAGGAGGCGGAGTCCTATCCGGGACCATCGTTGATTATCGCCTACAGCCCCTGCGAAGAGCACGGCTACGATCTGGCCCTCAGCCACGATCAGATGCGCCAGCTAACGGCCACCGGCTTCTGGCCGCTCTATCGTTTCGATCCGCGTCGCGCCGACGAAGGCAAGCTGCCGCTGGCGCTGGACTCCCGTCCGCCGTCAGACGCGCTGGCCGACACGCTGCTGAAGGAGCAGCGCTTCCGCCGTCTCAATGCCCAGCAGCCGGAGGTAGCTGAGCAGCTGTGGAGGGATGCCACCGCCGACCTGCAAAAACGCTACGACTTTTTGGCGCAGCTGGCAGGTAAAGCGGAGAAGAGCGCTACCGATTAGTGTCCTGATTTTGCCCGGCATTGCCGGGCAAAACGTGTAATAATCAATCCTGTGCCAGCCTGCCCAGGAGTTCTGCCATGCGCCATCACCCCGTCGTCTCATCCCGCATCGCCTCCGTAGGCTATGATGAAGCCTCCTGCACGCTGGAAATTTTATTCCACGATCGGAGCTGCTATCAGTACCATGGCGTACCGCTGCGGATATATACCGTGTTTTTAACCGTGGTATCGAAAGGCCGCTTCTATGATGGCGTGGTGAAGGGGAAATTTACCGAGCGGAGAGTGATCCGTTAAGCCAGGCCAGCCTTCTGGCCCGGTGATAATTACTCAATGCTTACCGTAACAATGTCGCTTGATGCCATGTTCCCGGCATTATCAATCATGTAGTACGATACCCTGTGCTGACCAATTGCTGTCAGGTCATCCGGAATGAGGAACACCACAGGAAAAGCCTCATTAACATCGGTAATCACGTTTGCCGCTCTGCGTATATCTCCCCAGACTGCACAGATAAGATCGCCCAGCTGGGCATCCATGTAGGCAGGAACAGATACCGCTACGCCGCCCACCAGCGCAATATCCGCAGATTGAATTACGTTATCCGTTGCCTGAGGTAAGATCGGATCAGGAAGTGCCATAATATTCTCCTCGTTTAAAAAATAGTGACAGGATAGGCTTATGGCCGTCTTAAACGGTGCCGTTAAGAGCCAGCACAGCGTTAAAAAAGCGGTGTAAGTAAATTCAATATTGGGATCTACGCAATGTGCCAGAAGCGGACGTTTACAAAACTTCGATAAGCTCAAACTCTTCAAAGATAAGTTCCATCTCTTCGGAATAGGTGCCTTCGCGTTCAAAATAACGTTTGTGACCCTCTCTCCAGTACGCCAAACTTAAATCACCTTCCCCTTCTTTGCTGGCGAGTTCACTCGGCACGTCGCAAAAGCGGATGAGCTGCATCCTGACAGTCTGGATTACACACATCGGCTGTCCGGTACCGTTAAGAATGATATTGTAGCTTCCAACGCAGGGCGCTTCGCCTCGTTCAAATTCTTGCTGAAAAGACGATCTCGAACTGCATGTTGCTGTTTTTACCCCACTCAGAACCAGTTGAACGAGTTCATCAGCAAGTTCCGGGCTATCACCAAAATGCCATGCAAGTGCACCAGGATAAATGCTTTTTAATTCTTCAAGCTTTGCCATTATCAGCCCTTATTAATTTAAGCTGTAGGGAGATCGGAACGATCGCCTCGCGTTGTCGGATGAGAGATGACAATAAACTCTACGGGTAATGCACTGTCGTTCCTGGCCTGATGTTTTGCCCCCGGAGGGATTTCAAGCCCCTGCCGGGCCTTGATTTCATGTTTAACCCCTTCCAGCTCCATGGTCAGATCCCCCTCAAGAACGTAAAAAAACTGTCTGGACACCGAGTGAAAGTGCCGCTTTTCGTGCGTATCTGGAGGCATTTTCTCATGAATAATGAGCATGTCCTGACGGTTTAGCAGATACCACCCGTCGCAATTCTCACCCCAGATGTAATGTTCCGCGTTCTCTTTTGAAATCATGGTCCTTCTCCTGTTTACACTCTTCGTTCAAACCTGGCCAAAGCGATTACTTATTGAGCAAATGTGAAGTTCGTATATCAATTGTTGATATTGGGGAATCTATAGTTTTGTAAACGTATAGAAATTGTCAACACATGATCGTTAGGCATTTCATTTCCCATAGGGTAAGAGTCAAAAACTATCATGAAGCAAAAGCTTGTATTGACCGATGAAGATTTACTGGCAAAAGGTAACGATCGCTACGTCTTCCAGCATCCACTCGATAGCCAGCTACTGATCAAAATCGTCATTCCCGATATTGTGAAATATAAAAGCAAGCTGCGTGAAATCTATCGGGATGTCAAAGAGTGTAAGCCAAAAAACCCAACAGATTCGCTCTACATCCAAAAGATTGAAGGCCTCGTCGAAACCAACAGAGGCGTAGGACAAGTCATTGTGAAGGAGTGCGATGAGCATAGCGATATCGCGCCAACGCTTTATCAGCTTGCGCTGAACAAAGAGCTTGATGCCGGTAAGCTGCAAAAGCTGAACCTGTTTTTTGACTGGTTTGTCACTACCAGCGTTATTATCAACTCCCTGCACTGTAAAAACATCGTCTACGCCTGGGACAGCGCACGTCAGGAGTACCGTTTCAAGGTTATTGATGGGTTCGGTGACAAAACGCTTTTTCAGCTCAGCAAGCTCTCAGGGGTCATACGCGATAAAAACAAGCTCAAATGTCTTAAGCGGATGCTCAGAGATTTGAACAGACTGCAACAGGCGTAAGCAGCCACCCCCCTATTTATAGGGGGTGGCGAGCGCCTCTCATACCTCAGCTGCACCGCCTGCGGCATCCCTTTACAGCCGCTCTTTACAACGTATCCAGACCGCTCGTCTGCGCGCCCTGTCATCAATCAGAACGTTCCAATTTTGCCTTTTAGGTGCTAGAGTTTAGACAAAATGATGTCAGGCTTTTTATTCCATCGTACTTATCGCACGATATTTATTGAAAAAAGGCACATATGATCACTGTAAACACGGATACGAAAGAACGATACAGTAAAACAATACAAAAGTTTTTAAATGATAACCACAGAGAGAACTGGTTGAATTTATATTACCATTTCTCTGCCCTGGACTATCAAAATCCCGTATTGACCCCCGCGGATCTTTATCAGGAGTTATTCCATGCAGTACAACTGGCCAGAGTCTTTCCTGATGGCAAAACATTTGCTGACTGCACTGCTAAAATAGCGCCCGAACTTATTTTAGAGCAATATCGTGCAAGATCTTCCCTTCCTGACTTTAACCTGGCGCTGTTCGTTCATGAGAATTTTTACACTCCCTATGTGAACGAAAGCAATTATGTTTCAGATAGCCCGAAGTCCTTACAAAAACATATTGAAGATCTCTGGCCAATACTGACCAAAGTGTCGGTAAAAAATGAGTACTCCTCACTTCTCGATCTCCCTTACCCGTATATCGTGCCAGGGGGCCGTTTTGGTGAGACGTTTTACTGGGACTCGTACTTCGCCATGCTTGGTTTCGTCGACAGTGGTCGCCCGGATTTATTAAAAGATATGACCGATAATTTTGCATGGTTAATAGATCAGTACGGTCATATTCCCAACGGCAACAGGACCTATTTCCTTAGCCGCTCTCACCCGCCTGTTTTTTCGCTGATGTTAGAGCTGATAGAGGAAAAGGGACTCGCAAACGCTGATGATTATATTGAGCAGTTGCTAAGAGAGTACAGTTTTTGGATGGAAGGCAGTAATAAAATAGTGCCCGGCCAGGCGTTGCGGCATGTTGTAGCCCTCGATGATGGGTCGATACTCAATCGCTACTGGGATGAAAGAGATAGCCCACGGGATGAGTCATGGGCCGAAGATATTGAAACGGCTAACCTAAGCGGGCGTGAACACAGAGAGGTTTATCGCGATCTGCGCTCGGCCGCAGCCTCAGGCTGGGATTTTTCATCACGCTGGCTGGATGAAACAAACTTGCTCAGTAGCATAAGAACCACCGCGTTTATCCCTATAGATTTAAACGCCTTTCTGTTTAATCTTGAAAGAAAAATTTCTGAAATCCTATTGAGAACGGGAAAAACTAATCAGTCCAAAGAGTTTAGAGCGATCTATCTCAGGCGTAAAAAAGCTATCAATAAGCATCTGTGGGATAGCGCTTCCGGGGTATATCGTGACTATGACTGGGAGAATAAGTGTTTTGGCGCATTCTCAGCCGCGTCTCTTACCCCCTTTTACGTAAAAATGAGTTCCGCAAAAAAAGCACACTCCTCAGCCCATGCGGTAAGAAACACGCTGCTCACCCCTGGCGGCATTCTCAGTACCGCTTTAGATACCGGGGAGCAATGGGATAAACCCAATGCCTGGGCTCCTCTCCAGTGGATGGCCGTTATTGGCTTTGAGAATTATGGCGAGAAAGATCTGGCCCAGGAAATAGCAGCTAACTGGATACATACGGTTGACCAGTTTTATCAAAAACACCATAAGCTTGTTGAAAAATATGACATAACTAATAAAGAAAGCCTTCCCGGCGGAGGGGGTGAATATCCGTTACAGGATGGTTTTGCATGGACCAATGGCGTTACCTATCAGCTCTTAATGAGATACAGCAATTAAATAGTGCAGTTCGTTAACCTGAGGTTTTTACCCAAGCACACTTTAAGAAACAACAAATATAGTGTGATCTCGCTCGACAATTGGAACGTTCCTACTTACGCAAAAAATCACTCGTCACTAAGATGAGCACTACTTAAAACCGTCTTACTAATGTGTTGGACATTGACTATGGCTAAGAAAGCAAATATTCAAGATATTGATAAGCTTATACTTCTGGTTGGCGGCGTTGAAAATATTGCAGCGGTAACCCACTGTATCACCCGGCTTCGCTTCGTTCTGAACGATGCATCCAAAGCGCAGCCGAAAGAAATTGAAGAGCTGCCAATGGTTAAGGGCTGCTTTACTAATGCCGGGCAGTTTCAGGTTGTCATTGGTACCGATGTCGATGACTGGTACCAGGTCCTGCTGAAACAAACGCAAATGACCGGCATGGATAAAGAGAGCGCTAAACGCGTTGCCCGTCAAAACATGAAATGGCACGAAAGCCTGATCTCTCATCTGGCGGAAATATTCTTTCCTCTGCTGCCGGCCCTCATTAGTGGTGGTTTGATTTTAGGTTTTCGGAATGTCATCGGCGATCTGCCATTACATAACAATGAACCCCTCATTAACGCGTCAGCGGTGTGGAAAAATATCTATGATTTCCTCTGGTTGATTGGTGAAGCGATATTCTTCTACATCCCGGTAGGTATTTGCTGGTCGGTGATGCGAAAAATGGGGGGTACACCGATACTCGGTATCGTACTCGGCATCACCCTGGTATCGCCGCAGTTGATGAATGCTTACATGCTGGGACAGCAGGTGCCGGATATATGGGATTTTGGCCTGTTTACCATTGAAAAGGTAGGCTATCAGGCACAGGTGATCCCCTCTGTACTGGCAGCCATGGCCCTGGCATGGCTGGAAATCAATCTTAAGCGTATTGTGCCCGACTATCTTTCACTGGTGATCGTGCCGGTGGTATCGCTGATTATTGCTGTTTTTCTGGCCCATACCCTTATCGGTCCTTTTGGCCGAATCGTCGGCGATGGTATCGCGTGGGGCGTCAGCCATCTGATGACAGGTCCTTTCGCACCTGTCGGTTCAGCGCTGTTTGGTTTCCTCTATGCGCCGCTCGTGATCACCGGCGTACATCAGACCACGCTGGCAATCGACCTTCAGCTTATCCAGAACATGGGTGGCACACCGGTCTGGCCGATCATTGCCCTCTCTAATATGGCGCAGGCCTCCGCCGTACTCGGCATTATATTAATCAGTAAAAAAACAAACGAGCGTGAAATTTCCGTTCCCGCCGCTGTTTCCGCCTACCTCGGCGTTACCGAGCCCGCGATGTATGGCATCAACATGAAATATCGCTTTCCGATGCTGTGCGGCATGGTGGGTTCCAGCTGTGCCGGTCTGGTCTGTGGTCTCTTCGGCGTAACCGCCAGCGGCATCGGCGTCGGTGGCTTACCGGCAATCCTCTCAATTCAAACGCGTTACTGGTCTGTCTTCGGTGCGGCAATGATGGTTGCCATTGTGATCCCACTGGTGCTGACCATCGCTATTTATAAGAGAAAACAGGCTTCAGGCAAGCTGCTGGTTGTTTAATAGAGGAACAATGGACAGATGAAAAATGATATTCACTGGTGGCAAAACGGCGTTATCTACCAGATCTACCCACGCAGTTTTCAGGACAGTACAGGAAACGGCATCGGTGATATCAATGGTATCACCCGTCGCCTGGATTACCTGCAGTGGCTGGGCGTCAGCGCCATCTGGCTGACGCCAATCTACTCTTCGCCCCAGATAGACAATGGCTATGACGTTGCGGACTATTACGATATCGATCCTCTGTTCGGCACCATGGAAGATTTCGACAATTTGATTGCGGCCGCGCATGAGCGGCAGATAAAAGTGGTTATGGATATGGTGTTTAACCATACCTCAACGCAGCATGCCTGGTTCAAATCGGCCGCCAGCGATCGCCTCAGTCCATGGCGCGATTTTTATATCTGGCGCGACGGTAAAGGCACCCTGCCGCCTAATAACTGGCACTCAAAATTTGGCGGAAGCGCGTGGCAGTGGCACGAAGAGAGCCAGCAATACTATCTGCACTCTTTTTCCCCTGAGCAGGCCGATCTCAACTGGGAGAATCCGGACGTGCGTAACGCATTAAAAGCGGTATGTCACTTCTGGGCGGATAAAGGGATCGACGGACTGCGGCTGGATGTCATTAACCTGGTGTCGAAGCATCCCGATCTTCCGGACGATCACGAAGGAGACGGCCGTCGCTACTATACCGACGGTCCCGCCATTCATGATTTTCTGGAAGAGATGAGCCGGGATGTTTTTCAACCCCGTGGGCTAATGACGGTTGGCGAAATGTCATCCACTCAGCTGGCTCACTGCCAGCGTTATGCACGGCTGGATGGCAAAGAGCTTTCGATGACCTTTAACTTTCACCATCTCAAAATAGATTATGATGAGGGCAAAAAGTGGAACCGCGGTACGCCAGATCGCGTTCATCTGAAAAAGATATTCTCAGAATGGCAGCGCGGCATGCATGGTCTGGCATGGAATGCGCTCTTCTGGTGTAATCACGATCAGCCACGCATCGTCTCCCGCCTGGGTGACGATGGTCCCCTGCGTGAGGTTTCTGCAAAAATGCTGGCGATGGTATTACACGGTATGCAGGGCACGCCTTATATTTTTCAGGGTGAAGAGATCGGGATGACCGATCCGCACTTTAAGCATATCGATCACTATCGCGATGTAGAAAGCCTTAATATTTATCAAACCCTTATCGCAGCGGGTATCTCTGAGGAGCACGTTCTGGCGATCCTGGAGAAGAAGTCACGTGATAACAGCAGAACGCCTGTGCAATGGGACAATAGCGTTAACGCAGGCTTCACCAGCGGTAAAAGCTGGATTGACGTAGCAGGTAACTATGATGTCATTAACGTTGAACAGGAACGGCTGAATGAACAATCCGTTCTGAATACCTATCGCCGTTTAATTGCACTGCGAAAAAGCCTGCCGGTATTGACGCTTGGCGACTATACCGATATGGATCCGCTGAGTGAGCGCATCTGGTGCTACAAACGGCAGGATAAAGATAATAGCTTATTGGTGCTGGCTAATCTCACCCCTGATACAGTCGCAATTGATGATTACCTGGGCGAGGAAGAACGCTGGCGTCTGCTGTACGGTAATTATGCCAGCACTCAGGATAGTGTAGATTCACTGCGTCCTTATGAATGCATGTGGTGGATAAAATAACCCGCTTTCACAAAGAGTAATGCCGACGTCTATTTGATGATACACGTCGGTAATCGCTACGTTCACTAGACAACAAACTGACAGGGAATGACAATTTTTTTCTTTTCGACATTCCCGTTTAACAGAGCAATCAGAAGCTGTATGGCCTCGCGACCCGCATCCGGATAGCCCAGCCTGACTGACATGACCTCCGGAAATAAAAAGCTCAGCAACGGAATGCTCCCGATGCTGCCTATCTCAGGATTAAAACGCTTTTCACGTATAAATTTGATCGCGCCGAGGGCGATGGTATCCGTCGCGCAGATCAGGGCGCGAGTATCTGCATTCACGAGCTCCGCCGCCAGTTGATAGCCGCTTTGATAGGTTAAATTTCCCAGGGCTGCGCGGGGAGTAAAACCGAACTGTTCGCATCCCTGGAGATACGCCTGGTAACGTTCGCTGCCTGTGGTTTTATCTCTCTCTGCGACGCCAATAAAACTAATATTTTCAGCGCCGTTGTGCACCATACGCTGCATTAGCATTCGCACCGCACCAGCGCCATCATAACGAACTCGGGGAAATCCAGAGAGTTCGCTTTCGATAAGTACCACTCTGTCTTTCCACTGTCTGAGCATGGTGCTCGCGATCCCGGTGAAACCAAAAACAATGACGCCTTCAACCTGCCGGTTTTCCAGTACCTTCAGGTGTTCTTCAAGCCGTTCCGGTTGTAGCAACGTTTCCATAATCAGCGCATCATATCCGTGCTGATAAACGTGAGGCAAAATAGTCTGGACGGCCTGGTGCTCTGAAGCCGAATCAAGGCGTGTCACAATGATACCGATGATTTTTTCACGCTGGCCGCGCAGAGACTGCGCGGCTTTTGAAGGCGTGAAACCATACTGTTGGATAACGGACTGGACGTGGTCAAGCGTGGATTTTTTGACTTTTGGGCTGTTATTGATAACAAGTGAAACCGTGGATTTACTTACGCCACTCAGTTTTGCAATATCATTCAGAGTGAGTTTCTTACCTTCCATACCTGCTCCACACCTTAGCTTTTCTCTCTTTCGCCAATCTTATCGCATTACCCGGCCTTAAAGCTTGCCCATATGCAAAATGTGCCCATGTGCGCGCTGTTTCATCGCTAATCCGGATTTTGCTGAAGCTGAGGCTATGTCAGGCCTGTTCAGCGATCGCTTACAATTGGCAGATCTGACCATCGGGTGGTGTAGCGCGGCGAGAGCATCTCGCGCTTCATCTGCCACGCCTGCTGGATCCCCTGCCCGGCAAAATAGAGCGTCCCCTGCCCGCGTTTTTTGTTCAGCTCGTCCAGCACCGCCATCAGCGCCTCGCTGCCCGGACGCGGCGCGTTAGCGTCAAAGAGATCGAGCTGCGCCACGCCCTGGCTGTAGAAATCCCCGAGCATGACGCCCGCTTTCTGATAGCGGTGGCCCTCGCGCCAGATGGTCTCCAGACAGCGTGTCGCGGCGTGGATAATATCCCGGCTGTCCTGGGTAGGCGTCAGCAGCTTCACCATCGCGCTATTGCCGTAGTAAGGCTCCCCTGCGGCAAAAGGAGAGGTTTTCACAAAGGCCGAGATGACGCGGCAGTATTGATACTGGCCGCGCAGCCTGGCCGCCGCCCGCGAGGCGTAGGTGCAGACCGCCTGCCTGACCGACTCATAGTCCGCTGTGCGCTCGCCAAAGCTGCGGCTGCAAAGAATCTCCTGCTTGACCGGAACAAACTCATCGAACGCCAGGCAGGACTCGCCCCGCAGCTCCCGCACCGTACGCTCCATCACTACGCTAAACTGCTTGCGGATAAAACGGATATCGCTATCGGCTAGCTGCAGTACGGTTTTGATCCCGTGCGCATCCAGCGCTTTCGCAAGGCGTCGCCCAATGCCCCATACCTCCCCGACCGGCAGCTTTGCCATCAGCCGCCGCTGACGATCGACGTTAGAGAGATCCACCACGCCGCCCAGCTGGGGCCAGCGCTTGGCGGCATAGTTAGCCAGCTTGGCCAGGGTTTTGGTCTGCGCAATCCCTACCCCGACTCTCAGGTGGGTCTCACGCCACAGCGTGTTGCGGATCTCGTGGCCAAACTCCTCCAGCACGCGACAGTTACGTACCCCAACGAGATCGCAGAACGCCTCATCAATGGAGTAGACGTCCACCCGCGGGCAGAGCCTCTCCAGCGTGCCCATAACCCGGCGGCTCATGTCGGCATAAAGCTCATAGTTGCTGCTAAAGCAGGTGACGCGGTGGGCACGAAACAGATCGCGCTGCTTGAAGAACGGTGCGCCCATGGTAATGCCCAGCTTTTTCGCTTCTGCGCTGAGAGCGATCACGCACCCGTCGTTATTGCTGAGCACCACCACCGGCTGGCCTTGCAGATCGGGCCGGAAGACCGTTTCACAGCTGGCATAGAATGAGTTCACATCCACCAGGGCGAACATGATTCAGCACGTGAACTTGATTATATGGGTCACGACGCCGAAGATTTCCAGCGCCTCTTCACTGCCGATGCGGATAGGGGTATAGCGGGAATTACGGGGGTTAAGCTGGACGGTGGGACGAAGCTGAAGCTCTTTAACAGTAAATTCACCGTCGACGGCAGCGATAACAATATCGCCGTGGGCGGCGGTTCGGGCGCTATCGACCACCAGCAGATCGCCATCGTTGATGCCGCCGTCGATCATTGAGTCCCCCGCCGCCTTGACGAAATAGGTCGCATTGGGGTGATGGATCATCAGTTCGTTTAAGTCGAGACTCTGCTCCACATAGTCCTGCGCCGGTGAGGGAAAACCGCACGGCACCAGATCGCCAAAGAGAGGAAACGCGAGAACTTCGCGCAGCTCTGCGGGCTTATAAAATGTTAAACTCACGAACGTCACCTTATTATAATAGTTACTGTGTATTTATACAGTAGATTTATATGATGCCGTGATCAAGTGGCTTAAGTAAATGCCTGTCGCCACGCGTCTAATTATTAATAATAAAACGCATTACTTATCAAAATGTTAAAGGATATGTAAATTTTTGATTTTGGTATTCAATCGCTTGTTTTATATGCGTACTGCATTTAAAACCTCCCCTCTGGCGGTCACGGGGGCTGGTGCTGGCGATGACTGTTGATAGCTAAGTTCCGGGTAAAGTTTACTCATCATACCGAGGCGGCTCCCGTATTCGGCTTGCGCATTAAATGCCGCTTTTGGCACTACACTGACCACACCCCATGATAAAGACTATCGTGGAGCAGTGATTACTCTATAAACTGAGTGTTGTCATTAACAACGGGGTCCAGGTCGGTAGTTATCATGCATTTTATTCAGAGTTTGATGAGTTTTATTGAGGGAAACAGGGTGCTGTCGGTCAGCGTCAGTCTGCTGTTGCTGATTATGGCCGGGATGGTCACTCACCTGATCTGCAAATTTTTCATCGTCAAAGTGATCAGAAAGGTCTTTTTCAGCAGCCATAAACAGGACGTTCCTCTGGATAAAGATGTACGCCTCTCGCAGAAGCTGTCGAATTTTGTGCCTGTGATTGTGGTCTACAATTTCCTGCAGTTTATGCCAGGCCTGCCTGAAAATCTGAAAGTTGCGATTCAGACCATTTGCGGCATCCTGTTTTTTGTCTATCTGTCGATCTTCTTCAATGAAGTGCTGGAGATTGTTAACAACTCCTATTCGCGCAAATCTAAGCGCAAGAATCACTCGATCAAAGGCTATATCCAGATTGGTAAAATTTTGGTGCATATTATCGCCGCGATAATGATTCTGGCGATTATGTCCAACAAGTCACCGGCGATTATTATCTCTTCGCTGGGTGCGGTCGCCGCGGTGTTAATGCTGATCTTCCAGCATACCCTGCTGTCGCTGGTGGCTAATATTCAGCTCTCGTCCAACGATGTGCTGCAACTGGGCGACTGGATTGAGATGCCGGATAGAAATATCAGTGGCGAGGTGATCGATATTGCGTTGCATACCATCACTATCCGCAACTGGGATAACACCATTTCACGCATCCCGACAAAAAATTTCCTCACCGAGACCTACACCAACTGGCAGGCGATGTTCTCTTCGGGCGCGCGTCGTATCATGCGCAGCTTTTATCTTGACCAGAAGTCTATCACCTTTGTGAATCAGGAGATGTTGCAGGCGATAAGCCAGATCCGCATCGCAGGCGAATCTATCACTGAGCTGCTGGATGGGCGTGATATCAGCGCGGTCGGCGACCGCTGGTTTATGGAGAACGGCATCACCAACCTTATGGTGTTCCGTAAGTTTCTGACCGCCTGGCTGGCCCAGCGTGAGGATATTAAAAAAGAGATGTATATCGTGGTGCGTCCGCTGAAGCCGTCACCGGATGGCTTGCCGGTGGAGATCTACTGCTTCACCTCATCTATTTTCTGGAGCGATTATGAAAATACCCAGGCGGCGATTTTTGAATATATCTATGCGATGGCCCGCCACTTTGAGCTGCAGATTTACCAGCACCCGGCAGGATCCGACTTTGCCCGGCTGGCACAGCCGCGAGTAGAGAGTGACGATGCCAGGTCTGGTGGTGCGCAGTAATCTGACTCACGGTGGCGCTGCTGGCGCCGCCTGAAGGGCGTCGCGCACTGTATTTAAAAACCTACCGCCTGGCCGTCGCGGCGGCTGTCGCTGGCAATAACATAGCCGTCGCTGCCCTCCGTCGTCAGCTTCCAGATAAACTGGCCTGAACCAAAGTCCATGTAGGGGTCGTTAAGCGAGGTAAAGCGATGCCCGCGGTGACCCAGCTGCTCCGCCACCCCCTGATGAAAACCGACCTCCAGGTCGAGCGAGAAATCGCGGTTTACCTTCCAGCGCGGCGCATCGCAGGCGGCCTGCGGCTGCTGCTGGTAGTCCAGCATTCGTACCAGCGTCTGAACGTGCCCCTGCGGCTGCATATCCCCGCCCATGACGCCAAAGCTCATCTGCGGCTGACCATCTTTAGTGAGAAAGCCAGGGATGATGGTATGGAATGGCCGCCTGCCCGGTGCGACCACGTTGGCGGAGCGTGGATCGCTGGAGAATCCCGCCCCTCGATTTTGCAAACTAATGCCGTACTCCGGCACCACCACGCCCGAGCCAAAGCCCATATAGTTCGACTGAATAAATGACACCATCATGCCGCTTTCGTCGGCAGTGGTGAGATAGACGGTGCCACCGCTGGCGGGCATACCCGATAGCGGCTGGCTGGCCCGCGCCGGGTCAATCAGCCTGGCGCGTTCGGCCAGATAGCTGTCATCCAGCATCTGCTCAGGGGTGATATCCATAGATCGCGGATCGCCAACGTATTTATAGATATCGGCAAAGGCCAGCTTCATCGCCTCAACCTGCAGGTGCTGCGACGCGACGCTGTCCAGCGGCAGGCTGGCAAGGTCGAAATGCTCAAGGATCCCCAGCGCGATCAGGGCGGCAATGCCCTGACCGTTAGGCGGCAGCTCGTGAACGTCGTAACCGCGATAGCGACGGCTCACCGGCGTGACCCATTCGGGGCGATATCCGGCAAGATCGGCAAGCGTTAGTGGCACATCGCTTTGGGCAGCAAAGCGGACAATCGCCTCTGCCGCCTCGCCTTCATAGAATGCACGCGCGCCCTGGTCCGCGAGCAGACGCAGCGTGCGGGCGGCGGCGGGCATGACAAACCTCTCGCCAATCTCCGGTGCGCGGCCGTTGGGCATAAAGGTGGCGGCAAAGCCCGGCTGATCCTGAAGCAGCGGCACGGCGGCGTACCACTTACGCGCCACCATCGGCGCAATGGTCACACCTCGCTCGGCAAGATCGATAGCAGTTTCCAGCAGCTGGGAAAACGGCAGTTTGCCAAAGCGTTGGTGTAGCATCTCCCAGGCGGCGACGGCCCCTGGAATGGTCACACTGTCCCAGCCGCGCACGGGCCGTTTAGCATGGCCTTGCGCATCCACGCCGTAGCGCCGGGCAAACCAGTTTGTATCCCAGTGCGAGGGCGCGGTGCCGGAGGCGTTCAGGCCGTGTAGCTGCTCACCGTCCCAGACCATGGCGAACGCGTCGCTGCCCAGCCCGTTGGAGACCGGTTCGACGATAGTCAGCGTCGCCGCTGCCGCGATGGCCGCATCTACCGCATTACCGCCGTTTAACAGAGCCTGATTGCCAGCGTGAGCCGCCAACGGGTGCGATGTCGCCACCGCGTTACGCGCGAATAGCGGCGTGCGCGTGGTCAGGTAGGGGTTGTGCCAGTTAAAATTCATGCTCGCATCTCCTTGTCGCTTGCCGTCGCCAGATAGCGCTCCGCCTCTGCGCGCAGCGCCTGTTTGTCTACTTTGTTTGTACCCGCTAACGGGAAGCTGTCGGTAAGCCAGATATGGCGAGGGTGCAAATAGGCAGGGCCGTGAGTTAGCGTCCAGGCCTTGATCTCCTCCGGCCTGGCGACGCTGTCTTCACGAGGAATAATCCAGGCTACCGGCTTGCTGCCTTTAATCTCATCGTTTACCGCCACGACACACGCCTGCTGGACGGCAGGATGCTGCTCCAGCAGCTTTTCCACTTCGCCGGGATAGATATTCTCACCGCCGCAGACGAACATGTCGTCGCGTCGCCCGATAAAGGTGTAGAAGCCATGGTCATCGCGCATGAATACGTCGCCGGAGATGTAATAGCCATCGTCGGTGAACGGCGCGGAGACGTCCGGGCGCTGATGATACCCCTGCATCAGCGCCGGGCTTTTCATCTCCAGTACGCCGTGGTCGCTAAGCTGCCCCTGCTCGTCGCGAAGCCGCAGCGAGACCGCCGGATGGACATAGCCGTTGGACTGCAATGGCGCGGTGCGTCCCTGCGGGTGGGGACCAAAGACAATCGGGCCGCCTTCCGTGGTGCCGTAGGCGTTGATGACCCGCGCATTAGGCCAGATCTGACGAATTTGATTGAATAGCCCCTCGTTAACCGGCGCAGATCCCATACGCACGACCCGCACCGATGAGAGATCGCTCGCAGCAAGCAGCGCCTGCTCTTTCATCATCATCGCGATCATCGGTGGCACGGCGGTGATCCAGGTGCAGCGGTAGCGGGCAATAGCGTCGATGTACTCTCGCACCTGAAACTGAGGCAGCAGGATGGTAGTAACGCCGCTGGCAAGCGTCAGCAGCGCCAGCGCCAGGGCGTTCATATGGTAAAAGGGCGCGGCGATCAGCACCCGCTGATCCGCCAGCTCGTTAGCCGCCAGCCGCGTCTCCACCACCCAGCGGTGGCTGGCGTGGGTAAGGCGCACTCCTTTCGGCATGCCGGTGGAGCCGGAGGTATAGAGCAGCATCGCCAGCGAGTCTGCCTGCGGCGTAAAAACATCATAGTCGGTAACCGACGCAAGCGTCGCCAGCTCGCTGAAGCCCCACCGGCTGCGCGTGGCGGCGAGGCTGGCCAGCAGCGTATCATCGCCCATCACCAGACGCGCGTCGCAGTCGTCGAGAATGCTCTCCAGCGTCGCTGGCGGAAATTTGATGCTAATCGGCACGGCGACCAGCCCTGCTCGCAGGATGCCTAAAAAAGCGGTAATAAACGCAATGGAGTTACGCCCGAGCAGCGCGATACGTTCGCCCGGCACATAGCCACGGGCCTGCAGCGCCGCGCCTACCGCGTTGGCCTGAGCGTCGAGTTCACCAAAGGTGATGGCGATCTCCCCTTCCCCCTGCGGCATGATAAAGGCGGGCAGCGGGTTGTGCCGGGCCGCCAGGGGCAGCGCCCCCAGATTAGTGATAGTCATAGCCTGAACTCAAGTAGAGTGTGAATAGCGGGCATGGCGATTAGCAGCCGTCCCGGTCGTTGATGCAGCGGCAGCCCGGCGTTATGCGCGGCCTGAATCAGCATCGACGCATTGCCGCCGCGAAAGTGGATAGCCGTAAACTGGCTGGGGCGGCTCTCGTCCACGCTGACCAGACCGGCGGAATCATTATGCCAGGCGGGGGGCGTCAGCAATTGCAGCTGAAAAGCCGGATCGGGTGCGCCGAGCTGCTGCCACGCCTGCGCCTCCTGCTCGACGTTCTGGCTCACAATGGTTAACGCCTCGATCCCCGCAACGCCATTGGCGTGGGAGAGCCAGGGAGCGCGCCATACCCACTCCGGGGTGTGATGCTGGCAAAAATAGACCCTTCCCGCCGCAAAGCTGCCGGCTGCGAGACGTACCGTACTGAAACGCGCCTCGCCCCGTTCACCGTCGGCTGCCACCTCGCGGGAAAAGTGCTGGACCGGCTGCACCGTGAAGCCCTGCTCGCGCAGCTGCCGCGCCGTTGCGGCGGCATCCGCACTGCGAAACACCAGCCCATCAATGCCACGCGGGCTGTCCAGCAGCTCCTGGCGGATCCGCTCCCCGTGACGCGGAAGTCCGATAAGCTCCAGGTAGTGGCCGTTAAACATCACCAGCTGGTTCATCGATCCGAGCGAGTGATGGCTCTCCGGCGTCAGGGTAAAGCCCAGCGCGGCAAAAAGATCCCGCGTGGCCTCCAGCGCAAAATGGTTATTAATCACCAGGTGATCGAAGACCAGTGGCATGGGCGGCTCCTCAGGCGGCAGGCATGGCGTACAGACCGCGGCCGCTCGCCACCAGCCGATCTTCGCTGTCATAAACCCATGCCTCCGCGCTGGAGACCTGCTTGCCCACTTTGATGACTTTACCTGTTATTCGCAGATCGCCGCGCGCCGGACGGTGATAGTCGACCCGAATATCCAGCGTTGGCACGCCTTTCCCGGTATAGGCTACCAGCGCCCAGTCGGCGGTCAGATCGACCAGCGCCGCCAGAATGCCGCCGTGGATATACCCTCCCGCTGGGTTGACCACCCACTCGTCGCGAAAATGCGCCGTCAGGGTGATTTCGCCTTTTGCCACCGCCTGCACCTCAAGCCCCAGCCACTGGTGATAGGGACCCTTCAGCAGTTTTTCCTGCACGTCCTGCGCGCTTAATGCAACAATCTCGCTCATCTGCTTATCCTTATGGTGTCACAATCACTTTGCCTAAGACTTCACGGTCGCGGATCAACCGCAGCCCTTCCGCCGCCTGCTCCAGCGGCAGCTCACGGTCGATGAGCGGTTTAATGTCGCCCTGCGCCACCAGCGTCAGCAGCGCCTCCAGATCCTCGGTGTAGAAGCTGTTGGAGCCTTTGATGTTGAGCTCAAAGCTCCAGACGTAGCGCAGATCTTCCGCCGGGTCGTAGCCCGCCGTCGCACCGCAGACCAGCAGCGTGCCGCCGCGTTTTAAGCATTTGAGCGAGGGACGCCAGGTGTCACCGCCGGTGAAGTTAATCACCACGTCCACGCCGCCCTCATAGTTACGGCGCTGGGGTTTGCCGTAGCGGCCAATTGCCCAGCGGGAGAAATCTTCTTCGCGATAGTTAACGACGTGATCGGCACCCAGCGCGAGCAGCGCCTCGCCCTTCTCCGCGCTGCCGACGCAGGCGGTAACTTCCGCGCCGAGCTTTTTCGCCAGCACTACGCAGGCGGTGCCCACGCCGCCGCTGGCACCGAGGATCAACACCCGGTCGCCCTGTTTGATAGTGTCATGGGTGACCAGCATGCGGTGCGCCGTGCCGTAGGCCACCGGCAGCGCCGCCGCCTGGGCGAAGGTGACCGCTTCCGGCAGCGCGATAAGCTGCATGGCGTCCACCAGAGCATATTCCGCCATGCCGCCGTCGGTCATTTCGCCCATCAGCCCCACGCCGGGCTTCAGCGGATTGATCAGCACGCGGTCGCCCACCTTCCAACCCGTCACGTCGTCAGCTATCTCATCGATGACGCCAGCAAGATCGAGGCCCGGCACCACTGGCAGCGGCACCTTAATGCCCGGCATGCCGTTAACGGTAAAGACGTCGTGATAGTTAAACGCGGAGGCTTTCACCCGGACGATGGCGTGGCCTGGCTGCAACGTCGGGCGCGGTTTGTCGGCTACGACAGACAGATTGTCCAGGCTGCCGTGCTGGTTAAGCACCAGCGCTTTCATGGTCTGACTCACGGTTATCTCCTGTTATTTTATTGATGCCGATGCCTTGTACGCCGCGTCGTCGTAGAGACTCTCCGGCACGTCGCCTTTCACGGTGCCGCTGGCGACAAAGACCTGGTGTTGACGCTTAAGGGTGGCGATATCCGCCGGTTCAAAGGTGACGCGATTCATGCTGTCCCAGCGGCTGAAATAGACTTCAGCCTCACGCTGCGGCAGGTTGGCGTTTTTCTGCAGCAGCGAAACCACCTCCTGCTGATGAGCCTTACCCCACGCCAGGGTGTCACGCAGCGCGGCGATAACCCGCGCTACCGTTTCCGGGTGCTGTTCAATCAACTCACTGCGCACCGCGCCGACGCCGATATAGGGTATGGCGTCGCTATGGGTCAGCTTTTTCCACTCATCGGCAAAGCTACCAAGCGGCGTCACTTTCAGCTCGTCCAGTTGCTCAATGGTCAGCGAACGTAGCGCGGCGGCATCGACCTGCTTTTGCACCAGATACTGGGCAAGGCGTGATTCGTTACCGCCAATCAGCTGGAACGCATTGGGAGCGATCTGATTGTTACCCTGTAACAGCGTGGCGGCGATCACCGCCACCGACGACCCGGCAGGTGATATGCCGATTTTTTTACCCTTGAGCTGGCTCAGCGAGGTAATGGGTGAGCCCTGCGGCACAACAAACTGCACGTCGGCAGGTTGCGTAGCGGCAAAGATTTTGATCGGTACCCCTTCGGACGCGCTGCTGAAGACCCCTGCCAGCGGCGCGCCGAACGCTAAATCTATGGATCCTGACGCCAGCGCTTTGATGGGTGCATTGACGTCCGGGAAGTGAACGAACTCAGCATCGATGCCGCGCTTAGCCAAAAAGTCCTTATTTTCCAGTACGGTGCCATAGCCCAGGCTGACGCCGCTGCTCCAGTAGCCAATGCGGACCTTTTCAGCCGCCGCAGAATTCAGGGCGAAGAGAGCCCCGGCAGCCAGGGTGGCCACCTTTAACCAGTTTTTCATCTGTTATTCCTGTGTGTGTGATTTCCAGCGAAAGAGGTGGCGCTCCAGCGGTTTAAGCAAACCGCCCTCCAGCAGCAGCATCAGCGAGACCAGCAGCAGCGTCCAGGCGAAGACCTGATCTGTCTGCACCAGGTCGCCCGCCTGGCGCAGCCGGTAGCCAATTCCGTCCGATGCGCCCAGCGTTTCCGCCACCAGCGATACGCGCCAGCCAAAACCAAACGCCAGCCGCGCGCCCGAAAAAAAGTAAGGCAGAATGGTGGGTAAATAGATTTTGAGCAGCGTCTGCTCGCGGCTCATACGGAAACTGCGCGCCAGCTCCACGTACTGTCGTTCGACCGTTTGCGCCCCCTGCCAGACGTTGGTCAGGATCAGCGGCATTGAGGTCATAAACACCACGAAGACGGTGGTCGCGTTAGAGATGCCAAACCAGATAATGGCGAATATTGCCCAGATGGCCGACGAGACGGTGTTAAACACCGCCAGCAGCGGCTCGAAAAACTGCGCTAGCCTGCGGCTTGCCCCGAGCGCCAGCCCGGCCAGCGTTCCTACCACCGTAGCCAGTAAAAAGCCGCTGAATACCCGTGAAAAGGTCACGCCAATGTCGTGTAGCAGCGTATCGTTGCGCCACAGCATCAGCAGCGCGTTAAAGGTCTTCTCCGGCCCAGGGAGGACAAAAGCGGGCATATTGCGTGCCGCCAGCAGCCACAGTAAGAAAAAGGCCGCCAGCAGGATCAGGCGCTGGACAATAAGGGAGAGCACTCTCCTGGACTTATGCATCTAGACCTCCATCCGCAGCAGACGGACCTTCTCGGCCACGTCGCGGCTGGTGGGCAAACGGGGTCGCGGCAGAGTTACAGTCACAAACTGTTTAATGCGTCCCGGATTGGGTTGCAGAATGACAATGCGGTCGGCGAGGATCACCGCCTCCTCAACGTCATGGGTGACCATCACCACCGTCATATTCTTAAGCTGGCGAATACGTAGCAGCTCGTCATGCATGGCGCTGCGGGTCTGCGGATCAAGTTTGGAGAACGGCTCATCCATCAGCAAAATCTGCGGTTCTGCCACCAGGCTGCGCGCCAGGGCGATACGGCTGCGCATCCCGCCCGAGAGCTGGTGCGGCCACTTATTCCCCACCTGCGCCATGCCCACCAGTTGCAGAGCGGCCTCAACGCGACGCTGACGCTCTGCGCGCGACAGGGCGCTGTTCTCCAGCGCGAAGTTGACGTTCTGGCGCACCGTGCGCCACGGCAGCAGTCGGTCCTCCTGAAAGAGATAGGCCACCTGCCGCCACTGGCTGAACTGCGCCACCGCCTCACCCTGCAGGACGATGTCGCCGTTGTCAGCCGGCAGCAGGCCGGAGATGATATTCAGCAACGTGCTTTTTCCGCACCCGGAAGCGCCGAGCAGCGCGACGATCTCCCCTGGATAAACGTTAAGTGAAATCGCTTTCAACACCTCTTGCGTGCCGAAATGTTTACCGACCTGCCGGAGCGCGATCGCTGGCGCAGCGGCGGCAGGCAGCTCTTCAAGAAGGGCGCTCATGAGAAAACTCTCCTCTCCTGAACGGGCAGCAGCGTACCGTCCGACGTTAACGTGGCGTAGATTTTTTCCAGCGTCATCGCCTGGAAGGTCTCAATATGCCGGCGGGCGATAAACTCCACCCGTTTGCGGTCGCCCTCGATGAAGGCGTCGATCATGGCGTTATGGTCGTGGCGAATTTCCGGCTTGGTACGCTGAACGTTGAACCCCAGCGCCACCAGCCGCGCCATCTCATCCATCAGGGTAGAGAGCGTGCGCAGCAGATGCTGATTGCCCGCCGCCTCGGCAATAGCCAGATGAAAACGCTTGTTTGCATTCATAAACACATCAATGCGCGTAGGGAGCGGCGCGGCGACCTCTACCCGGCAGTCCGCCTCTAGCCGCTTAAGCAGGTCGATATCCACTTTGCCGACGGCAAGACGCGCCGCCAGCGGCTCAAGCTGCACGCGCAGGGTGAAGATCTCCTCTACATCCTGGAGGGTGATGGGCGCGATGCGGTAGCCTTTACGCGGGCGGGATTCGATAAGGTATTCATGGCTGAGCCGCGCCAGCGCCAGTCGGCAGGTGCTTTTACCCAGCTGGTAGCGCTCCATCAGCTCGGATTCAGTCACCAGCGATCCCGGCATCATGCGACAGGTCAGAATGTCGCGGCGGATCGCATGGTAAGCACGTTCGCCTAAAGATAAAGATTCCGTCACAGCACTCCCCTTAGCCGCTTATCTCACCACAGTGAGCTTCTCACAGCGCCGCCTTGACGCTCTTAGTGAGGCCATTCTGGGGCAGGTTTGCGTCGGGTTCTAATAATTAAAACAGCAATATAAAACCGAAAAAAGCATCAACTGAGCTGCTCAGTGCGCGGATAAGGGCCTATCAGCAGCCGGTGACCTGAACGGCGAGCGCCGCTACCGCTGGGCTGCCCAGATTAGCTCTCTCTTGCATACCGTTAGCGCAATATGTTCGTTTTGCATGAGGGTGGCCTGCTCTACCTTGAGCGCCTCTGTTTCGCCATCATCAGGAAGCCCTATGCGAGTAAAGTATCTGCTGTTGTCACTCACGTTTGCCGGCGTCGCTCAGGCGCAGGCCCTTGATGAAGTGACCGTGGCTCTGGCCATTCCTCCCGCCGTCCACGACGGCGCACCTTATGCGGCCGCACAAGAGCTGGGGTTGTTCAAAGAACAAAATCTCGACGTTAAGCTGGTGGTGTTTCAGGGGGCGGGCGCGCTGCTGCCCCAGGTCGCCAGCAAGCGTGTAACCTTCGGCTATCCAGTCTCGGAGCCGGTAATTTCCAGCTATTTCAGCGGCAAAAATCCGCTGCCGCTGCGCTACTTCTATAACGGCACGCCAAATCAGACGCTGGAGTATACGGTGCTGGCGGACTCACCCATTAAAACCCTCGCCGATCTCAAAGATAAGAAGATCGGCGTCGGCGCGCTGACATGGGGCACCCTGCCCAACAGCCGGGCCGCGCTTAGGGTTGCCGGGCTGGAGCCGGGCAAGAACGTTGAGTTCGTGGCGGTCGGCGCGCTAGGCTCCGGCTTCCAGGCGCTGCGCAGCGGCAAGGTGGATGCGCTCAACTACAACAGCAGCTGGGGCGATATTTTTGAGTTTACCGGCACCAAAATCCGCCGTATCGCCTACCCGGCGGTATTTCAGGAGAACCCCGGAAACGGTTTTATCGCCCATCAGGATACCTTTAAAGAGGATCCAGACTTAATCCGCCGCTTTGGCCGGGCCTATACCGAGGCGCAGTACGTTTGTGAAATCAACCCGACTTTCTGCGTTCAGGCCTTCTGGCGACAGCATCCGGAAAGCAAGCCCGCGAACGCCGATGACAAGGCCCTGACCGAGGCGACGACGCTGCTTACCCGTCGCCTGCAGCGCACGCTTTACCGACCGGACGGCACGCGCCGCCAGCCAGGCCAGTATGACCTCGCGGTGATCCAGCAGGCCATTGGCGCGATGGCGAAACAGGGGGAGTTCCCCAGCGCAAACGTGCCGGTGGCAAAGATCTTCTCTAACGAGTTCGTTACGGCGTTTGACGATTTTGATAAAGATGCCCTGCGCAAGCGGGCGGAGGCGGCAAAATGAGTATGACACTGCATATTGATATGGCTGACGGGCCGATCGATCGGCCGCGAAGCATCACTGCCAGCGGACTGGCACGCGGCGTCGCCCGGCTCTCAGCGTCGTTTACCCATTCGGACGGCAGCGTCTGGCAAAGCCGTGCCGCGTTTGCCATCGCTGAAGACGGTGCGCTGGACGTTGCCACCGCTGTACCGCTGGAGGGTAGCTGGCAGGACGCAGAGCCTATGGCTCCTGTCTGGGCGCTGCGCCAGCTTTCCGCGCCCGTAACCCCTGAGCTGTCCGACAGCACCGAACCGCGACGGATCGAACTGCATCTTGTGGATGCCGCAGGCAATGAGGCAGAGACTACTATCGTGCAGCATCTTGTTGCCCCCGGCGTTACGCGCCGTGAGGTACGCGAGGGCGATCTTTCCGGCACCCTCTTCACCCCGCCGGGAGAGGGCCCGCATCCGCTGATTGTGCTGCTGAACGGCTCCGGCGGTGGGACACCTGAGTCACGTGCCGCCCTGTTTGCCTCCCACGGCTACGCGGCGTTTGCCCTGGCTTATTTCAAAGCGCCTGGCCGCCCGGAGTACATTTCCGCTACCCCGCTGGAGTATTTTGAGCAAGCGCTGGCGTGGGCCGCCCGTGAGCTTCAGCCGCGCGCCGGGTTTATCGCGGTCGCCGGACACTCTCGCGGTGGCGAACTGGCCCTGCTGCTGGCCTCGACCTTCCCCGAACGTATCAGCGCCGTAATTGGCTATGTGCCAAGCGCGGTGATCCACGGCACGCTGCGCGCTGGCCGCCCGGACGAGTTGCGCGACGCCACCGCCTGGACATGGCGCGGCGAGCCGCTGCGCAATATCTGGCACAATAATCCTGATGCGGACTGGCATGCGTTTGACCACCCTTCCGCCCCGGACGTCCCCCTCCGTCAGGCCCCGGCATTTTTAACGGTAGAGCGCAACGCGGAATTCACCGCGGCGGCGCGTATTCCGGTGGAGCGCATTGCCGGGCCCGTGCTGGTGATCTCCGGCTCTGATGATGGCTTCTGGCCGTCGGAGGCGTACTGCGATCGCATCAAGGCCGATCTGGTGGCACGGGAACACCCCTGGCCGGTTGAGCATGTGCATAACGCCGGGGCCGGGCATGCCATCGGCTTTCCATTTGTCCCGACCACAGACATCGCTAAAGTGCATCCGGTGGCGGGGGTCGCCATCGACGGCGGTGGAACGCCGGTTGCAAACGCCCGGGCCAACCGTAGAAGCTGGGAGCGGGTTCTGGCGTTTCTTGCCGCCGCGCGGGCAGAGCACGAGGCACAAACATGAGCGCTGCGCTGGAGCTGCGCGGGGCGAGCCTGACCTATACCACGCGCCGGGGAGAGATCGAGGCGCTGGGCAGCGTTGACCTGCGGGTGGCAGACGGTGAGTTTGTGGCGCTGCTGGGACCGTCCGGCTGCGGCAAATCCACCATTCTTAAGCTCGCCGCCGGGTTGATGCCGCCCTCATCGGGCCAGGTTCTGCTGGCGTCTGAAGCAGTGAACGGACCGGGCCACCATGCGGGTGTGGTGTTTCAGAAACCCAACCTGCTACCGTGGAAAAGCGTGCTCAATAACGTCCTGCTGCCGGCCCGTACGCTGGGGTTGCCCAAAGACCCGGCGCGGCAGCGCGCTCTCGAACTGCTTGCGCTGGTGGGTCTTGCGCCCTTTGCCAACGACTATCCGTTAGAGCTTTCCGGCGGAATGCAGCAGCGCGTCGGCATCGCCAGGATGCTGCTGCACGATCCGCAGCTGCTGCTGATGGATGAGCCGTTCGCGGCGCTGGACGCGCTGTCGCGGGAGACGCTGATGCTGGAGCTACAGCGCATCTGGGAGCAGCAGCGCAAGTCGGTGCTGTTTATTACTCACTCGATTCAGGAAGCGGTATTTCTGGCCGACCGGGTATTGGTGATGTCGCCGAGGCCGGGCCGAATTGTCGAAGAGCTAGCGATTTCCCTGCCGCGCCCGCGCACGCTGGAGACGCTAGGAGACGAGAGGTTTATGGCCCTGTGCCAGCATTTACGGAGGTATTTTACTCATGCGTAGACTTCAACCGCTGATCTACCCGCTGATTAGCCTGGCGGTGCTGGTACTTATCTGGGACATGGCCGTGCGTCTGTTTGCTATTCCCGACTATCTGCTGCCCTCGCCCGGCGCGGTATTCGGTGCGCTGGCCAGCGGCTTTCAGGATAACAGCCTGTGGCCGCATATTGCGGTCACGCTGGGCGAGACGCTTAGCGGCTTTGCCGTCGGCAGCGTGCTGGCGATTACGCTGGGTGTGGCGCTGGCGGAGTCACGCACCTTTGAGCGGTTCGTCTACCCGCTGCTGGTGGCGCTGCAGGCCACGCCTAAGGTAGCGCTGGGGCCGATCATTCTGGTGTGGTTTGGTTTTGGCACCCTGTCAAAGGTGGTGCTGGTCACTCTGGTCTGCTTTTTCCCGCTGTTTGTGAATACCGTCAACGGTATTCGCCGCGCCGATCCAGAGCTGCTGGACGCCTGCCGCGCCTTTTCTGCCTCACGCGGGTATTTACTCTTTCATGTCAAACTCCCCTCGGCGGCGAGCGACATTTTCGCCGGATTGCAGATTGGCGTCGCGCTGGCGCTGATTGGCGCGGTGGTAGCGGAGTTTCTCTCGGCGCAGAGCGGGCTTGGCTATCTGATCGCGGCAAGCTCGGTCAGCATGAGTATGGCGACCATGTTTGCAGGCGTGTTTTTGCTGGCGCTGATTGGGCTGTGCGGCGCAGAGCTGGTGCGCTGGCTGCAGCGGCGACTCCTCTTCTGGGAGGCCGAGGCCGTGCATCGCCGCAGGCGGTAGATTAGAACAGCGTATCAAGCTCGTCGACGACGTGGTAGTCGTCATCAATCAGCAGCAACGTTTTGTATTTATCGAAGGTCAGGCATGGATGTGAGGTGCCAAACACCAGAATGTCACCGACGCGGACGTCGCTTTCCGGGGCCAGCTTCACCATACAGTGCTGATCCATAATTCCAACGCTGACAATGGCCTGCGGCCGGAACGGCAGCGCCTGGCCGTGGCGATAGTGGGCAATGGGCTGCGGCAGCCCGGCGTCAAAGGCGCAGTCGCGCTTGCCGAAGTTCACCACCGCGCGGTCGGCTTCCGGCACCGACTGCACCATCGCCACCAGCTCCAGGGCGGAGGCGAGATCGCCACCCAGATCGCAGGCGACGCGGTCGCGCGCAATCAACGTCTGCTGTGCGTCGGCATAAATTCCCCGGTCGTGGGTGATATAACAGCCCGGACGGATCACAATTCGACACTGCGCCGGTTTGCGGGCGGCAAGCCAGATATCACATACCACGTCATACCAGACCGTACCGGCGCCGGTGAGAATAAACTCACCGTCCACCAGGTGCTCCATGCCACAGGCCAGCTCGGCGGCATCACGCAGCAGGGCTTCGACCTGCGGCTGCGGATCGTCGCCGTGCAGCACGCCCTCATACAGCTCCAGCCCGCGCAGCCGCAGTCCCGGCAGCGCGTGGATTTTCTGCGCCAGCGCCAGCGCGGCGTCAGTGCTGCGACAGCCGCAGCGCCCGCCTGGCACGCCCAGCTCTACCAGTACATCCAGCGTCTGGTTTTGCCCGGCAAAAAAGTCTGCAAGCGCAACGGCATTTTCAACGCTGTCCACACAGCAGGCAAAATCCACCTCACGGTAATGCTGCTTAAGCTGAGCGATCAGCTGCATGTTGGCCTTCCCCACCAGCTGGTTCACCATCAGCACGCGCTTGATACCGCTCGCCATGGCCGCTCCGGCCTGCCAGGCGCTGCCAACGCCAATCGCCCATGCGCCCGCCTGCTGCTGCGCCTGAAAGATCCACGGCGTCATGGTGGTTTTACCGTGCGGCGCCAGCGAGACGCCGCGGGCGTCAGCATAGCGTTGCATCCAGTCGATGTTATTGCGCAGCGCCGACTTTTTAAGCACCGCCGCTGGCAGGCAAACCTCTTCTGCCAGCACGTTTGCCGGGGTACGCATTATCGCGGACTTATGGGTCACTAACGTATCGGAATGATATTTCATAACATGATCCTTATCGGGACATCGTGTTTTAACGTTAAAATAACATATTTATCTATATGAAAATAAAGGATTAAATATAATATTGTTATTGTTTTTGAATAAAAGTATCACAAAACGATCTGGATTTTGCGTAGTTTTCCACTGTTTTTTGAGCTTGTAAATGATTAACTTGGCTGCAGAACAAAAAGGGAGTGAGGTGTTATGAAGCATGACTGGCTTTTCAAAAACGCCACCGTTATCGACGGCAGCGGCGGACCCGAATACCGCGCCGATGTGGCGGTCAGCGGCGACCGTATCGAGGAGATTGCGCCTGCGATCCACGCTCAGGCCGGGCACGTTATCGACGCCACAGGCAACGTGCTGTCGCCCGGCTTTATCGACGTGCATACCCATGACGATACCAACGTCATCCGCATGCCCGATTACCTGCCAAAAATTAGCCAGGGGATCACCACTGTGATTGTCGGCAACTGCGGCATCAGCGCCGCTACCGCCACGATCCGCAGCGACGTACCGGACCCGATGAACCTGCTGGGCGAGAAAGAGCACTTTATCTACCCGACGGTAGACGCTTACGCCCACGCACTGGAAGCCGCACGGCCCGCCATCAACGTCGGGACGCTGATTGGTCATACGACCCTGCGCAATAACCACATGGACGATCTGTTCCGGGCGGCAACCGCGGACGAAATCGCCGCCATGCGCCAGCAGCTGCGCACGGCGCTGCAGCAGGGGGCATTAGGGATGAGCACCGGGCTGGCCTACGCCACGGCGTTTCAGTCATCCACCGACGAAGTGATGGCCCTGGCGGAAGAGCTGGCGGCGGAAAAAAGTATCTACACCACGCACCTGCGCTCGGAGTTTGAACCGATTCTGGAGGCGCTCGACGAAGCGTTCCGGATTGGCCGCCACGGCAAGGTGCCGGTGGTGGTGTCACACCATAAGTGCGCCGGGGCAAAAAACTGGGGACGCACGCGGGAGACGCTGGCATTTTTCGACAAGATGCGCCAGCACCAGGAGATCGCCTGCGATTGCTACCCCTACTCCGCCAGCTCCTCGACGCTGGATCTCAAGCAGGTGACCGACGAGTTCGACATCGTCATTACCTGGTCTGAGCCGCACCCGGAGCAGGCGGGTAAAACGCTACAGCAGATAGCGGACGGCTGGCAGGTGAGCCTGCACAGCGCAGCGGAGCGGCTGATGCCCGCCGGAGCCATTTACTACAACATGGACGAGCAGGACGTGCGCCGGGTGCTGCGCTATCCGGTCACGATGATCGGTTCCGACGGGCTGCCAAACGACCCGATGCCGCACCCGCGCCTGTGGGGCGCTTTCCCGCGCGTGCTGGGCCACTACTGCCGCGACGAGAAGCTTTTCCCGCTGACGATGGCGGTGCATAAGATGACGGGCATGTCGGCAGCGCGCTTCCAGCTGCCACAGCGGGGCCTGATCAAAACCGGTTACTATGCGGACCTGGTCCTTTTTGATCCGCTCACGGTGCGCGACGTCGCCAGTTTCTCGGATCCCAAACGGCCCGCGGAGGGCATCGACGCCGTGATGGTGAATGGGGTGATGAGTTACGACCACAATAAACACATTACAGGACGCGCAGGACGTTTCCTGCGTCGGCAGACCACAGAATAAGGAGCAACGATGAGCATTAAACGTTATGGCACTGAAGGCGGAACCGGTACTGGCGGACAGCACCTGCCGTTTGCCAGGGCGGTGGAGGCAGGCGGCTGGCTCTATGTCTCTGGCCAGACCCCAATGAAAAATGGCGAAGTGGTGGAAGGCGGCATTGTCGAGCAGTCCCGGCTGGCGATCCAGAACTGCGTGGATATCATGACCGAGGCGGGCTATACCCTGGCGGATGTGGTGCACGTGAAGGTGATCCTGACCGACGCCCGCTACTTCCAGTCGTTCAACAAGGTTTTCCGGGAATTTTTTGGCGATCATCCCCCTGCCCGCATCTGCTGCGTCGCAGACCTGGTCGTGGATTGCAAAGTTGAAGTCGATGTGACCTGCTACAACGCCGCTCGCATCAAATAATCTCCTCTCCCTTGCGCGCAAGGGAGATCGCATATTTATAAAAAAGCTATTGCGGTACCCCGGCAACACTTATTTTGCCTGTACTCTCGGATCCCCTGCGCCCTTTTTCAGGTGACCGGTCCTGTTAACACATCCGTTTCGCGCAGACGAAATAGATTAACGATATCTGGACGTGAGCAATGAATAATATCTCTTTTCTGGTCTGGTTCACCCTGTATGCCTGCGCCATGATTACGCTCGGCTGGTACGTTTCGCGGCATCAAAAAAATGGCGATGACTTTTTGCTGGGCGGCCGCTCGCTGCCGATGATATTAACCCTGGGATCGACGGTCGGTACGATGGTTGGCACCGGCTCAAGCGTGGGCGCAGTGGGCTTTGGCTATACCAACGGCTGGGCCGGGATGCTGTATGGCCTCGGGGGCGCTGTCGGGATCTTACTGGTCGCCTGGCTATTTGCCCCGGTGCGTAAATTACGCTTTATGACCATGAGTGAAGAGATCTCCTATTACACCGGCGGCAGTAAGATTGTTAAAAACGTGGTTGCCGTGCTGATATTTATTGCCTCTATTGGCTGGCTGGGCGCACATATTTTGGGTGGCGGTTTATATCTCGCCTGGGCCAGTGGAATAGATATTAACGTCGCCAAAATTATTATTGCTCTGGCATTTGTGGTGTATGTCGGTATCGGGGGCTATTCCGCCGTGGTGTGGATCGATACCGTTCAATCTATCATCCTGTTTGTCGGCTTTATTTTAATGGCCGTGCTGGCGGTGAATCACGTCGGCGGCTGGGAGAATATTAAGCATGCCGTCGATCCTGCCGCCCAGAGCCTGTTTGCGGTGGATAAGCTTGGCGTCCTGCCCGCCTTCTCGCTGGCGATGGTGATCGGCGTGGGCGTGCTGGCGACCCCCTCCTACCGTCAGCGTATCTATTCGGCAAAAACGGTGTCGTCGGTGCGCCAGTCATTTACCATCACCGGCCTGCTTTACCTGCTCTTCTCCTTCCTGCCGGCGATTATCGGCATGGCGGTCTGGACGATGAACTCGCAGCTGGACAACAGCGGCTTCGCCTTCCTGTTCGCAACCCAGGTTCTGCCGCCGGTGCTGGCGATGGCGGTGCTGATTGCGGGCATGTCTGCCAATATGTCCTCCGGCAGTTCGGATGCTATCGCCGGGGTATCGATCATCCTGCGCGATCTCTACACCCTGGTGACCGGGCATATGCCTGCGCCGGAGAGAGCCATTCGTCTGTCGCGTATCTTCTTGGTGCTGGTGATCGCCCTTGCCCTGCTGTTCGCCCTGACCTCTAACGACATCATCAGCTATATCACCAAAATGATCTCAATGATTATGTCCGGCATGTTTATCTGCTCGATTCTGGGCCGCTTCTGGAACCGCTTTAACTGGCAGGGAGCGCTGGCCGCGCTGGCAGGTGGCGCGGGTGCCTCAGTCGTTGTACTGATGGACAGCGACTGGCTCGCCTTCTGGGGCAACCCCTGCGTGCCGTCGGTGCTGACCAGCCTGGGTTGCGCCGTGGTGGTGACGCTGGTCACGCCTGCCAGCGCACTCAGCCGGGATGAGGCGCTGGCGCTGATTACCCGTGAGCGCGAGAGCCAGCCGGAAGCTCCGCCGCTGCCGATCGGCAAACGTAAACCGACCGAGGGCTAGCGAAGCAAGCTGGCGTGGATCAGTCTCCCAGCGGCTGACGATCCACGCCGCCGCGGTGGCTGTCCAGCGCCAGCTTGATACGGCGCAGCCGATCTTTAGTCTGCGCCTTGTTCGCCATCGCCAGTTCGGTCGCCAGCACGTCCACCATCGCCAGCATGGCGTAGCGGGAGGTACTGGGCTTAAAGATGTAGTCGTTTTCCCGCACCAGCAGGGGCAGCACCAGATCGGCCTGCGCCGCCAGCGGCGTCTCCAGCGGCGTAATGGCGATCACTTTCGCCCCGTACTGCCTGGCAATCGCCGCGCTCTCGATCATCTCCGGGGTATAGCCGCCCAGCGACAGCACCAGCACCACGTCCTGCGGAGCCACGGCGGAACACATCATCCGCACCAGCAGGCCGTCGTTCTGACTGACCACCGGCAGGCCAAGACGGAAAAAGCGGTACTGTAGCTCCTGAGCGCAGATGGTGGAGCCGCCCCCCATGCCAACGGCGAGAATCTGCCGCGCCTGGCTGAGCCAGCTAACCGCCTTGTTCAGCGCCTCGCCGTTAAGCGCCCGGCGGTTGGTCTCCAGCACGCTGATGATCGACTCGTAAATCCCCTGTACCCCTTCAAGATCCGGCACGTCGAGGATAAATCGCTGCCCTACCGCCAGCGACTGCGCCAGCTTCATTTTCAATTCGCGCACGTCCTTGCAGCCCAGCGCGCGTGCAAAGCGGGTAACAGAGGCCTGGCTGGTATGGGTCAGACGCGCCAGCTCGGCAATCGGCAGGTCCGCCGCCGTGGCGACATCATCAAGGATAAACTGGGCGATGCGCTTTTCAGTGGCGGTCAGCTCCATAAAGCGGTCGGTGATACAGGAGATAATATCGATCGTATAAGCCATGGGTAGCGTCAGCGGTCAGGAGAAGGTTGGTACTTTGTATCATAATTTGCTTCTCAACGATGAGCTACCGTAACCTGATAATAACGCTTCTATTCCTGGCGACGCTCAAATATTAATCTTTATTTGTCAATAAGTTAGTCAGCACCACCCGTCAGACCTATTTTCAAGATGATAATGAGAATTATTGTGTTACTATCCCGTTATTATTTGGTAAACGTGAGGGGTATGTCTCTGTTATATAACACAACAAAATGGTTATATACTTTCCTGATTAGCGGTTCAGAGGCATGCGTACACGTTGATGGCAAGGACTACTCATGGATCCTATTGTTTATGTAGTAGATGATGATAATTCGGTAAGGCAATCTCTGGTCAGGTTGTTGACGGCAGAGGATTATCGGGTTGCTGACTTTCCTTCAGCGAAAGCTTTTCTCTCTCATGCGTTCAGGCCGGAGCCTGGCTGCCTTATCCTGGATATGAATATGCCGGATGCCGACGGTTTTGACGTAGCCGAATCGCTGACAAAGCTTGGCTATCTTATTCCCGTGATCTTTCTCACCGGGTTCGGCACCATTCCGCTCTCCGTTAAGGCGATGAAGGCCGGGGCGTATGAGTTTATGACCAAGCCCGCCGTACCGGGACTGTTGCTTAAGGCGGTGGCGGATGCGCTGACGCTGGCGGAAAAAAACATAGGCGCGTCGCAGGAGATCCAGATCCTGACCAGCCGCTATGAGTCGCTGACCCCGCGGGAGAAAGAGGTCTTCCAGCTAGCCATTGGTGGCCTGCTGAACAAGCAGATCGCTACCGCGATGAGCGTCAGCGAGATCACCGCCAAGGTGCACAAAAAGCGGGTGATGGAGAAGATGGAGGTGCGCTCGCTGGCGGATCTGGTCCGCTGCGCGGAGCGCCTTAATATTGTGAAATCGCAAAGCCGCTAGCGGTCGTGCTGCGGCCTTTTTGTTAACGTTATAGCCCTGGAGAAACCGATGACCAGCCAACCCGCTACCGAGTCCCGCACGCAGCTTAAGACCCTCTCCTCCGCGCTGAGAAAGGTGCATAAAGCGCTGGTGGATCTGGAAACCCAACGTTTTGGCGATCCCGGCAACGCGTTTGAGCACCTTCAGCTGTTAACCAGCCATCCGCAGTTTGCCTGGCTGCGGCAGATTTCCGAGGTGCTGGTTGAGATTGATGAGCGCCTGGACGATAAAGAGCAGCCGGTGGATAACGCGTCAGTGGAAAGCATCGCTAAAACGCTCGCCAGCCTGCTGGGCGCGGAAAACAGCAGTGAGTTTCGCCAGAAGTACCTCGATGCGCTGCAGGAGTCGACCGAGGTGGCGATGGCGCATGGCGAACTGCGTAACCGCCTATCGCAGCTCGCTCCCGCCTCCTGACGTCTGTTCGCCCTGCCCGTCATGCACCGGCAGGGTAAACCAGAACCTGCTGCCGTGGCGCTCGCCTGGGGCGGCCTGCAGCCGTCCCGCATGACGTTCAATGATACTCTGGCTAATGCTCAGTCCCATCCCCATTCCCTGCTCTTTGGTTGTGTAGAAGGAATCAAACAGCCGCGCCTGCACCTCACTGCTCAGGCCAATACCGGTATCGGTAATGTCAAGACGGATTTTACCTGGCTCCGGGTTTTGCGAGCTTACGGTCAGAGTCAGCGGGCGATCGTGTACCCCCGCCATGGCATCAATCGCATTGACGATCAGGTTGAGCAGCACCTGCTGGATCTGCACGCTGTCGCCGTAGATAAAGGCATCTTTGGCCTTGAGCTGGTAGTGGAGCGCGATCTGCTGCCGCTCCAGCTCGCTGCGTGAGAGCGCCACAATGTGATAAACAAGATGATGCAGATTCACCCGCGAGCGGCTTGAGATCTGATTACGCGTCAGCGCCTGTAAGCCGCGAATGATATTCCCGGCGCGCTCGCCTTCGCTGATAATCTCCTCAAGGCTGGTGCGCGCCTGGGTGAGCATCGCTGGCTCGCGGCTGAGCCAGCGCAGGCTGGCACCCGCATTGGCCACGATTGACATCAGCGGCTGGTTTATCTCATGGGCGATAGAGGCCGTGAGTTGTCCGACTGTGGTAGCGCGGGAGACACGGGCAAGATCGGCCTGCGCCACGCGAACGGCATCCTCGGATTGGCGGCGGGCGGTAATATCGGTGATGACGCCGAAATACTCCGCGACGCTGGGCTCATCCCCTACCGGGTTGCCGACGCCCAGAATATACCGGCACTCGCCGTCCGGGCGGAAAACACGGAACTCGGCGCGCATTGAGACGCCGTTACGCACGCTCTCGGTGACCAGTCCGCTGATGCGCTGATAATCCTCCGGATGCACCAGCATCAGAAAATCCGCCATCGAGATCGTGCGCTGCCGGTCCGGCAGGCCAAGGATGCGGGCATATTCATCGGAGACAAACATCACATCCTGATCGATATCCCAGCGCCAGGTACCGGTGTTGCTGATGCGCTCCCCGAGCATCAGGGAGGTCTGGCTGGCGCGCAGCTCTTTCTCAACTCGCCGCCGCTGGACGTTCTCCTCCAGCAGCTCGGCGTACAGGCGCGCCGTTTCCAGCGATACCGCCGCCTGCGACGCCAGCATCCTGACGATGCGCGAATGCTCGGCGGTAAAAATCTCCGGCATAACGCGGTTTTCCAGATAGAGCACGCCGACCATTTTAGCCTGCTTGTACATTGGGACGCACATCACCGCCGCGCCGGAGGTAACCAGATAGGCATCCTGGCTGAAAGGGCTAAAGCTTCCCGGCTTGCCGGTGCGGATCTCCTGGCCGGTGCGCATCACCGCCGAGAGGATTGACAGCGGCATATCTGTCGCAGAAGGTCGCTCCTTAACCCGCCGTACCTTCACGCCGTCCGCGGAGGTCTCCGCGCAGGCCTGGATTTCCAGTACGTTGTTATCAAGAATGCGAATAAGCAGACCGCGCTGAGCACCTGCCCGCTCAAGCAGCAGGGTCATTAGCGTCTGCATCAGCCGGTCGAGGTCGATCTCCTCGGTCATAGCGCGCACCGCTCTGAGCATGCTCTCCAGATCGTGTACGACTTCATTCTGCGCAAAGGCGATGGTGTCGTAGGGGGTGCTCTGTACGGATGGCGAGAGATGCGGATAGTGGCGCTCCAGCTGGCGCAGTTTCGCCATCGCCCCCCACCGCCGCCAGGCAGAAAACGCCCCGCGGAAATAGGCTTCGGAGGCGAGCTGAAAACCCGCTGCCCTGGCAAAGCCGCCGGCCAGCTCACAGGCCAGGCCGTGGATATGATGAAACTCCGCGTCGCCCGAGAGCTTAATCGCCTTCTCATACTGGGCGATGGCGATATCACTCTTCTGCTCCAGCCGCGCCAGCTCTGCGCCGACCAGCGCCTCTTTATCAGCAAAGGTCGCCGGATTGTGCCGCGCCCACAGCGCGATCTGCTGGTGATGGCCTCGCACTCTCTCCCGCTGTGCAGCAGTTGCGGTCCCCGGCGTCAGGGAGAGCGTTAGCGAAAGCGCGCTGTAAAAATGGTAATCAAGCAGATGGATATACCCCGGCACGCTGTCGACCATCGGTGCGGCGTTCTCAAGGCAGCGGCACGCCTCGGCGTACTCCCCTGCCATAAAATGCGCCATACCGCGATAGAGCCAGAACCAGAACAGCGTCAGGGGGATGTGCCGATGGCCACGTGCAGCCTCGCTGGCGATCAGCGACTCCGGGAAAACGTCCGCACCGGTAAAGCTTCCCGCCGCGTTGCGCAGGTGATTGACATAGAGCCGCTGGAGCAGCAGCAGGATCTCAACATCGGGAAAGCGCAGTTTGCGAATAAAGCCCAGGCCGCGCTCGATGGTAGTCAACACGCCGTCCAGATGATCGCCGCGGGTGAGAAAATTCATGGTCTGATGACGGATGATAAAGCAGGCCGCGGTAAGATCGCCGTGGTCGACCGAGGCCGTAAAACAGGCTTTCGCGCTCTCTATCGCCTCGGCAATCGGCTTCACCCACGAGGTTGCCAGGTCAACCGCCAGCAGCGTTCGTCCTTTGAAATTATGAAAGCCGTGCTGCATAACCAGGTCACGTGCGAGCTGGCTCCAGATAAACCCGCTGCTGTACGCGTTATAGCGACGTCCAACCAGTACGCCGTACCACGCAAACGCCGCCGTCGAGGCACCGCATAGTCCCCGGTCCAGCGTCATGTGGATGATTTTGCAGAGCAGCAAAAAGTGCAGCCGTGGACAGGCGAAGGCGGCGAACATACCGGCGCTGATCATCAGGCTCATGATCGCTTCCGCCTCCCGATCCTCCGTTGGCGCAAGCGTCTGAAAAAGAGCAACCGGATCGCCGCCAACCCGGGACTCAATCATTCGCCACGCCTCGTCGCAGTCGCGATCGGTGGGGTGGCGACTGAGGTCAACGCCATAGGTGGCAAGGCCGGACAGGGCCGTTTCCAGCGCCAGCGGCATATCGGACTGGCGCATATAGATCTCCGCCATCATGCAGGCGGCCATTGCTTTTTGCTGCGGGCGCGGAGCATGCATCAGCTGCTGGCATAGCGCCAGCGCAGACGGGAGATTGCCCTGCAGAAACTCACACTCCGCCTCGTCGAAATCGAGCTGGAAATCCTCATCAGGCGCTTTATGCAGCGCGTGCTCTTTTAACAGCTTCGCCGTGCGCAGGTAGCTTACGGCAGAGGCGTAATCACCGGTGCTTTTAGCCCGTTGCGCGGCGAGATGGCAGACGGCACGGTAGCTGTCGCGCTCTGGCAAGAAGCGAATAGCGTTAAGCGCGGAGGTAATATGGTGAACCGCCAAAAACAGCCGCTCGCTGTCGTCGCTCTGCCGCGCCGCTTCGGTAAACAGACGTGCGGCAGAGAGATTAAGCTGGCCGATCTCGTCAGGGTTAAGCAGCGCCCGCGCCGCCTTGTGGACCCGGTCATGGGTAAAGGTATATTCATCGCCGGCAAGGCTAATCAGGCGGGCAGAAATGGCAGGCTGTAACTGTTCCTGAAGGTGCTCCGGGGCGATCGCCTGCATCTTGCTCAGCAGCGCGGGCTTGCCTGTTCCTCCGACACACGCCAGACAGCCGAGCAGCCTGCGCACCTGCTGGGGCATCTCTGCCAGCTGTAACAGCACCAGGCTGGCCACGTTTTCGGTATAGTTTCGCCCGCGAATAGCCGACAGATCGTAATACCACTTCCCCTGCTTTTTATTATGGGTAATGAGTCCGTCTTTCACGATGCGCTGGAAAAATTCATGCGTAAACAGCGGGTTCCCCCCTGTTTTCTCGTGAATTAGCGTTGCCAGCGCCTGTAACCCGGAGGCCCGGGCCTGAAACCTGTCCGCCAGCCAGCGCGATACCGCTTTCACGCTCAGCGGCTCCGGCCGGATATCGACAAGATGCCGGGCGTCGGCGCGCAGCGTTTTTAGCAGCGGTTGCCCGCTGGCGTCGGGAAGCGCATCGGTATCAGAGTGGGCAACCACCACGAGCAGCGGCAGCGCACGGCTGGCGCTGGTCAGGTGCTCCAGAAGCTGGAGGCTGGCCTGGTCTATCCAGTGAATATCATCAATCAATAACAGCAGCGGGCAATCCACCGTAGCGAAAGCTTCTACCAGCCGGGACGCCATCTGATTGAAGCGCGCCCTGGCATCGGTGGCGTCCAGATCGCCAACGGTCAGGGCGCGGTTGTCCAGCAGCAGGCCCAGCTCCGGCACCAGCTTAACGGCCAGGACCGCATAGCTGCCCAGCGCCCGGGTCAGCCGCCGCTTCCAGTGCGCGACGTCATCTGCGCCGAGTCCCAGCAGGTACAGCGTTAACGAGCGAAAAGCCGAGGCGATAACGGTATAGGGTATCACCGCCGAATACTGGTCGGCTTTGCTGACGGCCAGCAGCACCGGGCGGTTCTGAAGCGTTTTCAGGGCAGAGGCGATGAGCGATGATTTGCCGCTGCCGAGCGGCCCGCTAATGACCACCAGTGAATGGCTGCCGCTCTCCACGACCCGGTCAAATGCCGTCAGCAGCTGTTGCTGCTGAGGATGGGCCAGAAAGAGATTATCCGGCATAAAGCGAGCCGGCAGTCGGTCCTGCAGGCCAGGGGTAAAGGGTGCGATATCACCCTTCTCTGTCAGATTCGCCTGGCAACGGCGCAGATCGGCGACCAGACCCTCTACCGTCTGGTATCGGTTCGCCGGGGATTTCTCCAGCAGTCGCAGCACGATCGCCGAGAGCATTCCCGGCACAGAGGCGCGAACCTGCTGCGGAGGCCGGGGGACGGAGGCAATATGGTGATGCGCCCACTCCGCCTGTCCACCGTCACTGAGATCGAAGGGCAGCGCCCCGGTCAGCAGCTCATACAGGACGATGCCCAGGCTGTAGAGATCGCTGCGGCTGTCTACCCTGTTGCGGGTACGGGCGGTATGCTCCGGTGACATATAGGCCGGGGTCCCGCCCGGCACCGGCAGACTGGCCTGGCTGCCAGGCTCTGGCGAGCCGGTGGTTAAGCCGAATCCGGCCAGCCGATATGTGCCACCGGGATCGATGAAAATGTTGCCGGGTTTGATATCGCTGTGGACCAGCCCCTGGGCATGCATCTGCCGTAACGGCGTGCAGAGACCGAGTGCCATCGCCAGGAAATCAGCCGTGTTGCTTACCCGCAGGCGAGTGGATTGGGCCAGCGTTCTGAAGGGAAAGGGAGCATAGACCAGAGCGTAGCGACCGTGGTGGCTGGTGGAGCTTATCGGCCTTACCGCCCAGATGCCGGAAAGCTGCATCCGCAGGGCGAACTCATTTTTGAGCAGCGGCGTCGCCTGAAACTCTGCCTCATCGCTGGCGGCGCTGGCCAGAATAAAGCTCTCGCCCGAATGCAGCGGATGGCACAGCGTCCAGGCAATACACCCCTCCTGAGCCAGCGGCGTGAAGATAATGTCGTCAGTTAAGGTAAAGACGTCCCCACTCATCAGCTTTCCGGCGGCAGAGAGTTTCTCGCTCATCGGCGCTCCTCGCGTAAAGAGAGTTCACGGCGGATATGTGCCAGTAGCGTATCAATATTGATGGGCTTGCGTAAACGTGTGACGGCGTCCGACCCGATGATAGCCCACTGGCTGTTCTCATCTTCATGTCCGGAGATAAAAATAACCGGCGGCGGGTCGGGTTGTGAAATCACCGAGGTATAAAGCTCCAGGCCACTCATTCCCTTTAGTTTGACGTCGAGGATCAACAGATCGGCGCTCACCAGGGCCGTGTCGTCACTGAGAAACGCCTCTGCGGATTCGAAGGCGGAGGTGTTGTACCCCTCCGACAGCAGTAAATTACTTAATCCGCTGCGAACGGAACGTTCATCGTCAACAATGACAATGCGCGGTGAGAACGCCATGCCGTGATCCTCTGACTAAGCTCACGCGAAGGTGAGTGGCGCTCCCTACGGTAGGTCTTTGCCTTCGGGGGGAGGAGTGCCGCTGATTTTGGGCACGCATTCATGACGAAACCATGCCAGGGTGACCGGTTGGCGGCGTAGCAGCCGACGGCATACCGGAATAAGCTGCTCACCCACCAGCATGCCGAACAGCCCCATCAGGGCAATGACCGGCGGTGCAGGCGAATGAACGTGTAATGCGCCATAGATGACGCCCGCCAGAATGCCGGCCGCCAGTGAAACAATGTATGATTTCAACATATTTAGCCTGCCCAGGTAAAGGCGTTGACGAGTTGTTCACCTGCCAGCATCCCCAGCAGGCCGACCAGCGCGATGGCTGGCGGTGCGGGCGAGCGCACCTTTAGCAACGCATAAACCAGACCAATCAGCACACCTGCGCCAAGGGAAATAAACTCTGCGCTCATGGCAGCTCTCCCGTCATGGAAAATAAAAACGGGCCAGGACGCACGCCCGGCCCGCATAAACCTTATTTGTTAGCCGGAACCGGTGCCAGGGTGCGATGGGCGCCCTTCGCACGCGCCGGAGCCTTATGCACCATGGTGTAGGCGTAATCAACGCCCATACCGTAGGCACCGGAGTGCTCTTTCACGATATCCATCACGGCGTTGTAGGTCTCTTTATGCGCCCAGTCACGCTGCCACTCCAGCAGAACCTGCTGCCAGGTCACCGGGATCACGCCCGCCTGGATCATGCGCTGCATAGCGTAGTCGTGCGCCTCTTTGGAGGTGCCGCCGGAAGCGTCAGCCACCATATAGATTTCATATCCCCCTTCCAGCATGGCGCACAGCGCGAAGGTGTTGTTGCACACTTCGGTCCACAGACCCGATACCACCACTTTCTTCTTGCCGTTTTTCGCCAGCGCATCGCGCACTTTCTGGTCGTCCCAGGAGTTCATAGAGGTACGCTCAAGAATGTCGTTCTCCGGGAAGACGTCCAGCAGCTCCGGGAAGGTATTGCCGGAGAAGCTTTCGGTTTCAACGGTGGTGATGGTGGTGGGAATGTTGAAGACTTTCGCCGCTTTTGCCAGGCCAACCACGTTGTTCTTCAACACCTGACGGTCAATAGACTGTACGCCAAAGGCCATCTGTGGCTGCTGATCGATAAAAATAATCTGGCAATTTTCCGGAGTCAGTACTTCAAGCTTAGAGTTGGTCATGTGAATACCCATTGTGGTGTTACGTTGCAGGTGCCCGTTCCGTCGCGGACGTCGTTGTCGGAGCGGATAATAAAACCACTCATCAGGCATAACTATTATCTCTGTGTATAACTATACGTTCGTATAGGTATACCTTCGTATAACTAGACGCCTGAATCCCCAGCTGAAGATAATCGCCCCACTTTATAGTCCGACGCATCACGCTTCGGACGCTTCAGCAGGAGAATGCTATGGTCTCGCTTGGTAAGGCAGAGCTCATTTTACTTAACGGTAAATTTCATACGGTAGATCGGGAAAATCCGGTTGCTGACGCGGTAGCTATCCGCGACGGCAAGTTTCTGGAAGTTGGCACGGCAGCAGAGGTGATGCAGTATCAGGCAGAAGGCACCCGCGTCATCGACCTGAAAGGCAGTACCGCAATTCCTGGCCTGAACGACTCTCACTTACACCTCATCCGCGGTGGTCTGAACTACAACCTTGAGCTGCGCTGGGAAGGCGTACCGTCGCTGGCGGATGCGCTGCGGATGCTCAAAGAGCAGGCGCTGCGTACCCCCTCTCCCCAGTGGGTACGCGTGGTCGGCGGCTGGTCAGAATTTCAGTTTGCCGAGCGCCGGATGCCCACCCTGGATGAGATCAACGAAGCCGCGCCGGATACGCCGGTGTTTATTCTGCACCTCTACGATCGCGCCCTGCTCAACCGCGCCGCGCTGAAGGTGGTAGGCTACACCAAAGATACGCCGAACCCGCCGGGCGGCGAGATCCAGCGCGACAGCAACGGCAACCCGACCGGGATGCTGATTGCCCGCCCGAACGCCATGATCCTTTACGCTACGCTGGCGAAAGGGCCGAAGCTGCCGCTGGAGCAGCAGGTCAACTCTACCCGCCAGTTCATGCGCGAGCTGAACCGCCTGGGCCTGACCAGCGCTATTGATGCCGGCGGCGGCTTCCAGAACTACCCGGAAGATTACGAGGTGATCGCTGAGCTGCATGCCAAAGAGCAGATGACCATCCGCATCGCCTATAACCTCTTTACCCAGCGCCCCGGCCATGAGCTGGAAGATTTTGAGAAGTGGACCGATATGCTGACGCCGGGCCAGGGCAGCGACTTCTTCCGCCACAATGGCGCAGGCGAGATGCTGGTCTTCTCTGCTGCCGACTTTGAAGATTTCCTCGAGCCGCGCCCGGATCTCGCCCCCGGAATGGAAGACGAGCTGGAGCGCGTCGTCCGTCATCTGGTAGAGCACCGCTGGCCGTTCCGCCTGCACGCCACCTATAACGAATCCATCAGCCGCATGCTGGATGTGTTCGAGAGAGTGAACCGTGAGATCCCCTTCAACGGCCTGCACTGGTTCTTTGACCATGCTGAAACGGTTACCCAACACAACATCGACCGCATTAAAGCGCTGGGCGGCGGTATTGCGGTGCAGCACCGCATGGCCTTCCAGGGCGAATATTTCGCCGAGCGCTATGGTATGGAGGCGGTGCGTCACACCCCACCGGTAGCGAAGATGCTGGAGACCGGCGTGCCGGTGGGCCTGGGGACCGATGCTACCCGCGTCGCCAGTTACAACCCGTGGACCGCGCTCTACTGGCTGGTCTCTGGCCGCACCGTAGGGGGCATGCAGATGTATGACGTCAACGCGCGCCTCGATCGCGACACCGCCCTGATGCTCTGGACCCAGGGCAGCGCCTGGTTCTCCAGCGAGCAGGGTAAAAAGGGCCAAATCAAAGTAGGTCAGCTGGCAGATCTGGCGGTGCTCAGTAAAGACTACTTCCGTGTGCCGGAGGAGGAGATCAAAGGTATCGAATCCGTGCTGACCGTCGTGGATGGCAACATCGTCTACGCCGCAGGGACCTTTACCTCTGAAGCGCCGCCGTCCATACCTGTACTGCCTGAGTGGTCGCCGGTGGTCAACGTGCCGGGCCACTACCGCAGCGCCCCGCCGCAGCAGAGTCGCGTAGGCCTGATGCCTGCCGTGCACCACTGCAGCGGCCCGTGCGGCGTACACAGCCACCAGCACGACGTGGCGCGCCGCTCCTCGGTTCCAGTTTCAGACGACAGCGCCTTCTGGGGCGCGCTCGGCTGCAGCTGCTTTGCCTTCTGATAACGATGAAAAACACATTTGCTTTTGCGCCCCGTATTGATGCGGGGCTGTTCTTCCTGCGCCTCACCGGCTCTCTGCTGCTGCTCTACGTGCACGGTTTGCCGAAAGTGATGCACTTTAGTGAAGAGCTGACGCGGATCGAAGATCCGTTTGGACTGGGACCGTGGGCCAGCCTGTTACCGGCCATTTTCGCCGAAGTGGTTTGCCCGCTCTTTATTATCTTAGGCGTGGGTACCCGCCTGGCCTGCCTGCCGATTATCGGCGTGCTGCTGGTGGCGATGCTGGTGGTGCACCCCGGCTGGAGCATGGCGGAAGGCCAGTTTGGCTGGCTGCTGCTCATTATTTTCACCACGCTGGCGATAACCGGGCCGGGTAACTGGCGGCCTCACGCAAAACGCGCACAGGAGTTCCGCTATGGCACAGGTAAATGAGATCCACGCGGTAACGGCGCAGGCGGCCTCTGCGGCAGCGCAGCCGGGCGGCGTATCGTCCTGGCAACCGCTGCGTAACCGCGTGTTCCGTATGCTGTGGATAGCAACGGTAGTGTCAAACATCGGTTCATGGATGAACGATGTCGGGGTGAACTGGACCATGCTGACGCTGAGCGCGGATCCGCTCTCCGTCGCGCTGGTGCAGGCGGCAAGCAGTCTGCCGATGTTTCTCTTCGCCCTCCCCTCCGGGGTGATGGCAGATATCGTTGACCGGCGTAAGTACCTGCTCTTTTCCCAGCTGTGGGTCTTTATCGCGGCGGCGGGTCTTACCCTGCTGTCGTTCGCTGGCTACGTGACGCCGACGGTGCTGCTTATCGCCGCCTTTCTGCTCAGTGCGGGTGCGGCGATGAGCTCACCACCTTTTCAGGCTATCGTGCCGGATCTGGTGGAGAAAAGAGAGCTGGCTCCGGCTATTGCCCTGAACTCGCTGGGCATCAACATCAGCCGTGCGATTGGCCCGGCGCTGGGTGGGCTGGTGCTGTCGTTTGCTGGCCCGTGGGTGGTGTTCATGCTGAATGCGCTGTCGGTGCTGGGCGTCGCCTGGGTGCTCTACCGCTGGAAAGCAGAGCCTGCCATTCAGCGGCTGCCGCCAGAGCACTTCTTCCCGGCGGTACGCGCAGGGTTACGTTACGTGCATGCTGCGCCGGTACTGCGCAACGTGCTGGTGCGTACCGTGGCATTTTTCGTCTTCGGCAGCGCAGCCTGGGCCTTGCTGCCGCTGGTAGCACGCCGTGAGCTGGGGCTCGGCCCCGGCGGCTACGGCATTATGCTGGCCTGCATCGGTATCGGGGCGATCTTTGGCGCGGTCTTGCTGCCAGGACTGCGCAAGCGGCTTAATCCGGACCGTCTGATGGTGCTGACCAGTCTGTTTTATGCCGCCGCGATGCTGGCCCTGGCCTTTATCCGTCACTTCTGGCTGCTGAACGCGTTTCTGTTCATCACCGGCTTTGCCTGGATAGCGGTGCTCTCGACGCTCAACATGGGCGCGCAGCGCAGCGCGGCAAAATGGGTCAAAGCACGGGCGCTGGCGGTCTATCTCACGGTATTTTTCGGCTCAATGACCGTCGGCAGCGCCATCTGGGGCCAGCTGGCATCGCATTTTACCATCCCGGTCTCGCTTTGTGTCGCAACCACGGGCATGGTGCTGGCCAGCCTGACCGTTCTCCGCTGGCGGCTGGATGAGAACCCCGATCTCAATCTGGATCTGCGTGAAGTCGACAACCTTGCTACGACGCTGGATATTTCGCACGAGCGCGGCCCGATTATGGTGAGCTACGAGTATCAAATAGAGGCCGAAGACGTTTACGACTTTATCCTCTCCGTTCAGGAGCTACGCAGGGTCCGCCAGCGTGGCGGCGCGTTGAGCTGGTCGGTATATGAAGATATTCAGCGGCCTGGGATCTTCATCGAGACATTTGTTATTGGCACCTGGGTTGAGCACCTGCGGCAGCAGGAGCGCCATACGGTGAACGATCTGCTAATTCAAAACAAAGTCTATGCTTTTCATCGGGGTGGTGGACTCCCCGCGGTCCGCTACCTGGTAGCACCCATCAGGTAAATAACACAACCCGCAACTTGTTATCACTATTGAGGATCAGGTATGAGCACAATCAAGACGCAGGACGGCACGCAGATTTATTATAAAGACTGGGGTTCAGGCAAGCCGGTACTGTTCAGCCATGGCTGGCCGCTGGATGCCGATATGTGGGACAGCCAGCTGAACTTCCTGGCCGAGCGCGGCTATCGCGTTATCGCCTTCGATCGTCGCGGCTTTGGCCGCTCGGATCAGCCGTGGGAAGGTTACAACTACGACACCTTCGCCTCTGACATTAACGACCTTATCACTACGCTCGATCTGCGTGACGTGACCCTGGTCGGCTTCTCAATGGGCGGCGGCGACGTGACGCGCTACATTGGCCGTTACGGCAGCGAGCGTGTTAAAGCGCTGGTGCTGCTGGGCGCGGTGACGCCTATCTTCGGCAAAGCCGCCGACTACCCACAGGGTGTCGATCAGAGCGTATTTGAAGGTATTCGCGATGGCTTGCGTAAAGATCGCGCGCAGTTTATCAGCGACTTCTCTACGCCGTTCTACGGCACTAACGCTGGCCAGAGCGTCTCTGAAGGCGTGCTGACGCAGACGCTGAATATTGCCCTGCTCGCTTCGCTGAAAGGGACTATCGACTGTGTTACCGCCTTCGCAGAGACCGATTTCCGTCCGGACGTGGCGAAGGTAGATGTGCCGACGCTGGTGATCCACGGCAGCAACGACCAGGTGGTGCCGTTTGAAACCACCGGTAAAGTCGCAGCGGAATCCATCCCCGGCGCAGAGTTGAAAGTATACGATAACGCGCCGCACGGCTTTGCCGTCACCCATCAGGATCAGCTTAACAACGATCTGCTGGCATTTTTGCAGTCGCTGTAAGCAGGAAAGCAACGGGAGCGCGCTGGCGCTCCCGCATTGATAGGTTACAGCAATCGTTTTCAGGATCCTACCGGCAAGCAATTTTTGAACCATACTTAAGCTAAATATGCATATTTCATTTTTTGCTTTATCAACCATAGAGGAGGAAGTCATGCAGTTAGTGAGTAATGAGTATGTAGTGTCTTCTGGGGATTTTGATTTTCTGGCCTTCAGCTTCGCTCAGATGCGTTCACAAGGGCGACATCTCTGCACGGAGGCAATCACTGGCAATATGGATAGTGATTGCAAGACGCTATTTCTGCAGCGTTACGATCACCATCTGGAGCAGCTCCAGGAAAGGCTAGTGACAGTGTAGTTCAATGCCGGGCGGTGGCCGCCGCCCGGCGTTCGCTTCTATCGCGACAAATGAAACAACTCCCCATCCAGCCAGTCCAGCATGCGACGATTAAGCAGCGAGCGATTTTGCATCTCACAGTGGCTTCCCGCCCCTGCTGCCGCACTAAAGGGCATAAGCGTTTTCGGACTTGCCAACCGTTCGAAGAAATCCTGCGTACTGCGCGCCAGAGGATCGTTCTCGGCCTGGGTCAGCAGCGCCAAATTCGTCATGCATTGAATCGCTGAATGCTAATCCCATAACACCTCCGCGTCGTGTTTGTGATAGAGACGCCAGAGCAGGTCAATCTTTAGCCAGAAAAAGCGTTTGTCCTCGCTAAACGGCGTTTGCAGTGGTAAGCACAAGTAACTATGTGTTCTTATGAGTGAAGTTTCTTATCGTAAAGGCTGAGAGTTATGGAAATTAATTTGCAAAGAGCAATTGCTCTACGCACGGCAGGCCAGTATGAAGAGAGTCGGGAACTGCTCAGGGCGCTTGCTAAGATCCAGACGCTAAAAGCGGAAGCGCTGCTCAATATCGCCTGGTCATATGATAATGAGGGGCTGGAAGAGCGCGCCGCTGAGTATTATCAGGCTGCACTGAATGAAGGGCTGGTGGGCGACAACAGGTTTGAAGCACTGCTCGGCCTCGCCTGTACTTTGCGCTGCCTGGGCAAGTACGAGATAGCGAAACAAAGGTTCGAAGATATTATCAGAGACTACCCTGAGGCTAGCGAAGCGATACCCTTTTATGCCCTATGCCTGCACAACGTCGGTGAGCGCGATCGCGCGATGAGGTTAATGCTTGAGCTGGTATCAAACCATCCGCCGACGCCGGGTATCCAGCGTTATGCCAGGGCGTTGAAGTTTTACGCGCAGAATCTGCGAGGATGAACGGCTATATAATTACGCATTCTTAATTGCGTGAGTTATGCCGGAAAAGTGATATCACCTTCCCGGCTTAAGTAAATCATGTCGAAATAAATTACTATTGCGCAATACCCAGGCGTATCTCAAACCACAATGTTGCTATTATCCCAAAGATATCGACTCTTATTACTGCCGACTGCAGTGCCTGACACCTTTAGTTTATTTCTTGCAGTGTTGGACCGATAAAGCAAGGTATAATTATTTATCGTATCAGTATAGGTTTTAGTAGTTGTTGGAGGCGTGTGATTATATGAAGCAACCAGAATATTGCTGTTACCTGTGTTTTTTTCACAAAAAGATATTGTACTGACGTTATTGTTAGCTCCAGTCTCATACAGGATAGCAATTTTTCCCGCAGGCATGCCGCTTATTAAAATATTATCCAGGGAGTTGAAGCGTGAGGCCAACTGAAATCGAAAAGCATTTCGCACACTGGCTGCTGCCATACCGGAAAAATTGACTGCAAAGTCAGAGATAACATTATATTTAGCCTTACCTAAAATCCCACCTATATAACAGAGGTTAGCCTGAAAACCCTCAACAATATTATGTTCACAACCCGTGTCATCTTCAGTTTGCTGCCCCATACCAAAGCCGTAGACACAGTTCATGGCCCTATTATGCAGCACTTTATTCCATTTTGCTTCGTTCTTAAGTTCGACCCCATACAGGGACATATCCAGCGCGGTACAGTCTGCTATCATACTCTCTATACAATTATCGAGCATCATACCGTTACACTCTTTTTTCCTTTTTAATTCTGTCGTATCGGCATTTTTCCAGTCTGTAAAGGCCTTAGAAGCCTGAGCAACGCAATTTTTAAATGTTATGTTAATAGGTTGTCGTGAGGACGCGCTCTCTTTCATAGCCATAAAACCTGTGCCTACGAAGTCATAGACAGACGAGTCTTCGACTGAGCAGTTTTGACAGGATGCAAATTTAAACCCATGCTTATAATTGTTGCCTGCAGGAGGGAATAGCGTATAGGAACAATCAAGCTCCAAACCTTTTATATGAATGTTGTTGCAATTTATCCATGTCAAAAAGTTGCCTTCTGATTTATTTTTCAGAATCGATACGTTAGGGCCTCCACCTATAACAGTAAACGGACGGGCGTCGCCATTCCTGGTATAAGCACCGGTTAAATAGGTCCCAGGCTCTATGATCCCGGTCCCGCCATTAGTAGCAAGAAACTCAAAAAAATCTCTTACTTTCTGGGTGTCATCTGCTACCCCATCACCTACGGCATGATAATCAGCTTTCAGGCTGACTATTCCAGTGGTTGGCATACTCATATACTTACCTCTCATGGTCTAAACTATAAATTAAACTTTATATTTCTCGCCTTTCTACGCTGCGTGTTAAAACAGCGCATTCATTATTATTAATTAAGCGTTAGCGGTGTTTTTTATTTAGAGTAAATGCGGAGTAATTTTCGCACTTGCATATAAAAATTGACGCTGCGGGTTGCCTGGAAAACAGAGTCAGTCATGCCGCAGCCACTTTTATTTGCGATCCGTTTGCACAAAATTGAAGGTATCGTCTTTTTTCAACCCGGAAGGCGGAAAAATAGGCTTTTAGTTTACTGTAAACAGGGTTACCTTCTTCTTATTTCAGTAAAATCCTAAAAAATTCATATAGTTGACTAACTATGATATTCTTAAGTTAGCTTGTGAGGAGAAGGAACATGCACATCAATGTTAAATACAGAATTGGAGCGCTTATTTATCTGATGGCGGCATATGCCCTTGCACTCCCCGCTCTTGCCCTGTTCACTGACCTGGTCATCAACGGAAGCATCATTGACATGTGGAAAGGTTCATACTCGTTTGCAGATCTTCTAAGCATGCGCAAAACGCTTTTCATGCAGTTTGCCGGGTTAGGCGCTGCGCTTGGATTCGTCTACTGGCTCTTTTTCTTCAGGAGCTACCGGCATCACGATCCCCTCGACAAATATTTCAAGTAGGCCCTGCCACCCTTGCCGCTGCACACGTCACTTAGACAAATTTTTATCGCATTAAAAATAATTTTCATTATCATTCCTGTTTAAATATCAAAATATATCCCCTCAGGATCAGGATTTAATGAAAAAGGTTATCTTCGCAGCAACCCTACTGTTTTCTGCGCTTAGCGCCGCATCAGCAACCACCTATCCATTGACCATTGACAACTGTGGCTATAAAGAGACGTTTAGCAAAAGTCCTGAACATGTGGTTGCCCTCGGACAAAATACCGTGGAGATCCTGCTGCTGTTGGGATTGCAGGATAAAATCACTGCCAGCGCCTTCTGGCCAACTAAAGTGATGCCGCAGCTGGCCGAACAGAATGCGCAGATCACGTTGCTGACCGTGGAGATCCCGACGCTGGAGTCCGTGCTTGCACAAAACCCTGATTTTGTACCTGCACAGCTGCCTCTGCTGCTGGGGCCAGAGAGTAAGGTTGCGAAGCGCGAGGATCTGGCCACCGTTGGCGTTAACAGCTACCTCTCGCCCGGTATGTGCGCGACAAAAAAAGCAGCGGGAGATATGTACGGCAGTCGCCATTCGCTGTGGAACATGGCCTATCTTTATAAAGAGATTGAAGATTTTGCCACAATTTTTGACGTACAGCCGCGTGGCGAAGCACTGGTTGCCAACTTTAAAAAACGCGAAAACGATCTGCGCAACGAATTTAGCAAGAACAAGAAGGATCTCTCCTTTGTCTTCTGGTTTTCCAGCGCCTCTCCGTCAGCTGATGCCTACGTTGGGGGTAAAAACAGCGCTTCCGGGTTTATCGCTGATGTGCTGGGCGGGCATAACGCAATCACCTCCGAGGCTGAGTGGCCAACGGTAGGCTGGGAAAGCATTATTGCCGCCAACCCGGATGTCATTGTGGTCTCCAGCCTGGATCGTAACCGTTGGACGCTGGACAGCGCGCAGGAGAAGATTAAATTTTTGCAAAGCGATCCCGCCGTCAGCCAGCTGGATGCGGTGAAAAAAGGCCACATCGTGGTGATGGATGGCCAGGCCATGAATCCTACGGTTCGTACCCTCTACGGGGCTGAGCAAGTCGGCGAACAACTCAGAAAGCTGGGGCTGAACTGATGGCCTCACCAATGGTGCATGCGCAAAATAGCTCGTTTTTAACCATCTCGTGCTTGCTGTCTGTCATTCTGTTATCTATGGCGATTGCTCTGGGCGTCAGCGTGGGGGAGCTATCAATCCCGATGCGCGATGTATTTTACGCGATTAGCAATAAGATGGGATGGACCGCCGTTCCGCTCAACCGCATCTATGAAAGCGTAATCTGGGATTTTCGTCTGAGCCGAGCGCTGGTCGCGGCTTGCTGTGGGGCGGGACTCGCCATCTGCGGTGCAGTGCTGCAAAGCCTGCTGAAAAACGCGCTAGCTGAGCCTTACGTTCTCGGCGTTTCTGCTGGCGCATCTACAGGCGCGGTCATGGTAGTAGTTCTCGGCATTGGCACGGGTGCCCTGTCCCTCTCGGCCGGTGCCTTTATCGGGGCGTTTGCTGCCTTTGCGTTTGTCGCCTTTCTGACTAACGGTGCACGCGGCGGCAATCAGCAAACTATTCTGGCTGGGGTTGCCGCCTCGCAGCTGTTTAATGCCATCACGGCCTATACCATTAGCACGTCGGCCAGTGCCCAGCAGGCGCGTGACGTGCTGTTCTGGCTGCTGGGTAGCTTTAGCGGCGTACGCTGGCCAGAGTTTCAGCTTGCGCTGGTGGTGGTGCTGATCGGGCTGGCGGTCTGTCTCTTCTATGCCAGGGCGCTGGATGCCTTTACCTTCGGTGACGATGCTGCCGCCTCGCTGGGTATCGCTGTTCCCATGGTGCGGCTGATTCTCTTTACCCTCACCGCGCTCATGACTGCCACTATCGTCAGCATGGCTGGCTCCATTGGCTTTGTGGGACTCGTGGTTCCCCATATTATGCGCTTTATATTTGGTCCACTGCATCGCACGCTGCTGGTCGCCAGCGCGCTGGCGGGGGCAATCCTGATGGTGCTGGCTGATATAGCCTCACGGGTGCTTATCGCGCCGCAAAGCTTACCGGTCGGCGTCGTTACCGCCATGGTAGGCGTGCCTTTCTTCGCCGTGATTATCTTCCGATCAAGGAATGCCTGATGAGTATTACCGCTGAAAATATTACCTGGAAAGTGGGTAAAAAGATCATCGTCAACGACGTCTCGCTACGCATCGAACGGGGGGCAACCGTTGGCCTGTTAGGACCCAACGGCTGCGGTAAATCCTCACTGCTACGCATTCTTGCCGGATTACGCCGTCCGGACGCAGGTCGCGTCCTGCTCGACGATCAGGATATCACCCGCATCGCCAGAAAGACGCTTGCCCGCCGGGTTGCATTTGTTGAGCAGCATGGCATGACCGAGGCCAACATGCGCGTATGCGATGTAGTCAAGCTGGGACGCATTCCGCACCACTCGCCCTTCTCCAGCTGGAGCGCCCAGGATGACGAGATCGTCAATGCCGCCTTACGACGGGTCGATATGCTGGATCGCAACGACCAGGGGTGGTTGAGCCTCTCAGGCGGTGAACGCCAGCGGGTGCACATTGCCCGGGCGCTTGCACAGTCGCCGACCGAAATCCTGCTGGATGAGCCGACCAACCATCTCGATATCCACCATCAAATGCAGCTGATGCACCTCATTAGCACCCTGCCGGTGACCAGCATAGTGGCCATTCACGACCTCAATCATGCCTCCATGTTTTGCGATAGTCTTATTGTCATGCGACAGGGACAAATTGTCGCTACCGGTACACCAGAGGCAATCCTTAATGAGGAGCTGCTTCGGGAGGTATTCAACGTCAAAACCCGTATTGAAATCTCCCCCTTCCATGGCAAAAAGCATATTCATTTCATAATATAAGCGCGTGTAAATGTTAAAGATCCACCTTCGCCCAACAGGCACACTTTGGCCGCCTATTTTGTTGGGCAGCCAGTTTATTTTTAATATTGGCTTCTATGCGGTTGTCCCGTTTTTGGCGATCTTTCTGCGCGATGACATGATGCTCTCCGGCGGCCTGATTGGACTGATTCTGGGACTGCGCACCTTCTCGCAGCAAGGCATGTTTATTGTTGGTGGCGCACTCTCCGATCGCTTTGGGGCAAAAATCGTCATCCTGTGTGGCTGCCTTCTACGGATAGCGGGCTATTTGATGCTGGCCTTCAGCCATACCCTGTGGCCCGTTATCCTTGGGGCTTGCCTGACCGGCATCGGCGGCGCGCTTTTCTCTCCATCCATTGAAGCGCTACTGGCAAAAGCAGGCACGCAAAGCGAGGCACAGGGTAAGCGCAGTCGCGCAGAGTGGTTTGCTCTTTTCGCCGTCTGCGGCGAGCTTGGGGCGGTGCTGGGGCCGGCTGCGGGTGCGCTGCTAACCGGGTTTGGCTTTCGTCAAATCGCGCTCGCGGGGGCTGGCATCTTTGCTATCGCGCTGCTGACGCTTTTTTTCTCCCTACCCTCGCCACCGCGCAGCGCTCACGCGCTGAAAATAGTTCCCTGGTGGACGACGTTTCGGCAACCGCGGTTTGTCGCCTTTATCATTGCCTACAGCTCGTGGCTGCTCAGCTATAACCAGCTCTATCTTGCCCTGCCGGTGGAGATCCAACGCGCCGGGGGGAGTGAGAAAGATCTTGGCCCGCTGTTTATACTGGCTTCAATACTGATTATTCTGTGCCAGCTTCCACTGGCGCGTGTGGCGAGACGGGTGGGTCCGGCACAGATCTTGCCCATCGGCTTTTTGCTCCTCGCCACTGCATTTGCCAGCGTAGCGCTATTTGCTGCGTCAGCGCCGCCAGAAGGATGGCTGCGGCTACTGCCATCAATATGTTTTGTGTCGTTGTTGACCCTGGGACAGATGCTGCTGGTACCTGCCGTGAAGGATCTTATTCCCTGGTTCTCGCATGAGTCTACGCTGGGTGCGCATTATGGAGCGCTGGCCTCAGCGGGTGGATGCGCGGTGCTGGTGGGGAATCTGTTTTTTGGTAGCCGACTGGATGCCGCGCTCACTCCAGGCCCCCAGGCCGTTATTCCATGGCTGGAGCTGGCGGCTTTCCCGCTGTGTAGTGCGCTCGCTATGCTCGTCATTTGTCGCCCGCTGCGAAGATGAGCGATGATGCGTTACCTGCCAGGCAAAGGGTAGCAGAACGTTATTATTCATTGTCCAGTAGCGGGTCAAGATGGAACGCCAGTGTAAAACGTGCTGGCATTCGTCGCCGTAATCCGTACCATACGCGACATAGAATGAATGACGACCCGGTCAACCGAGACAGCACACCATGCAAGAGCATCAAGAAGTTAACAAGAAAGAACAGTACAACTTAAACAAATTGCAGAAGCGCCTGCGCCGTAACGTGGGCGAAGCCATTGCCGACTTCAATATGATTGAAGAGGGCGATCGCATTATGGTGTGCCTCTCCGGCGGTAAAGATAGCTACACCATGCTCGAAATCCTGCGCAACCTGCAGCAGAGCGCGCCGGTTAACTTCTCGCTGGTAGCGGTAAACCTCGACCAGAAGCAACCCGGGTTCCCGGCGCATATTCTGCCTGCTTATCTGGAGCAGCTGGGCGTCGAGTATAAGATTGTCGAAGAGAATACCTACGGCATCGTGAAAGAGAAGATCCCAGAGGGCAAAACGACCTGTTCACTGTGCTCACGCCTGCGCCGCGGCATTCTCTACCGCACCGCAACGGAGCTGGGCGCGACCAAAATCGCCCTTGGCCACCATCGCGACGACATCCTGCAGACGCTGTTCCTGAATATGTTCTACGGCGGCAAGATGAAAGGCATGCCACCGAAGCTGATGAGCGATGACGGCAAGCACATTGTCATCCGTCCCCTCGCCTACTGCCGGGAGAAGGATATCGAGCGTTTTGCCCAGGCCAAAGCCTACCCGATTATCCCCTGCAACCTGTGCGGCTCGCAGCCTAACCTTCAGCGCCAGGTGATTGCCGACATGCTGCGCGACTGGGACAAGCGCTACCCGGGCCGCATCGAGACCATGTTCAGCGCCATGCAGAACGTGGTGCCGTCGCACCTGAACGATATCTCGCTGTTTGACTTTAAAGGCATTACCCACGGTTCGGACGTGGTGGACGGGGGCGATCTGGCATTCGATCGCGAACCTGTTCCACTGCAGCCTGCAGGCTGGCAGCCGGAAGAGGATGAGACGCCGCTGGACTCTCTGCGCCTCGACGTGCTGGAAGTGAAATAATATAATTCACTGCTCTCCGGCCTGTTGTTGCCGGAGAGCGTGATTAATACCCTGGCCCGCCCTATTTCAGCAGCATCACCCGGCAGCTCTTACCTTTAATCTTACCACTCTGTAACTGTTTCCACGCCTGGCGGGCAACGCCCTGTCGCACCGCAACATAGACATGCGCCGGATGCACGGTGATCTTGCCGATATCCGCCCCGTCTAAGCCCATATCACCGGTCATCGCACCCAGCACGTCGCCAGGGCGCATCTTGGCTTTTTTACCGCCGTCGATCACCAGCGTCGCCATCTCAGCTTCAAGCGGCACCACCTTAACGTTAGCAGGTGCGCTAAGCCAGTTGAGCTTCAGCTGCAGCATCTCAGCAAGGATATTGGCGCGCTGCGCCTCTTCTGGGGCACAGAAGCTGATAGCCAGGCCGCTGTTACCGGCGCGGGCGGTACGCCCGATACGGTGTACGTGCACTTCAGGATCCCATGCCAGCTCGTAGTTCACCACCAGCTCAAGGGATTTGATATCCAGGCCACGGGCAGCCACGTCGGTTGCCACCAGCACGCGGGCGCTGCCGTTAGCAAAACGGACCAGAGTGCGGTCACGATCGCGTTGTTCAAGATCGCCGTGCAGAGCCAGTGCCTCCTGACCGGCGTCGTTCAGGGCATCACACACCTCCTGGCAATCTTTTTTGGTATTGCAGAAAACGACGCAGGAAGCAGGCTGATGCTGGCTGAGCAACTTTTGCAGCAGGCCGATTTTACCCTGCCGCGAAACCTCAAAGAACTGTTGTTCGATCGCAGGCAGCGCATCGACGGTGTCGATTTCGATGGTTTGCGGCGAGCGTTGCACGCGGCCGCTGATCGCCGCGATCGCCTCAGGCCAGGTGGCGGAGAAGAGCAGCGTCTGGCGTGATGCAGGCGCGAAACGGATCACCTCATCAATGGCATCGCTGAAGCCCATATCCAGCATTCGGTCAGCTTCATCCATTACCAGGGTTTGCAGAGCATCGAGGTTAACGGTGCTCTTCTGCAGGTGATCGAGCAGACGGCCCGGCGTGGCGACAATAATATGCGGAGCGTGCTGTAACGAATCGCGCTGCGCACCAAAGGGTTGTCCACCGCAGAGCGTCAGAATTTTAATATTTGGCATATAGCGTGCCAGCCTACGCAGCTCGTTGGCCACCTGATCGGCCAGCTCGCGGGTCGGGCAGAGGATCAGAGACTGGGTTTGAAAGCGGCTGGCATCAATATGCTGGAGCAGGCCCAGGCCGAACGCCGCCGTTTTACCGCTACCGGTTTTTGCCTGCACGCGCACGTCCTGACCGGCAAGGATCGCAGGCAGCGCCGCAGCCTGGACAGGCGTCATGGTGTGATAACCCAGCTCATTAAGGTTATCGAGCTGGGCTGTGGGCAGGGTGTTTAGTGTTGAAAAAGCGGTCACAATATTTTCTCACGGTAAAAGGCTACGTCAGCAGGCGCGTATCCTCTCAGATCTGCCTCTTTAACGCGACATTTTAATCGGCTCCTCGTTGGGCGGTGGGTCAGGCAACGGCTGTGGCCGGGGAATAGGTTCAGGAACCGGAACAGGATCGGTGGGCACCGGATCGGCGGGCAGAGAGTCAGTGGGATTTAATAAGGTAAGGTCGGACATGTTATACCTCCTGGTGATGGCAGCGTTCCCTTTAAGGGTAGAAGCTGATGAACAAGAGGCAAAAAAAAGCCGACTATTTGAAGTCGGCGTCGTACGAATCAATTGTGCTATGCAGTAATTCAAAAAAGGAAGTAAGACAATATGGAGCGCAACGCCCATCGCTTGACGTTGCATTCACCTGCGAGAGAGATATTGCCTTGATTCACCCTTTTGTTTATTGATTTCGCGCAAGTAAAACAGCGTTTTCATGTTCATATTTTGTTAAAAATGTGAAATTTCACAGCCATTTACTGCGGTGAAGCCACCAGGTAACGCCGCCTATCAATACGATCAACATCAGGCAAAAGAAGGGGAACCCCAGATGCCAGCCACCGCCGGGTATGCCACCCAGGTTTACGCCAAACAGGCCAGTTAAAAAGGTGCTGGGCAAAAAGACCATTGCCATCAGCGACATCGTGTAGGTTCTGCGTGCCAGCGACTCCTGCATTACCTGGGTAATCTCATCGGTCATCACCGCGGTGCGCGCAATACAGGCATCGATTTCATCGAGGCCGCGTCCCAGCCTGTCGGCAATATCCTGCATCCGACGGCGCTGATCGTCATTCATCCACGGGAAGCGCTCGCTGGCCAGACGGGCATAGACATCGCGCTGGGGTGCCATATAGCGGCGCATCACGATAAGCTGTTTGCGCAGCAGGGCCAGAAAACCACGCGGCGGGATCTGCTGATCGAGCAGGTTATCCTCCAGGTCGATGATCTTATCGTGCAGCTCTTCAATAAACTCGCTGGCGTGATCGGTGAGCGCATCGCAGACGTCTACCAGCCAGCCGCCGCAGTCAGCAGGACCGGTGCCCTCCTCCAGATCCCTGACCACGTCGTCCAGCGCCAGCACTTTACGCTGGCGGGTAGAGACAATCAGGCGCTCATCCATATAGAGCCGCATGGCGACAAGCTGATCGGGACGCTCATCGGTGCTGCCGTTAATGCAGCGCAGCGTGATGAGCGTCCCTTCACCCATACGGGTAACGCGCGGGCGCAGACTCTCTCCCGCCAGCGCATCGCGTATGTTATTAGGCAGCAGCGGCGTAGAAGCCAGCCACTGGGCACTCTCCGGCTGGGTATAGTTCAGATGCAGCCAGCACGGGTGTGCGCCGTCAATAACGTCATCATCGCCCAGGGGCTTGACGCCCCCCTTGCCATCCAGCAGCCATGCAAAAACCGCATCCGGTACGTTGACGTCCGATCCTTTAATCGCCTCCACGGCTCCTCCACATTCAGCATGCTAATAGAGACAGTCTAGCCGCGTGGCGCGAGTAAGTAATCTGAAAATTAGCCATCACACTGAATTTTCAGGGGAAAGGATTGAGTTCCAGCCGGTACCGAGGGAGCCAGGCGGAAATTCCGGGTTCTGCTTTGCAGGTCAGTTACCTGGCGTTTAAGCACGTCAGACGATCCGGCCAGCTCATCTACCATCGTGGCGTTACTCTGCGTGACGCGTTCAAGCTCGGAGAGCGCCTGGGTAATCTGCGCAATGCCCTTCTCCTGCTGTAGAGTGGCAACCGAAATCTCATCCATCAGCTTGCTTAACAGTCCGGAGCCAGAGACGATCTCGAGCATATTCTTCTCCGCCTCGCCGACGATGTTGGCACCCTGGGTCACGTTTTGCGCCGTAACGTCGATTAAGGATTTGATACTTTTTGCCGCTTCGGCGCTGCGGTGGGCAAGATGACGTACCTCACCCGCCACCACCGAGAAACCTTTACCGTGCTCCCCGGCCCGCGCCGCTTCTACCGCTGCATTCAGCGCCAGGATATTTGTCTGAAAGGCAATGCCATCAATCAGGGAGATAATCTCTGTCATCTGACGCGCGCAGTCGGTAATTGACTGCATATTCGCAGCTACCTGCGTCATTAGCTCACCGCCCTGGCGCGCACAGCGGGTCGCCGCATCTGCTTGCTGGCTGGCAAGCTGGGTATTACCCGCGTTATTTTTGGTGCTGGCAGCCATCTGTTCCATACTGGACGCCGTCTGGATAAGCGCTGCAGACTGCTCCTCTGTCTTAACTGATAGCTCGGCGCTACGGGCTGAAAGTTGGTCTGAGAGATCCATAGCCGACTGGGATGAAGCGCGAATTTCACGCACCAGGGTGGCGATGTTACTGGACAGACTGTTAATGCCTGGGATCAGCCGCCCCGCACAGTTATTCCCGAACGCAGGTATAGTGACGGATAAATTCCCCGCCGTGACCTCATCAATACTTTTCTTCACTGTATTAATGGGAGAGACCAGATAGGCCGTCATGTAAAACCACATAAAAATCAGGGTTAAAAGAGAAATTGTGCAAACCAGTAACAGCAGGTTGCTATTTTTCGTGAAGGCGATCACCAATATATGCATTAATCCAAATGAAATAAACAGCGATACCATTATCAGTGTGCGCACGCTTGTATTTCGGAACATAAAACAACCCCGATGTACATCATTAATTGATATCAGCTTTATATCATCCGGAAATAGCTTTTTCATCCCTATTTTTAATAGATAACATGTTTGCCGTTAAGTAGTGCCAGTTTGCAGGACAGCAGAACAACAAGCCTTTAAAGACGCTGAATTTAGCATAAGACAGCATTAAGGAGGGAAATTAACTTCGATTTTTAGTAAAATATATCATACAGAGAAACCTTAAGATTTCTTAATAATAAGCAGAAACCGCTTACCTGAAATAGAGTTAAGCGTTGCTTAACTCGTACAATACGAGTCTGTAGCTACATTTACAGGCGGTTAAAATTAACACAGAACAGATGCAACATGACAAATCCTTGAAAAAAGGACTTTTTAATATTTAATTAATTGGCAAAATGGCATCCAGATAACTTTAGATTGAGTTATATACACAGCAAAAAATAAAAACAGGAACCCTATCGTGACTTGTCATCTTGACTCTCTGGATATGTTAACAACACCCGTATGGATTGTCGCTCCGGAAAGCGAAGCGCTCATTTTTGCTAATCAGCAGGCGCTGTTGATATCGAAGGAGGTAACGCTGGCGTCCATGCGCAGCGGCGAGTTTTCAGCCGTAGCGCACATAAGCCTTGCTGATTACGCCACCAGTCTGAGAAACGGGGATGATATTATTGAGATCTGGTCTCTCCCCTCGGATGACGGAACTCGCACGCTAAGCTGCAAACTCACCATGGGAGAGCTTGCAGACTGGGGTAAGGTTATGGTTTTTGAAGGCCTGACGCCGCGCGAGAACACTGGATTAAAGGCGAGCCGTTCTGCCGCCTATCGACCACGTAAAAATGGCTTTTACGCTCGATTTTTTTACACTACGTCTGTACCTATCGTTCTGGTCGACCCCGCCCGCGAGGGACAGATTGTTGATGCCAACCTCGCGGCGCTACGCTTTTATGGCTACACCTATGAAACACTTTGCACGATGCACATATGGCAGATTAATACCCTCGGTCGTAATATACTCCCCATCGTCGGGGAGATTGCTCACCTGCCCGGAGGGCATAAGCCCTTATCTTTTACCCATCGTCTTGCCGATGGCTCGACTCGTGACGTACAGATTGCTATCGGTCCCGTCGAAATTTATGGCGAACGGCTAATACTGTGTGTTGTTCATGATATGAGTGAACAGAAAGCACTTGAGCAAGCCCTGGAGAGCGCCCAGCGCCGGGATGCCTTAACGCAATTATTTAATCGCCGCGAGGCGGTGGAACATCTTGAGAAACAGCTTGCCGCAGCAAATGACTTCAGCATCCTGCTGGTGAATATCGATCGCTTCAAACCTGTCAATCAGCGCCACGGGCATAAAAAAGGCGACGAGGTGTTAATTCACCTTGCTCAGACTTTCAGTATCTTTAGCCATGGCTCTGTTTTTCGCTGGTGCGGCGATGAGTTTTTACTGCTGCTTCCTGACATCAGCCTGGCGTCGGGGCTGACAGTAGCAGAGGATCTCCGTGCCGGAGTAGAGATGATGTCGATTCCTGAGATCCCTCCGCTTACCGTCAGCGTTGGTATTGCACAGTATCTGGTGGGGGAGAGCCTGGACTCGCTGTTGCAGCGCGTCGATAAGGGATTACATGAGGCAAAAAAACGAGGCCGCAACGGCGTGTTTGCGGCCTGATCGTTTAGCACATTTTTCAGAGAGCCGTTTCAGGGCAGCTGACTGTACGCTGCGTCATCGACCGGCTCAAGCCACTCGTTCGATGCACCCTCGGCAGGGATCGCTACGGCAATGTGCGCAAACCAGCTATCCTGCGCCGCGCCGTGCCAGTGCTTTACGCCAGCGGGAATATGCACAACGTCGCCGGTTTTAAGCTCCCGGGCAGGTTCGCCCCACGCCTGATACCAGCCTCTACCGCCGGTCACCAGCAGGATCTGCCCACCTTTGTGGTGGATATGCCAGCTATTGCGGCAGCCCGGCTCAAACGCCACGTTGCCAATATTTACGCCTTCGGTAGAGAGCATAGTGAGGTAGCTGGTGCCGCTAAAATACCGGGCATAGGCCTCGTTTTTCTCCCCGCGTGGGAAGATGCTGTTACCGTCAAATGTCTCGTTCATGGTTCCTCCGCGCTCGCTTAACGTGATGAATGGAAGGAGTATAACGAAGGGTATTCATACCGATTAGAGGCAAAAAGGAGGACGGGCTTATGAGACATACTCATAGATAAAGCCCGTCCCTGTCTGTCTTACGCTTCTTCTCTTAGCTTCATATTTTTGTTGAGCACCACGCTAAGCAGCAGCACAACGATCATTAGTGCGGCTACAAATACAAAGGCGTGAGGCAGCGAGCTGTGGTGAGCGATAAAGCCGATCATCGCGGGTCCCGCCAGCACGCCGATATACCCCAGCGTCGTGACGGCGGGTACGGCTACCATCTGTGGCATGCTCGTTTGTTTACCAATCTGGCTAAACATTACCGGGACAATGTTGGCGCAGCCGGCACCGATAAGCAGGTAGCCCAGCAGAAGCAGAGCCAGCGAGGCAGCGGTAAAAATCAGGCAGAAGCCAGCAAATGCCATGATTGCTCCACAAACTACCACTCGCAGCTGGCCAACGCGGGCAATGATCGCATCGCCGCTGAGGCGGCCGATGGTCATCGCTACGGCAAAGCAGGTAAAGCCCAGCCCGCCCAGCGAGTCCGCCACGTTTCTTACCTCAACCAGGTAGACCGCGCTCCAGTCAAGAACGGTTCCCTCCGCCAGGAAGACAATAAAGCAGATTACCCCCAGCAGCAGCACCTCGCCTCGGGGAATAGCGAAGGCCGGGCCTTCAGCCGGGTTAGCATAGGGCAGAAAATGGCGAAAGCTGACGGCGAGCAGCAGCGCCACCAGCATCACAATGAGCAGCGTGGCGCTCAGAATGGTCAGTCCCATGCTGAGCAGGCCGGTCATCACTCCCGCCCCGGCAATGCCACCGACGCTGTACATGCCGTGAAAGCCAGACATCAGCGGTACGTTCTCGTTTTTCTCTACCAGAATCGCCTGGATATTCATGGCGCAGTCGGTCATCCCTATCCCGGTACCAAAGATCAGCAGCAGCAGGCCCAGGCTTAGCGGACTTTCAGCCAGCGTCAGAAAAGGCATCGACAGAATAACAATCGCCACGGCGCAGCCAATAATCTTCCGGCAGCCAAAGCGGGACGACAGCGGTCCTGCCAGTGGCATGGATATGATCGCCCCGCCGCCCAGGCAGAGCAGCAGAATGCCGAGCAGGGCATCGTTGGCTCCGGTATTGAGTTTGGCGAAGGGCACCATCACCGCCCATGCTGCAGTTGCCAGTCCGGCAACAAAGAAAATAATTCGGGTCGCTAGCTTCTCATTCATTCAGGATCTCTTATTGGTTAAAGGCAGATTCATTTGACGAGACAATTGTAATGCACGATTATGCTCTGTATTGCTCGATGCCAAATTTTTTTAGGGGTTACCATGCTCGATTATGCAGCTTTACCTGAGCAGCGACAAGTGCTCATCAGACAGATCCTCGAAGAAAATGGTCGCGTGCTCTGTAGCGAGCTGGCTGTCCGGCTGGGGGTGTCAGAGCATACTATTCGCCGGGATTTACATGAGCTTAGCAATGAAGGTATCTGTAAAAAGGTCTATGGCGGAGCTATTATGATGCTGCCGGAATCGGGGGACTACGCCGTTCGAAAAGAGAAAAATCAGGCTAAAAAGAGCAAAATCGCGCAGCGCTGCGCCCGGCTGGTTAAGTCTGGCAGCGCTATTTTTATTGATACCGGAACCACTAATCTGGCGATGGCGGAGGCGCTTCCTGCTGAGCTGGCGCTTACCGTGGTGACCAACTCGCCGGAGATTGCGGTGGCGCTGATGAAAAAGCCGCTGTATGAGGTGATCATGCTTGGTGGCCAGGTTCAGCGCGCCTCGGGCGGCTGCGTGGGGATGCCAGCCATTGCCCAGATTCAGGGCATGCTCTTTGACCAGGGGTTTATTGGCGGCTGTGCAATGGCACCGGAGTCGGGCCTGACAGGGTTTGACTATGCCGACTGCGAATTCAAAAAAGCGGTAATCGCCCAGTGCAATGAGACCATCGTTGCGCTTACTGCCAATAAGATCCCCGCCGTAGCCCGCTACGTGGTCGCCGCCTGTCGCGAAATTGACGTTATGGTCGTTGAAGAGAATATCAGCAAAGCCTACGCCGATGCCTTCCGCGGGCACGATATCCGCATCTATACGGTGTAGCCGCTGCAAGCCGGGCAAGCATAGTGCCGCCCGACATTTCATGGTTAACACGATGCGGTCAGGTAGTGTTTACCGCTTACATAGCGCTATTGTTCGTATAGCTATGACGGTTTTGCTGGGATCTTTTTCTGATCATACTATTGAGATTCACCATCTCAGAGTTAACTGAAACATCCTTAATACCTCGCCTGCCAGCGAGGTACTGCTGCGCAGATTCGCCGCAGCCGTATTGTCCGTCGACCAGGTGGCAAACAGGCGCAGATCACGGCTCTGTCGTACCCGGCTGTCATCGCTAATATGCTGGTGGTTAACCAGCAAATAAAGCGGAGCGGTTGCCGATTTACGATTCCAGTTAAGGACGCGTATCATTACACCCTCGATTATCGGTGACGCTGACGACTGGCGTACCGGTGGCAAAAGTTGCATTACTCATAGCTTACTCCTTCAGATAAGCCTTCTGGATTATTTTGTTTGCTGCTAATACTCTCTGCGGCTGCAATTGCAGCATAATCATCAATATTGCTAATAATCTGAATTGCAGGATTTTTTTATAATATCAACAGCCTGCTAGCGAGAGGAGTTATACGGGCATATCAATAACTGCTTATTGTAAAATCAGGTGTGCTGAGATGTGATATCCAGAATGGTAATGGCAAAAATATAGGAAGGACAGGTATTATTTTTGTTCGCTACCTCATTAAAAAAATATGTCTTGATTAGCTGAAGTTATATTTTCCATGATATCCCTCGCCTCCTTATCTATAGCGCCGCCCGGTGGCGCTGCGCTTACCGGGCCTACAGGCTACGGCACTATTTCAGTGCCACCATCAGCGGCTTTTTTCATACACCGTCATGGTGAATTCAATCGCGGCGCGGGTATTATTTTTATAGGCATGGGGCCGGTCGGTTTTGGCCACCGCTGAAGACCCTTCGTCAATGACATAGTCACACCCATCAACCTGAAGCGTGAGCTGGCCCCGGCTGACAAACAGCAGTTCGCAGGTGTCGGCAGGATGGCCCGAGGAGTCAAACGCTTCGCCGGGCTGCATCACCCATTGCCACAGCTCCAGCATATCCGGCCCGCGCGTTCCCGCCAGCAGCTTCGCGCTTCCGCCCTTCTCCCCCTGCCACAGCACCGGTATATCATTTCGGTCGATAAGATGTACCGTTGGCTCACTGGCAACGTTCACGATATCGGCAACGGAGACGTTCATTGCCGCCGCAATTTTACACAGCAACGCAATACTGGGATTGGCCTTACAACCCTCAATATCCACCAGCATCCCCTTGCTGACGCCGGCCAGGCGCGAAAGCTCGTCGAGCGACAGCTTTTTTTGGCTGCGATAGAGCTTGATACGCTGGGAAACTGCTTGATTGACGGTGCTAACATCGGTACTGCTCATGGTCATTATATTGACTTTTTTGGTCATCGGTCGATATCATAGAATAAATCAGTCGTTACAGGATTATGCGATGTCTACACCGTTACCGTCAATCAGCCCGGAGCTGGCACGTATCGCTCCCGGCTTTCGTGCATTAAGTATTTATGTGAAAACCGCGCCGCTGGATGATATCCAGCTCGGGGAGCGGGCGCTAAAAGAGGCCTGCCAGGCCGTGCTGGACGGTCAGCCCGCGTGGGCAGAAAGCCATCTGAACGCCTGGAGTGCGGTGTTTAAGGCCTTTGGTGCCAGGCCCAAACGTACACCCTGCTCTGCTGAAGCCCTGCGTAAGCGGGTGCTGCGGGACGGCACCATGGCGGCGCTGGATCCGGTTGTCGATCTCTATAATGCGGTCAGCCTGCGTTATGCTGTCCCGGTGGGCGGAGAGAATTTCACTGCCTACAGCGGCCTGCCGCGGCTGGTCATTGCCGACGGTACGGAGACGTTCGACGCCATCAAAGAGGGGCAGCCCACCCTTGAGTCGCCGGAGCCGGGAGAGGTTATCTGGCGTGACGATATCGGCGTAACCTGTCGCCGCTGGAACTGGCGTCAGGGCATTCGCACCCGTCTGAGCGCAGCCGATCGAGAGATGTGGTTTATTCTGGAAAGCCTGCCAGAGATGCCCCTTGATGCGCTGCATGCCGCAGGCAACATGCTCACCGATGGCCTTACGCAGATGATGCCCGGCCTGCAATTTAACACTACGCTGGTTGAAGGCTGATCGATGCGTAGTGACATACAACGTGTGCTCATCATAGGCAATAGCGGATCGGGGAAAAGCTGGTTGGCTATGCGGCTGGCAGAAAAGATCGCTCTGCCTGTCACGGATTTAGACACACTTAACTGGGAGCCAGGCGGTTACGGTAAGGCTCGAGCAAAAGAGGCTGTTTTACAGGACGCGCTGGCGATTGCGCGTGAATCACGTTGGATTATAGAGGGCGTTTATGGATGGATTGCCGAGAGCGTTGTAGCCTACGCCACGCATATTATCTGGCTAACCCCTACTCCCACCGAATGCGTAGATAATATCAAGGCCCGGGGAATACGAAACAGCGGCTCCGCGACCGATTTTTCGGCGCTTCTGGACTGGGCGGCCGCGTATGAGATGCGAACGGGATCGAGCAGCTATCAGGGACACCTGGCGGTGTTTGCAAAAGCCAGTCCGGCAAAACAGATTAGGCTTTCCAGCCGTGCTGAGATGAGTCAACTCCTGAGCCAGTGTTAGGATCTGCCTATTGTTCCGACCCTCATAATAAGGAAAAATCAATGTTGATAGCGCAGATTTCAGATATTCATGCCTCACCTGAAAATGATTGCTTGTCTCGATTTGACCGTGTACTTGCATGGCTGGCGCAGCTGCAACCTGATGTTTTGGTGCTATCCGGTGATTTAACGGATAACCACTGGCTTGAAGGATATAAACAGATAGCAGCACGTTTAGATCGGCAGACTTACCCCTCATTGATACTGCCGGGTAACTCAGACGATCGACATCTGATGCGTTCGGTATGGGGCGAGCGAATGTGGACGCATAATACTTCCACAGACGCTCTGCACTTCATCCATGACGCTGGCAGCCTGCGGTTGATCGGTTTGGATTCTACGGTGGATAATCAGGAATATGGTAACGTGACTGACCACCTCGCATGGCTGGATAAACAACTTAGCGACGCCGAAGACTTCCCATCGCTGATGTTTATGCATCATCACGTATTCGCTTCCGGCATACCGACCCTGGATGAAACCCTGTGCAAAGGTTTGGGCAAGCTGGAAGCGCTTATTAGAGATACCCCAAACAGGCTGCTCGCCCTTTCCGCTGGCCATGTGCACAGGCCGGTAGCAGGCATGTTTGCAGGCATTCCAGCTTATATCTGTGGCTCCGTCTGCCCGGCCAATCCAGTATGGTTTGGAACGGAAAAAGTCCCCCCGGTAGGCGATCCACCTGCGTTAATGATTCACCGCTACGTCAGCAATGCACTTTCTAGCCATCATGTATGTGTTTAATATGATTATGCTTCTTACGAGCTTTGGCGTAAGCCGCTTGCCAACTGCGTAAACACGTCAATAATTTTTGGCAGCGCCCTCTCCGGCTCGTTGCTGGCCGCTATCCAGATCGCCGCATTCATCGCAGCGCTGTTTAACATATGTGCTGCGGCATCGGCATCTACGGCCTTCAGCACGCCGCATTCAAGCATTTTTTTAACCGTCTGGCGAGTGGCGTCGAGGCAGCTAATCTGCCCAGGCCACTGGGCGGGATCGCCCAGAAACGCCGGCCCATCAAGCAGCACGATGCGCCGCACCTCGGGATCCAGCGCCATCTTGATATAGGCGACGCCTTCAGCCAGCAGCCTTTCCCAGTCATCGCTGGCGTGAGAGGCTTCTGCTCTGGCACGTTCTGCCATCTCCCCATCAATCTGGGCAACTACAGCGGCAAGCAGCCCCTTTTTATCACCAAAATTGTGATAGAGCGCGCCACGTGTTAGCCCCACGCTGGCTGTCAATTCATCCATAGACGCAGCGGCAAAGCCCTTCTCAGCAAAGGCTCTTCGCGCCGCCAATATCAGTTTGGCGCGGTTCTCTTCCATCGTTTCGCTGCGGCGTTTAGTGGCCATATCTTCTCCATCTCTATTTGACATACGCTGCGTATGTGTGATTAATTTGACATACGCCACGTATATTAAATCATCTATCCGTGCTGCGCTTTACGTTTTTTCACCCTGAATAAAGTAAAGGAAACCCTATGATTGAGCGCGAACCCATTTTTCCTGCCAGCCGACATGCGCTCTATGAAGCGCACGGCTACTCTGCTGCCATACGTTCCGGCGATTTACTGTTTGTCTCTGGCCAGGTGGGAAGCCGCGCCGACGGCACACCGGAGCCGGATTTTGCCGCTCAGGTGCAGCTGGCCTTTGATAACCTGAAGGCGACGCTGGCGGCAGCGGGCTGTACATTTGAAGATCTTATTGATGTCACAACGTTCCACACCGACCCGCAGAATCAATTTCCCACGATTATGCAGGTCAAAGAGGCTGTTTTCCCCCATCCCCCCTATCCGAACTGGACAGCGGTAGGCGTGACCTGGCTAGCAGGATTTGATTTTGAAATTAAGGTCATAGCCCGCATTCCTGACCGTTCGTAACTTAACTTATGAATGAGGAGATACGCTTATGTCATTCGATCCAATTTTGTTAATGGGCGGTTCAGGTGCAATAGGCCGCCAGGCCGCTCGGGCGATACACGCTATGTATCCTGGGGTGCCTCTGCTCATAGGAGGACGCGATCTTAGCAAAGCGCAGAGCGCGGCGGCAGACATGGGGAGTGCGCAAGGTGTCGCGCTCGACACGGCCTCCGCAGACCTGGGGCTTGGAGAACAAAAGGTTAGCGCAGTGGTAGTTCTCTATAGCGATCGCTCCCTCGCCGGTCTCCGCTTCGCCCAGAAACGGAGGGTACCGCATCTGAGTATCTCGTCAGGAATATTTGAGATCGCTCCGGAAATTGCCCACTTTATGCATGCCCCGGCCAACTCGGCGATCGTGCTGGGTTATGAGTGGCTGGTAGGCGCGACGACGGTACCTGCGCTCCATCTGGCAAAATCATTCAGTCAGATAGATGAGATCCGCATTGGTGCCCTGGTTGATGAAGAGGATAGCGGTGGCCCGGCGGTGGCGGCAGATTTCGAGCACCTGAACCACCTTCTGCCTGCCGCGCTTACGCTCCGGGATGGCAGCTGGACCTGGCGCGAGGGGGAGGATGCCAGGTCGGTTTTCTCCGCACTGGACGGCACTAAAATTAACGCTACCGGCTTTTCCTCAATCGACGTGACGGGTCTGGCAGCCGCTACCGGCGCGCGCAGCGTTCAGTTTGACCTGGGCCAGGGTGTCAGCTCGAGCCGACGTAAAGGCAGGTCTCTATCAACGGAAATCCTTCTTGATATTTCTGGTCTCGACCACGCTGGGCAGGCGCACCACACCCGCCATGCGGTAGTGCACCCCGGGGGCGCGGCACCGCTGACCGGAATGGGAATAGCTTTGCTTCTTGAACGGTTGCTCGGGCTGGATGGCAAACCGCCGGTAGCGCCTGGCTTATACTTCCCTTATCAGATCCTGGATGCCGCGCACTACCTGGCGCATCTGGCGCAGGCAGGCGGAGAAGTTCAGGCGCTGGCTTCGTCATAAAAACTACCTTTACCTCACCCACCGGCGAGTAAACCCTTCGCCCGCCGGTGGCTGCTTTTGCCGTTGTTGCTACTGCGGGTTTTCCCCCAATACCTTGTTGATGGCTTCAGCGCCACATCGATCGTCAGACTCTGCGCCTCCGGTCCCCGCCATGCCCACGGCACCGATCACCTGACCGCGATAGTTAACCGGTACGCCGCCCCCCAGCAGCAACAATTCATTGACGGTATTGAGGTTAACGGAGTCCGGGGAGGATTGCGCCTTAGTGGCAAGCTGCTTAGTCGGCGTTTTTGTCGACAATGCCGTGAAAGCTTTACGCCACGCGGCCTGGGTATTATGCGGCCCGACGCTATCATCCCTCATCAGCGCAACCAGGTTTCCACCGCGATCGACGACGGCCACCACGCCCTGACGGTTCATACCATGACAGACAGCCAGCGCTTCCGTAACCAGCTTACTGCCAAGCTCCTGCGTCATGTCATAGACAGCTGCGGGTGCGGCAGCGAGGACCATGCCTGGCGTAGCGAGCAGCATGGCAAGAGACAGAGCAGCGATCGGCTTTTTCATTTTTCATTCTCCTGGGTTAATCACCCTGCTGTTATACCCGGCTGGCGGCCCCGATGACCTGACAGGAGCATGACAATATTGTCATCTGGCACCAAAACCGACGTTCACCCTTGCAATACTTCGCGCAGAAAAGAGGGTATGACCTAACATGAATAAACAGGCCAGCACACATGACCAGGAGGAAAATATGAGAGTTCATCATCTTAACTGCGGGTGTATGTGTCCGCCAGGCGGCGCACTGTTTGATGGCTTCAGTAAAGGCATTTTTGCGCATCTGGTATGCCACTGTCTGCTGATTGAAACCGATCGGGATGGGTTAGTGCTGGTCGATACAGGGTTTGGCCGGGACGATGTTCGTCAGCCGGAAAAACGGCTGTCAGGCTTTTTTCGCGTGTTTAATAATATTCAACGACGCGAAGCGCTGACGGCCCGTTCACGCATAGAAGCGCTGGGGTTCAGGGCTGAAGATGTCCGGCACATCGTCCTTACGCATCTTGATTTTGACCATGCAGGTGGGCTGACCGATTTTCCTCACGCGCAGATACACCTGCTGCAAACAGAGATCGACACGGCGCAGCAGCGTCACAGCTGGCTTTCACGCGAGCGCTATCGGCCTGGACAGTGGAGCGGTATATCTGGCTGGGCAGGCTACAAACCGCAGGGGGAAACATGGTACGGCTTCGAGGCGGTTACGGCGCTGAAAGGGTTGCCCCCGGAGATCCTGCTTGTCCCGCTGGCAGGCCATACTCAGGGCCATGCCGGCATTGCAGTAAGCCAGCCGCACGGGTGGCTACTGCATGGGGGTGATGCCTGGTTCTATCGCGGCGAAATGGACCTGCAAAAGCCGCACTGCACGCCCGGCCTGCGTTTTTATCAGTGGATGATGGCGATGGATAACGGCGCCAGACACCGTACGCAACAGCAGTTGCGGGAGCTGTTTGGTCGCCATCATCAAGAAATCACTTTCTTTTGCAGCCATGATGCCAAAGAGTTAAACGCCTTCGATTTGCCTGATGAAAACGGTTAACGCTGCGTGATCGTTACGCCTGCGGCGAGAGCATTTTCAGAGAGGCCCTTTGGCACCTCTCCCTTTTGCGAGGTACGCCTGCATCTCTTTTTCAGGCACCATTCCGCCTCCGGTCGCCCAGACCAGATGGGTGGCGTTAGCCATAGCCTCTGCTGAAATCCGGTGCTGCGTCTGGTAGTTCAGGTCTGCCGTGATACGCTGTGGCCCGGGCATACCTGCCAGCGCAGAGGGTTCGAGTCGAATCCCTTCCGTTCGATCCAGCATCGCCAGAAGATCGTACATCGACTCGTCGCTCAGCGTATAGCAACCGTCAATAAGCTGCTCCATCGCCCGGCCGACAAAGCCTGATGCGCGACCGACGGCCAGACCGTCTGCTGCAGTTTTATTATCGAGGCCAATATCCTGCACGCAGATAGCATCATGCAGCCCGGTACTCATTCCCAGCAGCATACAGGGAGAGTGGGTTGGTTCAGCGAAGAAGCAATGGACACCATCACCGAAAACCAGCTTAAGTCCGAAGGCCACGCCGCCGGGACCCCCACCCACCCCACAGGGTAGGTAGACGAACAGGGGGTGTCCGGCATCAACGGCAATGTTTTTATTCAGCAACTGCTGGCGCAGGCGCAGGCCTGCTACTGAATAGCCGAGAAACAGCGTCCGGGAGTTCTCATCATCAATGAAGAAACAGGTGGGATCGGCTTCGGCAGCTTTACGCCCCTGCTCAACGGCCACGCTGTAATCCTGCTCGTACTCCCTGACCTCCACGCCGTGCGATCGGAGCTTATCCTTTTTCCACTCGCGCGCGTCGGCAGACATATGCACGGTTACCTGAAAGCCAAGCCTGGCGCTAATAATGCCGATTGAAAGTCCCAGGTTACCCGTTGAGCCTACGGCAATTTTATGCTTACTGAAGAACTGACGGCTTTCAGGGGAGAGCAGAGTGCTGTAATCATCAGTGGTAGTGATAAGGCCAGCCGCAAGAGCGAGCTTCTCCGCGTGGGTCAGCACCTCATAAATTCCTCCACGCGCCTTAATCGACCCTGAGATCGGGAGGTGGCTGTCTTTCTTGAGCCAGATATGCCCTGCAACCGGAGCCGTTTTCTCCAGCTCCGCCTGCATAAGCGGCACCGGAACCATATCAGACTCGATGATACCCGCCGTAGCGGCCGTTTCCGGGAATGCCTGGGCGAGCAGCGGTGCAAAACGGCGCAGTCGGGCCTCGGCATCTTCAGCATCGGCGAGCGTTAGCCCGACGCGTTTGAGACCCTCTTGCGCAGGCTTAACGCCCGGATTGAACCAGAGGGTTTCGCGCAGCGACTGCAGATCGCCTGTTAAAGGCGAGGAAAGCGTGTCATGGCTAAACGTTGTCATATTTGGCATAAAAGCAGATCCTCTGTCAGGGCCAGATTATGAATGCGATCGCCCCACGATAAAGCATTTATTGCGTCTGGATGCCATTCAGAAACAGATCGACCAGATGGGCAATGCGCGTCGTTGAGGCATTCTCCTGTTCGGCGGCCAGGGAAACGGCTACCACCATGTAAACCATGTCGTCAAAGGTGATATCGCTCCGGAAGGCACCGGCCTGCTGTCCGCGGTTAAGCAGCCTGCGCCCCTCCTCTGTTATGGCCATACAGCCGGGCGTACCGCTCTGGAGAACTGTGCCAAGAGATGACGCCAGTCCCCGCCAGATTTGCGTGTTCCGCACCAGCCCTTCCATAAAAGCGCACAGCGTGCTGAACGGATCGCGTGCGTCATCTTCAGCGCGGCTCGCCTGTGCAAAAGCAAGCAGCCGTGCATTCCAGGCGGCCGCCAGCAGAGCCTCCCGCGACGGAAAGCGCCGATAGAGCGTGCCAATGCCGACACCTGCGCGTCGGGCTACCTCTTCCAACGACGCGCCTGCCCCTTGCTCAAGAAATACCGTTTCGGCAGCAGCAAGGATACGCTCGCGGTTGCGCAGCGCATCAGCACGTAACCCCGTTCCTTTATCCATTTTGTGCCCTCGTTATTGAATGCTAAGCGGAGGCTACTACCCTTTATTAAGTGGAACAATCCTCCACTTAATAAAGGGGTGATGAAATGAGCCAAAAATTTGCCAATAAAGTGGTGTTAATTACCGGGGGCAGCGACGGGATCGGTCTGGCGACAGCAAAACGCTTTGCCGCAGAGGGGGCACATATTTACGTGACGGCGCGCCGTCAGCAGCCGCTGGATATCGCAGTGAAGGAGATCGGTCACGGAGCGGTTGGCATACAGGGGGATGTCGCCGATCCTGCCAGCCTTGATCGACTTTATGAACGCATCGCACACGAGCGTGGCCGGATCGATGTCCTTTTCGCCAATGCCGGTATCTCTGAATCCGCAGCGCTTGATAAGATAGACGACGCCCACGTTGACCGTGTATTCAGCGTCAATGTCAAAGGTACACTCTACACGGTGCAGAAAGCGCTTCCGCTGATGACTAGCGGCGGCACGGTGATCCTTGCCGGTTCGGTGGCGGGCAGCAAGGGCATCGCCAGCCTGTCGGTATACAGTGCGACAAAAGCCGCCATCCGCTCATTTGCCCGCACCTGGACTACCGATCTGAAAGCACGCGGCATCCGGGTGAATGTGGTTTCGCCGGGAATGATCCTTACCCCGGCGATGCAGAGCTATTTGCAAGCCAATGACGGCATGGAAGAAATTTTCCAAAATATGGCACCGTTCGGTCGGCTGGGGGAGGTAGATGAAGTCGCCAGCGCCGTACTGTTCCTCGCCTCTGATGAGAGCCGATTCGTTGCAGGGGATGAGCTATTCGTGGATGGCGGCGTGATGGCGGTCTGAAGCGCCGCCGTAAGACAGGGATTGTCTTACCTGCTCGTCAACTTTACGGCGGCTCTCTTCATTGGCCGGGTTAAAAACCAGCATCGCGAGATCGGGCCGCCCTTCTACCATAAATGTTGAAAACTCCAGCTCTATCGTCCCTGCCTGCGGATGATGAATACGCTTCACCCCCTCACCGTGGCTGGCGACATCATTGCTGCGCCACAGCGTGTCAAATTCATGGCTCTGACGGGAAAGTTCGCCAATCAGGCTGGCCGTTTCCGCCGATTCACCCGCCCGCGCTACGTCAGCGCGAAACGCACTTACCACCAGCCGTGCTACGGCCTGCCAGTCTCCCTGCCTCTGGCGTACCTCCGGGTCAAGAAACAGGCGACGCAGCACATTACGCTCTGAATACGGTAGCTGCTCATAGTCGGTCAACACGCAGGCGGCAGCACGATTCCAGGCGATCACATCCCAGGTGATGGTTTTAATCAGCGCCGGAATGCTAAACGCCTCCAGCACCCGTTGCAGGCGCGGCGTGATATCCGTAGAGAGCGTAAAACAGGTCTCTGGCGGATGGCCAAACGCCAGAATGAACAGGTGTTCGCGTTCAGGACCCGTCAGGCGTAGCCCGCTGGCGATGCGGTTGAGTACCTCCCGCGACGGTGCGCCGCCCCGCCCCTGCTCAAGCCAGGTGTACCAGGTGGGGCTAATACAGGCGAGCTGCGCCACCTCTTCACGACGTAGCCCCGGCGTACGCCGCCTGCCGGCGATGAAACCAAACGCTACAGGATCAAGACGCATACGCCGCGCCCGCAGAAAGTCGCCCAGCGACCGCATTGCCGTTTGCATCATTATTATCCTGTTAAGATTTATACCCTGATAATGTCTCTACTTTTACCGTTTGGCTATAGCGCTACTCTGGTTGGGTAACCCAATCTGGAGGTAGAGTATGCGAGTATTTCTGACTGGCGCAAGCGGGTTTATCGGCTCCCGTATTCTGGTTGAGTTGTTGGCAGCCGGGCATCAGGTAACGGGCCTTGCCCGTTCGGGTAGCAGCGCGCAGGCGCTCAAGGCCGCCGGGGCCGACGTCCATCGTGGTGCGCTGGAGGAGCCAGATACCCTGGCCAGCGCAGCGCAGCAGGCCGATGCGGTGATTCATACCGCGTTTGACCATGACTTTGGCCGTTTCGCCGAGAACTGTGAACAAGATCAACGCGTTATCCGCGCCATGGGCCAGGCGCTGAAGGGAAGCGATCGGCCGTTTATTATCACTTCCGGCACCGGCATCGGCGACGACAGCCCTGATGCGCTGGCGCAGGAAGATCAGTTCAATTCTGACAGCCTGAACCCCAGAGTAGCCTCTGAAATTGCAGGCAATGCACTGCTCGCCGCAGGCGTAAACCTGCGGATTGTACGCCTGCCGCAGGTACATGACACCACACGCCAGGGATTAATCACCTATTACATTCAGCACGCTGTGGAAAAAGGTGTCGTCGCCTGCATCGGCGAAGGCGGCAACGTCTGGTCGGCGGCCCACGTCAGCGATGTCGCAAAGCTCTATCGGCTGGTCCTGGAGCGCGGTGAAAACGGCAAACGCTACCATGCCGTGGCGGAAGAGGGCGTTCTAATGCAAGAGATTGCCGCAAAGGTAGCGGATAAACTTAATCTGCCGCAAAGGGCGCTATCTCTGGAAGAGGCAGAAGCCCATTTTGGCTGGTTAGCGATTTTTGTCGGGAAAAACCTGCGCGCCTCATCCGCGTGGACACGCCAGCAGCTAAGCTGGCATCCCACCGGCCCCAGCCTGCTGGAAGATTTGCAGCATATGGATTACGCGCCGCTGTTATCCTCCCGCTAGCTCCTCTCCGGCCCTACCGCTGTAGGGCCGGTGGATTACCATTTTGACTAACCCTCAGCAACGGCTAGTGCGCTTCGATATACATCGTGCGGGTGTAGGCCACGTCCTCAGGGTTATTGATTGGATAACCTTTTAGCCAGGGCTTGATCAGCCGCCCGTTGGTGTACTGGTAGATTGGCGCGATAGGTGCCTCGCGCGCCAGGATCTTCTCTGCTGCGTTATAGTCCTCGTTACGCGCTTTGCCGGTCGGCTCCAGCGCCGCCTGTTTCATCACCTTGTCATAGGCCGGATCGTTAAAGCGGGAGATGTTACCGCTGTGGGTGGAGGTGAGCAGCGACAGGAAGGTAGACGGCTCGTTGTAATCCCCTACCCACGAGGCGCGGATCACATCGAAGTTGCCGGTATTGCGGCTGTCGATATAGGTTTTCCACTCCTGATTTTGCAGCTTCACGTCCACGCCGAGATTTTTCCGCCACATCGACGCCACGGCAATAGCGATCTTTTGATGATTCTCAGAGGTGTTATACAGCAGGGTTAGCTTTAATGGACGACCCGGTCCGTAACCCGCCGCCTGCAGCAGCGTTTTTGCCTGCACGTTCAGCTCGGCCTGACTCAGCTGCTCTAATTCTGAAGGATCGGGCTTGAAACCTGCCGTCACGTCAGGGGTAAAGCGCCAGGCGGGCTTCTCTCCGGTGCCCAGGACCTTCTCCGCCATCAGGCGGCGATCGATGGTCATGCTTAGCGCCAGGCGCACGCGGGCATCTGCCGTCGGACCCTTCTGGGTGTTGAAGGCATAGTAGTAGGTGCCCAGCTGCGGCGGGGTATAGACCTGGCCGGGGATATCCTTGAGCAGCTTCTGATAGAGATTTTTTGGGAAGGATTCTGTGATATCGATATCTCCTGCCAGATAGCGCTTGGTTGCCGCCGACTCCTGGTTGATGGGGATAAAGGTGACCGTTTTAATCACCGTTTTAGCGTTATCCCAGTAGTGAGCGTTAGGCTCCAGCACCAGCTTCTCATTGACCACGCGATCCTTGAGTACGTAGGCCCCGTTACCCACCAGCTTGCCCGGCTGGGTCCACGCCTTGCCGCTCTCGACGTTGGCTTTTTGCACCGGATAGAAGGCAAAGCTGGCGGCCAGGTTAGCAAACCACGGCAGCGGGTTATCGAGCTGTACGCGCAGCGTATGCGGATCGATTGCCGTCACCGCCAGAGTGTCCGGCGAAGCTTTGCCATCGATAATATTCTGTGCATTGCCGATGCCTGCCAGCGCGGCAAACCAGGCAAAAGGCGACGTGGTTTTCGGATCCACCAGCCGCTGCCAGCTATACACAAAATCCTGAGCGGTGACCGGCGTCCCGTCTGACCAGCGGGCGTCGTTGCGCAGAGTGAAGGTCCAGCTGCGGTTATCGCTGGTACTCCACTTTGTTGCGACGCCGGGAACGATCTCCCCCTTCTCATTCTGATTCACCAGCCCCTCGTAGAGATCGCGGATCACCTGAATCTCCGGCAGCCCAACGGCTTTAGCCGGGTCGAGGGTGGCAGGCTCATCTTTTATATGGCGCACCAGCGTCTGCTGCGCCGCCAGCCTGGTCCCGGCGGGCACGTCCGCGGCAAAAGAGGGTGAAGAGAGTCCGCATAACCACAGTGCAGCGCAGAGAAGGGAGACGGGATATTTCATGAGATGACCCTATAGCTAAATGCCCGGCGAAAAGATGGGATAATTATTTGTTTTTGCATGGAGAAAAGCAAACGGCTTAGCAAGATAAGGTGATATTTACTGCCTCGCTCTCATCCTGGATGAAACGATTTGAAAAGCGCTGCGCTTTGCTTAACACTTTGTCTACCCCCTGCCTGAAAGGATGACTATGACCGCCTCACGCCCACGCGCCGAACGGGGCGCTTTTGCTACCGGAATAGAGCACTATGGCCGTTCGCGTCTCGGCGCGCCGCTTATCTGGTTTCCGGCTCCCGTGGCTTCCCGGGAGAGCGGCCTGATCCTCGCTGGCACCCATGGAGATGAGAGCGCGGCAGTGGTGACCCTCTCCTGTGCGCTGCGTACCCTTGAACCTGCCCTGCGCCACCATCACGTGGTGCTGGCGGTCAACCCCGACGGCTGTCAGCTTGGCCTGCGTGCCAATGCCCAGGGCGTCGATCTCAACCGCAACTTCCCCGCCGCTAACTGGCGGGCCGGGGAGACCGTCTATCGCTGGAACAGCGCCGCCAGTGCCCGGGACGTGGTGCTGCTGGCAGGTGATGCGCCGGGTTCAGAACCTGAAACCCAAAGCCTGTGCCAGCTTATTCACCGTCTGCATCCGGCCTGGGTTGTCTCATTTCACGATCCGCTGGCCTGCATTGAGGATCCCGTGCAGAGTCCGCTGGGCCACTGGCTCGCCGGGGCGTTTGCCTTGCCGCTGGTGCGCAGCGTCGGCTATGAAACGCCCGGCTCGTTCGGTAGCTGGTGCGCCGATATTGGCCTGCACTGCATCACCGCCGAGTTGCCGCCGATCTCAAACGATGAGGCCAGCGAACGTTATCTGCAGGCGATGACGCGCCTGCTGCGCTGGACGGATCAGAGGTGAAGCTGACCGGTGCTGAAGCGTAGCGCCGGTTCAACGTCCACCGCCAGCCAGGTGGGACCGTCAAGATCGGCAAACCGCGCCTGTGACACAAGCGGCAGCGCCGCCGCGATAGCCCGTGAGGTGCAGAGCATGCAGCCCAGCATCACCTCAAATCCCTGCGCCTGCGCCTCGCTGGCCAGCGCCAGCGCCTCGGTCAGCCCGCCGGTTTTATCGAGTTTGATGTTGATCATCTCATAGCGTCCGGCAAGAGTTTTCAGGCTGCTGCGAGCGTGGCAGCTCTCATCGGCACAGATGGGCAGTGGGTGGATAAAGTTCTCCAGTGCAGCATCATTGTTAGCGGGAAGCGGCTGCTCGAGCATCGCAACACCGAGATCTGCCAGCAGCTGACAGCGCGCGGCTAAGCCTTCGCTGTGCCAGGATTCGTTGGCATCGACAATCAGCGTTGCCTCCGGGACGGCAGTGCGAACGGCCACCAGCCGCTCGCTGATCAGACGGTCATCGAGCTTGATCTTCAGCAGTCGCGCCCCCTTCTCCCACAGTGCGGCGGCGCTGGCGGCCATCTGCTCCGGCGTGCCAATCACCACTGTCTGCGCCGTGGTCAAATCGTCCGGCAGCGCAACGTCAAGATGCTGCTCCAGGCTAACGCCCAGCCGACGCGCTTCCAGATCCCACAGGGCGCTGTCTACGGCGTTGCGTGCTGCTCCCGGTGGCAGCAGAGACTGAAGCTGATGCCGGGTGAGGCCTCTCTCGAGCTGCGGCACAATGGTCATGATCTGAGCAATGACGGATGCATCGCTCTCGCCATAGCGTGGATAGGGCGTGCACTCTCCCGCCGCCCTGATCCCCTCCTCTTCCAGCTCAACCACCACTACCCTGGCCTCGCTGCGGCTGCCCCGTGAGATGACAAACGGTGAATGCAGCGGCCAACTCTCTTCATAGACCTTAACTGTTCTCATTCGTTGCTCCTTTAACGGAATGTTAAAAGTATAGTGTTGAAAAGCGGGACAAAAATAGGTTTGCCGTGATTAAGGCCAATCACGTACACTAGCGGCGACGTTAACTATATGTAAACAGGAAGATATTTATGTCTCAAACCGTTCATTTCCAGGGCAACCCGGTTGCTGTTGCTGGCGCTATTCCGGCAGTCGGTAGCAAAGCACACCCTTTCACTCTGGTCGCGAAGGATCTGACCGACGTTACGCTGGCGCAGTTCGCGGGTAAGCGCAAAGTTCTCAACGTGTTCCCGAGCATTGACACCGGTGTTTGCGCCGCCTCCGTGCGTAAATTCAACCAGCTCGCCACCGAAATGAAAGACACCGTGGTGCTGTGCATCTCTGCCGATCTGCCATTCGCCCAGTCCCGCTTCTGCGGCGCGGAAGGTCTGAGCAACGTGATCACCCTGTCGACCCTGCGTAACGCCGACTTCCTCGAAAACTACGGCGTAGGCATTGCTGATGGCGCGCTGAAAGGCCTGGCCGCGCGTGCGGTCGTGGTTATCGACGAAAACGACACCGTAGTATTCAGCGAGCTGGTGAACGAGATCACCAACGAGCCGGACTACGAGGCTGCCCTGCAAGCGCTGGCCAAGTAAGCGTAGCCGCATTAAAAAAGAGCCTTCATCGCTGAAGGCTCTCTTGTTTTACTCTTCGCCCTTTTTCTGGCTCAGGCCATACTCCCGCAGCTTATTGGCAATGGCGGTATGCGACACGCCCAACCGTTTCGCCAGCTTGCGCGTGCTGGGATAGCTACGATAGAGCTGAATCAGGACCGAGCGCTCGAAACGGCTGGTGATATCATCCAGCGAACCTTCCATCGCCTCTTCCCCGACCGCCACGGTTCCCGCATCGTAGTCCGGCAGTAGGATGTCCTGCGGACGCAGCTCGTAGCCCTCCAGCTGCGTCAACGCGCGGTAGACCGCATTTTTCAGCTGACGCACGTTGCCTGGCCAACTATAACGGGTCAGGACGTTACTGAGATCGGCAGAGAGCTTCGGACGCGGTACCCCCTGTTCGTCGGCAAAGCGGGCCACAAACAGCTCGGTCAGCGGCATAATGTCCTGCGAGCGATCGCGCAGCGGCGGCAGATCCAGCGTCAGCACGTTCAGACGGTAGTAGAGATCTTCCCGGAAGATACCCTTCTGTACCAGTTCTACCAGATTACGCTGGGTGGCGCAGATTACCCGCACGTCGACGTGAACCTCATGATCCTCACCCACGCGGCGGAAGGTGCCATCATTAAGGAAGCGCAACAGCTTAACCTGCATCCGGGGCGACATCTCGCCAATCTCATCCAGCAGCACCGAGCCGCCGTTGGCCTGTTCAAAGAACCCTTTTTTGCCCTCCGGCGCGTGACCAAACAGCTCGCTCTCCACCGCATCCTCAGGGATAGAGGCGCAGTTCAGGGCCAGATAGGGTTTTGCCGCACGCGGACTGGCAAGATGACAGGCGTGCGCCAGCAGATCCTTACCGGTGCCGGTATCGCCCACGATTAACAGCGGCGCGCTGAGCATAGCCAGCTTGCGCGCCTGGTCGATGACATGGCGCATTTTCGTACTGGCGGCCACGATCTGATTGAAGGCGCTGCCGTCCTGGCTGACCCGATCCTGCAGCTGGCGGCCCATGCGAATCGTCGAGCGCAGCATAACCACTGCACCGATCAGCACCGGCTCGCCGTGTTCGCCGTCCAGGTGCACCGGGGTGATCTCCATTAAGAAGTTTTGCCCATTAATGACTACGTGCTCGTGGTGCGACGCCTGAGGATTTCCCTCCAGCCAGCGCTGGAAGTTGAAGCCGTTAATGAGCTGCAGGGCGTTATGGTTGCGCAGCCGGGACTGATCCTGGCCAAAAAGCTGGCAGCTGGCCTGGTTCGCCAGCTCAACCTTACTCTTCATATCCAGAGAGAGTACCGGCTCCGGCAGAGCCTCCAGCAGCGCGCTCATAGCGCGATGCTCGCGTTCGGAAGGCATCCACAGCACGGTGCGCACGTCGGTTACACCAGCAATGCGGCGGATTTCAGCCATCAGGCTGCTGAAGTCATTAAATTCCAGTTCAGCAAAGTTGAGGTAGATCCGCCCGATAGGATCGATCTCAATGCCGCGTAAATCGATACCTCTGAGTACCAGCAGATCCAGTAGCTCACGAGTCAGACCAAGACGGTCTTCACAAAAGACTTCAAGACGCATGGGAGTCGCCACCCTTAAACAGTCAACGTATTTAAGAATGATAAGCCACTTATCGGCAGTCAGGAAGCTGTCTGTCAACAATTATTGACAGAGCGGTGGAAAACCCACCGCCATGGCGTAAACATAAGCGTTCAATCACGTTTTTGCGCCACCACGCTGCATATTGGTCTTAAGCTCACCGATAAGCTGACGGCGGAAGTCGGCCAGCCGGGGTTTGTCGTCCTCCAGCCAGGGCAGCGGACGGCATAGCTCCATCGCCTTGATGCCGAGCCGTGCGGTGAGCAGCCCGGCCCCAATCCCCTGCGCGGCGCGCGCGGAAAGCCGGGCGGCGAGATCCTGCGAAAGCCAGTCCATGCCCACCTCACGTACCACTTCGCTGGCACCGGCGAAAGCAATGTTTAGCAGCACCAGACGAAACAGCCGCAGTCGGCTGAAGTAGCCCAGCTCAATGCCGTAGAGCCGGGCAATGCGGTTAATCAGCCGCAGATTACGCCAGGCGATAAAGGCCATATCCACCAGCGCCAGCGGGCTGACAGCAATCATCAACGTTGAACCTGCCGCCGAGAGGCTAATTTCACGTCGGGCCTGAGCATCCACCACTGGCTGCACCAGCCGGGCGTAGAGCGTGACGATCTCCCGGTCGCTTTGCGTCTCGTGAATCGCGGCGTACCAGCGTTGCAGAGCAGGATGCGCCTGATCGATACCTGCCTGGCGGGCCAGCCCCTCGCAGAAATCGCGTCCTTTGCCGGTGCCGTGGCTGTGCAGCAGCAGACTGGCCTCGTCGCGAGCCTCCGCCCGCTGACGCAGCCGCCACAGCCGCCGCCACTCACCGGCTACGGAGCCTACCCCCGCGCCGACGATGAGCGCCCCCGCAGCACAGCCACCCAGCGCCACCCAGTCGTGGGTTTGCCAGGCGTCCATCGCCCACTGCACTCCCTGGCCGACCACGCTGACGCCAAACAGCGCCAGCCCCGCCAGCACCATCGTGCGCCACAGGCTGCGCCGGGGCCGCAGCGCCGCCTCGACGCTGGCTTCCGGCTGTGGGGTATCCGCCAGCAGCTCTTCCGCCTGGATCGGCGTGAACTCCCCCGCCTCGGCATCGCTAAACGCCTGCGCGGCCTTAAACTCTTCACGCACCTGCGTCGCGGGCTGTTCGGTAAAATCGACGCGTGGTTTGATTGGCTCGTTCATCGCAGCTTATCTCCCAGTAAAAATTCCAGCGCCGCATCAAGACGAATGTGCGGCATCGGGGTATCCACGTCCATCACCCGTGGACGAAAGGCCTCAAACTGAAAGCCCTGCGTCTCCCAGAATGCCTGCCCCGGCAGCCGGGCAGGAACATCCCCCGGATAGACCGTTAACGGCTTGCCATCGCTGAGGCGATCCCCGCGCAGGGCCGGGATTTTATCGCCGTTGACGTCAACCAGGCCGCTCTCTGTAGCCTGAACCGCTGCCAGACCCAGGCAGTCGATATCGATCCCCTCAAAAGCGGCGTTTTGCCACGCGTCGGTGACCAGCTGCTGGAGCAGAGAGACCATATTGGCATGCTGATCAACGGTGACGTGATCCGCCTTGGTGGCGGCAAACAGCAATTTGTCGATTACCGGGGAGAAGAGACGGCGAAACAGCGTCCGCTGCCCGTAGTGAAAGCTCTGCATCAGCTGGGTGAGCGCGAGGCGCATATCATTAAACGCCTGCGGCCCGCTGTTGAGCGGTTGTAGACAGTCCACCAGCACAATCTGCCGATCGAAGCGCAGGAAGTAGTTTTTATAGAACCCTTTAACTACGTTTTCACAGTAGTAGTTAAAGCGCTCGCGCAGCATCCCGGCGTTGCTGCTCTTGTCTGCCTGGGCCAGCTTCGCCTCGCCCGTTTCACCAACATCCGGCCAGGGGAAGAACTGCAGCGCAGGCGCACCGGCCATCTCGCCCGGCAATATAAAACGTCCCGGCTGGATAAAGTGCAGCCCCTCGGCCTTACACCGATGAAGATACGTCGTCCAGGCATCGGCAATCTCTGCCAGCCGGTTTTCATCGGCCGGAGCCAGCGGATCCAGCCCCGCGCAGAGCTGACGCCAGCGGGCGGACCACTCCTTTCGGTGACCCTGTAACATACCGGTCATCTGTCGTGACCAGCTGGTGTAGTCCTGCGCCAGCATAGGCAGATCCAGCAGCCACTCGCCGGGATAGTCAACAATCTCTAAGTAGAGGGTGGCGCTGTCGGTAAAATGGCGCAGCAGCGAGTCATTCGAGCGGTAGCGCAGAGCCAGACGCATCTCGCTGACGCCGCGCGTCGGCGTTGGCCACGCGGGTGGCGTACCGTAAAGCTGGGCAATACCCTCGTCCCAGGTAAAGCGCGGCGTACCAAAATCACGCTGCGGTACCCGTTTCACCCCCAGCAGGCGCTCCTCCCGTACCGCGCTGAAAAGCGGCAGGCGCGCACCGTTATGAATATTCAAAAGCTGGTGGACCATGGCGGTGATAAACGCGGTTTTACCGCTGCGGCTCAGACCGGTAACGGCCAGCCGCAGGTGCCTGTCGACACCGCGGTTGACGAGGGCGTTAAACTCAGATTTAAATCGCTTCATAGCCATCCTGTTTTGCCCTGAAGTGAAGGTATTGGTAAGAGGGGTAGTATAAGGTGGCAGGCGCTATAGGATCCACGCGCAACAAAAGCCAGCGGCGCAGAGGTTGCGCCGCCAGGAATTATTTCATATTGCGCGATACGCGCGTCGCGAGGCGTTTAAGCATCGGCTCCAGCGCCAGCGCCAGCAGCATTTTCACCGGACGGCGCGCCACGGATTTGATGGCCCAGCCCGCTACGCCCGCCGGGCCGTAGCGCAGCGCGGTCAGCAGCACCAGCTTGCCTGCAATTTTCAGTGCCGGTTTCGCTTTTTTGCCGGTCTGTTGCCATTTGCTATTCATCATCTACCTCGTTAGGTCGTTAAATCAGAGCTGGCGAAAACGGCTACGCAGCGAGAAAGTGTCTGAGGTCACGTAGCGCTCCATTTCACGCAGGCGCTTCTCCCCCGCTGCCAGCTCCGCATCCACCGCGTTAAGCAGTTCGCTGTTGGTTGGCATAGCTTCGCCCTCAATCTCCCCCTCCGGCATCGGATCAAGCACGAAGGTGAGAATGATATAAGCGAGCACCACGAAGAAGAACAGGCCAAAAAGCATCGCCAGTACAGTAATCAGTCGCACCAGTTTTACCGGTACGTCAAGATAGTGAGCAATCCCGGCGCATACGCCTTTCACCATACCCTGCTGGGGAATTCGCCACAGTTTTTTGTTAAACAATTCATTCATCAGCGATCCCTCCAGTTCGGGTGCTCTGCATCAAGAATAGCTTCCAGAGAGGCTATCCGCTCACGCATCCGTTTTGCCTCGTCGTTAAGCTGGGCCAGGCGCTGCTGCTCGCCTTGCGACAGCGCATCGCGACCGCTGCGGTTGTTGTAGTGCAGCCACAGCCAGACCGGCAGGACAAACAGAACGAACAGGGTCAGAGGAATAGCCAAAAATAGCGCGCTCATGTGTACTCCTTACAGATGAGGGGCGGCACATACGGACGCCGCCCGTTATTATTCATCGTTTATTATTATTGAATATCTTGTTTCATTTTGGCTTTCAGCTGCGCCAGCTGCTCGCTGATTTCATCATTGGCTTTCAGCTCGGCAAACTCCTGATCCAGCGACTTCTGCTTGCCAAAACCGTGGCTCTCCGCTTCGGCTTCCATCTGGTCGATACGACGCTCGAAGGAGGAGAAACGCGCCATGGCTTCATCCAGCTTGCCGCTGTCCAGCTGACGGCGCACGTCGCGGGACGAGCTGGCCGCCTGATGGCGCAGGGTCAGCGCCTGCTGGCGGGCGCGGGTCTCGCTGAGTTTGTTCTCCAGCTCACCGATCTCTTTTTTCATGCGCACCAGTGTCTCATCAACCAGGATAACTTCCTGCTCAAGGGTAGCGATGATATCGGTCAGCTTCTGTTTTTCAATCAGGGCAGCACGGGCCAGATCCTCTTTCTCTTTACGCAGCGCCAGCTCGGCCTTCTCCTGCCATTCGGTCTGCTGCGCGGTGGCCTGCTCAATGCGACGTGACAGCTGTTTCTTTTCAGCCAGCGCCCGTGCAGAGGTAGAGCGCACTTCAACCAGCGTATCTTCCATCTCCTGAATCATCAGGCGCACCAGTTTCTGTGGATCTTCCGCCTTCTCCAGCAGCGAGTTGATGTTGGCGTTCACGATGTCGGCAAAACGAGAAAAAATACCCATAATGTAATCCTCATATTTTATGTAGTTGGGCTAAGCCCTGCTGCTAAGTTAATACAAGAGCCGTGCCAACTTTTTATCTTGTTGATTTTATATGATTTGACTAATTTTACCGCTGCGGCATTTTGGTCTACAGTGGTGAATAACACTAACAAATAGCGAATTTCACCATGGCGGAATATAAAGACAATCTTCTCGGCGAGGCTAACAGCTTTCTGGAAGTGCTGGAGCAGGTGTCACGCCTCGCTCCATTAGATAAGCCGGTATTAATTATCGGCGAACGCGGAACGGGCAAAGAGCTGATTGCCAACCGCCTGCACTATCTCTCCGGGCGATGGGACGGGCCATTTATCTCCCTGAACTGTGCCGCCCTGAATGAAAATTTACTGGATACCGAGCTTTTTGGTCACGAGGCCGGGGCCTTTACCGGTGCGCAGAAACGCCACCCAGGCCGCTTCGAACGTGCCGACGGCGGGACGCTGTTTCTCGATGAGCTGGCCACCGCTCCGATGCTGGTCCAGGAGAAGCTGCTGCGGGTGATTGAGTACGGCGAGCTGGAGCGCGTCGGCGGCAGCCAGCCGCTGCAGGTTAACGTCCGGCTGGTGTGCGCCACCAATGCCGACCTGCCTGGAATGGTACGCGACGGCACGTTCCGCGCCGACCTTCTCGACCGGCTGGCCTTTGACGTGGTACAGCTTCCGCCCCTGCGCGAGCGCCGGAGCGATATCATGCTGATGGCGGAACACTTCGCCATCCAGATGTGCCGCGAGCTGCGGCTACCGCTGTTTCCAGGCTTTACCGAACGTGCCAGGGAGACGCTGCTGGACTACCGCTGGCCGGGTAACATTCGCGAGCTGAAGAACGTGGTAGAGCGCTCGGTCTACCGCCACGGCACCAGCGAGGTGGCGCTGGATGAGATTATTATCGATCCGTTCCAGCGCACAACCCCACCCGAGCCGGTGGCGGAAGCGTTGCCTGCTGCGCCTGGACTGCCGCTGGATCTACGCCAGTTTCAACACCACCAGGAAAAAGCTTTGCTGGAAACTGCACTACAGCAGGCAAAATTTAACCAGAAGCGTGCGGCGGAGCTGCTCAGCCTGACCTACCACCAGTTCAGGGCGCTGATGAAAAAGCATGAATTGTAGCGCTGACCTGAGATGGCACTAATAAATTCAGGAATGCTTTTTTAACTCTGAAAATTACAAATTTTAACCCTCATCACATTTAATAAATATCTGCGCTATCTTTGTAAAGACACGTAAAAATACGTCAGATATATATAAACAAAGTGAGGGATTAAAATTGATTATCTCAAAGCGGATATCCAGACTTTCCGTCTGGAATAAAATCTTTGCTACCGCCCTACTATTATTTGGGGTAGCTATGGCCTTTGGCGGCGGCTGGTTGGTCGCCGTGGGTGGGAACTGGTATTACCTACTGGCAGGGATCGGCTCAACGATCTCCGCCGGGCTAATATTTATGCGCCGCTCCAGCGCAATATACTGGTTTGCTCTGGTTTTTATCGGCACGCTATTATGGACTATTCAGGAATCGGGACTCGATTACTGGCGCTGGGTACCGCGTTTTGACCTTATGCTGATTCTGGGCATTCTGTTTGCCCTTCAACTTCCCTCCCTCGCTCCCGGTTTTAGCAAAAAGATCTCGCTGCTGCTGACAGCTGTTTTTGTAGCTGGCTTTGTCGCTGCGGTCATTATCCCCTTCACTGGTCTGAACGTTACCCCGGCCAGCGAGGTCCCTGCGGCTGGAGCGCAGACTTTCACCACGGATACCGGCTCAGGTAATGCGTCTAAACCTGCACAGGGAGACTGGTATACTTATGGCGGATCTCTGGCCTCGCAGCGTTTTGCCGATGCGAAAGAGATTACACCTGAGAATGTTAAAGACCTGAAGCTGGCCTGGCAGTTCCGTACCGGCGATCTGCCCAAGTCCCGCTGGGGCGCAGAGAATACGCCGATCAAAGTGGGAGATACCCTCTACACCTGTACCCCGCACAACCAGGTCTTTGCCCTTGATGCCGCGACGGGAAAAGAGAAGTGGCATTTCGATCCGAAAGTCAGTGATAAATCCATTCCCTACACCGCAGCCTGCCGTGGGCTGACCTGGTTCGATGCCACCACCAGCAGCCACGTCACCGCAGCGCAGGGCGCTGACGCCGTTGCCCCTGTCACGACCGGCTCAACCCGCGGGGATAGCTGCGATCAACGTATTATTCTTGGTACCCTTGATGCCCGTGTTATTGAGCTGAACGCCAAAACCGGCGAAGTGTGTAAAAGTTTTGGTAATCAGGGCACCGTTAATCTTGCCGATGATATGGGTGAGGTTTACGAGGGCTATGTCGCCATTAACTCAGCGCCGGTCGTGATCCGCGACACGCTGGTGGTCGCGCATCAGACCATTGATGGTCAGCGCGCATTTGGTCCTCCAGGCGTGATTAAGGCCTATGACGTGCGCACCGGCCAGCTTAAGTGGGCATGGGATGCCGCCGCACCCGAGACCAGCACGCCAAAAACGGGACCGGACGCCTATAAACGTGGCTCGCCGGACGTATGGACCTCCTTTACCGGTGACGATAAGTTAGGGCTCGTCTACCTGCCCGTGGCTAACTCCTCGGGCGACTACTGGAGCAGTTCACGTACCGAGGCTGAAAACAGATACGCCGTCTCCCTTACCGCCCTGAATATCGAGACTGGCCTGCCGGTCTGGTCATTCCAGACAGCGCATAAAGATGTCTGGGACTATGACCAGGGCTCACAGCCGACGCTGATCGACTATCCCGGCAAGGATGGTCAGAAGACGCCCGCCATTATTGTCCCGACCAAGCAGGGGGAGATCTACGTTCTCGATCGCCGTACGGGTAAATCCCTGTTCGGTGTCGAAGAGCGACCGGTACCGGGCGGCGGCGTTGAGCCTCAGGATCGCTCCCCGACACAGCCCTATTCGCTATTCCACCATCTGAGCAAGCCCGATCTGACGCCGCAGGATATGTGGGGTCTGACGCCATTTGACCAGATGGTGTGTCGTATTCAGTATCAGAAGGCGAGCTATAAGGGTCAGTACACGCCACCGGGATCCGAACGCCACAATATCGAATATCCGGGTTATAACGGCGGTTCCGACTGGGGCAGCGTCTCATTTGATCCTCACCGCGGTATCATCATTGCTAACTACAATGATATGCCGAACCTGAACATTCTTGTTCCTCGTAAAAAAGCAGATGCGCTGGGCTGGAAGCCGCGGGATGAGATCACCCATAATCCGCACGATGCCGGACATGCGGAGGGTGCCGGCGATCCGCAGATCGGTGTTCCTTATGCCATCAACGTTAATGCAGGCTGGCGTCTGCCCTTTACCGGCATGCTCTGTAAAGAGCCGCCGTATGGTGGGATCCGGGCAATTGACGTTCGTGATGGACGGACTATCTGGGATCGCCCGCTGGGTACCGCTCGTCGTAACGGGCCGTTTGGCATGCCGACCGGCCTGCCGATTAACATTGGTACACCTAACAACGGCGGCTCTGTAGTGACCTCCAGCGGGCTTATCTTTGTGGCGGCTGCCACCGATGATTTGATCCGCGCCATCGATATTACCACCGGGGAAACGGTCTGGAGCACGCCGCTGCCTGCAGGCGGCCAGGCAAACCCGATGATCTATACCGAAAACGGGCGCGAATATCTGGTGATTGTCGCCGCGGGTCATCACTTTATGGAGACGCCAGCCGGGGATTATGTCCTCGCCTACGCGCTGCCTGAGAAGCGTTAACGCTCAATGCTCTACCCGGCGGCGCTTGCGTAGGCCAACGGGTAGAGCAAAATGGCTACTTCAGTTGCGCTCAAATGTGGCGATTACGCGATCGATATGCTTTTTCATCAGTGAGCGTGCCGCCCTTGCATCGCGTTTTTCGAGAGCCTCCAGAATGGCAAGATGCTCATTTTCAGACAGGTGCGGCATATCACTCGGGGTGTAGTGTGCCTGTAACATGCGGAACATACTCCCATAGCGGTGCCCTAGCAGGTGGCCGATGATAAACCCATAGGCCGGATTGCCGCTGGCTTGCGCGATACGAATATGGAAAAGCCGATCGCCCGGATGGGTTCTTGACTGTTCGCGGTTGTCCGCACAGTTTTGCTCATAGGCCTGACGAATCAGCCTTAGCTCTTCATTACTGGCATGCACGGCGGCAAGCGCCGCAGCCTCAGGTTCAATTAGCTTGCGTGCCTGCAGAAGAGAAAACGGCGGAAGCTCGGTAGAAAAATCCAGCTGTATACCCAGCTCATCATCAGGCTCCAGCCATTGACCGCGCCCCGCCTGTATCATCACCGGCTCCTGCGTATTTGGCCGGGCCTTCACAATCACGCCATTGCCTACCTTAACGTCCACCAGACCAATGACTTCCAGCGCAATCAGCGCTTCTCGTACAGACGCCCGACTGACCTGCAGTTGCTCAGCCAAATCACGTTCAGCCGGCAGGCGACTGCCCGGCGGAAATTCATTACTTTCGATCAACGCGATAAGTTGGTCTGCTATCTGTCTGTAAAGGCGAGGGTTTTCCATTTTTTTTATCGGCATAGCGCATCTACCCGTAATAATTATTCAGTGACCAATTGCACAAAAAATAGCTTTGCCACTTGTCAATGTTACATAAATGTCAATAAAAGTATGCCTTCACGGTTAACGTTCTGAGTGTAATTACGCCATAAATTGAAGATAAATCACACCCTCAATGGCCTGACCATTAGACCCTTATACCAAAGGAGTTGCAATGAATTTAGATGGGAAACGTGTGTTGATCACCGCTGCGGGTCAGGGCATAGGCCTGGCTACCGCACGCTACTTTGCAGAACAAGGTGCTGAGGTCATTGCCAGTGATATCAACATTAACAGCTTGCAGGGTATCCCTGGCGTCACCGCCTGGACGCTGGATGTGACCGATCGGCAAGCCATCCATGCCGCCGCTCAGGAGATCGGCACCCTTGACGTGTTGTTTAACTGTGCAGGCGTAGTGCATAGCGGCAGTCTGCTGCAGTGTAGCGAGCAGGATTGGCAAGCCGCGCTCAATCTCAACGTCACCGCCATGTTCCATATGATCCAGGCCTTTCTGCCCGCCATGCTGGCGCAGAAAAAAGGCTCGATTATCAATATGTCATCCGTCGCTTCCAGTATCAAAGGCGTGCCGAATCGCTTTGCCTACAGCGCTACTAAAGCAGCGGTGATCGGCCTGACGCGTTCAGTTGCAGCGGATTACATCGGTGACGGCATTCGCTGCAATGCAATCTGCCCCGGCACGGTCGATTCGCCGTCGCTACGCCAGCGTATCGCCACCCAGGCGCAGACCGAAGGCCGGCCTGAAAGCGAAGTTTATGATGCCTTTGTGGCGCGGCAGCCGATTGGCCGCATCGGCTCAGCAGAAGAGATTGCTTATCTGGCGGCCTATCTGGCTTCGGACGCCAGCGCATATACCACCGGAACAATCCAAATCATTGATGGCGGTTGGAGCAACTAACCAGGGAGTTGAGTATGAAACTAGTACGTATTGGCGAGGCAGGAAAAGAGCGTCCGGCAGTAATTGACGAACAGGGCGTTTTACGCGACCTGTCGCAGCATATTGACGATATTGCGGGCGATGCGTTGCTGCCCTCCTCGCTGGAAAAATTGCGCCGTCTGCCGCTGCACCAGCTGCCTGAAGTTGACGGCCAGCCGCGCATTGGCGCGTGCGTCGGTCGCATTGGCAAATTTATCTGCATCGGCCTGAACTATGCCGATCACGCTGCCGAAACCGGGGCTGAGATCCCGAAAGAACCCGTGGTGTTTAGCAAGTGGACCAGCGCAGTGGTAGGCCCGAATGATGCAGTAAAAATCCCGCGAGGTTCGGTGAAAACCGACTGGGAAGTCGAGCTGGGCGTGGTCATTGGCAAAGGCGGCAGCTATATCAGTGAAGAGGAAGCCCTCTCTCACGTCGCCGGGTACTGCGTAGTCAATGACGTCTCCGAGCGTGAGTACCAGATTGAGCGCGGCGGCACCTGGGACAAGGGCAAAGGCTGCGACACCTTTGGACCGATTGGCCCGTGGCTGGTGACGGCTGATGAGATCGCCGATCCGCAGCAGCTGGATCTGTGGCTGGAGGTGGACGGCAAGCGCTATCAAAATGGTAACACCCGCACCATGATTTTCAGCGTGGCGCACATCATTAGCTATCTCAGCCGCTTTATGAGCCTGCAACCGGGGGATGTTATCTCCACCGGCACGCCACCAGGCGTCGGCATGGGACAAAAACCACCGGTCTATCTGCGCCCCGGACAAACCATCACTCTCGGTATCGCCGGGCTGGGCGAGCAGCGCCAGGTTACGCAGGAGAGCAAATAATGACCCGGCTAACCGCTTTACGCGTGGAGGATATTCGCTTCCCCACTTCGCAACATCTGGATGGTTCGGACGCGATGAATCCAGATCCAGATTACTCTGCCGCTTATGTGATTATTGAAACCGATAACCCTGCGCTGCAGGGGCACGGGCTGACCTTCACCATTGGTCGCGGCAATGAGATCTGCTGCGCCGCGATCCGTGCCATGGCGCATTTAATTGTCGGGCGGCAGCTGGATGACATTACCGCAGACATGGGGCAGTTCTGGCGTGATATTACCGGCGACAGCCAGCTACGCTGGATTGGTCCGGATAAAGGCGCCATCCATTTAGCTACCGGTGCTGTTGTCAATGCGGTGTGGGATCTCTGGGCCAAATCAGAAGAGAAACCGCTTTGGCGGCTGGTGGCCGATATGTCGCCGCAGGCGCTGGTGCGCTGCATCGATTTCCGTTACCTCACGGATTGCATTACGCCCGAGGAAGCGCTGGCGCTCCTCAGCGCTCAGGCTGCGGGCAAGGCCGAGCGTATTCGTCAGCTCGAGCAGGAGGGTTATCCCTGCTATACCACCTCTGCCGGCTGGCTGGGGTATGACGATGACAAACTACGTCGCCTGTGCCAGGAAGCGGTCGATGCTGGCTTTTCCCATATAAAACTGAAAGTTGGCCGCGATCTTGCAGACGATAAGCGCCGGGTGCGTATCGCTCGCGAGGTGCTGGGGTCAGACCGCCAGCTGATGATCGATGCTAATCAGGTATGGGAAGTTAATGAGGCAGTGGATTGGGTGCAGCAGCTGGCCTTTGCAAAACCGTGGTTTATTGAAGAGCCTACTAGCCCGGACGATATCGAAGGACACCGCAAAATCCGCGCCGCCGTTGCGCCAGTAAAGGTGGCGACTGGCGAAATGTGTCAGAACCGCATTATCTTCAAGCAGCTGATAATGCGTGAAGCCATTGATGTGGTGCAGATTGATGCCTGTCGCCTTGGCGGTGTGAATGAAGTGCTGGCAGTAATGCTGATGGCCGCCAAGTATCAGCTGCCGGTGTGTCCACATGCGGGTGGCGTAGGTTTATGTGAATACGTGCAGCATCTGTCGATGATCGATTTTGTCGCCATCGCTGGCACCCATGAAGGCCGGGTCATTGAGTTTGTCGATCATCTGCACGAGCACTTCCTGCACCCCTGCGAGATCAGGGGTGCCGCTTATATGCCGCCAACCGCGCCGGGCTTCTCGATTGAGATGCATCCGTCATCGTTGGAAACGTATCGCTACCCGGCACAGGAAAGCTCACGTGCGCATTGATGCTCACCAACATTTTTGGCACTACCAGGCCGCCGACTATCCGTGGATCACGGCGGCGATGAAGGTCCTGCAACGCGATTACCTGCCTCGCGATCTTGCACCGCTGCTGGACAGCCACCAGTTTACCGGCTCGATTGTGGTGCAGGCGCGGCAATGTCGCGCTGAAACTGCACAGCTGCTGCGCTGGGCCGACGCTTCGCCCGCCACTCTGGGGGTGATCGGCTGGGTTGACCTCCGCCAGAGCGATCTGGCTGCGCAGCTGGAGAGGCTACAGCATCCGCTGCTGCGGGGCTTTCGTCATCAGGTGCAGGATGAACGCGATCCGGCAGCGTGGCTAAGTGACACCGTCACTGCCAGCGGTATCAATCAGCTACAGAAGCAACGCTATGTCTGGGAGATGCTGGTGACATGGCGGCACCTTTCGCAGACCACGCGATTTGCTGCACAACATGACAACCACTGGCTGGTGCTGGACCATCTGGGTAAACCGGATATTGCCGCAGGGGCAACGTTTTGGGGTGAACAGGTGGCTGGCCTGGCCGCAATGCCTCACGTGGTATGCAAATTATCCGGACTGGTAACAGAGGTGCTTAACACTCCCTGGCGTGCAGAGCAGCTAAGGCCCTTCATTGAAGAGGCGATTGCGCTTTTTGGCTCTCAACGCGTGATGTTTGGTTCCGACTGGCCGGTTTGCTTATTGGCAGCCGGCTATGACGAGGTCGTCCAGCTGGTTGAAGAGGTAATCGGTAGCCTGACACCGGCGGAACAGGACAACATCCGGGGAAATACCGCAGGCCGGGTTTATGGCCTTTCAGGAGAGCAGAATGGATCTATTGTTGCAAAATAAGGTGGTGATCGTCACGGGCGGAGGCTCAGGGATCGGTGCTGCCATTTCTCATCTGTTGGCTGAAGAAGCGGCTATCCCGGTGATTGTCACCAATATGCAGCCGGAAGAACAGTGGCTGGCCCAGCTGCGTCAGCTGCAACCCCGGGCCGAGGTCGTTATCGCCGATCTGTGCGACGAGCCTGGCTGCGCCCATGCGGTCACGCACGTATTGCAGCGCTTCGGTCGCATTAATGGCTTAGTGAACAACGCAGGCGTAAACGATGGCGTTGGGCTGGAGGCAGGCCGTGCCGCCTTTGTCGCCTCGCTGGAGAAGAATCTGATCCACTACTACCTGATGGCGCACTTTTGCCAGCAGGCGCTGGAACAGAGCCAGGGCGCGATTGTTAACATCGCCTCGAAAACCGCGTTAAGCGGCCAGGGCGGCACCAGCGGTTACTGCGCCTCCAAAGGTGCCATTCTGGCGCTGACCCGCGAATGGGCAGTCTCTTTCCGCCACAGCGGAGTGCGCGTTAATGCGGTAGTACCGGCGGAAGTGATGACGCCCCAGTATGAGCGCTGGATCGGCAGCACTGCCGATCCGCAGGCGGAACTGGCGAATATCACCCAACGTATTCCCCTCGGTCAGCGAATGACCACGCCACAGGAGATCGCCAATACCACTGTGTTTTTACTCTCCAGCCGCGCCTCACATACCACCGGCGAGTGGCTCAACGTCGATGGCGGCTATCTTCACCTTGACCGGAGATTGTCATGAACGTCACGTCGCGGTATCACTACCTGGCACTGGACCTGGTGGACTCGGAAGAGAAGATCGCGGAGTACCAGCGGCTGCACGAGAAGATCTGGCCCGAGGTCGTCGTACATCTTCGCCAGCACGGTATCCTGAATATGGAGATCTATCGCCTCGGGACGCGGTTATTCATGGTGATGGAGGTCAGCGAGCAGTTTGATGCCGCGGCTTTCGCTCAGGCATCGCTCAACAATACCACCATTCAACGTTGGGAAGCCCTGATGTGGCAATACCAGCTCCCTACCCCATGGACACCTGAAGGAGAAAAATGGGTTGCGCTGGAGCGCATATTTTCCTTGCAACAACAATAATCGCGATAGCCCCTGATTCGCATATTCATAAGTCATCTATAACAACGTTTAAAATAAAGCGAGGATCTCTATGTCTGCAACATCAGAACCGATACAACCTCCAGCGTTTAAACAGCTCGGGCTGGCAACCTCTTTTCTTTTACTAGGGCTGGCACTGGCGTTTATTATTTTTGGCTATACCCTGCTGGATATCAAGCTGGAAGCGCTGCTCTGTATCACCGCTGTCATTATCTCCTTTGTCGCAATGTGGTTGGGTCATAGTTTCCAGAATATCATCGACGAAATTGTGCAGAAGTTTGCCCAGGCGCTGCCGTCATTAATGATTGTGATGTGCGTTGGGGGGTTAATTGGTGTCTGGATGAGTTCAGGCACGATCCCTTACCTTATTACCCTGGGACTGAAGATCATCAATCCACAGTTTATCGTGGTGATTGCCTTTATCGTCACCAGCATTGTCGCCACCTGCACCGGGACCTCATGGGGTTCTGCGGGCACCATTGGCGTAGCGCTGATGGGCGTGGCGCACGGGCTGGATGCCAATCTTGCCGCTGTAGCCGGGGCGATTGTCGGCGGCGCCTATTTCGGTGACAAAATTTCGCCGTTAAGCGGCTCATCAAATTTTGCCGCCATCGTCAATAATCTAGACCTCTATGAGCATATTAAACACTTATGCAAGACCACCATCCCGGCCTATATTATTTCGGCATTGGTGTATCTGGTGATTGGCTTTAATACCGATGCCGGTGCGGGCACTATTGACTCTGCCCAACAGACCGTGAATCAAATTAATCAGCTTTACCATACGCACTGGATCCTTGCGGTGCCGATCTTTATCGTCTTGGTTGGCGCATTAATGAAAAAACCGGTGATCCCAGTCCTGCTGTTTGCCACGGCGATCTCCATCGCTATCTCATATTTTACCCAGGGCATCACTATTATTGAAAATCTGAATATCTGGGTATCAGGGTTTAGCGTCAGCACCCTTACCGATAGCCCCGATAGCGTGCCGGAGACCATCCGCAATTTATTAGAGCGCGGGGGCGTGGCCTCAATGATGCCGTTAATTCTGGTGATCCTGTGCGCGTTCTCCTTTGCCGGGCCGCTGTCATTAACCCGCGCGCTGGATATCATTATTAACTATTTCACCCGCATCGTAAAAACCGCCGCTGGGCTGATCTTCTCCACCATTGCCGCCTGCGTGGCGCTGATTGCTGCCACCGGTAATAACAACATTGCCTGTTTGCTGCCGTCCGAGCTGTTTCGTAAGGCGTTTGAGAATAATGGACTGCACCGCAAAAACATCTCGCGCACGGTGGAAGATGCGGCGACGGTAATCGAACCGCTGATCCCGTGGACGGCGGCGGGCGTATTTATGGCAGCCACCCTCAACGTGCCGACCCTGGACTATGCCCTGTGGGCCGTGCAGTGTTACGCCGGTCTGATCATTGCCGGATTCTATGCCGTTACCGGCATCTGCATCGCGAAAACCGATACCCCAGCAGAAAATAAGGAACTGATTAATGAGCACTAAAACCTATCAACCTGAGTGGGCAAGCCTGGACAGCCGTGAAATGCCGGGCTGGTTCAACGACGCAAAGTTTGGCATTTTCATTCACTGGGGGGTGTTTTCCGTTCCGGCGTGGCGCACAGTGGATAACACGCTGTTTGGCTCTTACGCCGAGTGGTATTACGCCAGCGTGTATGGCGACTATCGCAACAACGATGCCGGTTTTCACGACAAACATTACGGCAAAGATTTCCTCTACCGCGACTTCGCTCCGCAGTTCAAAGCCGAGCTGTTCCAGCCGCAAGCGTGGGCCGAGCTATTCAAAGCCTCGGGTGCGAAATATGTCGTGCTGACCACCAAGCATCATGACGGGTTCTGCCTGTGGCCGACTAAAAATAAGCACAAACAGAACTGGAACAGTGGCGATATAGGTCCAAAACGCGATTTGCTGGGTGATATCAGCCATGCAGTACGCGACAGCGGCCTGAAGATGGGGATCTACTACTCAATCATCGACTGGGAAACCAACTGGACGCATCGTGCCGAAAGCGGCTATTTTGTGCCGCAGCGCGACCGCGAGAAATTCGGCATTCCTGAACAGGACTATCCGGATGAAATTCTCATCCCGCAGCTAAAAGAGCTGGTGCAAAACTATCAGCCTTCGCTGATCTTCTCTGACGGCGGTGAGTGGGACCTGAGCGAGGAGTTCAGCCAGACCAAAGAGCTGCTTGCCTGGCTCTATAATGAGGCCAGCAATAAGGATGAGGTCGTGGTTAACGATCGCTTCTGCAAAAACATGCCGGGTAACCACGGTGATTACTACAGCACCGAATACAACGATAAAGAGGGCTTTGGTAAACACCACCCATGGGAAGAGAGCCGCGGCATTGGTAAATCCTACGGCTTCAACCGTGCCGAGCAGTTAGCGGACTACTGCACTTCGCAGGAGCTGATCGAGCAGCTAATTGGCATTGTCTCCAGAGGCGGTAATTTCCTGCTTAACGTTGGCCCCACCGCCGATGGTCGTATTCCCACCTTACAGCAAGAGCGCCTGCTGGATATTGGCCGCTGGATGGCGATTAACGGCGAGGCAATTTACGGCAGTGAAATGTGTACCCGACTGGTTTGTGATGATGACAAGGTGTCATTGACTAGCGTAGGAAGTAAAGACTACGTCATTACCCGCGTGTGGCCCACCGCTGAGATTAAGCTAAGGTGGCAGGGTAAACTGCCTCAGCAGTGCACGCTGTTATGCCGGGGTAAAACCGTCGCAGTCCCCTTCTCTATCGAGGGTGAGTATCTGTGCATCAAGCCAACGCCCTGGGACTTCTCGCTCGGTCTGGAGTATGCCTGTACGTTCTGTATCGCCTGATGAAGAGTACGCCCCCCTGAGGGGGCGTTTTAGACACGGTGATGTGCGTTATCAACGCCACGCAGAAACGACACTTCCCTTGCGGGACGCAAATGTCCTGTCAGCTGGCTTTATCGAATGTTACGCTGATTTCGCGGGAAACCCATGCTGCTTCGCAGTCCACACAGCGATCATCGCTAATATCAGCAATATGATAATTGCCGGTGAGAAAGCGCTAGTCCCTACTGAATCCAGCAGTACGCCTCCTGTAATACCACCACCTGCAATGGCGAGATTCCAGGCTGTGACCAGCATTGACTGCGCCACATCAGCCGCCTTGCCAGCTGCTCTGGCAATGGCGGTCTGGAATAGTGTTGCAGCGCCACCAAAAGATAACCCCCAGACGGCAACGGCCATATAAACAGCAGACGGAATATCACTCATGATGCCCAGCACAAAGGCAGAAAGCGCGAACAGTGCCGTACTGACCAGGGTCAGCATACGCAGATATCTGTCAACAAACAGACCGACAACCCAGATGCCAGGCAAAGAAGCAGTGCCAAATACCAGTAATATCAGGTCCGTCCGTTCGGCCATGTCTACGGATGCCAGAAAAGGCGCAATGTAGGTATAGAAGACGTTGTGTGCCAGCACAAAAGTCAGTACCACGAACAGTACCGTGCGGACACCCGCAAGCGTAAACACCTCTCTCAGCGGCAGGCGATCGCTCGCCGCCAGTCCCGAAAAGTCAGGCACCCGCAGGCGCACCCATACCATCAGTCCCAGAGCCATCACACTCATGATACCGAAGCACATGCGCCATCCAACCATGTTGCCAAGAGAGGTTCCGGCGGGCACACCAAGTGACAGTGCAAGAGGCGTACCGACCATCGCAATGGCAATAGCCCGCCCTCTCTTTTCGTCGGGTACCATACGTGCCGCATAGCCAGCCAGCAGTGCCCACACAAGCCCGGCTGAAACGCCTGCCAGGAACCGCGCGACCATCGTAATTATGTAATTCACAGAGCACGCCGTGACGGTATTCGCCACAACAAATCCTGCCAACGCTATCAGTAATAACGGACGACGACGCACGCCCTGCGTGGCGTTAATCAGGGGAATAGCAGCCACGAGCGATCCGACAGCGTAAAGCGTAACGAACTGTCCGGCCAGTGCGCCCGAAATATGCATATCAGAACCGATCTGTGACAGTAAGCCCGCCGGCAAAGCCTCCGTCAGAATGGTTATGAAACCGGCCAGCGCGAGTGCCAGAAGCGCGGCAATCGGCAAGCGTTCATGTTGAGTAGGTTGACGCTGAGTGAACGTTAAATCAGTCATAGTTGTGCCTTGCTGTGTGGCGATGCCCGGTATCCTCAACTCAGTACCGCCAGAAGGAGTTTGTATTCGACATAATGAGGAGGTGACTGATTCAGGACAATAATGCTAATGTTCAAAACATATCGGACAAATATTCTCAAAAAGAGTTAATGATGGAATCACTCAGCGGCATCTCGTTTTTTGTACAGGCAGCGGAAACAATGAGCTTCACTGAAGCCGGACGTCATTTTGGTGTTTCTTCATCAACGGTAGGCAAAAGCGTGTCCCGTCTGGAGGAGCGCCTTGGTGTCCGCCTGTTTCACCGCAGCACCCGTAGCATAAGACTGACCGCCGAGGGCAGAATGTTTCTCGAAAGATGTCGTCGAATTTTGAGCGAAATTGAAGCGGCCGAGCTGGAGCTGTCTGAAACCAGGCTGCAACCCCGCGGCCGCTTGCGCATCAGCCTGCCTCTTGTTGGCATGCTGGTTATGCCTGTGATAACCGCCTTCATGCGTCGTTATCCCGCTGTCGAGCTGGACGTGGATTTTACCGATCGCATGGTAGATGTGATTGAAGAGGGATTCGATGTGGTGATGCGTACCGGTGAGCCGGCTGATTCACGCCTTATGTCCCGCACGCTGGGCAGCTATCAACTGAAACTGGTTGCCTCACCCGGCTATCTGGACGCGTCTGGGATGCCGGAGTCTCCAAAAGATTTAGGCCATCACGCCTGTTTACATCATCGGTTTCCCAGCACAGGCAGGCTTGAACCCTGGCCGCTGAAAAGCCTTCCCGGCACCCCAGTATTAAGCCCGCCTGTCACTATGATATGTAACACCTCGGCTGCACTATTGGACGTTACCCTGGCAGGTCTGGGCATTGCATGCCTGCCTGACTTCATGGTTCGACCCTCTCTGGCAACAGGCCAACTTCAACTCGTACTTGATCAGCATATTGCTCACCAGGGTACTTTCAGGCTGTTATGGCCATCGAGTAAGTTCCTGTCACCTAAAATACGCGTGTTTATCGATTTTATGGCCGAAATGCTCTTTACTGAGGATGATGACATTCGCAAAGCCTGCTCAGAATAATTTGTGACGCATCTGTGGCAAACTCAATATCCGCACTTCGCTCTTACTGGACAAGGCCTGGGCACAGTCCGCACTGTGCCATATGCACGCATCGTTTCCGTCATCAGGCAAATAGCCGCGCTACTTCTTATTCAGCATTGCCTTCAGATCGGCAAAGGGGTTATAGGTCGCCGCCCCCACGTCCTTCTGCGCATCCTCTCCGGCCACAACGCTGGTGCCGTATTGATCGGCCTCGGTATATTTTGAGTGCTCGTGATCGTGACAGTAGAGGCACAGCAGCTCCCAGTTGCTGCCGTCCGGCGGATTATTGGTGTGATCGTGGTCGATATGATGCACCGTTAACTCCCGCAGGTTCGAGTAGACAAACTCACGCGAGCAGCGCCCGCAGACCCACGGATAAATCTTCAGCGCCCTTTCACGGTAGTCTGATTCAAGACGGGCATAGTTCTTAGGGATGATGGCCATCGCGGGCAATCCTTACGGTAACGAAAGTATGTCCCTATAGTATGCCAATGCACGGCAATCGCCAATCACTGTTGGGGAGCCAGCGCGTGCTTACGGCAGACTTCCAGCATAAACTGCCGTAGCCAGCGGTGCGCCGGATCGGCCTCCGCGCGCGGGTGCCACATTTGTGACAACGTAATGCCCTCCACCCTTACCGGCAGTTCAAACATACAGTATGACGCGGCAGGCGGATGGATGAGAAACGAGGCGGGGATCAGCGCCACCAGATCGGAAGCCTGCGCCACCGCCAGCGCAGCGGGAAAGCCGGGGACGACGGCAGCAATATTCCGCTCAAGGCCCAGCTCGGCCAGCGCCTCATCTACTGGCCCGGCGGTTCGTCCCCGACGGGAGGCGACCACATGAGCATGGGCAAGGTAGTCGCTCACGCTAACGTCGGGCAGCGTCGATAGCGGATGCCCAGGCCTTACCACCCCGACAAAGCGATCGCGAAACAGCGCCTGAATACGGATCTCCGGTCCCATCTCGCCCAGCACGCCAACTTCAAGATCGACCAGTCCCTCACGCAGCGCCTTCGCGCTCTTTTCCGCTCTGGCGACAAAACGCAGGCGCACATTCGGGGCAGACTTTGCGGCTGCCACAATCAGCGTTGGCCCGAAAGCCTCAATGAAACCCTCGTTAGTGCGCAGCACAAAGGTACGATCAAGGGTCGAGAGATCCAGCCCCGACTGAGAGGGCCGCAGCAGCGCCAGCGCCTCAAACAGCGTGCGCTGCGTAGATTCGCGGATGGCCTCGGCATGCGGGGTTAACACCATGCTGCGTCCAGCGCGCACCAGCAACGGATCGCCGGTGGTCGCACGCAGGCGGCTAAGCGTACGGCTCATCGCCGAGGCGCTCAGCCCCAACCGTCGCGCAGCGCCCGCCACGCTAACCTCAGCCAGCAGCGCATCAAGAGCAGTAAGTAGGTTCAGATCGGGTGCGTTCATCCGCTTATCTTACTCTGCCCGTCAGGTTTGAGGGAAGGCGTCTGCTGCAGGTTATAACTGCAAATGCTGCGTCTTCCGCCCTGCCTCTCCCCTGAGTACGCTTTAAGCATCGAAATCACAGAACTGACAAGGGTAAATAATATGGAACTCTTTGCGGAAAGACCGGGAGATGAGGGTTTAGCCGGACGCGGACGGGCGCTGGCGATGGCTGCCGTCATGACCAGTACCACAATGGCCGTTTTTGACGGTGCCATCGTCAACGTTGCGCTGCCGCCTATTGCTGACGCGCTGTCCGTGCCAGCTTCGTCCGCAGTATGGGTCGCCAACGGCTATCTGCTTTCGGCTGCGATGACGCTGGCTATTTTTGCCGCGCTGGCCCGCCGATTTGGCTTTCGTGCCCTGTTTGCTTTCGGCCTGGGTCTCTTTACGCTGGCCTCGCTGGGCTGCGCCCTCTCCTCTTCACTCCCGATGCTGACGGGCTGGCGCATCGTGCAGGGTGTAGGCGGGGCCGCTACTCTGAGTATTGCTCCGGCGATACTGCGCTCTGTTTTCCCCAACCGCCTGCTGGGACGCATTCTGGGCCTTAACGCCCTGCTGATTGCCGCCAGCACCGCCATCGCGCCAGTGCTGGGCGGTACGCTGCTCTCTCTCCTGAGCTGGCAGTGGCTGTTTGCTATCAATATCCCGTTGGGGATTATGGCGTTTATCCTGACGCTCAGCGCTATACCTGATAACCGCACGTCAGTACACGAACCCTTTGATATCGCCGGTGCGGCGCTGTCCGCGCTAATGCTGGGGGGAGTGATCATGGCGGCGAACGCCTTCTCCCGCCCCGGTCAGGCGGAAGCGCATCTGTTGACGGCAGCAGGATACGGCTGTGTCGCAATGATAGCTGGTATGGCGTTTATCTGGCGTCAGCGACGTGCGCCAAAGCCGCTCATGCCGCTGGAACTCTTTACCTCGGCTCGCTTTTCACTTGCGGCGCTCACCTCGCTGGCCTCTTTCGTTAGCCAGGGCATGACGTTTATTGCGCTGCCGTTTCTGTTTCAAAGCGTCTACGGATATAGCGTCTTTGCCTCGGCGCTGCTGTTTACCCCCTGGCCGCTGGGTATCATGCTGGCCGCTCCCCATGCAGGACGGCTGACCGACCGCTATCCAGCGGCGATGATTTCAACCGCGGGCTTAGCCGTTTTTGCCCTGGGATTAACGCTGCTGGCGCTGCTTCCTGAGCAGGCCGAAATCTGGGATATCGGTGTGCGCAGCCTGATTTGCGGGATAGGCTTCGGCTGCTTTCAAAGCCCTAACAACCGGGAAATGCTGGCAAACGCCTCACGGGAGAACAGCGGCTACGCCTCCGGCGTGCTGGCGATTATGCGCACCTTTGGCCAGTGCCTGGGCGGGGCGTTAGTGGGCATCATCATGTCGCTCTTTACGCCAGCCAGTAGCCAGGCGACGAACGCTGTTCATCTGAGTCTGTGGATTGCCGTGCTGGCAACCGGATTTGCTCTCCTGTTTAGCCTAAGCCGCCTACGAAATCAGCCTGATTGACGACTTTTACGCCGCTTACCCGCAGACATTTTTACGTAGGCACGTTAAGTGCGATACACTTTGTAAATCTGTCTCACCGTTAAAGAAATTATGCGCCTGATTCTATCTTCCCTGCTCATGGCAGCCGGCCTGTTAAGCGGACACGTTCAGGCTGCGCCTGCGCGGCCCGCCGCTGCGGATATCCGTGATAGCGGGTTTGTTTACTGCGTGAATGGCCAGGCCAGCACCTTTAATCCACAAAAAGCGAGCAGCGGTCTGATTGTGGATACCCTGGCGGCCCAGCTTTACGATCGCCTGCTGGATGTAGATCCTTATACCTATCGGCTGGTACCCGAGCTGGCGGAGAGCTGGGAGGTGCTGGATAACGGCGCGACCTACCGTTTCCATCTGCGCAACAACGTCGCCTTCCAGAAAACAGCCTGGTTTACACCGAGCCGCGCGTTCAACGCTGACGACGTGGTGTTTAGCTTCCAGCGCATTTTCGACCGCCGCCACCCGTGGCATAACGTCAACGGCAGCAGCTTCCCCTATTTTGATAGCTTACAGTTCGCCGACTCCGTTGAAAGCGTGCGCAAGCTGGATAGCCGCACGGTGGAATTCCGCCTGAAAAAGCCCGACGCCTCGTTTCTGTGGCATCTGGCGACGCACTACGCCTCGGTGATGTCCGCTGAATATGCCGATCAGCTGGCTAAGCGCGATCGTCAGGAGCTGCTGGATCGCCAGCCGGTAGGCACCGGCCCGTTCCAGCTCGCTGAGTATCGCAGCGGCCAGTATATCCGCCTCCAGCGTCACGCTAAGTTCTGGCGCGGCCAGCCGCTGATGCCGCAGGTAGTGGTCGACCTGGGTTCCGGAGGAACCGGGCGGCTTTCGAAACTGTTGACCGGGGAGTGCGATGTGCTGGCCTGGCCTGCTGCCAGCCAGCTGACGATCTTACGCGACGATCCGCGCCTGCGCCTGACGCTGCGTCCGGGGATGAACATCGCCTATCTGGCGTTCAATACCGATAAAGCACCGCTGAATAACCCCGCGGTACGTCACGCGCTGGCGCTGGCGATCAATAACCAGCGTCTGATGCAGTCGATCTACTACGGTACGGCGGAGACCGCCGCCTCGATTCTCCCCCGCGCCTCCTGGGCCTATGACAGCGAAGCGAAAATCACTGAATACAACCCGGAAAAAGCCAAACAGCAGCTGGCCGCGCTGGGGCTGGAGAACATGACCCTCCAGCTGTGGGTACCGACCAGCTCCCAGGCGTGGAACCCCAGCCCGCTAAAAACTGCTGAACTTATCCAGGCCGATATGGCTCAGGTCGGCGTTAAGGTGATGATTGTTCCCGTTGAGGGGCGTTTTCAGGAGGCGAGGCTGATGGATATGAACCACGACCTGACCCTCTCCGGCTGGTCAACGGACAGCAACGACCCCGACAGCTTCTTCCGCCCGCTGCTGAGCTGCGCCGCCATTGAGTCGCAAACGAACTTTGCTCACTGGTGCCACCGGGAGTTTGATACCCTGTTGCAGAAGGCGCTGACCTCCCAGCAGCTGGCGTCGCGCATTGAAGCTTACGATGAAGCGCAGACGATCCTCGCGCGCGAGTTGCCGGTGCTGCCGCTGGCCTCCTCCCTGCGCCTGCAGGCCTACCGCTATGACATCAAAGGTCTTGTTCTGAGCCCGTTTGGCAACGCCTCGTTTGCCGGCGTCTCGCGCGAGCCTGAAAAAGAAGAGGTGAAGCAACCATGATCATCTTTACGCTGCGCCGCCTGCTTCTGCTGCTGGTCACGCTGTTCCTGCTGACCTTTGTCGGTTTCAGCCTGAGCTACTTTACCCCGCACGCACCGCTGCAAGGTGCTTCGCTGTGGAACGCCTGGTTCTTCTGGTTCAAGGGGGTGCTGCACTGGGATTTTGGCGTCTCCAGCATTAACGGTCAGCTGATCTCCGAGCAGCTAAAAGAGGTCTTTCCGGCGACCATGGAGCTGTGTATTCTCGCCTTCGGCTTTGCGCTGGTGGTGGGTATTCCGGTAGGTATGATGGCTGGCATTATGCGTGGTAAATGGCAGGATAAACTGATCAGCGCCCTGGCCCTGACAGGCTTCTCGATCCCTGTCTTCTGGCTGGCGCTGCTGCTGACCCTCTTCTTCTCCCTGACGCTGGGCTGGTTGCCGGTATCAGGCCGCTTCGATCTGCTCTATGAAGTGAAAACCGTCACCGGCTTTGCGCTGGTGGACGCCTGGCTGTCGGACTCCATATGGCGTGAGGAGATGATCGTCAGCGCGCTGCGCCACATGGTGCTACCGGTGCTGACGCTGGCGGTGGCCCCGACCACAGAGGTCATTCGCCTGATGCGGATCAGCACTATAGAGGTGTTTGAGCAGAACTACATTAAAGCCGCTGCCACGCGCGGAATGTCACGGCTGACTATTCTGCGCCGCCACGTACTGCACAACGCCCTGCCGCCGGTGATCCCGCGCCTGGGGTTACAGTTTTCCACCATGCTGACGCTGGCGATGATCACCGAGATGGTGTTTAGCTGGCCAGGGCTGGGGCGCTGGATCATTAATGCTATCCGCCAGCAGGACTATGCGGCCATCTCCGCCGGGGTAATGGTGATTGGCGCGCTGGTGATCATTGTTAACGTTCTCTCCGACATTCTGGGCGCGCTGGCGAACCCTTTGAAGCATAAGGAATGGTATGCCCTCCGATAATGTCTATAACGAGAAGCAGACCCCCGGCGCGCTGCGCACGGTGTGGCGCAAATTTTATGGCGATACCACCGCTATGGTCGGCCTGTACGGCTGCGCCGGGCTGGTGTTGCTCTCTATTTTTGGTCGCTGGTTTGCGCCTTACGGTATCGATCAGCAGTTTCTCGGCTATCAGCTGCTGCCGCCCTCGTGGTCACGCTACGGGGATGTCTCATTCTTCCTCGGCACTGACGATCTGGGCCGCGACGTGCTTAGCCGCCTGCTTAGCGGCGCAGCCCCGACGGTAGGCGGCGCGTTTGTCGTTACCCTGGCAGCAACGATCTGTGGTCTGGTGCTGGGCGTAGTGGCCGGCGCAACTCACGGCCTGCGTTCGGCGGTGCTGAACCACGTGCTCGATACCCTGCTCTCGATTCCCTCTCTGCTGCTGGCGATCATCGTGGTGGCCTTTGCCGGGCCGCATCTCTCCCATGCCATGTTTGCCGTCTGGCTGGCGCTGCTGCCGCGGATGGTACGCTCGGTCTACAGCATGGTGCATGACGAGCTGGAGAAGGAGTATGTGGTCGCCGCGCGGTTGGACGGTGCCACAACGCTCAATATTTTATGGTTCGCGGTACTGCCAAACATGACCGCGGGCCTGGTGACGGAGATCACCCGGGCGCTCTCAATGGCTATCCTTGACATCGCTGCGCTGGGCTTTCTCGATCTCGGCGCGCAGCTGCCCTCCCCGGAGTGGGGAGCAATGCTGGGCGACGCGCTGGAGCTGATCTACGTCGCGCCCTGGACGGTAATGCTGCCTGGGGCGTCGATCATGGTAAGCGTTTTACTGGTTAACCTGCTGGGCGACGGGATCCGCCGTGCGGTCAATGCGGGGGTGGAATAGTGCCACTACTTGATATTCGTAACCTGACCATTGAGGTCAAGACCGGCGAAGGCTGGGTCAGGGCTGTCGATCGCGTCACGCTCACTCTTGCAGAAGGGGAAATCCGCGGTCTGGTGGGCGAATCCGGCTCGGGCAAAAGCCTGATAGCCAAAGCGATCTGCGGCGTGAGTAAAGACAACTGGCGCGTCACCGCCGACCGAATGCGCTTCGACGACGTCGACCTGATGCGTCTCTCTGCACGCGAGCGGCGGAAGATCCTCGGCCATAACGTGTCGATGATTTTCCAGGAGCCACAGTCCTGTCTCGATCCTTCCGAGCGCATCGGCAAACAGCTGATGCAGAACATCCCCGCCTGGACATACAAAGGCCGCTGGTGGCAGCGCATGGGCTGGCGAAAGCGTCGCGCCATTGAGCTGCTGCACCGGGTCGGTATTCGCGATCATAAAGATGCGATGCGCAGCTTTCCCTATGAGCTGACCGACGGCGAGTGCCAGAAGGTGATGATCGCCATTGCGCTGGCGAACCAGCCGCGCCTGCTGATTGCCGATGAGCCGACGAATGCTATGGAGCCGACCACCCAGGCACAGATTTTCCGGCTACTCACCCGGCTCAACCAGAATAACAACACCACCATCATACTGATCAGCCACGACCTGCAGATGCTAAGCCAGTGGGCGGACCGGATCAACGTCATGTACTGCGGCCAGACCGTGGAGACCGCACCGAGCGAGGAGCTGATCGCCACGCCGCATCACCCCTATACCCAGGCACTGATCCGCGCTATTCCGGACTTCGGTAGCGCTATGCCGCATAAAAGCCGCCTGAATACGCTGCCGGGGGCCATCCCGCTGCTGGAGCATCTGCCGATTGGCTGCCGACTTGGGCCGCGCTGCCCCTATGCCCAGCGCAAATGCATTGAGCGTCCCCTGCTGGCAGGGCCTAAAAACCACCTCTTTGCCTGTCATTTTCCGCTAAATATGGAGAAGGAGTGAGATGGTCGACACCCTGCTGGAAGTACGCAACCTGAGTAAAACATTTCGCTACCGCACCGGCTGGTTCCATCGCCAGACGGTGGAGGCGGTGAAGCCGCTGAGCTTTACCCTGCGAGAGAAGCAGACCCTGGCGATCATCGGTGAGAACGGGTCCGGCAAGTCGACGCTGGCGAAGATGCTGGCAGGCATGATCGAGCCAACCACCGGCGAACTGCTGATTGACGACAGTCCTCTGCGCTATGGCGACTACTCGTTTCGTAGCCAGCGCATCCGCATGATTTTTCAGGATCCCTCAACGTCGCTGAACCCGCGCCAGCGCATCTCGCAGATCCTCGACTTCCCGCTGCGCCTGAATACTGACCTGGAGCCTGAGGCGCGGCGGAAGCAGGTCATCGAGACCCTGCGCATGGTGGGGCTGCTGCCGGATCACGTCAGCTACTATCCGCATATGCTCGCCCCCGGTCAGAAACAGCGTCTGGGGCTGGCACGGGCGCTGATCCTGCGACCAAAGGTGATCGTCGCGGATGAGGCCCTGGCGTCGCTGGATATGTCGATGCGCTCGCAGTTAATCAACCTGATGCTGGAATTGCAGGAGAAACAGGGTATCTCTTATATCTACGTGACCCAGCATATCGGCATGATGAAACACATCAGCGACCAGGTCATCGTAATGCATCAAGGCGAGGTAGTTGAGCGCGGCAGCACCGCTGAGGTGCTGGCCGCCCCGCTGCACGAACTGACCCGACGGCTCATCGCCAGCCATTTTGGCGAAGCGCTGACGGCAGACGCCTGGCGAAAAGACCGCTAGCACCGCTCTTTTAGGTGGTCGGATTAACACATATGGCGACACGTGCTATCATCGCCGCGTTTTAACGACGCTCGCTGCTTTCAATGACGAGCGCCACAACAATGAATATAAGGATTAGAGCTATGGGTTTTCTTTCCGGTAAGCGCATTCTGGTGACTGGCGTTGCCAGCAAACTCTCCATCGCATACGGCATCGCACAGGCTATGCATCGCGAAGGCGCTGAACTGGCATTCACCTACCAGAACGACAAGCTGAAAGGCCGTGTTGAAGAGTTTGCCGCGCAGCTGGGTTCCAGCATCGTTCTGGAATGTGACGTTGCTAAAGATGAGAGCATCGATGGCCTGTTCGCTGAGCTGGCAAAAAGCTGGCCGAAGTTTGACGGCTTCGTGCACTCCATCGGTTTCGCACCGGGCGACCAGCTGGACGGCGACTACGTTAACGCCGTTACCCGTGAAGGCTTCAAAATTGCCCACGACATCAGCTCCTACAGCTTTGTTGCGCTGGCAAAAGCCTGTCGCTCAATGCTGAACCCGGACTCAGCTCTGCTGACCCTCTCCTACCTGGGTGCCGAGCGCGCTATTCCGAACTACAACGTGATGGGTCTGGCAAAAGCCTCTCTGGAAGCTAACGTGCGCTATATGGCGAACGCAATGGGTCCGGAAGGCGTGCGCGTGAACGGCATCTCTGCCGGTCCGATCCGTACTCTGGCCGCCTCCGGCATTAAAGACTTCCGTAAAATGCTGGCACACTGCGAAGCGGTCACCCCGATCCGCCGCACTGTTACCATCGAAGACGTAGGTAACACCGCAGCATTCCTCTGCTCTAACCTCTCCGGCGGTATCTCCGGTGAAGTGGTTCATGTGGACGGTGGTTTCAGCATCGCTGCCATGAACGAGCTGGAACTGAAGTAAGCATTCCCTTCCCCTCCCGTTTGGGAGGGGTCTCCCCCGCTGTTTATGCTTTTCTGCTATTTATTATCACCTAACAATATTTTTCCCTCCGTTAGCGTTACGCCAGGATATTGATCGCCATTTTGAGATCAAGGAAAGCCCATGGAACAACGCCGTTTTTCCGGCAAAGGCCACTGGTATCATGAGACCCAGTCCAGTACCAGCCAGGCACAAGCGCTACCGTTAGTTCCCGAAGCCGCCAGCGTTAGCGACCGTTTTTTACTGGATCTGGAGCTGTCTGACGAGGTCATTATCCCCTGTCAGGGCTGGCTGGATCCTGCCCGTGCACTGTACGACCAGCTCTTTCCGCGCAGCGTGAGCGTCAGTCGCCTGCGTACCTTTAGCGCCTACGATCGCCTGAGCACGGCGTTAACGGTAGCCCAGGTCTACGGCGTTCAGCGCCTGTGCAATCACTATGCCGCTCGCCTTGCGCCGCTGCCCGGCCCGGACTCTTCCCGTGAAAGCAACCATCGGCTGGCGCAGATCACCCAGTACGCCAGACAGCTCGCCAGCTCCCCCGAGGTAATTGACGCCCGAGCACGAGCGCAGCTTGAAGAGGTGGGGCTGACCACCTGGGATATTGTACTGATGGATCAGATTATCGGTTTTATTGGCTTCCAGGCGCGGGTTATCGCCACGTTTCAGGCCCTGCTCTGCCAGCCCGTCCGCTGGCTCCCCGGCATGGAGATGCTGCAGGACGCTGCCGCTGAGCCTTTCCGCAACACTGAAAGCCGCTGGACGCCGCAGCTTGAAGTCGTCGAGCAACACTTCGCCAGCCCCGCCCAGCTGAAGGCGCTGGCCCAGTGGCAGCCGCTACCGGCCCTGCAGGTGCTGGCCCCGGTGCTGGCCCATGAGCATCACCTGCTTAACGCGCTGGGCGCAGTTTTACAGAGCGATCTGTGCGACAGCCTTGATGCCGCCCTGGTCGACCTCGCGGCGTTGCTGACGGCGCGGATTAACGGCAGCCTGGACTGCTTTAACACCCTGGCGGCATCTGCCGTACCCGGTGCGCCGATCGCAGCGTTGCGCGGCGGTGAACAGGCGTTGAACCTCTGGAGCCAGACCGATCCCCAGGCGCGAGCGGTTATCCAGGCCGTGCAGCTTTTAACCCGTGCAGCAGACCGGTTTAGTGCCGCCCAGTTTACCCCCCTTATTGAGCAGGGGCTTTCCCCGCAGCAGGCCGTTAATCTGCTGGCGTGGAGCGGTCTGTGTGGCTGGTTGAATCGTCTTAAAATCGCGCTGGGAGAGACGCACTAGCGCGAAACAGCGCTTGCTGCGACACCCAGAATCGCGTAAAACTGTCAGCCGCTCTAATGGCCACGAAACTATAAAATTATGTTCCAGGACAACCCGCTGCTAGCGCAGCTTAAACAGCAACTGCATTCCCAAACGCCACGTGCGGAAGGCGTCGTAAAAGGCACCGAAAAAGGCTTTGGCTTCCTTGAAGTCGACGGGCAAAAAAGCTATTTCATCCCGCCGCCGCAGATGAAGAAAGTGATGCATGGTGACCGCGTGATCGCCGTGATCCACAGTGACAAAGATCGGGAATCCGCCGAGCCGGAAGAGCTTGTCGAACCGTTCCTGACGCGCTTTGTCGGTAAAGTAAACAGAAAAGACGATCGTCTGTCTATTGTACCGGATCATCCGTTGCTGAAAGAGGCTATTCCATGCCGGGCCATGCGCGGCGTGGAGCATGATTTTAAAGAGGGCGACTGGGCAGTAGCCGAAATGCGTCGCCATCCGCTGAAGGGCGATCGCGGCTTCTACGCCGAACTGACGCAGTTTATTACCTTCGGTGATGACCACTTCGTTCCATGGTGGGTAACCCTTGCCCGCCACAATCTGGAAAAAGAGGCGCCGAACGGCGTGGCCACGGAAATGCTGGATGAAGGCCTTGAGCGCGTCGACCTGACCGCGCTGGACTTTGTCACCATCGATAGCGCCAGCACCGAAGATATGGATGACGCTCTGTTTGTTGAAGCCCTGGCCGAAGATAAGCTGCAGCTGACCGTCGCCATTGCCGATCCCACCGCGTGGATTGCCGAGGGCAGCAAGCTGGACGATATCGCCAAAGTGCGCGCCTTCACTAACTATCTGCCGGGCTTTAATATCCCGATGCTGCCGCGTGAGCTGTCAGACGACCTCTGCTCTCTGCGTGCTCAGGAGGTGCGTCCCGTACTGGCCTGCCGCATGACTATCGCCGCTGACGGCACCATTGAAGACGATATTACCTTCTTCGCGGCTACCATCGAATCGAAAGCCAAGCTGGTATATGACGAAGTCTCCGACTGGCTGGAAGGCAAAGCAGGCTGGCAGCCGCCATCAGAGGCCATTGCTGACCAAATACGTCTCCTGCACCGCGTCTGCCTGAGCCGCAGCGAGTGGCGTACCCAGCACGCGCTGGTCTTCAAAGATCGCCCGGACTACCGCTTCGTGCTGGGTGATAAAGGCGAAGTGCTGAATATTGTCGCCGAGCCGCGCCGCATTGCTAACCGCATCGTTGAGGAGTCGATGATCTCCGCTAACATCTGTGCGGCACGCGTTCTGCGCGACAAACTTGGCTTTGGGATCTACAACATTCATCTGGGCATTGACCCGGCGAATGGCGAAGCGTTGGCCGCGCTGCTGAAAACGCACGGCATGCATGTTGATGCTGAAGAGGTACTGACCCTCGAAGGCTTCTGCAAGCTGCGCCGCGAGCTTGATGCCCAGCCTTCAGGCTTCCTCGACAGCCGCATCCGTCGCTTCCAGTCCTTTGCCGAAATCAGCACCGAGCCGGGTCCGCACTTCGGTCTTGGTCTCGATGCCTACGCGACCTGGACTTCGCCTATTCGTAAATACGGCGATATGATCAACCATCGCCTGTTGAAAGCGATTATCAAAAACGAAACCGTTGCCCGTCCGCAGGATGCGTCCACGCTGCAGATGGCCGAGCGCCGTCGCCTCAACCGCATGGCTGAGCGTGACGTCGGCGACTGGCTGTATGCCCGTTTCCTGAAAGATAAAGCCGGGACTGATACCCGCTTCGCCGCTGAGATTATCGATATCAGCCGCGGCGGTATGCGCGTGCGCCTGGTGGACAACGGCGCGGTAGCGTTCATTCCGGCTCCGTTCCTGCACGCTGTACGCGATGAGCTGGTTTGCAGCCAGGAGAGCGGAACAGTGACGATCAAAGGCGAAACCGTGTATAAGGTTAGCGATGTGATTGATGTCACTATCGCTGAAGTTCGCATGGAGACGCGCAGCGTTATTGCCCGCCCGCAAGCCTGATAGCCTCCCTGCCCTGTCGGCCTCGTCATTAACGAGGCCGACTGCGTTATGCCTTCCCCAAATGTAATAAATTTTCACTAATTCTGGTTTTTAGCTGTTGCATAAATATTATAATATCGCCTGCAAAAACAGTATGTTCTGGTATAAACCTTGCGGCTTTGTCGACCTTAAAATGTGTGACCGTAGCGTGTTCAGCAGGACAGGAGGAAGCATGAAAGAGGATTTGGATCAAAGTGTGCTGTTTCGCTATTTAGGCTCCAGGAACCTTTTCTGGCGACTCTCAGCTGACAGCAACACGCTACAGCTTGCCACAAGTGAAAACGCCGAAACAAGCCAGGCCGTAACGCTTAATGATGAGCAGGCCGAGCAGATCAGGGCCATGACGGTAATCACCTCCAGCGTGACCACTACGCTTCCCCTGTTCGGTAGCGACGTGCCACTGCACCTGATTGGCCGAAAAACCAGTAAGAGAGAGTGGGCGGGCACCGCCTCCAGCTGGAATGATGCCTCCTCCGTAGCCCGGAATTTAGCCCAGGGGCTCTCTTTTGCTGAACAGGTGGTCTCTGAAGCGCACTCGGTCATTGTTATTCTCGATCGCCACGGCAATATTCAGCGTTTTAATCGTCTATGCGAAGAGTATACCGGTATGCGCGAGAAAGAGGTTATTGGGCAGAACGTTTTCACGCTATTCATGAGCCGCAAAGAGGCCATCACCTCCCAGCGCAATATTGCCAATTTCTTTCTTAGCGGTAGCCCGTATGAGGCTGAGCGCTGGATAAAAACGCGCAAAGGACAGCGGCTGTTTCTGTTTCGCAATAAATTTGTTCACAGCGGCAGCGGTAAAAATGAAATATTCCTGATCTGCTCCGGGACCGATATTACAGAAGAGCGCCGCGCTCAGGAGCGCCTGCGCGTGCTGGCAAATACCGATACCGTAACCGGCCTGCCTAATCGCAATGCCATTAACGAGCTGGTGAGCGACGCCATTGCAAAACGCGGTGACACCCAGGTCGGTATTGTCTATCTCGATCTTGATAATTTTAAAAAGATAAACGACGCCTACGGTCATATGTTTGGCGATCAGCTTTTGCAGGCGGTTGCGCTGGCTATTTTAAGCTGCCTGGACGAGGGCCAGGTGCTGGCAAGGCTTGGGGGCGATGAGTTTATCGTGCTGGCGACGAAAACCTCGCAGAGCGCGCTGGAGGCGATGGCGTCGAGAATTTTAACCCGTCTGCGGCAGCCGTTCCGCATCGGGCTTATTGAGGTCCATTCGGGGTGCTCGCTGGGCATTTCGCTGGCGCCTCAGCATGGTAAAGACCGGGAGAGCGTGATCCGCAACGCCGATACCGCTATGTATACGGCCAAAGAGAGCGGTCGGGGTCAGTTTTGTGTGTTTACTCCCGAGATGAACCAGCGCGTTTTTGAGTATCTGTGGCTGGACACCAACCTGCGCAAGGCGCTGGACGACAACCAGCTGGTAATCTACTACCAGCCTAAAGTCACCTGGCGCGGAGAGATTCGTAGTCTGGAGGCGCTGGTACGCTGGCAGTCTCCGGAGCGTGGCCTGCTCACCCCCACGGATTTTATCTCCTATGCCGAAGAGTCAGGGCTGATTGTCCCTCTCGGCCGCTGGATCATGCTGGACGTGTTGCAGCAGGTCGCAAAGTGGCGTGATAAGGGGTTAAACATGCGCGTGGCGGTGAACCTCTCCGCACGTCAGCTGGCGGATCAGACCCTGTGCAGCGATCTCAGACAGGCCCTTAAGGATCTGCATTTTGAGTACAGCCCGATCGACATAGAGCTAACCGAAAGCTGCCTGATTGAAAACGAGGATCTGGCTTTGTCGGTGATTGAGCAGTTCAGCGCCATCGGGGCGCAGGTGCACCTTGATGACTTTGGTACCGGCTACTCCTCCCTGTCGCAGCTGGCGCGCATCCCTGTTGATGCAATTAAGCTCGATCGGTCCTTTGTCCGCGACGTGCATAAGCAGTCAGTGTCGCAATCGTTAGTGCGGGCCATCGTCGCCGTGGCACAGGCGCTAAATCTGCAGGTGATAGCCGAAGGTGTCGAAAGCGCTAAAGAGGATGCCTTTCTGACAAAAAACGGCGTCAACGAGCGTCAGGGCTTCCTCTTTGCTAAACCCATGCCCGCGGCTGCATTTGAGCGCTGGTATAAGCGTTATCTGACGCGAAAAATGCGTTAACCCTTTTTATTTCGGTTGCTTATGCTTTTTGGAGATTTATTTTTTTCTCCTTCTCTTTTTACACTATTTTTTGCATCATTAAATTTATTACCATTTCAATCAGGAGTGACATGATGGCTGACATCGACGCAAAGCAACTGGCAGGACGCATTGATACCGTGCTCGATATTCTGGTTGCGGGTGATTATCACTCTGCCATTCATAATCTTGAAATTCTTAAGACAGAGCTTCTGGCGCTGAATGATGCGGAGCAGGCGCAAGGACAAAATTCGCCTAAAACCCCGTGGGAAATTTAATAGCAATGAATTCCCGACAACAAACTATTCTGCAGATGGTGATCGATAAGGGCCGGGTCAGCGTTACTGAACTGGCTAAAACAACTGGCGTGTCTGAAGTCACCATCCGTCAGGATCTGAATACCCTGGAGAAGCAGAGCTATTTGCGTCGCACCCATGGCTACGCCGTGCCGCTGGAAAGCGATGATGTCGAAACACGGATGCTCAATAATTTTGCCCTTAAGCGTGTGCTGGCAGAATTTGCCGCCTCTACGGTCGAGCCGGGTGAAACCGTATTTATTGAAAACGGCAGCAGCAATGCGCTGCTGGCCCGTACCCTCGCAGAGCAGAAAGATATCACTATTATTACGGTCAGCAGCTATATAGCCCATCTGCTCAAAGAGACGCCCTGTGAAGTGATCCTGCTCGGCGGCATCTATCAGAAAAAAAGCGAGAGCATGGTTGGCCCCCTGACGCGCCAGTATATTGCTCAGGTACACTTCAGCAAGGCGTTTATTGGTATTGATGGCTGGCAGCCTGGTACTGGCTTTACTGGCCGGGACATGATGCGCGCGGACGTCGTGAATGCCGTGCTCGAAAAGGGCTGTGAAGCCATTGTTCTGACCGACAGCTCAAAGTTTGGTGTAGTTCATCCCTACCCGCTTGGACAGCACCACCCTTTTAACAGGGTGATCACTGATGACAAGCTTAATGCAGCCACGCAGCGCGAGCTGGAGCAGGCTGGCGTGCATGTTGATATTGTTAAATCTCCCCGCACGCGCTAACGCTTTTTTAGCCCATGAAAGTGGGCTATCTCCCTCATCTATGAGACTTTTCCGACGATTCAATTAAGACTTTTTACCTGTCTGTTCAACAGGCAAGAAGTAAAATTATGTTCAGCGATATAACAGGATGTAACTACCGCCTCGCTTCAGTGGAGCGTGGCTACCAGTAACAACTGTGTAACATAATTTACGGAAAAAGACTTTAGAGTGTCATAACCACACTATACTTAAAGAGATTTCTTTCCGTGAATCGAAATTTCAGGAGAAAGTATTATGATGTTATCAAGCAAAAAAGCAGCAACTGTCGTACTGGCTGTTACACTGGCAATGTCTCTGAGCGCCTGTTCCAACTGGTCTAAACGCGACCGTAATACCGCTATCGGTGCTGGTGCAGGTGCGATCGGTGGCTCTGTTCTGACCGACGGCAGCACTCTGGGTACCCTGGGTGGCGCAGCGGTTGGTGGTATTATCGGTCACCAGGTCGACTAATAATATGACGTAGCAGGTCTTTCAAGGATTGAAAACGCGTTCTGATAACGCCGTAATACTTTCTTGCAGATCTGAATAGCGCAATAAAAAGCCACGGCAATCGCCGTGGCTTTTTATTTATCTGTTAGCCGCCCGCAAGTTTGACCTTCATGCCTTTGGCTTCCAGCAGCGTTTTAAGCAGATCGCGCTTGTCGCCCTGAATTTCAATAACGCCCTCTTTCACCGAGCCGCCACAGCCGCACTTCTTCTTCAGCTCAGCAGCCAGCTTATTCAGCGCCTCATCGTCGCCTTCTATGCCGGTAATCAGGCATACGCCTTTACCTTTACGTCCGCTGGTTTGCTTTTGAATGCGCACGATGCCATCGCCTTTTGGCCGCTCCGGAGCAGCTTTAGGTTCATCAATACGCCCGGTTTCGGTGGAGTAGACCAAACGGCTATTACTCTCCTTCATGATGCCTCCAGCTTCAGGGCGGCATTAATTTCGCTGAGAGTCTGAGCAGGATCGGCAGACTGGGTCACCGGACGACCAATCACCATATAATCAACACCCGCCGCCAGCGCCTGCTGCGGCGTCATAATCCGCCGCTGATCGCCCACTTCGCTGCCTTGAGGGCGGATCCCTGGCGTCACCAGCTTAAATGCCTGCCCCAGCTCGCTCTTGAAGCGCACCGCCTCCTGTGCAGAGCAGACAACACCATCCAGGCCGCACTCCCTCGTCAGGCGCGCCAGGCGCCCGGCATGCTCGGCAGGCGTGCTGGTGATGCCCAGATCGAGCAGATCGCTGGCCTCCATGCTGGTTAAAACCGTCACGGCAATGAGCAGCGGTGCGTCCTTGCCAAACGGCACCAGCGCCTCACGGGCAGCGCTCATCATACGCGCCCCGCCGGAGGCATGAACGTTGACCATCCAGACCCCGAGATCGGCGGCGGCGGCTACGGCATGAGCAGCGGTATTGGGAATATCATGAAACTTCAGATCGAGAAACACCTCAAAGCCGCGCTGGTGAAGCTCGCGCACAAACTGCGGCCCGAAACGGGTGAACATCTCTTTGCCTACTTTCAGTCGGCAGTCGCCGGGATTAATGCGATCGACAAACGCCAAAGCGAGATCGCGGCTGGCATAGTCAAGGGCAACGACAACGGGAGAGTGGCATAAAGATGAGGAAGAAGATGAAGCAGGAGACGTCATGACCAGACCTTCTTGTTGATGAGCACGCGCGGGCGCAAAAGGAATAAACGGGCAGCATTCTAACTGCGAGCGCGGAAAATTGACAGGGCGCATTTTTCGCTGTCTGACCTGAGCGGTGCCGGGTTGCTTCTAAAAACAGCCACATTAGTATGTTGTAACTAAATAAGGGCTTTTTTTTAAGTTACTGCCCGTCGAGGCCGCGAATAGGCTTCACCGTTGACCACGCACGACAGGAAGGACAGTGCCAGTACATGGTGTAGGCCGTAAAACCACACTTCAGACAACGATAGCGCGGCTTGCTGCGGATCTGCTCTCCCACCATGTCACGCAGCGCCATCAGGCTCTCTTTCGCTCGTCCCTCTTCGGCATCGTGCAGGTGGTAATCCATTAGCTTATGGAATACGCGCATCGTCGGATGACGCTGAAGCTGGCGAGTGACGGCTACCTGAGCCTGATCCTGCCCTTCACGCTGGTCGATAATTTCAGCCAGCATCAGATCGGCGGTCGCGCCCACGTTCTCCTCAACGCAGCGGGTAAGAAACTCTGCCCACTCGTCGTTTTTCCCCAGCTGGAGATAGCAGGTCTGCAACATCTCCAGGGTTTCACTGACCAGCTCTTTATCCTGATCGATTACCCGCAGCAGGCTCTCCATCGCTTTGGCGTAATCGCCTTTCGCTATCAGCACGCGGCCAATCATGATAGAGACCCGGGGGCTGGTGCGATCGGCCGCAGCGCCCTTTTTCAGCAGTGCCATTGCCCGGTCCATATCGTCATTGCCCATCTGCTGCAACGCAAGCTCACAGTAGAAGTGGGCAATTTCGCCGCGCTGTTTATCCTTACCCAGCTTAACCAGCCGCTCGGCAACGTCGATCGCCTTTTGCCACTCGCTGGTAGCCTGATAGATCTGCAGAAGCTGCTGTAGCGCCCCAATGCGAAAATCGGTTTCGTCCACCAGCTGATTAAACATATCTTCGGCGCGATCGTACATGCCCGCAGCCATATAGTCGCGGCCCAGCTGCTGCACCGCCAGCAGACGCTGATCGTAAGAGAGAGAGGCGCTCTCCATCAAAGTCTGATGAATGCGGATAGCGCGATCCACCTCGCCCCGGGAGCGAAACAGGTTCCCCAGCGTGAGATGCGCCTCAACGGTGCCGGTATCCTCTTTGAGCATGTCGAGGAACAGGTCTACCGCCTTGTCCTGTTGGTTACTCAGCAGGAAGTTAACGCCGGCCACGTAGTCGCGCGACAGTCGGTTGGCCTCATCTTGCTTCGTTTGTTGCGCACTTCTGCGTCCCATATACCAGCCGTAGGCGGCTGCCACAGGTAACAGCAGAAATAACAGCTCCAGCATAGCCTGTTATTCCTTGACGACCGGCGTCGACGCGGTGGTGACCGGAACGCTCGTCGTTGCAGGAGCAGGCGCTGAAGGAGCAGGCGTAGCAGGGGCGATTTGCTGCTCCAGGCGTTTGATCTTACGCTCTGCCCGTGCCAGAGAGACCCGCACGCGCAGCCAGAAGAGACCGCAGATCAACCAGCCGATAGCAAATCCAGCAGCAAACAGCACCGCCAGCAGTGTAGAGATGCGATACTCCCCCTGCGCCAACAAATAATTAAATGTTACCTGCTGATCGTTCTGTGCACCCAGAGTGACGGAAACGACAAAGATTGCTAACACCAGTAAGAAAATGAGTAGATATTTCACATTACTTCCCGTTATGTGGCTTAGGGCGAATAAATTCTGTTCAACCTGCTGCATCCAGCCTTATAAACTACCATTTCCGCGCAGCGGACGGAATGGAAAACCGTGACATCCAGATGATGTAAGGCCAAAAAGCAAAAATTCAACGCTCAGGGACCTTACTCATTTTTCTCTTCACGCTGGGCTATCTCGATATTCTCTTTCACCGGCGGCGTGAGCGGACCGCAGAGACGCTGCGCAAGCCAGGTCGCCAGGGTGACCAGAATGCCGGAAATAAGCGTCGCCACCGCCAGATCCTGTGGCCAGTGCATGCCTAACAGCAGTCGGCTGCCCATTACCAGCACTGCCCACACCATCAGCACAACGATAGTGAGCGTACGGCGACGGGGCCACAGCAGACCTACGGCCAGCAATGCCCAACTGGCGGCAAACATCGTATGTCCCGAAGGGAAAGCAAAACCGGTCTCTTTCTGCCAGTGCTTGCGTAAAAACTCAGGCACGTTGTCCTGCTCGGTAAGCTGCTCCTGCACCAGTGCCCCGCGCTCCTTACGCTTTAAAGTGTAGAACTCATCTACCGGAATTTGGTGCGTTTTTTCAAGCCAGACCACAAACGGACGCGGCTCCTGAGCAACCGTTTTAACCCAGGATTTCACCCCCTGGCCAATCACAATCGCCACGCCAAGAATCGCAAACAGCGTCAGTGCCGCCTTCAGGCGAAAGCGTAAACACCACAGAAACCAGCCGCACAATATGACATGAGTGATGATACCCCAGGGCTGGGTGACCGTTTCAGTGATCCAGTAGAGCATTTTAAGCCAGCCGCTGTGCCCCCCAGGCTGCCAATGCCAGCCGAAGAGCAAGACCAACAGTGGCATGATCAGTAGAAGTCCCGTGCCGGCGGCAATCCGTTTTGCGATTGAGAGCATTTTCTTTCCCTTTCAATTAAGTGACACAATAATAACTGAAAAATAACAAGTTCGGCGGATTTGACGGATTTGTGCCTTTAATCTTTGTAAGCCACGGTGGCGATTAGTGAAGTCGCGCGCCTTGTGGCAAAATAGAGAGAGACAGAAAGCCTGAAGGCTACGGGCACAGAAAGTGCCAGCATAATCTGGAGAATCACATGCAGCTTAAACGTGTGGCAGAAGCCAAACTGCCAACCCCCTGGGGCGACTTCCTGATGGTGGGATTTGAAGAACTGGCAACCGGACAGGATCACGTTGCTCTGGTCTATGGCGATATTTCCGGCCAGATGCCGGTGCTCGCCCGCGTCCACTCGGAGTGCCTGACCGGCGACGCCCTGTTCAGCCTGCGCTGCGACTGCGGTTTTCAGCTTGAGGCCGCCCTCTCCCACATCGCTGAAGAGGGTCGCGGCATTCTTCTGTATCATCGCCAGGAGGGGCGCAACATTGGTCTGCTGAATAAAATTCGCGCCTACGCGCTGCAGGACCAGGGTTTTGACACCGTTGAAGCCAACCATCAGCTGGGCTTTGCTGCCGACGAACGTGACTTCACCCTGTGTGCGGACATGTTCAAGCTGCTGGGTGTGGATGAGGTGCGGTTATTGACCAATAACCCGCGCAAGGTTGAGATCCTCACCGAGGCCGGGATTAACATTGTTGAGCGCGTGGCGCTGATTGTCGGTCGTAACCCTAACAATGAACACTATCTTGACACCAAGGCCGCTAAGATGGGGCATCTGCTGGGTTGATTGCGGCGAGAAAACGCCGGATGGCGGCATGCGCCCTGTCCGGCCCACACGGTTCGGTAGGCCGGGCAAGCGCAGCGCCGCCCGGCATAGCAGACTTACAGCATATTACGGATCACGTAGTGCAGGATGCCGTCGTTCTGGTAGTAGGTTAGCTCGGTGCCGGTATCAATACGGCAGCGGCAGTCAATCATCTCCTGGCTACCGTCGGCACGCGTCAGACGGACCGGAATAGTCGCTCCCGGCTTAAGCTGGGTCAGATTTTCCACATCAATCTTCTCCTCGCCCGTCAGCGCCAGCGTTTTACGCGTCACACCCTGCGGAAACTCAAGCGGCAGGATCCCCATGCCGATTAAATTCGAGCGGTGAATACGCTCAAACGACTCAGCAATGACGACGCGGATGCCCAGCAGGCGCGGTCCTTTCGCAGCCCAGTCGCGGCTGGAGCCAGATCCGTACTCTTTCCCGGCAATCACCGCCAGCGGCGTCCCCTCTTTCTGGTAACGCATGGCCGCATCGTAGATTGAGAGTACCTCACTGCCCGGCAGGTGACGGGTCATCCCGCCCTCAATGCCAGGTACCATCTCATTACGAATGCGGATGTTGGCGAAGGTGCCGCGCATCATGACCTCGTGGTTCCCCCGGCGTGAACCGTAGGAGTTGAAGTCCCGACGTTCAACGCCGTGCCCCTGCAGGTAGCGCCCCGCCGGACTGTCCGGCTTGATGCTGCCCGCCGGTGAGATGTGGTCGGTAGTGACAGAGTCGCCCAGCATGGCCAGGATCCGCGCGCCATGGATATCCTCCACCGGCTTCGGCGTCGCCAGCATCTCATCAAAGAAGGGTGACAGGCGGATGTAGGTCGAGTCATTCTGCCAGCTGTAGGTGTCGGAGTGCTCTACCTCAATCGACTTCCACTCGTCGGTACCTTCAAACACTTCGGCATACTCTTTGCGGAACATGTCGGTAGAGACATGCTCAACGGCGCGGGCAATCTCATCGCCCGACGGCCAGATATCCTTCAGGTAGACCGGATCGCCCTTCCGGTCATGGCCAATGGGATCGGTAGCCAGGTTGATATTCATATTTCCCGCCAGCGCGTAGGCCACCACCAGCGGCGGCGATGCCAGCCAGTTGGTCTTCACCAGGGGATGAATACGTCCTTCGAAGTTTCGGTTACCGGAGAGCACCGCCCCGACGGTCAAATCGCCTTTTTTAATCGCCTGCTCGATAGGATCGGGTAGCGGCCCGGAGTTCCCGATACAGGTGGTACAGCCGTAACCCACCAGGTTGAAGCCCAGCTCATCCAGCCAGGGCGTCAGTCTGGCCTGGGCGAGATAGTCAGAGACCACCTTTGAGCCAGGTGCCAGCGAGGCTTTCACCCACGGCTGGCGTTTCAGCCCCAGCTGCACGGCTTTTTTCGCCAGTAGGCCTGCCGCCATCAACACGCTCGGGTTGGAGGTGTTGGTGCAGGAGGTGATCGCCGCGATAACGACCGCCCCGTCCGGCAGCTGATATTGATGCCCGTTCAGCGTATACTCCACCGCCTGGCGATCTCGCTGCGCGTGGTTCAACTCAAGCTCGGAGCTGGCAGCAAAGGCTTTCGGTACGTCGCTCAGCACCACGCGGTCCTGAGGACGTTTCGGTCCGGCAACGCTGGCTTCAACGTCAGCCATATTCAGTTCGAGCGTGCTGGTAAAGACCGGTTCGTCGCCTTGATTACGCCACATCCCCTGCGCTTTGGTATAAGCCTCTACCAGAGCCACCTGCTCTTCGCTGCGGCCGCTGAGGCGCATGTAGTTGAGGGTGACATCATCGATAGGGAAAAAGCCACAGGTTGCGCCATACTCCGGGGCCATGTTCGCGATAGTGGCCCGATCTGCCAGCGGAAGGTGATCGAGACCGTCGCCATAAAACTCAACAAACTTACCTACCACGCCGTGCTTACGCAGCATCTGGGTCACGGTCAGCACCAGGTCGGTGGCGGTAATACCTTCGTTAAGCTTGCCGGTCAGCTTGAAGCCGACGACGTCAGGGATCAGCATGGAAACCGGCTGGCCCAGCATGGCGGCCTCCGCTTCAATACCGCCAACGCCCCAGCCCAATACGCCAAGGCCATTAATCATCGTCGTATGCGAGTCGGTACCTACCAGCGTATCAGGATAGGCCACCCACTCTTTATCCTGCAGCTCGCTCCACACTGCTTTCCCCAGGTATTCAAGGTTTACCTGATGGCAGATGCCGGTACCCGGTGGCACCACGCTGAAGCGGCTGAATGCCTGCTGGCCCCAACGCAGAAACTGGTAGCGCTCGTGGTTACGCTCCATCTCCAGGCGGACGTTCTCTTCAAACGCCTCATCATCGCCAAAATGGTCCACGGTAACAGAGTGGTCGATCACCAGATCAACGGGAGAGAGAGGATTAACTTTTGCGGTATCGCCGCCGAGGCGTTTTACCGCTTCACGCATGGCAGCCAGATCAACCACGGCAGGCACGCCGGTGAAGTCCTGCATGAGGACCCTTGCCGGACGGTAGGCAATTTCACGATCGGCGTGGGCGGACTGAAGCCATCCGGCCAGCGCACGAATATCCTCTTCGCTGACGGAATCCTCATCCTGCCAGCGCAGGAGGTTTTCCAGCAGTACTTTTAATGACTTGGGTAAACGGGAAATATCCCCGAGTGCCTGTGCGGCCAGCGGCAGACTGTAGTAGTTCCAGGTTTTGTTCTCTGCCTGCAATGTATCCTTACTGGCTTCGCGTAGGGTAGACGACATAAGCTCCTCCTAATACAGAGTATCGATACCCTGACTGGTATCAGGGTCTGTATTAAAGATAACACAAACATGTCGTAACGTTTTGATAACAACCCAAATAGCTAAAATGAATCTTTTTCAGGGCATTAAAGAACAAAAAACCCCGCCGGAGGCGAGGTTTTTAACAGGAGTGGATAACCGCTATTTTTTTGGTTTATCGTCAGCGAAAGAGTCAATAAACGCTTTCTGTGCGGCCGTGAGCTGCCAGCTGGCCGGGATCTGCACCGCCATCTCACGTTCACCCTGACAGGGTTGTTTCGGGGACCGGGCGCGGTCCTGAACCGGATTTAACCGCTCGGTAATTGCCATTGGCTTAACCCCAAAATTTCCAGATAACCAGTGCTACAACTGCCCAGAAGAGAGCCGAACCCAGAAAGACCGCCAGCCATGCTTTACGCTTCAGCGCGGGATCCCTTTGCGGCTCTTCGCTTCCTACAGGCATTGCTAACCTCACACAATCGACATCGCTTATCATATTGACACCGAACAATAGGTTTAAGTAATCATCAGATAGGACAAATCCTAAAGAAACTTTAGCCTAAAATCCAGCGAATTTACGAATCATTTCGAGTGAAATATTCAATGTTATGATCGCGAAGAGACTATTATAGAAGGTAATTTGCGCTGCGCCACGTTAGCGGCTACTTTTGTCGCCCCGCTGCTATTTCTCCGGCAGTTTGATGTCCTGGAACATGGCTTCAATATCCTCATTCGAACGCAGCGCGACAGCGGTATCCACGACGTCACGGGTAAGATGCGGTGCGAAGCGCTGGATAAAATCGTACATATAGCTACGTAAAAAGGTGCTGCGGCGGAAGCCGATTTTGGTGGTGCTGTGGCTAAACACCCCCTGCGCGTCCAGCTTAACCAGATCGGGATCGGAGATGGGATCCACCGCCATACTGGCAATAACCCCGACACCCAGACCAAGACGAACGTAGGTTTTAATTACGTCGGCATCGGTGGCGGTAAAAACAATACGCGGCGACAGCCCGGCACGGTTAAAGGCGGTATCCAATTCAGAGCGGCCAGTAAAGCCAAAGGTGTAGGTCACCAGCGGGTATTGCGCCAGCTCTTCAATGCTCACCGACTGCTTGCCCGCTAGCGGATGGTCCGGCGTTACAACGATAGAGCGGTTCCAGTGGTAGCATGGCAGCATTACCAGATCGTCATAAAGATGCAGCGCTTCGGTGGCAATCGCAAAGTCCGCGTTCCCCTTGGATACCGCTTCGGCAATCTGCGTCGGTGAACCCTGGTGCATATGCAGCGAGACGCGTGGATAACGCTCGATAAAGCCCTTGATTACGTTCGGCAACGCATAGCGGGCCTGGGTATGGGTGGTGGCCACATAGAGCGACCCCTTATCCGGCCACGTATGCTCCCCCGCGACGGACTTTATCGCTTCTACCTTGGAGAGCACCTCGCGAGCAATGCGGATGATCTCCTGTCCGGCAGGCGTCACCTGGGTCAGATGCTTACCGCTGCGGGCAAAAATCTGGATCCCCAGTTCGTCCTCCAGCATACGAACCTGCTTACTGATCCCCGGCTGGGATGTGTAAAGCCCTTCGGCAGTAGATGAGACGTTAAGGTTATGGTTGACCACCTCAACAATATAGCGAAGCTGCTGTAGTTTCATGACGGACCATCCGATTTTGCGCACACGACATCGTCTAAGACGATTTAATAATAAGGGAGGAAATAGCTATAACCACTATATCATTTATATCTACAGTGTATAGATATGAACAAAAAATAATAATGTCGTTATAAGAAAGGGCCGGATATCCGGCCCTTGAGGAGAGTGTGACAGGCTTACTTTTTAGCTTCTACCCACTTACCATCAATAAAGAAGGCGGACCAGCCGGTGGCCTTACCCTCTTTCTCGGAAGCAACGTACTGCTGTTTAGTTTTGCGGCTAAAGCGAACCATCGTCTTATTTCCGGCCGGGTCCTGCTGCGGTGCATCAGCCAGATAGCGCAGCTTCTCCGGCAGGCGATCGCGGAAGCGATACAGCTCTTCCACCAGCGGCGCACGGGTTTCGCGCGATTTCGGGAAGGTGTTAGCTGCCAGGAAGACACCGGCCGCGCCGTCACGCAGCACGAAGTAAGCATCTGACTTCTCGCACGGTAGCTCGGGCAGCGGAACCGGATCCTCCTTCGGCGGTGCAACTTCACCGTTACGCAGGATCTTACGCGTGTTTTTACAGTCGTCGTTGGTGCAGGCCATGTATTTCCCGAAGCGCCCCATCTTCAGGTGCATCTCGGAACCACACTTCTCACACTCCACGATCGGACCATCATAACCCTTGATGCGGAACTCGCCCTCTTCGATCTCGTACCCGTCACAGGTAGGGTTGTTACCGCACACGTGCAGCTTGCGTTTCGGATCGATCAGATAGCTGTCCATCGCCGTGCCGCACTTCACGCAACGGCGTTTTGCACGCAGGGCGTTGGTTTCAGCATCGTCCCCCTCCAGCACGTTGAGAACTTCGTTCTCCGGCACCAGGTTGATGGTGGTTTTGCAGCGCTCTTTCGGCGGCAGCGCGTAACCTGAACAGCCGAGGAAAACCCCGGTGCTCGCCGTACGGATACCCATTTTCCGTCCGCAGGTCGGGCAGTCGATGCTGGTCAGCACCATCTGATTCGGGCGCATGCCGCCCTCCTCTGGATCCTGCTCGGCCTTAGCCAGCTGCTCGGTGAAGTCGCTGAAGAAGTTGTCCAGCACGCCTTTCCATTCGGTTTCGTGATTCGCTACCTGGTCGAGGCTGTTTTCCATCTGCGCGGTGAAGTCGTAGTTCATCAGCTCGCGGAAGTTCTCTTCCAGACGATCGGTGACGATTTCACCCATCTTCTCAGCATAGAAGCGACGGTTTTCCACCCGCACGTAGCCGCGATCCTGAATGGTCGAGATGATCGACGCATAGGTAGACGGGCGGCCAATGCCACGTTTTTCCAGCTCTTTTACCAGTGAGGCCTCGCTGAAGCGCGCAGGCGGCTTGGTAAAGTGCTGCGCCGGGGTCAGCTCAATCAGCGACACGACGTCACCTTTATTGACCGGCGGCAGGGTGCGATCCTCATCGCCTTTGCGCAGCGCGGGCATCACTTTCGTCCAGCCGTCAAAGCGCAGTGTACGGCCACGCGCCTTCAGGCGGAACTCACTGGCCTCAACGGTCAACGTCGTCGAGTCGTACTGGGCTGGCGTCATCTGGCAGGCCACGAACTGACGCCAGATCAGCTGATAGAGCTTCTGCGCGTCGGTTTCCATATCCTTCAGCGACTCGGCCACCACCGCTACGTCAGAAGGACGAATCGCTTCGTGTGCCTCCTGCGAGTTCTCTTTGCTGGTGTACTGAATCGGGCTTTCCGGCAGGTATTTCTTGCCGAAGTTGTCGGTAATATAGCTGCGGGCCATGTTCACCGCGTCCTGGCTCAGGTTAGTTGAGTCGGTACGCATATAGGTAATGTGGCCTGCTTCATAGAGGCGCTGGGCCATCATCATGGTTTTCTTCACGCCGAAGCCGAGACGGGTACTGGCCGCCTGCTGTAGCGTTGAGGTGATGAACGGCGCGCCCGGCTTGCTGCTGGTCGGCTTATCTTCCCGATCGGCTACGGTGTAAGTAGCCTTCTCCAGCAGGCTGACCGCCGACATGGTCTGCTCGCGGTTAACCGGGCGGAACGGCTTGTCCTGCTGGTGCGTCACCTGCAGCGCCAGAGAGTCACCGGCCGGGGTCGCGACGTTGGCGTCCACTTCCCAGTACTCTTCCGGCACGAAGGCTTTGATTTCGCGCTCACGCTCGACCACCAGCCGCACGGCAACGGACTGCACGCGTCCGGCAGAGAGACCACGGGCAATCTTCTTCCACAGCAGCGGAGAGACCATGTAGCCAACGACGCGGTCCATGAAACGACGCGCCTGCTGGGCGTTGACACGGTCGATATTCAGCTCGCCCGGCTTTTCGAAAGCCTGACGGATGGCATTCTTGGTAATTTCATTAAACACGACGCGGCTGTAGCGCGTCTCATCGCCCCCGATCACCTCCCGCAGGTGCCAGGCAATGGCTTCCCCTTCGCGGTCAAGGTCGGTTGCGAGATAGATATGATCGGCTTTTTCGGCCAGCGATTTCAGTTCAGAGACCACTTTCTCTTTGCCTGGGAGCACTTCGTAGCGCGCATCCCAGCCGTGCCACGGGTCGACGCCCATACGATTAACCAGCGCACCACGTTCATCCTTTTTGGGCTTCTTAGCCGTTTTGGTGGAGGCAGAGTCAGCGCTCTTTTTGGCGGCTGAGCCACTGGTCGGCAAATCGCGGATATGACCGACGCTGGACTTAACCACGTAGTCACTACCCAGATACTTATTGATCGTTTTGGCTTTTGCCGGGGACTCAACGATAACGAGAGCTTTACCCATATTCACCTTTACCTAATTTGATTCTTCCAGGAATACGTCGCACGTTTGACTCACCATCCACTGGCGACGTGCCTCAGATATAACGGCGACGTCACTGGATATCAACCCCTTTTCATAACCAGACGCTGAAATTAAGACTTCCAGGTGACTGAGTTAACAGGTTTTTCTACGCCTGAGGGGATGAGAACGACGAACTTAAGGTCGAATGTCAAGCAAATCTGTTGCCAGATTGACGAAAGCGCACACTCTACCTGATAAAATTTGTTAAGCAACTTTATTAGCATGCAAAAGTGGATTGTGCCAATGGCCGGATGGGGTAATAGCCCTCTTGATAACAGGGAAAATTTGCCCCATTTATCCCCCTGGACGTACAATGGCGACACCGTTTAAGGAGGCAACTATGCAAGAGTCAGTTCAACCGATCGATCGTCAGTCACTGCTGGCGAAAGCGAATGAAATTATTCGCGAGCATGAGGATTATGTGCAGGGTATCGAAGCCACCAATGTCACTGAACGTAACGGCATTCTGATTTTCAGCGGCGACTATTTTCTTGATGGCCAGGGTCTGCCTACGGCGAAAAGTACGGCGGTGTTTAATATGTTTAAACATCTTGCCCACGTACTATCAGAAAAATATACGCTGGCTGAATAAACAGAGCGAGGCACTGTGCCTCGCCCTTTCGTGACGACGCTTCTCTACAGCAGCGGCTTTTCACCACGCTGCCACCAGCGCAGCAGCAGCCTGTCGGCGCTCTCTGCGGCGCTGCTGGTGAAGCGGTCCATCAATTTTTTGCGCCGGGTGTAGCGAATGCCGATCACCTCAAACTCTTTGATCAGACTGAGCAGCAGTTCGTCGCTGGTCCCTACCTCATCAACCAGCCCCTTCTCCTGAGCCTGCACGCCATACCAGTGCTCACCGGTGGCCACGGACTCAATATCTAAGGAAGGACGCATCTGTTTTACGAAGGATTTAAAGAGATCGTGGGTTTCGTTCAGGCTCTCACGAAACTTCTGCCGCCCCTCTTCGGTGTTCTCCCCAAGCAAGGTCAAGGTGCGCTTATATTGACCAGCGGTATGTAATTCAATATCAATATCTTTACTTTTCAGGAAGCGGTTCAGGTTAGGGATCTGCGCCACGACGCCAATTGATCCAACAATCGCAAAGGGCGCGGCGACGATCTTATCCGCCACGCAGGCCATCATATAGCCACCGCTGGCAGCCACTTTATCCACGGCAACGGTAAGCGGAATGTTCTTGTCGCGCAGACGTTGCAGCTGGGACGATGCCAGACCGTAGCCGTGAACCACACCGCCGGGGCTTTCCAGACGCAGCACTACGCGATCTTCAGGTTTCGCCACGGTAAGCACAGCGGTGATCTCCTCCCGCAGGCTGCTGACCTCATGGGCATCCATACTGCCTTTAAAGTCCAGCACGTACGCCCGCGCTTTGCTGGAGACCGCCGGTACGCCAGATTTTGCGCTGGCCTTTGCCTCTTTGGCCTCCTGCTTTGCGCGCTTCTTCTGTGCCTTATGCCACAGTTTCTGCCGGTGCGTATCAAGCAGAGAGACAGAAAGCTCCTCCTGCATCTCTTTATACTGCTCGCTCAGGTTTGTGACGCGCAGCTCCCCGCGCTGGCGTTTGCGCTGCGTCAGGTTAACAATAAGCATCGCCACGACGGCAATGGCAATCACCACCGTCACAACCCTGGCTAAAAACAACCCATATTCAGATAGTAATTCCACGCGTACCACCTTGGTTAAACCACTCAACGTAAAGGCCAGTGTACATGACCCTGCCCACATCGTCTTCTGCCGTCGTGCGAAGTGACGTGCCATCCTGCTGATTTTTTTAGTCTGTAAGAACTTGAAAAGGTTCAAAGCGTGAATGCGGGAGCTTGATGATTGAATTAAGCGGCAGATTAAGGCATAAAGCCCTCAAGACCCGATCCTGTGAAACGACGCCTGGATGAATGAGAGCGCAAAGGAGAAACCGTGCACTACCAGCCAAAACGAGACTTATTAGAGAACCGCATTATTCTGGTGACCGGTGCCAGCGACGGTATTGGCCTGGAGGCCGCCCTGACCTACGCCCGCTACGGTGCAAAAGTGGTGCTGCTTGGCAGAAATGAAGAGAAACTGCGCGCCGTGGCCCAGCGCATTGAGCAGCTGGGAGGTAAAACCGCCCGCTGGTATACGCTGGATTTAGCCACCTGCACGCCGGCGCAGTGCCTGCAGCTGGCCGCGCAGATCGACGCTGCCGTTCCGCGCCTCGATGGCGTACTGCATAATGCTGGCATGCTGGGGGATATCTGCCCGATGGATGAGCAGAAGCCTGAAGTCTGGGAGCAGGTAATGCAGATCAACGTCAACGCGACCTTTTATCTGACCCAGGCGCTTCTTCCTTTATTACTTAAGTCGGAAGCCGGATCGCTGGTATTCACCACCTCAAGCGTAGGCCGTCAGGGACGCGCTGGCTGGGGGGCTTACGCGGTCTCCAAGTTTGCCACCGAAGGCATGATGCAGGTGCTGGCAGAGGAGTACCAGAGCAAACATCTGCGAGTTAACTGCATCAACCCTGGCGGCACGCGGACAAAGATGCGCGCCAGTGCATTTCCGTCGGAAGACCCACAAAAATTAAAGACGCCAGCTGATATCATGCCGCTCTACCTATGGCTGATGGGTGATGACAGCCGTCGCAAAACCGGCATGAGCTTTGATGCTCAGCCAGGACGCAAACCGGGGATTGCACAATGAGTGAAGAGCGTTACCAGCAACGACAGCAGCGGGTGAAGGATCGCGTGGATGCGCGCGTTGCCGCCGCCCAGGACGAACGCGGCATTATTATCGTCTTTACCGGCAACGGCAAAGGCAAAACGACCGCCGCCTTTGGCACCGCGACGCGTGCGGTGGGCCATGGCAAAAAAGTCGGCGTGATCCAGTTTATTAAAGGCACCTGGCCTAACGGCGAGCGCAACCTGCTGGAGCCGCACGGCGTAGAATTTCAGGTGATGGCAACGGGCTTTACCTGGGACACGCAGAACCGCGAGTCCGATACCGTTGCCTGTCTGGCCGTATGGGAGCATGCCCAACGGATGCTGGCGGATGAGACGCTGGATATGGTGGTGCTGGACGAGCTGACCTATATGGTGGCCTATGACTATCTGCCGTTAGAGACGGTGCTCAACGCCCTGCGCGAGCGTCCGGCCCAGCAGACGGTGATTATCACTGGTCGCGGTTGCCATCGGGATATTCTGGAGCTGGCCGATACGGTGAGCGAGCTGCGTCCGGTGAAGCACGCCTTCGAAGCGGGCGTAAAGGCGCAGATTGGCATAGATTATTAGTTGGTCGTAGGCCGGGCAAGGCAGAGCCGCCCGGCATGGCAGTTCAAAAAAGGGGCCGAGGCCCCTTTCTTTATGCTTTGCTGTTGCGGGTACTGGAGCGGCGGTTGCCGCTTGCAGGACGTCCGCTGGCCGGACGTGCGCTGCCGGTCTGGCTGTGACGTTTAACCGCCCGGCGGATCTGATTCGCCTTCATGCGACGACGATCTTTCTCCACCGCCACCTTGGATTCGGTTTCCGGGGTCAGCTCCACCAGCTCGCGCAGGTAGTTGGTCTGAGCGAGATCCAGTTCGGTATAGCCCCCGCGCGGCAGCCCTTTCGGCAGCAGGATATCACCGTAGCGGACGCGGATAAGACGGCTTACCTGCACGCCCACGGCTTCCCACAGGCGACGAACTTCGCGGTTACGCCCTTCGGTCAGGGTGACGTTATACCACTGGTTGATGCCCTCGCCGCCGCTGAACTTAATGGTTTTAAACGCCGCCGGACCATCTTCCAGCTGCACGCCCCGGGAGAGATCGCGGATCTTGTTCTCTTCAACCTGACCAAATACGCGAACGGCGTATTCACGCTCCACTTCACGGCTCGGGTGCATCAGGCGGTTTGCCAGCTCACCGTCGGTAGTAAACAGCAGCAGGCCGCAGGTGTTAACGTCCAGACGGCCAACGGCGATCCAACGTGCGCCGCGCAGTTTCGGCAGGCGGTCGAACACCGTCGGACGCCCTTCCGGATCGTTACGGGTGCAGAGTTCACCTTCTGGTTTATAGTAGGCCAGCACGCGGCAGATCTGCTCAACGGACTCTTTAATAGAGATAAGATGGCCGTCAATACGGATTTTCAGGCCGGGGATAACCTCAACGCGGTCGCCCAGGGTAGCGATTTTTCCGTCAACGCTGACGCGCCCGGCGGCAATAATCGCTTCGATTTCACGGCGGGAGCCGTGGCCAGCGCGGGCCAGCACTTTTTGTAATTTCTCGCTCATGGCGGTTCCTTCAGGTGTCGCCTTCACAGGCGTCTGGATAGGTGCAAAGCACACTCTATTTCTTGGGCGCACATACTACACGAAAATCAAATGAAATACTGCAGCACCCCAGGTTAATTTTTAATCACTGGGGTGTGGTCGTCAGATGCAGCGCCCGGTGGCGCAGCCGTAGGCCATGATAAAGGGAAAAGCGGGGATCATCAGCGGGATCCAGAGCGGGTTTATGCCCCGGGTTTTGTCGTTAATCGTGACGGTTATCGGCGGATCGAGCTTCACGTAGCCGTCATCCATGATGTAATTGCGTGACAGCCCAGAGTAGCCGCTGGCCTGGAACGTGACGACCAGCTCCTGCGAATTGGCGGTCGGCTGAGCAGCGAAGTCGCGCCGCAACGTCTCCCTCTGACCCGGCTTTAACCGATCAACGCGGATAAAGGTGTTGTATTGTGCATTAACCTTGTCGCCATTGGCTTCAAAGTTGACCGTCATTCCGCGTACTGCATCGCCGTAGTCACGCTTTAGTATCAGCCAGCGATCGTAGAGACTACGGGTGCTTGCCCCGCTAAAGGAGTAGGTATACTTATCGCCACGTGCCAGCAGAAAATCATTCCCGGCCTTGAAGTAGACGATCTCCTCCGTTTCCGGCAGCCGCGGCGAGCTTACGCTACAGCCGATCAGCATAAATAGTGCAAGCAACACTCCTGCGGGCAGGACAAGCCTGCCAATCCCTTTTAACATCGTGCTGGCTCCTACAGGAAGGGGGTCACTACTCCCTTACGTACAATCTCTAATTCGACTGTGAAAAAGGCAGTTGACACAATCACTTGTTGATTATCTGCCATTAGTCGTACAACCATTTTCCCGCTTTTGCTGATTGAATAAACATATCAATAGTGAAATCGGGAACATCCACAGGCTCAGGTTTTTTGAATGGGTTCCATGAGAATTTAACGTCGGGATAGTAAGTTTCAAGATGAAAATTCGACATATAGACACTGAACGCCTTCGAATACTCTTCGACCAGCTCCTCAACATCATCCTGATCTAACTGCACATCGAAGTGAATGCTTGATTCGGCTGAGTAGGTATCGTATTTCTTCTTTCTGAATAGGTATGAACCACTACGGATAGTGAACATCTCAATCACTTGTTTTTCAATATCTTTTACCATGACTTGTCGTTGCCCCATGCGATGGTATTGTATTCGGTTATTGAGTTAAAGATGATTTGCGATACATCAGCAGAGAGAATCACTTTTTGATTCTATCATCTATTGCAGAGGTCTGTTGCAGAGGGTTGAAATAGCCCTAAAGCGTTATAACCAGTAAAGATTATCATTCACATTAATCAGGTCAAATAATGACAAACGGTGCGTATCACGAGTGCTGAACCAGCGTAGGCACATCAAAATGAACGCTTCTCCACATTGCACCTGAAGATATTGCATATAAAATAAGCAGATACATATTTGAGAAAGGAGGCTTTATGGATATCGCATTGCTTAACAGGGGTCAGAACAGGACATGGTCAAATACTATGGTGAATCTGGAAGCCCGAAAACTTGTGGAAACAGCAAATCGGCTGTCAGCATTTTATCTACATGACGGTCTTACACGAATCAAGTTTGTCGAAGAGATAAAGCAGGTTGTAGAGAGAGAATTTGCAACAGCACGCCGGGCCAGAACAGACGAGGAATGCATGGCATGCATTAAGAACTTGCGTGCTGAAAAAGATAATTTGCAAGAACAAGAACGCCTGTTAAGAACCAAATCCGCACAGCTTTATGCAAAAGTCGAGTTTGTTAAGGAAAATAACAAAGTCTTCGGATATATGATTTCGGCCGTGAATATTGTTATATCGGGCGTAGTTCTCTTTAGTGGCTTTACGATGTTATCCACGATGGGGCCGATAGGGATGCTAGCCGGGGCAGTCTTGATTGCCGATGGAATGAACGGATTAACGAAAGAAATGCTCAACTTTGATCAACCAGCAGGACATAAACCTTCGCAAGGTATCATTGCTGACTCCGCGATGCATACGGCCCAGTTTATGGGATTTAATCCTGGCACGGGCCTGGCTTTTTATAATGGTGTTACTCTTGGTGCCAGTGTGTACAGCATAGTTGGCCTCGCTCGAAAAACCGGAGCCTGGAGATTATTCCGCTGGCTTCCCTACGATTACTATCGCGAAGTCAGCACAATGAGCACTCCCAAGCTAACAATGAAGATTGTTGGTTAAGGTCTTAAAGCAAAAGTGATTTTCGACCTTTTAACAACAGAAAATGGAGCCAGTTAATCCTTGGTATTTTTGCTGTAACACCATGATTTATAAGAAATTAACAGTGGCTGCGCGAAAGACATAATGGCAATCCCAAAAATCATCGCCAGCCCCCATGCTATTGCTCTATCAGATGAGCTAAATAAGACAAGTAACAGCAGGATAAAGATACACACACCCCCTACCCTCAACAGAGTAATAAATCGTCTAGCGAGGTCATTTATGGCCTCTCCGAGCGTTCCACCATATCTTTCAATATTGCGTTTTAACTTCTGCAATTCAGGCTGTGTAAACCCAGAACGCAACAAAGCCTCATCAGTCACTTTCATAACGTATCGTCCTTAATCTTCCAAAAGTTGTTTCTCAATCACTGATTGTGCAACCAATCATACTGATGAATTTTACAGCAATCCAGGCTAAACACATCCTCTGTTCTGAACGCATTTATCGAAAAAACCTTTATTACCAAGCTCATAACGCTACATGCAGCTGTTCCTCCCTTCCCTCTTTCCGTATGGAAAGAAGAACCGAGACGTTACGAGCCTTCAAGGTTATCAATTGGAGGGGCCCCATTACTCAAATACCCCCCGCTGGCGCAGTCATTAGCTACAGCAGACTAAAACCCTACAGGAATGGCTTCACATCGCCGACGCCTTCGCGGATCACTTCCGGCGCGTCATCGGTGAGATCGACCACCGTGGTAGGCTGCTGTCCGAGATAGCCGCCATGAATGACAAGCTCCACATGCTTTTCAAGACGATCCTTGATCTCTTCGGGATCGGACTCGGTGAATTCGCTGCCGGGGAGCATCAGCGAGGTAGAGAGCATCGGCTCGCCGAGCGTTTCCAACAGCGCCAGTGCAATAGGGTTAGACGGCACACGCAGGCCGATGGTTTTGCGTTTTTCCTGCAGCAGACGGCGCGGGACCTCTTTCGTGCCTTTGAGAATAAAGGTGTAGTTGCCCGGCGTATTGTTCTTGATCAGGCGGAATGCCACGTTATCCACAAAAGCATAGGTCGACAGCTCGGAGAGATCCCGGCACACCAGAGTAAAGTTGTGGCCGTCCGGCAGCTGGCGAATGCGCGATATACGCTCCATTGCCCCTTTATCTTCGATTTTACAGCCCAGCGCGTAGCCGGAGTCGGTGGGATAGACGATCACCCCGCCCTTACGCACAATCTCCACCGCCTGGTTAATCAGGCGTGGCTGGGGATTATCCGGATGAATATAAAAAAACTGACTCATACTTCCCTCTCATTATGTTGAGGCTGTTCCCAGAGCTGCCATACCGCCTCTACGCCTGCGGGCAGCCACAGTTTGCGACCCAGTTCGATCCACGGGCAGGGCTGGTGAAAATCCGATCCCTGCGAGGCCATAAGACCAAACTGTTGCGCATAGGCAGCAAGCTGGGTGCGCTCGTTGGGCGCCTGCTGGCATTGCGCGACTTCCATCGCATCACCGCCCTGTTCGGCAAAGTGTGCCAGCAGTCTTTTAAGCCATTTAGCGCTCAGATCGTAGCGTCCAGGATGGGCCACTACCGCTTTGCCGCCAGAATGATGAATCACATCAATAGCTTGTTTTATTGTACACCACTGGGGCGGAACGTATCCGGTTTTACCACGCGCAAGATACTTTTTAAACACGCCCGCCACGTCGCTGGCTTTGCCGCTCTCAATGAGGAAACGAGCAAAGTGACCCCGGGTCACTGCCCCGCCGTTAGCCAGCCGCAGCGCCCCCTCCCACGCGCCGGGAATATGCGCTTTTTCGAGGCGCTCACCAATCTGCATGGCGCGTGCCTGACGACGGGCTTTCTGCTCTTCAAGCAGCGTCACCATTGCCGGATGCGCAATGTCGATGTTAAGGCCGACAATATGGATCTCGTGGTTTTCCCAGAGGGTAGAGATCTCCACGCCGTTAATCAGCGTCAGATTCAGCCCTGCGCGCGCAATCTCTGCCCGGGCTGCAGGAATAGCCGTGGTCGTATCATGATCGGTGATAGCCAGCGTACCCACGCGCATCTCAACTGCGCGATGAACTAATTCTTCCGGGGAGAGCAAACCGTCTGAGGCCTGAGTGTGGGAGTGAAGGTCGTAAATAATGGCGTAATTCGTGTCGCTCAAAGCGGCTCCAGTAGGGTATATCTCATTCAGGACTCTATCATAACGGTTAAGGCGCGAATTCTGAAATCAGGGGTTGACTTTATTCCCATGAACCAGTTAACTAGTACGCAAGTTCACGCGACGAGGTATCTGAAAATGTTCAAACATTCTACGCTTATCCGCTGGTGGCACTCCTCCTGAAAACGGGCGGTGAGCGAGCGTTTGCCTTAAGCAGACAGATATCCCGGCCCGCCAACTGAGCGGGCTTTTTTTTGAACAGAATAATGACCGGATGAGAATGACGATGCCAATGCCAAAACCTGCACTACAGCTTCTCACAGACCACGCTGCGTACCGGGAGAACCCGACCGCCCTGTTTCATCAGCTGTGCGCGGATCGTCCGGCGACGCTGCTGCTGGAATCCGCCGATATCGACAGCAAGGACGATCTCAAGAGCCTGCTGCTGGTCGACAGTGCGCTGCGTATTACCGCTTTAGGTGACACTGTCACTATTCAGGCGCTGACCAGCAACGGCGCGTCGCTCCTGCCGCTGTTGGATGCCGCTCTGCCCGCTGGCGTAGAAAATATCGCCCACCCGGATGGCCGTGTTCTGCACTTTCCGCTGGTGAGCAACCTGCTGGACGAAGACGCCCGTCTCTGCTCGCTGTCGGTTTTTGATGCCTTTCGCCTGCTTCAGGATCTGGTTACTGTTCCGGCCGAAGAGCGCGAGGCCATGTTCTTTGGCGGCCTCTTCGCCTATGACCTGGTAGCGGGTTTTGAGGATCTCCCTGCGCTGGCGCAGGAGAATGGCTGCCCGGACTTCTGCTTCTACCTGGCCGAAACGCTGCTGGTTATCGATCACCAGCAGCAGCAGACCCGCATCCAGGCAAGCCTTTTTACCCCGTCCGACGCTGAACAGCAGCGCCTGACTCAGCGCATTGCTGAGCTGCGTCAGCAGATTAGCCTGCCTCCCGCGCCGCTGCCGGTAGAGACGGTGGCGTCTATGCGCTGCGAATGCAACCAGAGCGACGAGGAGTTTGGGGCGGTAGTACGCGAGATGCAAAAAGCCATCCGCGCCGGAGAGATCTTCCAGGTGGTGCCTTCCCGCCGCTTCTCGCTGCCCTGCCCGTCACCGCTGGCGGCCTACGACGTGTTGAAGAAGAGCAACCCCAGCCCCTACATGTTCTTTATGCAGGATAACGACTTTACTCTGTTCGGCGCGTCGCCGGAAAGCTCGCTGAAGTATGATGCGCAGTCCCGCCAGATTGAGATCTACCCCATCGCCGGAACGCGCCCGCGCGGTCGCCGGGCAGACGGCTCGCTGGATCGCGATCTCGACAGCCGCATCGAGCTGGAGATGCGTACCGACCATAAAGAGCTTTCTGAACATCTGATGCTGGTTGACCTCGCCCGCAACGATCTGGCCCGCATCTGCACGCCGGGCAGCCGCTACGTCGCCGACCTGACCAAGGTCGATCGCTACTCGTTTGTGATGCATCTGGTGTCCCGCGTGGTAGGCACGCTGCGCAACGATCTCGACGTGCTCCACGCCTACCGGGCGTGCATGAATATGGGCACCCTGAGCGGTGCGCCAAAGGTCCGCGCCATGCAGCTGATTGCTCAGGCGGAAGGTACCCGTCGGGGCAGCTACGGTGGCGCGGTGGGCTACTTCACCGCCCATGGCGATCTCGATACCTGCATCGTGATCCGCTCCGCCTATGTTGAAAACGGCGTTGCCACCGTTCAGGCTGGCGCTGGCGTAGTGCTGGACTCTGTTCCGCAGTCTGAAGCCGATGAAACCCGCAACAAAGCCCGCGCCGTCCTGCGCGCCATTGCCACTGCCCACCACGCTCAGGAGACGTTCTGATGGCTGACATTCTGCTGCTCGATAATATCGACTCGTTTACCTATAACCTTGCCGATCAGCTGCGCGCCAGCGGCCACAACGTGGTGATCTACCGCAACCATGTACCAGCCCAGACGCTGATTGACCGCCTGGCGACCATGGAGAACCCTGTTCTGATGCTCTCTCCAGGCCCTGGCGCGCCCTCTGAGGCGGGCTGCATGCCCGAGCTGTTGACCCGCATGCGCGGCAAGCTGCCGATCATTGGTATCTGTCTCGGCCATCAGGCGATTGTTGAAGCCTACGGCGGCTACGTCGGTCAGGCCGGAGAGATCCTGCATGGTAAAGCCTCAAACATTGAACACGATGGCCAGGCGATGTTTGCCGGGCTGAGTAATCCGCTACCGGTGGCGCGCTATCATTCGCTGGTGGGCAGCAACGTGCCCGCCGGGCTGACCATCAACGCGCACTTTAATGGTATGGTGATGGCGGTGCGTCATGATGCGGATCGCGTCTGCGGCTTTCAGTTCCATCCAGAGTCCATTCTCACCACCCAGGGCGCGCGCCTGCTGGAGCAAACCCTGGCCTGGGCGCAGCAGAAGCTGGAGCAGAGCAATACCCTGCAGCCGATCCTGGAGAAACTCTACCAGGCGCAGACCCTGAGCCAGCAGGAGAGCCACCAGCTCTTCTCGGCGGTGGTGCGCGGTGAGCTGAAGCCAGAGCAGCTGGCAGCGGCGCTGGTGAGCATGAAAATTCGCGGCGAGCACCCCAACGAGATTGCCGGGGCGGCCACCGCCCTGCTGGAGAACGCAGCGCCCTTCCCGCGCCCGGACTACGCCTTTGCCGATATCGTTGGCACCGGCGGCGACGGCAGCAACAGCATCAATATCTCCACCGCCAGCGCCTTTGTCGCCGCCGCCTGTGGCCTGAAGGTGGCGAAGCACGGCAACCGCAGCGTTTCAAGCCGCTCCGGCTCGTCGGATCTACTGGCGGCGTTCGGCATTAATCTTGATATGAACGCGGATAGATCCCGAACCGCGCTGGACGAGCTGGGGGTCTGCTTCCTGTTTGCGCCGAAGTACCACACCGGTTTCCGCCACGCGATGCCGGTGCGCCAGCAGCTCAAGACCCGCACCCTCTTTAACGTGCTGGGACCGCTGATTAATCCGGCCCACCCGCCGCTGGCGCTGATTGGCGTCTACAGCCCGGAACTGGTGCTGCCGATTGCTGAAACGCTACGGGTGCTGGGCTACCGGCGGGCGGCGGTGGTGCACAGCGGCGGCATGGACGAAGTCTCCCTGCACGCCCCGACGCTGGTTGCCGAGCTGAACAACGGGGATATCAGCAGCTATCAGCTGGAGGCCGCCGACTTTGGCCTGCCGCCGTATCGCCAGGAGGCGCTGGCGGGCGGCACCCCGGAAGAAAACCGTGACATTCTGACGCGCTTACTCCAGGGTAAAGGTGAAGCCGCTCACGAGGCCGCCGTCGCGGCAAACGTGGCGATGCTGATGCGTCTGCATGGCGAAGAAGATTTGCGCGCTAACGCGCAAAAGGTTCTGGACGTACTGCGCAGCGGAGCTGCCTATGACAAAGTCACCGCACTTGCGGTAAGAGGATAAGTGATGGAAACCGTTTTAGCGAAAATCGTCGCGGATAAGGCGATTTGGGTCGCTGCCCGTAAACAGCAGCAGCCGCTGGCCAGCTTTCAGAGTGACATTGTGCCTGCCACGCGCAGCTTTTACGACGCTCTGCAGGGCGCACGCACGGCGTTTATTCTCGAATGTAAAAAAGCGTCGCCGTCAAAAGGGGTGATCCGCGATGACTTCGATCCGGTGCGGATTGCCAACATCTACAAGCACCACGCGTCGGCCATCTCGGTGCTGACGGATGAGAAATATTTTCAGGGCAGCTTCGACTTTCTGCCGCTGGTGAGCGCTGCCGCGCCGCAGCCGATCCTGTGTAAGGATTTTATTATCGAGGCCTACCAGATTTACCTGGCCCGCTACTACCAGGCGGACGCCTGCCTGCTGATGCTCTCGGTGCTCGACGACGATCAATACCGCCAGCTTGCCGCCGTGGCCCATAGCCTGAAGATGGGCGTGCTGACCGAAGTGAGTAATGAAGAGGAGCTGGAGCGCGCTATCGCCCTTGAAGCCAAAGTTGTCGGTATTAATAACCGCGACCTGCGCGATCTCTCTATCGATCTCAACCGCACCCGCCAGCTGGCGCCTCGTCTCGGCGCAGGCGTTACGGTGATCAGCGAGTCGGGAATCAACACCTATGCCCAGGTGCGCGATCTGAGCCATTTCGCTAACGGCTTTTTAATCGGATCGGCGCTGATGGAGCAGGACGATCTCGCCGCCGCCATCAAGCGTGTGCTGCTGGGCGAGAATAAAGTGTGCGGGCTGACGCGTGCGGAGGATGCGCAGGCTGCCTTTGAAGCCGGAGCCATTTACGGTGGGCTGATCTTCGTTCCAGAATCCCCACGCTTCATAAGTGATGCTCAGGCCAATGCGGTGATTGCTGCAGCACCCCTGCGCTACGTGGGCGTCTTCCGCAATGCCACCGTCGACGCGGTGGTAGAGAAGGCAACCCGGCTCCAGCTCGCTGCCGTCCAGCTGCACGGCGCAGAAGATCAGCGCTACGTTGATGCCCTACGCGCCGCGCTACCTGCCGAGGTGGCCATCTGGAAAGCGCTAAGCGTTGGCGATACGCTCCCGGCCCGTAATTTCAACCACGTTGACCGCTATCTGTTTGATAACGGTCAGGGCGGCAGCGGCCAGCATTTCGACTGGTCCTTGCTGGCGGGCCAGAAGCTGGATAACGTGATGCTGGCCGGTGGCCTCGGCGCGGATAACTGCGTGACCGCGGCACAGGCCGGCTGTGCCGGACTCGATTTTAATTCAGGTGTGGAATCTGAACCGGGTATTAAAGATGCCAGCAAGCTGGCCTCGGTTTTCCGTACCCTGCGTGCCTATTAAGGAATCTGTAATGACTACTTTGCTCAATCCCTACTTCGGTGAATTTGGCGGTATGTACGTTCCACAAATTTTGATGCCTGCCCTGCGCCAGCTGGAAGAGGCCTTTGTCAGCGCCCAGAAAGATCCGGCGTTTCAGGCCCAGTTCAGCGATCTGCTGAAAAACTATGCTGGACGTCCGACAGCGCTGACCAAATGCCAGAACCTGACTGAAGGGACCAAAACCACGCTCTACCTCAAGCGCGAAGATCTGCTCCACGGCGGCGCGCACAAAACTAACCAGGTGTTGGGCCAGGCGCTGCTTGCCAAACGCATGGGAAAAACAGAGATCATTGCCGAGACCGGCGCGGGCCAGCACGGCGTCGCCTCGGCGCTTGCCAGCGCTCTGCTCGGCCTGAAGTGCCGGATCTACATGGGTGCCAAAGACGTTGAGCGCCAGTCGCCGAACGTTTTCCGCATGCGCCTGATGGGTGCAGAGGTGATCCCGGTCTATAGCGGATCGGCCACGCTGAAAGATGCCTGTAACGAAGCGCTGCGCGACTGGTCCGGCAGCTACGACAAAGCCCACTATATGCTCGGCACGGCGGCAGGCCCGCATCCGTTCCCGACCATCGTGCGTGAATTCCAGCGCATGATTGGCGAAGAGACGAGAGCGCAGATCCTCGAAAAAGAGGGACGTCTGCCGGATGCGGTCATCGCCTGCGTCGGCGGCGGCTCCAACGCGATTGGCATGTTTGCTGACTTTATTGAAGAGAGCAGCGTGGGACTGATTGGCGTCGAGCCAGCGGGTCACGGTATTGAGACCGGTGAACACGGTGCGCCGCTGAAGCATGGCCGGGTGGGTATCTACTTTGGCATGAAGTCGCCGATGATGCAGACCGATGACGGGCAGATTGAAGAGTCTTACTCTATTTCCGCCGGGCTGGACTTCCCCTCCGTCGGGCCGCAGCATGCTCATCTCAACAGCATCGGGCGCGCGGACTATGTCTCGATTACCGATGATGAAGCCCTGGCGGCGTTTAAGCTGCTATGCCGCAGCGAAGGGATCATTCCGGCGCTGGAGTCCTCGCATGCGCTGGCTCATGCCCTGAAGATGATGCGCGAAAATCCGGAAAAAGAGCAGCTGCTGGTGGTTAACCTCTCTGGCCGCGGCGATAAAGACATCTTTACGGTTCACGATATTTTAAAAGCACGAGGGGAGATGTGATGGAACGTTATGAGCAGCTGTTTACGCGCCTGCAGAACCGCAAGGAGGGCGCGTTTGTTCCCTTTGTTACCCTGGGCGATCCCTCTCCCGAGCAGTCGCTGAAGATTATCGATGCGCTGATTGAGGGCGGAGCTGACGCGCTGGAGTTAGGGATCCCCTTCTCCGATCCGCTGGCCGATGGTCCTACTATCCAGAATGCCACCCTGCGCGCCTTTGCTGCTGGCACTACCCCGGCCCAGTGCTTTGAGATGCTGGCCGCCGTGCGCCAGAAGCACCCGACGATCCCTGTCGGCCTGCTGATGTACGCTAACCTGGTTTTCAGCCAGGGCATTGATGAGTTCTACGCTAAATGTGAGAAAGCGGGCGTCGATTCAGTGCTGGTGGCGGACGTGCCGGTCGAGGAGTCGGCCCCGTTCCGTCAGGCGGCGATGCGCCATAACGTTGCGCCGATCTTTATCTGCCCGCCGAATGCCGATGACGATCTTCTGCGCCAGATTGCCTCATACGGACGCGGCTATACCTACCTGCTCTCCCGCGCCGGGGTTACCGGCGCAGAGAACAGCGTGGCGCTGCCGCTACAGCATCTGGTTGAGAAGCTGGCTGAGTACAATGCCGCGCCACCGCTACAGGGGTTTGGTATCTCCACCCCCGAGCAGGTTAAAACCTCGCTGGAGGCTGGCGCAGCCGGGGCAATTTCCGGCTCTGCCATCGTTAAGATTATCGAGAATAACCTTGATAAGCCTGTGAAGATGCTGACCGAGCTTAAGGAATTTGTGCAGAGTCTGAAGGCGGCGACCCGGTAGTATCGCTGATGAGGGTGAAAACTGGCCTCGTTGCCAGTTTTCACCTGAAGGTGAGGATCAGAAGCGGTAGCCCGCAGAGAACATAAATACCCATGGGTCGAGACGCGTCTCAACGGTCTGCTGCACCCCACCCGCCTTGAATTTCACATCGGTATCGATATCCATATACCAAACCGAGGCGTTAATCAGCCAGTCGCGGTTAATCAGGTAGTCCAGCCCTACAACGCCCGCAGCCCCCCAGGAGTCGCTCAGACTCAGGTCGGAGAGGCCCGCCGCTTTACCGGTATCGTTGAACTTCTCATCAAAGAAGGTGGTGTAGTTCACCCCTGCACCGATATAGGGGCGGACTTTGCTGCTGCTGTCACCGAAATACCACTCAGCCACCAGGGTTGGTGGCAGATGCTCGACGGTAGCAATGTTGCCCGTTGGGCCGGTGCCAACATGGTGGCGGAACGGGGTAGCGGCCAGCAACTCAATGCCGACGTTCTCCGTTGCCATATAGGTGAAGGTCAGACCCAGCTGGGTATTGTTGCTGACGTTAAACCCGCCCAGGCTGCCCAGCACGTTGTCAGAACCTTCGGTCGGTCTCACCGTCGCCGAGCCGGCACGTACAAAAAACTCACCCGCGTCATGCGCATATGTCCCAGCTGAAAATGCACTTAACACCAGCGCTGCCACCGCTAATTTTTTCATTCTTTTCCGCTCCATTGATATGGTTATTTTTTCTGGCGCGGTGAATATACCTACATTGAAGTACGAAGTGATCCAGCACAGATCACATTTGCTCCTGTAATTTAACATTCATTGATCTGGATTAATTTTCCTTAATAATCAGTAAAATCCTCATTTCTGATGTAGATCAATTTCCGCAAAATATTTTAAAAAGCCATTTAGGTTATAAAGTGCTCAATCTGAGCTGGGTAGTGGACGCCGCTTTACAAAGCTATGCTTTTCCATACATGGCAGAGTGCTGCCACTCCGCCGCTAACCAGGTTACAATTGCCGGCAAATCAATACCGGTTTACTCAAGGAGAGTGCATGTCTATCACGGCGAAGTCCGTTTACCGTGACACGGGAAATTTTGTTCGCAATCAGTTTGTCACCATTTTGCTGATCGCCTTATTGTGTGCCTTTATCACGGTAATGCTTGGCCAGGTTTTTTCACCCAGCGACGAGCAGCTCGCGATTCTCCGCGAGGGGGATAACCTCTCTGGCAGCGCGGGGCTATTTGAACTGGTGCAGAATATGACGCCGGAACAGCAGCAGGTGCTACTGCGCGCCTCTGCGGCCTCTACCTTCTCCGGGCTGTTTGGCAATGCTATTCTGGCCGGCGGCATGCTGCTGATGATCCAGCTGATTTCAGCGGGCCACCGGGTTAGCGCCCTGCGGGCCATTGGGGCCAGCGCGCCGGTGCTGCCAAAGCTGTTTATCCTGATCTTCCTGACCACCTTTATGGTGCAGATCGGTATCATGTTTATTGTGGTTCCGGGCGTTATCCTTGCGATCCTGCTGGCCTTTGCCCCGGTAATGATGGTGCAGGATAAGATGGGCGTCTTTCAGTCGATCCGTAACAGCATGCGCATGGGCTGGAGCAATATGCGCCTGGTGGCCCCGGCGGTGATAGGCTGGCTGCTGGCGAAAACGCTGCTGCTGATGTTTGCCCCTAACTTTGCGGTTCTGACACCAACGGTGGGCGCGATCGTTGCCAATACGCTCAGCAATCTGATCTCGGCGGCGCTACTCGTTTATCTCTATCGTCTCTATATGCTGATCCGCCCTTAACATTCCGCAGCCTGCTACAGAGGCAGGCTGCGCCTATAACGGAATCGAAGAATGAAGCAGTTTCTTGATTTTTTACCGCTCATTGTCTTTTTTGCTTTTTATAAGCTCTATGACATCTATGCCGGTACGGCCGCGCTGATCGTAGCGACGGCTGTAGTGCTGGTCTACAGCTGGCTGCGCTACCGTAAAGTTGAAAAGATGGCGCTGGTTACATTTGTACTTGTTGCCGTGTTTGGCGGGCTGACGCTCTTTTTCCATAACGATGAATTTATTAAGTGGAAAGTGACCGTAATCTACGCCCTGTTCGCTGGTGCGCTGCTATTTAGCCAGTGGGTAATGAAAAAGCCGCTGATCCAGAGCATGCTGGGTAAAGAGATCGCCCTGCCGGCAACGGTATGGTCAAAGCTCAACATTGCATGGGCACTCTTTTTCATTCTCTGCGGGCTGGCCAACATCTATATCGCGTTCTGGCTGCCGCAAAACATCTGGGTAAACTTCAAGGTGTTTGGCTTAACTGCCCTGACGCTGATCTTTACTTTGCTCAGCGGGATCTATATCTACCGCCACCTGCCGCAGGAAGATAAGTCCTGATGACCAGCGTAAACGAAGCAGCTCAGGGCGAGCTGGTGCTCCGTACCCTGGCGATGCCTGCGGATACCAATGCCAACGGCGATATTTTCGGTGGCTGGCTGATGTCGCAGATGGACATGGGCGGCGCGATTATGGCGAAAGAGATTGCCCACGGCCGCGTGGTCACCGTGCGCGTCGATGGCATGACCTTTTTACGTCCGGTTGCTGTGGGTGACGTGGTGTGCTGCTATGCGCGCTGTATCAAACGCGGCAACACCTCGGTAACCATTAACGTGGAAGTGTGGGTGAAAAAGGTCTCATCGGAGCCTATCGGTCAGCGCTACAAGGCCACCGAGGCGCTGTTTATCTATGTGGCGGTCGACAGCGAAGGCAAGCCCCGCACCCTACCCCCGCAAGCATAAAAAAAGCCTCCGTCCGGAGGCTTTTTTATTACGGCTACGCGGCGGGATTTAGTCCACAGATGCGCCACCGTTAAGACGGAAGACGATATTAACCACCAGGCCAGACCCCGGTTTGCCTGCTTCGTAGCGCCATTTACGCATCGCCGTTTTGACTTCACGCTCAAACATGTTCGACGGCTGGGCGGAGAGGATCTGCACGTTCTCTACGCGACCGTCGGCAGTGACATCAAACTTCACGCGCACGCGGCCTTCAATGCGCAGCGCCTGGGCACGGGCTGGATACTGCGGCTGGCTACGCGCCAGCGCTTTCGGCCCCGCTGGCACAGAGGCTACGGGTTTACTGCTGGCCGGAGCGGTGTTGGTCAGCGGCCGCGACGGCGCGGTATTGGTCAGCGGTGCGGTCGGACGCGTCTCGACCGGGCGCACTTCACGCTTCGGTTGCTCAACCCTCTTCTCGACCTTTTTCTCTGGCTTCGGTTTCGGCTTCGGTTTTGGCTTCTCAATCACTACCGGCGCCTCTTTTGGTGGCTCGGGGATCGGCTCTGGCTCCGGCTCGGGTTCAGGCTCTGCTACCGGTTCAGGCGGAGGCTGTACCACCTGCGGCGGCTCCAGCTCGGCAGGCGTGACCATGGTGACGGCAATGGGCTGCGCGGGCGCGGGCAGTTCAATAACCTGATGTACTGACGTGTAGAGAAGGGCCGCCACGACAGCACCATGAATACCAACGGACAGCAGTGTCGGCCAGGGAAAGCGGCGAGGTAGATCAAGGGTCATTGCAGTCATAATCATTTCAGTTGAAAAGCCAGGCCATGATTTTAAATGCAAATAGCAATCATATTCAATAAGCCAAACCATCTATCGCCCATTTTAGCCGTTGCGGACAATTTTCAGGTCCAGTTTTGGCTTTTCAGGGCGCATAAAATCATGAGGGTAGCGTGCGGCCTGCAAGGTGTGTTAGCGTCCCGGAGTCATTTTATCATTTAAGGAACTCTACACGTGCTTTATGTGATTTACGCTGAAGATATTGCCCATTCACTTGAAAAACGCCTCTCGGTACGCCCAGCACATCTGGCGCGTCTGCAGCTGCTGAGCGATGAGGGCCGCCTGCTGACGGCGGGTCCCATGCCTGCGGTAGACAGTAACGATCCGGGTGCGGCGGGTTTTAGCGGTTCAACGGTAATTGCTGAATTTGAGTCGCTGGAGGAGGCTAAAGCCTGGGCAGAAGCCGATCCTTACGTGGCGGCGGGTGTTTACCAGAACGTATCGGTTAAACCGTACAAGAAAGTATTTTAAGTTTAAAGCTGGGGGCACCAGAACGTGCCCTCAGACAATCTCAATACACGGTGATGGCAAACAGCAACGCGTTACGTTGGCGGTTCAGCACACACTTTCTGATTGAGTGGATGCGCATATTACGACGCGACTGGCCTTCAAGCCAGCGGGCTTTGCGACGATTCGCCTGGCGAAGCATCCGCCAGCGCCCCACTTCCGTTCTACTACGCTTCATAACAGCAACTCTGATAATAATGAAGGTTCCATTATAGACCCTCGCCGACGCTGCACCAGCGCTTTCTCAGCCGTTTTTATTTGCCAGATGGATGCTAATGCGTACACTCAGTGTATGGCGCACAAAAAAGGATTTTTTTAATTATGACAACCTTCTACACCGTTGTGAGTTGGCTGGTCATTTTAGGATACTGGCTGCTGATTGCCGGGGTCACGTTACGTATCCTGATGAAGCGCCGCGCCGTCCCCTCGGCCATGGCCTGGCTATTGATCATCTATATTCTGCCGCTGGTGGGGATTATCGCCTACCTCTCCTTTGGCGAGCTGCATCTCGGCAAGCGGCGGGCCGAGCGCGCCCGCGCGATGTGGCCCTCCACCGCCAAGTGGCTGCACGATCTTAAAGCCTGCAAACATATTTTTGCCGAAGAGAACAGTCCGGTCGCCGCCTCGCTGTTCCAGCTCTGCGAGCGCCGCCAGGGCATTGCTGGCGTAAAGGGTAACCAGCTTCAGCTGTTAACCTCCTCGGACGATGTGATGCAGGCGCTGATCCGCGATATCCAGCTCGCCCGCCACAATATCGAGATGGTGTTCTACATCTGGCATCCCGGCGGAATGGCCGACCAGGTGGCCGAGTCGCTGATGGCGGCGGCCCGGCGCGGCGTCCACTGCCGCTTGATGCTCGACTCGGCAGGCAGCGTTACCTACTTCCGCAGCCCATGGGTAGCGATGATGCGCAACGCCGGTATTGAAGTCGTAGAGGCGTTGAAGGTTAACCTGATGCGTGTTTTCCTGCGGCGCATGGATCTGCGCCAGCATCGTAAAATGGTGATGATTGACAACTATATCGCCTACACCGGCAGCATGAATCTTGTCGATCCACGCTTTTTCAAACAGGATGCGGGTGTCGGCCAGTGGGTGGATCTGATGGCGCGCATGGAGGGGCCTGTAGCCACCTCAATGGGGGTTGTCTACTCCTGCGACTGGGAGATCGAGACCGGTAAACGCATTCTCCCCCCGCCGCCGGACAACAATATCATGCCGTTCGAGCAGGCCAGCGGTCATACGATCCACACCATTGCCTCGGGTCCTGGCTTTCCGGAAGATCTGATCCACCAGGCATTACTGACCGCCGTCTACGCGTCGCGCGAGTATCTGATCATGACGACGCCCTACTTCGTGCCGAGTGACGATCTGCTGCATGCCATCTGTACCGCGGCTCAGCGCGGCGTGGACGTGAGCATTATTCTGCCGCGCAAGAACGACTCCCTGCTGGTGGGTTGGGCCAGCCGGGCCTTCTTCAGCGAACTGCTGGCAGCCGGGGTAAAAATTTATCAGTTTGAGGGCGGCCTGCTGCATACCAAAAGCGTCCTGGTCGACGGCGAGCTGAGCCTTGTCGGTACGGTGAATCTCGACATGCGCAGCCTGTGGCTCAACTTTGAAATCACGCTGGTCATTGATGACGCCGGTTTCGGTGGCGATCTGGCAGCGGTGCAGGATGACTATATCTCCCGCTCCCGCCTGCTGGACGTGAAGCGCTGGTTGAAACGCCCGCTCTGGCAGCGGATCGTCGAGCGACTGTTTTACTTCTTTAGTCCGTTGCTGTAAAACGTGCCCATCAGCGGTTAAACCAGGGTGTTACTATGGAAATGGATCTGAACAATCGCCTGACTGAAGATGAAACGCTTGAGCAGGCCTACGATATTTTTCTTGAGCTGGCGGTAGATAACCTCGATCCGGCAGACGTTATTCTTTTTAATTTACAGTTTGAAGAGCGCGGCGGCGCAGAGCTGTTCGACCCTGCTGAGGACTGGCAGGAGCATGTCGATTACGATCTCAACCCCGACTTCTTCTCGGAAGTGGTGATTGGCCTGGCGGATACCGATGGCGGTGAAATTAACGATATCTTCGCCCGCGTGCTGCTGTGCCGCGAAAAAGATCACAAGATTTGTCACATTCTGTGGCGTGAATAAAAAAAGGCTGGCGTAGCGCCAGCCTTTTTTATTTATAACGGATCAACCTTCAGACAGGAGACGGCGTGGCGGAAGCTACCCTCCAGCACCGGGCGCGTCTGGGCACACTCCGGACCAGCAATCGGACAGCGGGTACGGAACACGCAGCCTGACGGCGGGTTGATCGGCGACGGCAGCTCCCCCTCCAGCAGCTGGATCTGCTTGTTCTTCTCCAGATCCGGATCGGGCACCGGCACGGCCGACATCAATGCTTTGGTGTAGGGGTGCAGCGGGTTGTTATAAACCTCGTCGTAGGTTCCCAGCTCCACCGCATGGCCCAGATACATCACCAGCACGCGATCGGAGATGTGTTTTACCACCGCCAGATCATGGGCGATAAAGATCAGCGACAGTCCCATCTCCCGCTGCAGCTTCTGCAGCAGGTTCACGACCTGCGCCTGAATCGACACGTCCAGCGCGGAGACTGGCTCATCACAGATGATCAGCTTCGGCTCAAGGATCAGCGCCCGGGCGATGCCGATACGCTGGCACTGACCGCCGGAGAACTCATGCGGATAGCGGTTGATCAGGTTAGGCAGCAGGCCCACCTTCATCATCATCGCCTTAACGCGATCGCGCACTTCCTGACGCGGCATGTTTGGGTGGTAGGTACGCAGCGGCTCGGCAATAATATCGCCGATGTTCATTCGCGGGTTTAGAGACGCCAGAGGATCCTGAAAAATCATCTGGATATCGCTGCGGACGTCACGCCACTCGTCGGGCTTCATGCCCAGCAGATCCTTACCCAGCCAGGCGACTTTACCGTCGGTAGCCTTCACCAGGCCGATAATGGCACGAGCAAAGGTCGATTTACCGCAGCCGGACTCGCCTACTACGCCAAGGGTCTCCCCTTCGTAGAGGCGCAGCGTCACGCCGTCCACCGCTTTCAGGGTCTTTGGTGGCTGCCAGAACCACTGCTTGCCATCTTTGATATCGAAATGCACTTTCAGATCGGCAATTTCGAGCAGTACTTTTCTCTCTTCGGTCTGGATAGTCATACCAGCTCCTCCACCGGCTTAAAGCAGGCGCGCAGACGGCCCGGGGCAAACTCCTCCAGCGGCGGAGCCGTGTTACAAATTTCCATCGCGTGCGGGCAGCGCGGCTGGAACGGGCAGCCTTTCGGCAAACGCAGCAGGTTCGGCGGGTTACCCGGGATCGTCAACAGCGACTCCCCTTCTGCATCCAGACGCGGTACGGCATTCAACAGGCCGATAGAGTAGGGATGCGCCGGCTGGTAGAAGACGTTACGCGCCGCACCGTACTCCATGGTTCGACCTGCATACATCACCAGCACCTTGTCGCAGATGGCCGCCACGACGCCAAGGTCGTGGGTGATCATAATGATGGCGGTATTAAACTCGCGCTTCAGCTCGTTGAGCAGGGTCATGATTTGCGCCTGCACGGTCACGTCCAGCGCCGTGGTTGGCTCATCGGCGATCAACAGCTTCGGACGGCACAGCAGCGCCATGGCGATCATCACGCGCTGGCGCATCCCGCCGGAGAACTCATGGGGATACATGCGCATGCGCTTACGCGCCTCCGGCATTTTCACCGCATCGAGCATTTTGACCGACTCTTCAAAGGCTTCGGCTTTACCCATGCCTTTGTGCAGCATCAGCACTTCCATCAGCTGCTCGCCGACGCGCATGTACGGGTTCAGCGAGGTCATTGGGTCCTGAAATATCATCGAGATCTGCTCGGCACGCAGCCGGTTCAGCTCACGTTCCGGCAGGTTGAGGATCTCTCTGCCGTTGAATTTTGCCGAGCCGCCGATGACGCCATTGGCAGCCAGCAGGCCCATCAGCGCAAAGGCAGTTTGCGATTTACCGGAGCCGGATTCACCCACAATCCCGAGGGTCTCCCCTGCGCTCAGGCTGAAGTTCAGGTCATTCACCGCCGTCACGTCTCCGTCCGGCGTTTTAAAGGTGACCCGCAGGTCGTTGACATCCAGCAGAACGTTAGATTGCTGCTGCGCCACCGTCGACGCTGAGGTTTCAATGATGCTCATTAACAGCACTCCTTAACGATCTTTCGGGTCGAGGGCATCACGCAGGCCATCGCCGATAAAGTTAAAACAGAACAGGGTGACAACCAGGAATACCGCCGGGAAGAGCAGCAGCCACGGTGAGACTTCCATCGAGTTTGCGCCATCGCTAAGCAGTGCGCCCCAGCTGCTGAGCGGCTCCTGGGTACCGAGACCAAGGAAGCTCAGGAAGGATTCAAACAGGATCATGCTTGGTACCAGCAGCGAGGCATAGACCACCACCACGCCCAGTACGTTCGGCACGATGTGGCGTACCACGATGCTGGCCGTTGAAACGCCGCCGACCTGTGCCGCTTCGATAAACTCTTTGCGCTTCAGGCTCAGGGTCTGGCCGCGCACGATACGCGCCATGTCGAGCCAGGATACCATGCCGATAGCGACAAAGATCAGCAGAATATTTTGGCCGAAAAAGGTCACCAGCAGGATCACAAAGAACATGAACGGGAAGGAGTTGAGTATCTCCAGCAGACGCATCATTACCGAGTCGACTTTGCCGCCGAGGTAGCCGGAGAGTGAACCGTAGAGCGTGCCGACAATAACTGCCACCAGCGCGGCGGCAATGCCAACCATCAGAGAGATACGGCCACCAATGGCGACGCGCACCAGCAGGTCGCGGCCCGAGGAGTCAGTGCCGAAGTAGTGCCCGGAGGCCATATCCGGCGCGTTGGACATCATGCCCCAGTCGGTATCGAAATAGGTAAACTGCGACAGCAGCGGGGCAAAGGCGACGAACAGCGCAATCAGGACCAGCACCGCAAGGCTGGTTACCGCCGCGCGGTTGTGCATAAAGCGGCGGCGCGCGTCCTGCCACAGGCTGCGCCCCTCGACTTCCAGTTTCTCACTGAAGTTTTCCAGCGCCTCGCTGTTTTTCTTACTTAACATCATGGCGTACCCCAGCGTTAGTAACGGATTTTCGGATCGATAACGGCATAGAGCACGTCCACGATCGCGTTAAACAGAATGGTCAGCGTGCCGACCAGAATGGTCAGGCTCAGCACCAGCGAGTAGTCGCGGTTCAGCGCACCGTTAACAAACAGCTGGCCGATACCCGGCAGACCGTAGATAGTTTCGATAACCATCGAGCCAGTGATGATGCCGACAAACGCAGGGCCCATATAGGAGAGAACCGGCAGCAACGCAGGCTTCAGGGCGTGCCGCATAATGATACGACGCAGAGGTAAGCCTTTAGCGCGAGCGGTACGGATGAAGTTAGAGTGCAGCACTTCAATCATCGATCCACGGGTGATACGCGCTATGCTGGCGATGTAGGCGAGAGAGAGCGCCACCATCGGCAGGATCATAAACTTCGGCGCTCCGCCGTTCCAGCCGCCGCCCGGCAGCCACTTCAGCGTAATAGCGAAAATAAGCACCAGCAGCGGGGCGACCACGAAGCTGGGAATAACTACCCCGGTCATCGCAAACCCCATGACCGTATAGTCCCATTTTGTATTCTGGTTAAGCGCCGCAATAACGCCTGCCGCAACGCCGAGCACCACGGCAAGGAAAAAGGCAGCTGCGCCTAATTTTGCCGACACCGGGAAGCTGGAAGCCACCAGATCGTTGACCGAATAGTCTTTATATTTGAATGACGGCCCGAAATCGCCGTGCGCCAGCTGTTTCAGATAGCTGAAATACTGGGTCATGATCGGATCGTTTAAGTGATATTTCGCTTCGATATTGGCCATGACTTCTGGCGGCAGCGCGCGCTCGCTGGTAAACGGACTACCCGGCGCAAGACGCATCATAAAGAAGGAGATCGTAATTAGAATCAGGAGCGTCGGAATTGCTTCCAGACAGCGACGTAAAATAAATTTCAACATTGCCCGTACCTTCTGGCCTGTGCCTTATACACGTGGCGGAATAACGCCGGTGTATGCAGTGCGATAAAATAAGACACGATGGGGCAGAGCGACGCCGCGTCTTAGCACGGTTGCGCCCTGCCCCACATATTGCCATTAATGTTTGATAACGTAGAGATCTTTACCGTAGACGTTATCCATTGGGTCTTTACCGGTATAACCGCCAACCCATGGTTTCACCAGACGTGCGTTTACGTAGTAGTAAACCGGCACGATCGCCGAGTCTTTGCCCAGCTGCTGCTCAGCCTGATCGTACAGCTCGCTGCGTTTTGCTTCGTCGCTGGCTTTCACGGCATCGGCCATGATGCGGTCAAACGCCTCGCTCTTATAGTGCGCGGTGTTCATGGAGCTGCCAGAGAGCATGGTATTCAGGAATGAAGTCGGTTCGTTATAGTCTGCACACCAGCCAGCACGCGCTACGTCGAAGTTACCCTGATGACGCGTGTCGAGGAAGGTTTTCCACTCCTGGTTCACCAGCTTAACGTTAACGCCAAGGTTTTTCTGCCAGATTGAGGCGGCAGCAATAGCCAGCTTCTTGTGCAGATCGGAGGTGTTGTACAGCAGATTAAAGGTCAGCGGCTTGTCTTTGGTGTAGCCTGCTTCAGCCAGCAGTTTTTTCGCCTCTTCGTTACGTTTTTCCTGCGTCCAGCCGAACCACTCTGGCTTGGTCAGCTTCGCACCGTCGGCATACGGCGGAGTGTAGCCATAGGCAGGCAGATCGCCCTGCGCTTTTACTTTATTAGCGATGATGTCGCGATCCAGGCCCAGCTTGAGTGCGGTACGGATACGGGCATCGGTAAACGGTGCTTTCTGGTTGTTAATTTCGTAGTAGTAGGTGCACAGATACGGGTCAACATGCACCTCCTGCGGGATCTCTTTTTTCAGCTTCTGGAACAGCTCGATCGGCAGGTTGTTATAAGTCATGTCAATCTCGCCGCTGCGGTAGCGGTTAACGTCCGTCACTTCGGAGGAGATTGGCAGATAGGTAATTTGATCGAGAACGGTTTTACCGTTATTCCAGTAGTTGGTGTTACGCACCATCACAATACGTTCGTTAACCACCCAGTCCTGCAGTTTAAACGCGCCGTTGGAGACGATATTTGCTGGCTGAGTCCACTTTTCGCCAAATTTTTCGATGGCGGTTTTATTGACCGGGGACATCGCCGGGTTAACCAGCAGCTTATAGAAGTAAGGCACCGGCTCGCTGAGGGTGACTTCCAGCGTGTGGTCATCAATTGCCTTAACGCCCAGCTCGCTCGGCTTCATTTTTCCGTCGATGATCGCATCAACGTTTACAATATGACCATATTGCGGGTAGCTTGCATAAGGCGAAGCGGTATTCGGATCGACCAGGCGCTGCCAGCTATAAACGAAATCCTGGGCGGTCACAGGCTCGCCGTTGGACCACTTGGCATCTTTACGCAGGTGGAAGGTCCAGACTTTGAAATCTTTATTATCCCAGGATTCGGCGACGCCTGGTACGGGGTGGCCGTCGACCGGAGAGGTAATCAGCAGACCTTCAAAGAGATCGCGGCTGACGTTGGATTCTGGTACCCCTTCAATCTTGTTCGGATCGAGCGACTGCGGCTCGGCACCGTTATTGCGGATCAGGGTCTGCTTCTCTGCCAGTTGTACACCTGCAGGTACGTCTGCCGCCATGGCAACATTACCCGCGATTAGCGCAGTCAAAATCCCTGCCGCTACCAAGCTTTTTTTTGTGATGATGGACATTGTGTTGGTACTCCACTCATTATAATTACTGGCTTTAGCGCCAGCCTGTTTCATTCCCCTGCTGGGGTCCCTGTGCGGCGCAGGAGTTTTTGCATCCGTCAGGTTTTACTGCTTGCTATCACCGACTTTTATTATTACTGACTGCTCATGACGGCAGCCTTGCGTCGATTCGTTAACGCCTCCCCTGTTTGAGGCGCCTCTATATCCTGAGAAGAATCAATTATGAAAATGATTCTCATCTGCATCTATTCTGGTGCAAATAGTGGCCTGGAAAGTATCAAATGGATTTATTGTTCGCCAATACAATTTGCAAATTTGTTAAGCATTTCTCTTTTACACTATCCCGGCGAGTCCGTGTGCGCAGTGTAACGGGAGGGGAAAATAGGATATCGCTATGATTATCAATTACATAGTGCATCTACCTTTCTCGATCTCCTGTTTAAGGCCTGACTGATTGTTTTTTACACAAAAACGTAACAAGTGTACATTTTCTAGCACATTAATCTGCTGGGACGATTAATTTACTAATATCATTTCAATAATCGGACAGCAAGCCCAAGAGTATCATGTGAGTAAAATAACAGGCAGAAAGGGGCAAATGTAAGCAAACATGTCAAGAGGAGTGAGGTAACCAGCTGATTATTAAAGAGTAACTCTAGCCAGCGCAATTTATTATGATTACGCCATTTTTCAACATTAGTTATATGTTTTACTAATAATGGTAAAAAATGGCGCGCCGTTGAAAGGGGTTAGCCCAGCAGCCCAGGAAAAATGGCTTTTATCCCGGTAACAATAAATTCAATGCCCAGTGCCATCAGCAATAGCCCCATGATACGGGTAATAACGTTGATGCCTGTCTGTCCTAATAAACGAACCAGCCAGGGGGCAATGCGAAATAGTCCCCAGCAGCAACAAGCAAACAGGGCGATGGCGATTGAAAAGCAGAGCAGGTGTGGCCAGCTATGAAAACGGGTCCCCCAGACGATGGTTGAACTTATGGCTCCCGGCCCCGCCATCAGCGGCAGTGCGAGCGGAACCACGCCAATGCTTTCACGAATAGCCGTCTCTGACTTCTCCTGTTTATTCTGCTTATCTTCGCCCAGCTTACCGCTGATCATCGACATTGCAATTGTCACCACAAGTATGCCTCCGGCAATGCGGAAGGAGTCAATTGAGATACCAAATAGTTGCAGGATAGTGCTACCCAGAAAGAGCGAGGTGAGCAGAATGATCGCTACCGAGACGCTGGCCGTCATGTTGGTTTTGTTTCTTGCCGCCGCCGTTTGATAGCTGGTCATGCTGATAAATACAGGAATTATCCCGACCGGGTTAACCAGGGCAAAAAGACCAATGAAAAATTTGAGGTAGGTCGGAAAATCAAACAACGTCTGGATCACGGTAAGCTCCGCTGGCAATCAACGCAGAAAGCAAAATTATCGCCCTAAAAAAACCATGCTAAATATACGTTTATTTTCAGCATACTTCACCAGAATTATTCTGAAAAACGTGACGAAAGCGTTATGTTATTTAATTGTAGAAAGTATGCTGAATTATATCTACTGAACCTATGAAATTATTAACATTTGATACAAAGCGCTAAAAAAGCCTCTGCTGAAAGGTGTCAGCTTGGACTGTTCTTGATCTGGATCACGTAATTACTACTCAGAAGTGAGTAACCTTGTCTATGCCGCCAGGGAGATAAAAGTATCAAACGGTATGATGCTGAGGCGAGGCTCTTTTAGTAAATCATGGGTGCAGCAATCTCTAATAAGTTATTGTTATTGAAGAAGTAATGCAGGCAGCAACGGCTCTTACTATACTGTTCTGTTGATCCGTTGAGCAACTGATTTACTAAAAGAGTTTTAACATTATCAGGAGATCATTATGGCCGTTACTAACGTCGCTGAACTCAACGCACTCGTTGAACGCGTGAAAAAAGCCCAGCGTGAATATGCCAACTTTTCTCAAGAACAAGTTGATAAAATCTTCCGTGCCGCTGCTCTGGCCGCCGCTGACGCGCGAATTCCCCTCGCTAAGCTGGCCGTCGCTGAATCCGGTATGGGTATTGTGGAAGATAAGGTGATAAAAAACCACTTTGCTTCTGAATATATTTACAATGCCTATAAAGACGAGAAGACCTGCGGTGTTCTCTCTACCGATGACACGTTTGGTACTATCACTATCGCTGAACCTATCGGCATTATTTGCGGTATCGTTCCAACTACTAACCCGACCTCCACTGCAATCTTTAAATCGCTCATTAGCCTTAAGACGCGCAACGCGATTATCTTCTCTCCACACCCGCGTGCTAAAGATGCTACTAATAAAGCAGCCGATATCGTTCTGCAGGCCGCAATCGCAGCAGGCGCACCAAAAGATCTGATTGGCTGGATTGACCAACCCTCAGTCGAGCTTTCTAACGCACTGATGCACCATCCGGATATTAACCTGATCCTCGCAACCGGTGGTCCGGGTATGGTGAAAGCGGCTTACAGCTCTGGTAAACCCGCTATCGGCGTTGGTGCAGGTAACACACCGGTAGTTATTGATGAAACCGCAGATATCAAACGTGCGGTTGCCTCTGTACTGATGTCCAAAACCTTTGATAACGGCGTGATCTGTGCCTCCGAGCAGTCCGTGGTAGTCGTTGACTCCGTTTATGACAGCGTACGTGAACGCTTCGCCAGCCACGGCGGCTACATGCTGCAGGGCCAGGAGCTGAAAGCCGTTCAGGATATCATCCTGAAAAACGGGGCGCTGAATGCGGCCATCGTTGGCCAGCCGGCGGTTAAAATTGCTGAACTGGCAGGCTTCACCGTACCGGCCAGCACCAAAATCCTGATTGGCGAAGTCACCAATGTGGATGAGAGCGAGCCGTTTGCTCACGAAAAACTCTCTCCGACGCTGGCCATGTACCGTGCAAAAGATTTCGAAGATGCCGTCGCTAAGGCTGAAAAACTGGTTGCCATGGGCGGGATCGGTCACACCTCCTGTCTCTATACTGACCAGGACAACCAGCCGGAACGCGTCGCCTTCTTCGGCGAGAAGATGAAGACCGCCCGTATTCTGATTAACACCCCTGCCTCACAGGGTGGTATCGGCGATCTGTATAACTTCAAGCTCGCCCCATCCCTGACCCTGGGCTGCGGCTCCTGGGGTGGTAACTCCATCTCTGAAAACGTCGGTCCGAAGCACCTGATCAACAAGAAAACCGTTGCTAAGCGAGCTGAAAACATGTTGTGGCATAAACTTCCGAAATCAATCTACTTCCGCCGTGGCTCTCTGCCAATCGCGCTGGACGAAGTGATTACCGATGGTCACAAACGCGCGCTGATCGTTACCGACCGCTTCCTGTTCAACAATGGCTATGCGGACCAGATCACCTCCGTGCTGAAAGCGGCCGGCGTTGAGACAGAAGTGTTCTTTGAAGTTGAAGCGGATCCCACCCTGACCGTCGTCCGTAAGGGAGCTGAGCTGGCGAACTCCTTCAAGCCTGACGTGATCATCGCCCTTGGCGGCGGCTCCCCGATGGATGCCGCGAAAATCATGTGGGTCATGTATGAGCATCCGGAAACCCACTTCGAAGAGCTGGCGCTGCGCTTTATGGATATCCGTAAACGTATCTATAAGTTCCCGAAAATGGGTGTGAAAGCAAAAATGATTGCTGTCACCACTACCTCCGGTACCGGTTCTGAAGTTACGCCGTTTGCCGTAGTAACCGATGATGCCACCGGTCAGAAATACCCGCTGGCTGACTACGCGCTGACCCCGGATATGGCGATTGTCGATGCTAACCTGGTCATGGATATGCCGAAATCCCTGTGCGCCTTTGGCGGGCTGGATGCGGTAACCCACGCCCTGGAAGCCTATGTCTCGGTGCTGGCCTCTGAGTTCTCCGATGGGCAAGCCCTGCAGGCGCTTAAGCTGCTGAAAGAGTATCTGCCAGCGTCCTACCACGAAGGTTCCAAAAACCCGGTTGCCCGCGAACGCGTGCACGGTGCAGCCACCATCGCCGGTATTGCGTTTGCTAACGCCTTCCTTGGGGTATGCCACTCTATGGCGCACAAGCTTGGCTCACAGTTCCATATTCCGCACGGCCTGGCAAACGCCCTGCTGATTGGCAACGTTATCCGCTATAACGCCAATGATAACCCAACCAAACAGACCGCTTTCAGCCAGTACGATCGTCCGCAGGCTCGCCGCCGCTACGCAGAGATCGCCGACCACCTGGGGCTTAGCGCACCAGGCGATCGCACCGCTGCGAAGATTGAGAAGCTGCTGGCCTGGCTGGACAGCCTGAAAGCCGAGCTGGGTATTCCGAAATCTATCCGTGAAGCAGGCGTGCAGGAAGCCGACTTCCTGGCACACGTTGACAAGCTGTCTGAAGATGCCTTCGATGACCAGTGTACCGGTGCTAACCCACGCTATCCGCTGATTGCCGAGCTGAAACAGATCCTGCTGGATACCTACTACGGTCGTGAGTACAGAGAGGGTGAAGCTGCGCCTGCGCAGGTTGAATCCGCTGTACCGGTAAAAGCCGATAAAAAAGCGAAGAAAACTGCG